>CAIVPR010000157.1 GCA_903907865.1 uncultured Acidobacteriia bacterium
GCCCTGGTCTGGCCCCGGAGCCAGCGCTCAGGTTGCATCCCTGCAGAGCCCTATCCTCTGCTCCGGCCATCCCGAGTGTAGCCCGGTTGGGCCGATTCGTAAAGAGTGTAGTTGTCGTCGGTCGGGAGAAATAGTTGTCGCTAGCCGGGAAAAGTAGTTGACGCCAGACAATGGCTGGATCATCGTAGGACAAGGGTTTCAAATCTTCCACTTCGCTAACTGGGTACGGAGCAACTCAGCAGCTCGCTCAGCAGTCATGGTAGGTCCTACGAGGAGGGCAAGTGTTTTCATCGCACATTCAGAGAGTCTTTCCCGAGTTGCCGAAAGCCTGGGGCCAGTGGCACCAATCAACTGACGGCCTCGTGCGACATTGTTGGCCATCCAGTTGGGTAGGAAGCGTGGAGCATCTCGCCGAACGTCATCTCGTGCGAGGCCTCACCCCGGACGATTGTGTGCGCCAGCTGGAACGAGTAGGGAACCCGGTGTTTGGTCACTCTTTGGATGTCTGCCAAATGCGCTTCCGGTAGGTCCACTGTTGCCTTCACACCTGAATGGTAGCCGAACCTTGCAGCGAAGGCAACCAGGGCTTGCACGTGTGCCGATGCTCCCATCCCCTACACTGGAATGAGTGAACCAGCCGGAAGTGCTGATCTGGGAGGATCCGGTTGATCCCCAGACGTTCCTGAGGCCGCCGAGCCAGCAATCGAAAATCTACGAAGGACAGCGGAGACAGGCCAAGTGGGCCTTCAATATCTGTGTCGCGTTCGCGGTCTTTGGGATCATGCAGGTGGTGGTCGGTCTGCTCCTGGCGATCTTTGACCGACAGCACGGAGCTTCGACGCCGGTTGGACTCTTAGCCTCCGGCGGCGTATTCGGAACACTGTTCAACTGGGGTTCCAAGCTCAGCCAATCCGCCAATGTGCAGTTGGAACGCATTGCGCGCCACGAGAAGGCTCGGGACCTGATCGCCAGCATCTCGGATCGGCCCAAACGTGACGACGCTATTCTGGCTTTCGCGAAGTCCCTGCACGACGGGAGCGGTAAAAATACGTATTGACTACGTATGCTATCTGTAGTATAGTTGTGTCAGAGGCAGAACGTAATGTCCGCAGCCGCAGCTCCCGCACTCATCGGCACCAAACGGGTCAACTTCATCCTGTCCGAACGGGCTCACGCCGATCTGACCAACCTCGCTGAAACCACGCACCGCTCTATGACTGACATTGTGCGGCTCGGGGTCGGTCTGGTGAAGATCGCGTTGGAGGCGGCCCGCAATGGCAACCGGCTTATGGTGACCACCTCCGAAGGCGTGCCGCTTCGGGAAATCGTCCTTCCCGAATAGGGCACGTCACATTGGATCGATAGTCGCTGCAATCACTTCCAGCCGCCTTTTTGGCGTCTCCCCGTCCACTTCCTCCTTCTCGAACGCGTCCAGCACCTCCATTCCGGACACGATCCGCCCGAACGCCGAATACTTCGCGTCCAAGTGGGGCGCGTCTCCCAGCATCAGGAAAAAGGACGTGTTTGCGGAGTCCGGGTCCTCGGCCCGCGCCATGGAAACGATGCCGCGTGTGTGTTTGACGTCGTCGCGGAATTCGCCCTTCACATTGCGGACCCAGCGGTCTGCCGGATGGCTCGGGCCCGACGCCCGCTGGTCGCCCATTCCCCCCTGCGCCACGAAGCCCCTCACCAGCCGGTGGAAAGCCGTGCCGTTGTACCAACCCGTTTCCGTCAGCTTTAGAAAGTTGCGGACGTGGTTCGGGGCCCAGTCGGGTTCCATCTTGATCTGGATCGTGCCGAGATTGGTCCTTACCGTGACCGTACGCCGCAGTTGCTCGACCGTCTCGTTGAGGAACGGCTCCACCTTCTTCTTCTCGATGGCGACCTTTTCGATGCGCACGAGCTCATTGGTGAACCCGTCGCCGCCAGCGGGGACCCGCGAGATCTTCTCGACGACATCCATGCCTTCAGTGACGTGGCCGAACGACGAAAACTGGCCGTCCAGCGGCGGTTGCGGAAAAACGCAGACGAAAAACTGGGACCCGTCGCTATTGTCCTTGCCCGGGATGCGCACCGTCGAGACAGTCCCGCGCTCGTGCTTGAGGTCACTGAATTCGTTTTTCAGAAGGTTCAGCCCGCCGGTACCCCAGAGGTTCCGGGGCGTTTTTGGATCCTTTAGCAACGGGTCGCCGCCCTGGATGATGCCGTTGGCGACGACGCGGTGGAACGCGCTGCCGTCGTAGTACCCGGCCCGGGCGCGCTTGATGAACTCCTCGACGTGCTTCGGGGCCTTGTCGGCCGCGAACTCAAACCTGAAAGTGCCGAGAGGGGTTGTGACCACGGCTTCCAGATCTGCCGGCGACTGGCAGAACACGGGCAGGCACAAAGCGGCAACGAGTGGAAAAACACGGAGCAGGCGCATTCGCACCTATTTTAGTTGCCGCGACGGCTTCGACGCCTTTGCCCAGCGTGCCGTCTGCTCGGCAACGGTATTGAGGCTGGTCACGATGCGGTCGGTTTCAATGTTCACCAACGTATAGCGGTCGGTCAAAGGCTCGTGCGACGCCATGATCTCCCCGTGGGCTTCCCGCAGGTCGGGCAAATCCACGGGGGCGGTGTTGGTGCGAAGCGCCACGGCCACCGAGGACAGGGTGGCGGCGACCTTTTCCCGGAAGCGGACGGTCGCAGCCCTGGAAGGTGCGGGGCGGGTCTGGTAGAGCCCAGCCTCAAGCGCCATGACCGCGTGGACAAAACTGTGCGAGTTGGCGAGGATCGCGTTCAGGCTTCGGCGGATCGCGTTGGGTATGCCAGGCTCGGCCGACATACGGTCCGACGACGCCTCGACGTTCGACCGGGCGCGCCGGGCCTCGATCCGGAGTGGGTCGATGGCCTCCTTCGAGCCCCCCGCGTAGGCATCCATCACCGCAATAAAATATGTTTGGTAGGCCTCAACCATGCCTGCCATGGAAGCTCCGGCCTGAGTCCGTTCCCACGTGGGCCAGACGGTCCAGGCAATCATTGCCACCAGACCTCCGATCAGGGAATTGATGGCGCGTGGGACGATGACGTCCATCGGGGCGACACCGGTGGTTGCGAGCAGAACGACAATCTCGGCGCTCAAGGCGGCCACGAAGATTCCGTAGTTGGCAGGCCCCACCAACCGCAGCAACAGTACGAACACACCGAGCAGGGCAACATCGGTGCGGATGTCCACGTGCAGGAAGTGGAATAGCAGCGATGCGGTGAGAAGACCGGAAAAGGTGCCGATGATGCGGAGGATGCTCCGGCTCAGGGTGGCCGTGAAATCCGGCTTGAGCACGATCGCGATGGTCATCGGAATCCAGTACGTGCGCTGCAGGCTCAGGCCGCGGCCGATGGCGTCGCCGAGTCCCAGGCACACGGCCAGCCGCAGCGCGTGCCGAAAGACGGTGGAATTCCATGACAGGTTGGCTTGCAGTTTGGCCAATCGTCCGGCGAACTTCATTCGCCACGGCGCGCTCCAGTTTTCGGCCAGCGCCGGGGAGAACACCTGTTTGGATTGTGATCGGCGCACCACCGCACCGGATGCGGAGCGCAGTTGTCCGCCCAGGGCGTTGACTTGGAATTTCGCGTCGCGGATCAGGGCCGAGTAGAAGGACGAGCCTTCCCCCCATTGGGCGTTCAGGAACGCGTGTGCCGCGGCGGTATAGGCATCGGCGCCGCCCGCCACCAAACCTTGCTGGGAGCAGTGCGCAACATTCTCTAAGACGGTGGCCGCGGCGGCAAAAACGGGCTCCAAACCTGCCGCTACCGCCTGGCCCTTGGGCTCACGGCCCAATCGGCGGTAGGACCTTCCCAAGTTCAGCAGCGAGAGGCGGATTCGCTCGGCCTGGTTGAGGAGGAATATGTGGCGTTCGGCTTCCTCGGTGTGGTCGCCAGTTAGAGAGAGCAGGAGGTCCTGGGCGTCGGAAAACTGATTGCTGACGGGAGGTGGCAGCATTGCGGCCGGCAATGAGGGCGGAGTGGGAGAACGCGCGATCACGGCCAAGGCTGCGTAGAGTGACGAGATGATGCGCCGCTCGGGGTCGTAGCGGTGGATCGGCCACGGGGCGATGGACAGCGCGATCTGGATCGATGCGCCGCCCAGAACCAAGAGCGCCGAGTTGGCCGCCTGTGCCGGAGTAAGGGGGTGGGCGGCGAAGACGACAAGGGTGACCAGTGTGATGACGCCCAGATCGCCGGCAATGGGTCCCAGGCAGACCAGCATGCCGGCACCGAATGCCCAAATGGTGGCGGCCGCGACGGCTGTGATGTTGTCGTGGCCCGTGAGTCCGCCGAGGAATACCGCCAGAGCGCACAGGAGAGCGGATGCCAGCATGCGCCGGACGCGGATCGGGTAGGGGTCGCGGCTATCCGAGAAGGAAACGTTGAGCGCACCGGTGCCTGCCACAACGCCGGATGCGGGCGTCCAGATTGCGGACGCGATGATAACGGCTGCGAGGAAGCCGACCGCATTGCGCGCCGCGATCTCGCGCTGGATTTTGCCCGAGTCAAAGCGGGTCAACGTGCTGCGGAACACTGCCCAGGGTCGGGGCCGCGCCGCGGGGGTCGCCATGACTCTAAGATAATCGAACCGGTTCAGGATTCGGGGCGAAGGCGGCGAAGAGTGTAACCGCCAGTGCTAGAGCGAGGGCGGGGAATTGGCCCGCAGGTCCCGTAGATGCGCGGACCGCGCCCCAGACTGCCGGGCAGGTGAGCAGGGCAACGCCGGTGCGAAGGACCCCGCGCGGCATTCGCAGACAGGTGCAAAACAGGAGGATGGCGATGCCTATCGGAAAGGTCCCGAAGGCGATGTAGAAGAAGATGGTTGACAGTCCGCCCTCGTCTCCAGGGACGGACTTCCGGTAGAACGGCGCGAGGAACATGAGGATCACGGCAACGAGCGACACGGTCAAGAGGGCCACTCCAGTTCCCTTCAGTCCGCGTACTGCTCCGCGATAGAATGCCCGCATGCGTAATAACGTCCTGAATGCATTTTTGCTTATCCTCCCCTGCGCCGTCCTGATGTTGGGTCAAAGCCCGGCGGCCCCGACCCGGATGGGCGCGGGCGATGTGGCGGGCCACGTGACCGCTCTCAAGGGGAAGATGAAGGACGGGGTCGCCAGCGAGACGCTTGGCAACTGGGGCAACCACTCGTTCATGGTGATCCGCCGCGATGCCGATGGCCAAGCGGAGTTCCACGAGACCCAGGCCGACATTATCATCGTGCGGGCGGGGTCGGCGACGATGAAGATCGGCGGCAAGGTGGTGGGCGGAAAGACGACCGCGCCGGGCGAGATTCGCGGCACGTCCATCGAAGGCGGCGAAATCGTGCAACTAAATCCGGGGGATGTGATTCACGTAAACCCCAAGACGCCGCACCAAGCGCTGCTGAAGAAGGGTCAGACGGTCGAGTACATGACGGTGAAGGTGGACTCGAAGTAGCAGGAGGAACCGGTTCGAGCTGTTGAAGGCCCGGCGGCCGACAGAGGGCTGTCGACCGCCGTGAATGACATCAGAATATGACTCTCAACGCCAACTGGGTCGTGCGGGCAGGCTTTGCGACGCTGATGATGCCGAAGTCGTTGTTGCCCAGCGTATGGCCCGGCATGTCGAAGTTGGCGAAGTTGAAGACGTTGAAGAATCCGCCGCGGATTTCAGTCTTGAGGCCTTCGCGAATGTCGAACGTCTTGGCAACACTGAAATCGACGTTGGTTCCCGCCGGAGCCCGAAGCACGGACCGGGGCGAGTTGCCGAAGATGTAGTTCGGCGGATGCACGAAGGCAGCGGTGTTGAAGTAGTGCTGCAGCGTGCTGCCGGACGGCAGGTACGGGTTTGCGACCAAGTTCGGACGCGTGGTGCCCGCCGGAGAGGCGTTGGTGCTGTTCGACGCGTCATAAACCGTGAAGTTCTGGCCGGACTGCAGCGTGCCCTCGGTGCCGAACTCCCATCCACCCGCAGCCAGATCCAACACGCGGTTGGAGCGGAAGTGGCGCACGTGGTAAAGGCCGGTGAAGACCAGGCGGTGCGGGACGTCGCTGCCGCTGAGGCCCTTGTCCAGACGCCTGTTGTACTGGTCCTGGTAGCTGCCGGGATCGCCGAATTCGTCGCCAGACGCCACGTCGTCAATGAACTTCGAGAACGTGTAGTGGGCGAGGAACGAGAGTCCGTTCGAGAAACGCCGTTCGGTCTTGAAGAAGACGCCGTGGAAGGTGGAATTCCCGATCGCCGGATTGACGGACGTCACGTTGCTGAATTGGGGGAACGGGCGCTTGGAGGTCAGGTCACCAGGGCCAAGCAGGTTGTCCGGGACTTGGTTGATCGTGACGTCGTTGGCCGTGAGGTGGTGGCTGATGTTGCCGATGTAGCCCACTTCCACCAAGAGGTCCTTTACGACCTCCTTCTGCAGGTCCAAGTTGAATTGGTAGGAGATGGGCGTGGGGCGGTGCGGCTCGAAGAACTGAACGGCGGTGTTGCCCTTCAGGCCGGGTGCCACGGCACCGAATCCCGGAGTGTTTATCGAAGGACGGGTGTAAGCGGGGAAGCCTTGCGCAAGGATCAGCGCGTAGGTTGTCTCCGCCTGCGATGCCGCCACGCTGAAGCTGTCCGAGAAGCCGAGCGTTGCGCTGGTCGTAACCGAAGTGCTGACGCTGGGGCCGTAGAAGATCCCGCTGCCGCCGCGGACGACGATGCCCTGCGGACCGGTCCACGCGAAGCCGAACCGGGGGCCGAAGTTCTTGTAGTTTGCGTTGAAGGATCGAGTCCCCGCACCGTTTTGGCCGGCAAAGGTGACTACGCCGGGTGTATGCGAGACCGGGTTGATGGCGGTCGGATCGAAGCCGTTCAGCTTGTTTCCGTCTACGCTCCGGGGGATCTCCGCTTCCCACCGGAGTCCGACGTTCAACGTGAGATTGTGCAGGACGCGGTAGTCGTCCTGGATGTAGGAGGACCAATAGGCGGCCCGCGATGGTATGGTGTCGGTCCTGGACAAGGAGGCCGAATTTCCCGTACCGAGCAGGAAGCTGGCGAAGGCGTCGCCCGAGTTGTTTGGCTGACCTATCAAGTCCGTGATTTGGCGGTTGAACACGACATTGCCGGAACTGGACAGGTTGTTGGACTCGTTGTTGTAGCCGAAACGGTACTCCAGACCTGCCCTCAAAGCGTGTTTGCCGACGAACTTGGACAAGGTGTCTTGGATTTGGGTGTCGCGAATTGGCGTTTGGAGCCGCGCGATGGAACTGTTGGCGATGCCTTGGCTGCCGAGCAGTCCATAGCCGGTGACGTTGAAGGTGGGAAACGCCGCCTTGTCCACGCCTGTGAGGCCCAGCTTGCCGGCGTAGTCGGCCCCGCCTCCCCCGCGGGTTTGCAGGAACTTGCGCTGCATGTAACTCAATTGGAAGTTGTTCACCAAGGTGGGGCCAAATGCATGGCTCCACGTGCCGAGGGCGCTCTGGATGCGGACGTCGGTGTTCGTTGCCAGCGGATCGGAGACCGGGAGGCCGTAGGAGCCTCCCACCGCCGTGGTCGCGTCGTTGATGTAGTAGCGGGCCGAAACGCGGTCGTTGTCGGTGAAGGCGCGGTCCAGCTTTCCGACCACGATGTTGCGGTTGAGCTTGGTGAGGCTGTTCGCGATGAAGTTGTTGGCAAAGCCCGAACCTGTCGGGATGGGCCAGTACGCGGCCGCGGCCTTGGCGACGGTGTCGAGACGGCTTGATGGAATGATGTTGCCGCTGAACGGTTGCTTGGCCCCTGCGACCAGCGTGAATGGGTCGTAGATGCGTGCTGTGACGGCGGAAAAGTCGCCTGTGCGCTCCGCAGCGGTGGGGACCGTCGATGTTACGGTGTCGCTCTGGGTCTGGCTGGTGCGCTCCCAGCTTGCGAAGAAGTGCGTGCGGTCCTTTTGAATGGGACCACCCAGCGCGCCGCCGTATTGGTTGAGCCGTAGCGGGGGCTTGGTGCGCGCGAAGTAGTTCCGGGCGTCCAAGGCGTCGTTCCGGAGGTATTCAAATAAGCTGCCGTGGTAGCTGTTGGTGCCGGATCGGGTGGTGAGCGAGACGATTCCGCCGGTCGAGTGGCCGTATTCCGCCGCGTAGTTGTTGGTGACGATACGGAATTCCTGGAGCGCGTCGAGCGGCAGGCTGGCAACCTGCTGAGGCCGCGTGAGGCCGACGGCGTTGCCGATGCTGCCTCCGTCCAAGGTGAAGGACTGGTTTCGCGAGCGCCCGCCTGCGACGGCGAATACCGGGTAGTTTTCGGCTCCCGAGCCGGGGTCGATCATGACGACGCCGGGGGAGAGCGTGACCAACGAGTTGGCCGAGCGATTCGGTAGGGGAAGGTTTTGGATGTAGTCTTGCGTGACCACTTGCGAAATGCTGGCGCTTTGCGTTTCGGTCAGAGCGGCCTGCTCGTTTACGAGGACCGATTGTGATTGTTGTCCGACCTGAAGCTTCAGGTCGACGGCGAGGGTTTGTCCGGTGGACAGGGTGATGCCCTCACGTACGGCGGTGTCGAAGCCCTTCAAGGACGCCTCCACCTTGTAGCGGCCCGGAGTCAGCGAGTTCAACCGCCACAGACCGCTTTGATTTGTGCTGGCGTTGTGGGAGACGCCGGATTCGATGTTTGTGACCTTGACTGCGGCAGTGGGGACGGGCGCATCCGTGGCATCGCTCACGGAGCCGGTCAGGGTCGCGGTGCCGACTTGGCAGAACGCGGCGGTTGACAGGACGAGGGGCAGCAGGAGGATGGAGGCGGCAGTTCTTGAATGCATACTATGTCTATCAAGTATATAGGATATCGATTCGGGACGCAAGTGTGCAGGTTGGGAAGGGGTGCGGGGGCATTGGGGCGCGGGGACGTACCGACTGGGCCAAAATTGCGGAAAGCGGCCAGCGGCTACGAAATCGACCTGCTCATCTGCGCGGGGGGAGGTGGTCCGGGGACATCGTGGTTTCCGACGAGAGCCTATCCTGTGGAGGTTGCTCTGGGCGATCCGCTACAAAGCGAACTCAGATGAATAGGCTGGTGGGGACGCAGAAGAGCGTAGCGAGTTGATGCGCCTCTATCCTGCTGATCTTGCGTCTTGCGTTGAGGATGTCGTTGGCATCCAGCGTGGATCCAAACACGGGAATCAGGTCACATTCGCCGAAGTCGCGGATTTCCATCAACTCTTTCAGGGCGTCCAGCGGGCTGGCGTGTCCGAGATCGTACCGACGTTCGTATTCCATTACCACCAGCGTAAGGAGCTCGGACAGCTCTTGCTCTTCGGCGGTAGGGTTAGGCAACGTGTCGAGCCGCTCCATGATGGCGGTTACGCGGCGGTGCTCTGCCTCCGTGCCTATCACGCGAGGCAGGCTCGCGGCCAACAGTTCTCCGTAGGGAGTGGTTTCGATCACAGCCATTTCTTCCAGAACTCCTTGTCGTATTCCCCGTGTGTCAAGAATTCCTTGATGTAGATCTTGCGGGCGTGAAAAGCCATTCGGACGATCAGCCTATATCGGTTCCCCTTGATGTTGAATACGGCCAAGGGACCGACCATGTCTGTGCTTGGGAACGTTCGGCGGATGTCCTCCAACGAACGCCAGTCCGCACGTTCCGCCGTGTCCAGCCAGACCTGCAGCGCGCTCCGGGCATCGGGGTGTTTGGCCGAGCGTTCGAGGAGCACGTTCTTGCTGATCACCCGCACATGGCTATGCTAGCAAAGCCTCAGGCTGATGGCAAATCTACTCCGACTTGCCCGAGCCGGGGCGCATGAGACGATCTAGCACTAGCTTCGCCAAGGACACATTATCCTCTTTCTCTGACAGGAGGCCGGAGTTCCCGAAGACCGCGATCGAGTCGAGGACCTTCGTCAGCATGACCAACTTGTGCTCAGGCGTGGATGCTGCCTCCAAGAAAATCGGCATGGCTTTAAGGATCCTCCTCCGGTGAAGATTCTGCTCCCTAAGGTGCATTTGGGCTCTGAGGATCTTGAAGCAGAATGTTGCGGTCGCCCCGGAACATGTCAAGCACTTTGAGACACCCCGAAGCCGAATTTACTGAGTATTGTTGTCCGGGGTCTTTGGTCTATTGATCCAGGCCTCCCTGGGAACGGGTGGTGGTTGGGGCGGACGGCGGACGAAGCGTTCGGGA
>CAIVPR010000158.1 GCA_903907865.1 uncultured Acidobacteriia bacterium
GACCATGGCTTTTGACCACAGCCGCCGGAGGTGGTTTGGAACCCGCTCCTGCAAGCCGGTTCCGAGGGGCCTCCCCTCATCGGTTCAGCAGCACATCGCTGCAGGGCTGGTTAGCCCCTTCGCGCCTCGTGGCGCACAGTCATCCACATACCGGGCATAGGCGCCGGGCCAGAGGCGGCGGGTGACGAACTGGTCGAAGCCGTCCAGATAGACGTTGGCGAAGAATTGGGAGGTCTGGTTGCCGAGCGGGAGGCCGCGGCGGCGTTCGAAGGGCGTGAAAAGGTCGTCGCCGGGAAAGAGGAAATGGACGTCCTCTTGGGGATTGGAGCCGTCGATGATTAGGCCCGCAAGGGCGAGGGTTTGGCGACACTTGACCGCTCCGGCCAGCTTGGTTTTGAGGATTTGGTGGTCGATGGAAGCGAAGTACTTGCGGATGTCGCATTTGAGGACGTGGGTATATCGGGCGCAGGCGGCCTCGGCGACCGAGAGGGCGGCGTGCGTGCCCTTGCCCTCGCGGCAGGCGAAGGAGAAAGGGGAAAAGCGCTTTTCGAAAACCGGGTTCAGGATGCGCGTGAGAGCGTGGTGGACGACACGGTCACGGAAAGGGGCTGCGGAGATGAGGCGGGGTTTCGGCTCCCGGATTTCAAAGGTGCGATAGGGCCCGGGCCTGTACGTGCCGTCCAGCAGTTCCCGTTGGAGGCGGACGAGGTTTGGTTCGAGGTCGAGAAGAAAGGCAGCCACATCCGGGCGGCTCCGCTTGCCTGCGGCGGCGGCCTGGGCGGAGGCGAGGAGATTTTCAAAGCTGGTCAGCTGCGGCCAGAGGTTGGCGGCGCGTTTCACGGGTGGGCAGGCGCCGCGATCGCCGACTTGCGCCAACCGCCGACCATGCGGCCGAGTTCCTCCAGGTTCTGGGCGCAAAAGCCGTAGGACTCAACAGTCAGCAGGTCCAGATCGCGGGCCATGCGGACGAGGAACCGGATGGAGTTCAGTTTGTTGCTGGCGGTTTCGAGAAGGGGCTCCTTGCGGCGGGAGTAGGCGGCTTCGGCGAGGACCGTGAGGAGGTCGAGGGCCTGGGCGGTAAGGCGGTCGCCCACGGTGAAGCGGTAGGAGCGGGGAAAGTTCTCGACCTTGCGGACCAGCCAGAGGGCGAAGGTGTAGGTTTTTTGGACGACGGGCGGGGCGTCGTCACGGATCTTGTAGGGGGGCATGGGTGGATAGGGATATTTTCGCAGGGTGAGCGAGGACGGGGGCCTTCGGCCCACCAATCCGGATGAAAGGCGGCTTGCACGGCCGCGCGGCGCGCACCATCGAATAACATGACCCGTCGCTTTCATTCCCATTCCTTGCGGGTTGGCCCGAACAAGCTTGCGTGCCGCGTCGAGAATCTCCTCGACGCACGTGGTCGCTGAATCGAACTCCGGCACCTTCAAGGCGCGTGCGCCGGTCGGCGACCGCCGCGCGGGCTTCCAGCCTACCCACAATGGAGGTGCATAAGGGGAACAGAAGAAGGGACAAAAGGCACAGAGCAACGAATCAAGGGCGAACTTCCCGGAGACAACGAAACCCCAGGTAAGTGACCCGTACTCCCGGTTCAAAGTCGTAGCGAACGAAAGGCCGCCCGGAGAACCCTCGCGACGTTGTACAACGCGCCACCCCGAACGCATTTCCGCGACGCCTTGGCCAAACACCGACCCTTGACCTTGCGGTGGCTAAAACCCTTGGGTAGAATAGCGCCATGGCCTCAAAGCGCAAGCCGGAATCACCGCAGCCCCAAAACCTTCCGCTGGTTGAGAACGCGGACGCCATACCCAGCGTCTACTCGAACAGCGTCGAGGTCCTTTCGATGAACCTCGTCGACGTCCGTCTGGCCTTCAACGAGGTCGTCATCGAAAGTGGAAACAGGTTTAGGGTTCTTCGCCGTGCGAACGTCGTGCTGCCTAAAGCCGCCTTCACGACTATGATGCGCGTCTTGGAACTCAACGCGAAAAACCTCGAAGCCGTCGCATCAAGCCATCAGCGGCAATTGGATCAAGAACTCGCCAAGATGCTCAGCGATGCCGATCAGCCGCAACAGGGGTAGCCGTGGCAAAGCCAAAGAGGCCGTCAGTCTTCACCGCGCAGGACTACATCGGCAACCAGGTGGTTCTTTACCAGCAGACTTGGGACGTCCACATCTGCGCTCCCGACAACCACCCGCAAATGCTCGGCTACGAAAATCTCGTCAAGAGCATCATCGAGGACCCGTACCTTGTCCATCCCAGCACCACGGACCCCAAGAGCCTCGCATTTGTGTCGGACCAGGGCCAGGGGCCCACAGGCGCGGGGGTTCGGGTTCTGGTTCGATACGACAACATGCTGTTTCCAAAGGGTGCCAGCACGGGTCTGGTTGTAACCGCCTATCCCATCGAACCGGCCTACACAAGACCAAACCTCGGTCCGGCAATCTATACTAAAGGCAAGGACAAGCCATGACGATCTCCTACGACAAGATCGCGGATGTTCTGTACGTCGCCTTCGACAAGACCTCCCCCGACCAGTACGTTTTCGTCGAGAACAACGAAGGCGACATCCTCAAGGTCGACAAGCACACCGGGCGGGTGGTGGGTTGTACCATCCCGTCATTCGCGGCCAGGACCAAGCGCGGGAAGGCCATCGTGATGCCGGAAATCGGCGCGGTGCCGTTTAACGACATGGCGCGCGAACTCCTGCACGTCTAGCCCGGCCACGGCTGGCCGCGGTGGTGTGTCCGGGGCTGGAACCCGGCCACCAATTCGAGCCAATCCTAATTGAACAAAGGCCGCGCCTGCCAGCAGCCGCCAGGCGACGTCACCCTGTTTTGCCCGGTGCAGCCTTCGGAGTTTGGTCGATATCGCGCCCAGCTTCTTCGACCATCTCGCCAAGTCCCTCAATTCCTGCTTCGAGACCGTCGCATTGGTAGGGTTCGGCCACGTTGAGGCTCACCGCGCTGATTGAAGTACCGCTCCGTTGAAAGTTGATGCTTCGGACCACCGGGGTGCCGGTTGTAAGGCGGGCATTCTTGCCCAATGCCACTTATTTTTTGCAGAGGGGCCCGACGTATCCAAACAGGCTGGGCCAGCAACCTGCGCCTTGCGGCGCATGAGGCGGCTGAAAGCCACCTCGCAGCCAGGAATGGCCGCCCTACACACGGCGCAGCCGCCTTTCATCCGAATTGGTGGGCCGCAGGTCCATGGGCACTCCATGCCTGTCGCGGCCCTGAAACAGGTAATCCTGAAGTTCCGGAGGCTGCAGCAATAGCGAAAATGCCCTAACCGCAAGGCAGAGGGGCCGCAACCAATCGAAGAACAGGCGTCGACAGGATTGTCGACGCGGCACGCAGGATTGTTCCCTATCGGGCCGGCCCGCAAGGAATGGGAATGAAAGCCCACGGGGCGTGTTTTTCGAGGGTGCGTGCGCCACGAGTCGGCGGGTATGCTGAACAGCCGACTGAAAGTCGGCTGCGGCCAGAATTGGCCGCCCTACACAAAAAACGACAAGGGAAAAGAAAAAAGTATCAAGTGAGAACTTCCCGGAGACAACGAAACCCGAGGCTGAGGTTCCGCCCACCCGGCCCAACGTCGTCGCGAAAGGCCGCCCGGAGATACCTCGCACAGAAGCCGAACGAGCCCCCCCGGACGCATTTCCGCTCGCTTCGCTCGTTTTCATATGAGCTATCGGTCCACTCGAGGACGTTGCCGATCAGGTCGTGGATGCCGCCCTTCTGCCCCGCGGGGAAGAGACCGACCGGGGCTGGAACTCCGATACGGTTGAAGCCATTGACGCGGTTTTCGTCTTCCTCGGGCGTGGGGGTGTTGCCCCATGGAAAACGAAGGCTGTCGGAACCGCGGGCGGCGAACTCCCATTGCTCCTCCGTTGGCAAGCGGCCCCCGGCCCACTGGCAGTAGGCATCGGCCTCGTACCAAGTCACCTTCACGACAGGCCGGGCCAGGTGCTTGCGTTGCTCCTCGAACTCCATGCTGGGGTGTGGTTCCAAACCCTGCACTTCCAAGTATTTGTCGTACTCGTAGACGGTGACCGGAAATCGACCAAGTTCGAAGGTCGCAATGGGGACGGGATTGGGGCACCGGTTGGCGAGACGGTCTTCGTCGGGGAAGGCTTTGGGATCGTAATCCTGTTTGGTTTCGTCCTTGGACTGCGCTCCCATCCAGAATTCACCACCCGGGACGAGGGCCCAGTAGTGCTTGTCGTCAGGCAGGGGCAGGCGGGAGTCGCGCGCATGGCCGAGGGCGGCTTGGCCGTGCGCTTCGGCGGCAGCGGCGCGGTCCTTGAGGGGAATCCGGGCGGCTTCACGCAGGGAGGTTTCGTCGTCCCGGAAAATGACCATGACGCGGTCCAGCAGGGTGTTCCAGAGCTTCTGGAGTCCGGGATCCATCCGGTAAGACATGGGAGCGAGGTCGTTGAGCATGCTGCCGACCATGCCAGCGAGGTAGGCATCGGCCTCGAAGCTCTTCCCGACCGTTGCAAGGAAATGGTGGAACATCTTGTCGAGGGCGGTATCGGCACCCTTGATCTTGAAGTAACCCGCCACGAGGCGCAGCAGTTCCGGGGCTTCGCGGGCTTCAAGGAGGCGGGTCACGATGTTCCAGTCCGGGTCGCTGCAGAAGTGGCGGGCGGCGAGGAATTCCTGGAAGCTGCGGTGGCGGAAGGTGACAGAACTGCGGCTGGTGATGATGAGCCGGGTGTTGTGCTCGGCGCGCTCAAGGAAGAGTTCGGCGCGTTCGAGGTCCGGGTCGCGGAGGGACTTGGCGACGATTTCGGCGGCGTCGCGGAGGCCGAGCTTGTAGGGGCTGTCTGTGGTGCGGGTGGACATGGACAGGCCCAAGTTGCCGAGGTGTTGCAGGAAGGCGATGCCGGGGAACTGGTTGTCCGGGCGGCGACGGCTGAGTTCGGTGACGATGAGGTCGTAGAGTTCGGCTCGTTGTTCCGGAAGGCGGTAGCCGGGGCGGTTGCGGGTGGCGGTGGCCAGCAGGGTCAACATGAGGGGATTGCGGGCCATGGTGCGGATGGCGGGGCGGCGGAGGTTTTCGCGCAGGGCTTCGGCGTGGTCGTCGGCAGTCTTGGGGTCGTGGGACTTGACCATGCGGGTCCAGAGCTGGACGAAGGTGTCGATTTCGGGGTTTTGGAGTTCGCGGATGGGGAAACGGTGGCCGGGAAGGCGGATCTGGTCGTTTTCGACCTCGGGGCGGAGGGTGAGGACGAGGCCGCAAGGGTAGGTGTCGGCGCAGCGGCGGAACAGGTCGGAGAGGAGGACCCGCCAGCGGGGGGCGGCCTCGTCCAGACCGTCGACGAGGAGGAGGTTTTGGGGGTCGAAGAGGGCGTCGTGGAAGAACTGGCGGTCGAGGCCCCAGCCGGAGGTTTGGCTTTGGATGGCGAAGTAGTCGCAGAGCCAGGCGAGGTCGGGGGCCTTGGGCGGGTCGGAGGGGAAGAGCTTGCCGAGGTGGGGTTCGAATTCCTTGACGGGGAGCCAGAGGGGAAGGCCCTTGTAGCGGACGTTGAGAGGTTCCTTGCCGGACTTGGGGAGGAAGCGCTTGGGGACGGAGTGGTTGCGGCGCAGCATGGCGAAGGCGATGCGCTTGAGGAAGGTGGACTTGCCGGTGCCGGCGTCGCCGACCACGACGACGACGCGCTCGCGGTTGACCACGTCGACCAGTTCGGCGGATTGGGGGATGGATTTTGGTTGTTTTTTCTTGGTTGCCTTCGTGGAGAGGGATTCGGATTGGGACGTGCGAGCGGGGACCCAGAGGGATTGGATGTCGACGTCGGCGGGGAGGAGGCCGCCTGAGCCGCCTTCGAAGCCCAGTTGGATGTAGGCGGTCTGGGGGCAGAGGTCGGCGATGTATTTGGCGGGGTTGGCGGGGCGGGTGGATGGTTTGGAAGGGGGTGGCGGCGCGGGACGGGGGAGTTCGATTCTCGGGGAGCCGGTGTAGCTGGCGAGAAAGGCTTCGATTACCGGGAGGGCGATCAGTTTGGTGTTGACGGTGGGGCGGGTTTGGGCGACGAGGCCGACGCAGAAGGGTTGGGGCGCAAGTTTCTTGGGAGAGACGACTCCGACGCCGCCGCTGATGCCGGGTTCGGAGGACCCCGAGACCTCGATGGAGAAAGTGTCGGCCTTGAGGACGGTGCGGAGGTTCTGGTAGGGGGTGTCGTGCGGGAAGCCGAGGAGCCAGACTTCGGGGATGCGGTCGGGATCGGGGAAGTCCCAGTGGGGGAGGAGGGGGTCGGCGATTGGTTTGACGTGGTGGAGGAGAGCGAGGTCGGAGCCGGGGTCCTCGAGGAGGATGGTGGCGCGGATGGCGTTGGCGTCGCCGGGTTGGGCTTGGCCGGGGAGGTGGAGCCAGAGGGAGGAGAAAGGGGCTTGGTTTTCTGGATGGAGGACGTGGTGGCAGGTCAGGACGAGGTCGTGGCGGATGCGGACGGCGGAGCCGAGGAAGTGGTCGCGGGGGGAGCCGGAGCGCTTGCCCTTTATGCGGAGGACGTAGGAGGGGAGGGGCTGGTCGGCCTTGGGTGGTGCGGGCATGGCAAAGAATTAGGATATATGGCGGGGGAATTTGGGGGGGGTGAAGAAGGGCTCTGGGGTTCGTGTTGTGTGGGGGGCCGGCGGGGAGATACCCGCGCTTTAGGGCGCGTGGCGGTGTCGACCAGTGGCGACGGTTTGCAGACGAGGGACCACCTGGATAAGTCCGGCTCAGGTCTGCGATTGGAGACCCCGTCGCAGGTTGGCAACCTGCCCCACAACGGAAGCTAGTCGTAGCGCTCGTAGACCATGCGCTTGCGGTCCAGGCCGACCGCCTTGAGCCGCGCGCGCAGTTCGTCCACCATGTCGCGCAGGCCGCAGATGTAGATGTCCATGTCCCGACGGTCCCCCAAGGCGTCCAGGACGTGGTCGTGGACGCGGCCCGTACGGCCCCTCCAATCGGCGTCCGGCCTCGTCACCGTAGGCCGATATTCGAAGTTCGGGTACCGGCGCGCCAAATCCCGCAGTTCCTCGTCGTAGAGCAGCCCTTGCGGGTGGCGGACGCCGAACACCAGCACGATCCCGACCTCCGGATGGGACCCCAGCCGGGCGCGCAGGATCGACCGGAACGGGGCAATCCCGGTGCCTGTCGCGACGAAGATCGAATCGACGGGCTTGGGCCGCAGGTTGAAGGTGCCGTAGGGGCCGACTGCGGAGACCTCGTCGCCCGGTTCCATGCCGAACAGGAACGGCGAGAACTTCCCGTCGGGGACCAGATTGGCGCACAGCGCGAACCTGTCGCCGTCGGGCTCGGAGGCGATGGAATAGGCTCGCGTGATTTCGGTGTCGCCATCGCGCCGGGTAAGCGACAGGAACTGGCCCGGTTCGAAAGCGCCGTCCCAGCCGGGCACGACGAATTCGAAATGCCTCGTTCCGGGAGCCAGTTCCTTCCAGCCCTGCAGCCGGGCCTTCACTTGGCGGCCTCGGAACTCATTTCGACGGCTCGGTCCACCAGAATCGCACCCAAGGAAGGATGCCCGTCGAGCGGCGGCGCAATCCGGATGGCGATCCCGTGCGTCCGCTCCAGTTCCGCCGCGATTGCGGGAAGGTCGCGCCGCAGGTGGATTCCCAAAGTCAGGAAGTAGGGCAGAACCAGAATCTCCGTCGCGCCTCCGGCCACGAGCTTGCCGACAGCCTCCCCCAGCAGCGGATCGACCTCCAGGAACGCGGTCTCATAGAGATCCCAGCCCCCCTTGGCGGCCGCGATCGCCGCAACCACCCGGACCGAGTCGTTGGCCGTAGCCACACTCGATCCATGTCCAAACACCACGATTCCAGTCGTTGTTGTCAACCCACTAGTATAAGAAGGAATGCGCACGTACCTGTTTATCAAGGTGAAGGTGGAACACGACGCCAAGGAAAAACCCGAAAAGCTGGGGGCCGAGCTCTGCCGGCAATTGCTGAAGAACTACATCGTCCGCGAGGCGGAATTGTCCAACCACTCCCAGGCCGACGACTAGGCTGGCCCGAAGAGCAGCTCGTAAATCCGGAAGAAATAGCGGTCCGTCATGCCCGCGATGAAGTCGCACACCGCACGGTGCCGGGGGATCTCCTCCAAATCGACCCCCGAAACAGCCTCCGGGTCCTCCATCAGCCGTTCGAACATGCGGGTCAAGCGTTCGATGGAGGCCTGTCGGTCTGCGGCCAAGGCATCCGAGGTGTAGACGCGTCGGTTCAAGCACCGCTTCATCTGCGCGCTGGTCTCCCCCGCCCCGGAGGTGAACCTCGCGAGCCGTTCTGGATACTGCCGCACCGCGTCGACATCCGCCACGTCAGCCGCGCGCGCGGCCCGGACGGTGCCCTCAATGAGACCCGATGCCAAGTGGTCCACCAGCATTCGGACGGATTCTTGGAAACGCTCCCGGTTCGACGCCCCCGGAAACTGGGTGTCGACTGTGTCGAGGATGTCGGCATAGGCGGGAACCTCGTCGGCGACGTCTTCCGGCGCAAGCAGGCCGGACTCGCAGGCGTCGTCCAAATCGGCGGTGTTGTAGGCGACCTCGTCGGCCAAGTCGATCAACTGCGCTTCCAACGGGGGCCGCAATCCTGGCAGATACTGGTCCAGAATCGGAAACTCGCCCGGCTCGAAGTCGCGGGAGTGCTTGGCCGTGCCTTCGCGGACCTCGAAAGTGAGGTTGAGACCGGGGAAGCGGGGGTAACGGCGTTCGAGAGATTCCACGGCGCGGAGCGACTGGAGGTTGTGGTCGAAGGATTCCCCGTAGCGCGCCATGATGCGGTTCAAGGCTGTCTCGCCGGCATGGGCGAAAGGGGGGTGGCCGACATCGTGCACCAAGGCGAGCGCCTCGGTTAGATCCTCGTTGAGGCCCAGCGCCCCTGCGATGGTACGGGCAATCTGGGAAACCTCGATGGTGTGGGTGAGACGGTTCCGGAAGTGGTCGGAGAGGGAGGGGGCGAAGACCTGGGTCTTTTGCTCGAGGCGGCGGAAGGACCGGCTGTGGATGATGCGGTCGCGGTCGCGCTGGAATGCGTCGCGATAGGGGTGCTCGGGCTCCGGGTATCGCCGGCCCCGGGAGGATTCCACGGGAAAGCGCAGGTGCCCGAGCATGTGGGGATACGAATCTACTGGGGCGGCAGTTCGCCGAGCGCCGTAACCGCGGACTGGCTGATGTCCGACTTGGTTTCGGCCAATGCAATCAAGAGCTTGCGGGCTTCGGCGGGCTCGGTGGACATGATGCCGCGGGCCAAGGTGAAGTCGACCTGGTGCTTCGATACCAGATCGGTGGGCTTGTCGCCCAGTTCCTTCAGGATGGACTTGGCATCGGAGTTCTTGCCTTCGGCGAAATTGATTTCCGCCAGCGCCAGCTTGGCCAGCGAGGCGTAATTGGAGTCGGCACCTGCGGCGACGTCGCTGTATTTCTTGCGCGCGTCGGCGAGCTTGCCGGCATCCACGTCCATCGCGGCCAAGGCGTACTCGGCGAGGTAGCCCTCGTTTGAGCCCGCGTGATCGGCGAAGAGCTTGGTGTAGGCCTTGACCACGCCTTCCTTCTTGGCGGCTTCCGTGGGAAAGCTCACGCCGCCGTTCTGGGGAGGAGCGCCGACCGGTGCCGATTGGAGCGTGATCGCGTCGGCGAGCGCCAACTGGCGGGCGTCCCGCGTATAGTTGCGATAGTAAACTCCCAGCCCGACGACCACGATCAGGGCCAGCGCGGCACCGCCGTAGCGAATGATTTGGGGGCGATGGGTGGTGAGGAACCCGAAGGTTGCCCCTACAGTTTGCGCAACATTGTCCTGCTTCAACTCTTTGCGCGTTAGATGATCCGACACGGAGACCTCTGGATGGATTGGCGGGCGCGCCGGAGCGGCGCACTCAGCCCGAATGCAACCTTAGGTTAGCACGATCAGTTTTTTCTTGGGGCAGGCCTAATGAAAGTCGCGCGAACTGCCGATAGACACGCAGATGACGGGGAACCAAAGCGCACGAGTCGCGCGGCACGCGGCCCACAAGATCCGGAACCAGCGGGGCGCGGCCGGAGGTGCGATGTTTCGGAAGAGCCAGGCGACAATTGGGATTGCTGAAGATCCACAATCTCTTCAAGGCCTACCGCTCGGGCGAGGCGGACCTCCGGGTATTTTCGGCCTTGGACTTGGAAGTGGCACGGGGCGAGATGGTCGCGATCACCGGACCCAGCGGTACGGGCAAGAGCACACTCTTGCACCTGATCGCCGGACTCGACTCGCCCACTTCGGGCTCCATACTTTACAAGGGGCGGAGCATCGATTCGTTTTCCGAACGCGAGTTGGCCGAGTTCCGCAACCGCGAACTGGGCTATGTCTGGCAGCACCACTATCTGTTGCGCGAGTTTACGGCGGAGGAAAACGTGATGATGCCGCTGCTGGTGCGGGGAGTCGGGCGCTCCGACGCGTCGCGGGTGGCGGCGCAAGGTCTGGCAGACACCGGTCTGGCCGACCGCCGGGGACACCGGGTGGGCGAACTTTCGGGCGGAGAGCAGCAGCGGGTGGCCATCGCCCGCGCGCTGGCGGGCAGCCCTTCCCTGCTGCTGGCCGACGAACCGACGGGCAATTTGGACGAAACCACGTCGGAGGCGGTGTTCGAATTGTTGGCCGGGCTCGCCCGCGCCCGCCAGCTCACTTCGATCATCGCGACCCACAATCCGCGCTTTGCCCGACGGTGCGACCGGGCACTGGAACTGCGCGCCGGTTCCCTGCGTCCTGTTACTCCGTGAGCAGCGAGCCGAACTCCCGGCCGACCCTTTTGAGCATCGATCAGGGCTCTTTTGCATCGAAACGGAAACAGAGAGTATCTTGGAAGGGTAGGGGGCAGCGAACCGATGTTTGAACGATATACGGAAAAAGCCAGGCGGGTGATCTTCTTCGCCCGGTACGAGGCAAGCCAGTTCGGCAGCCCTTTCATTGAGACCGAGCATCTGCTCCTCGGCCTCCTTCGGGAAGACAAGCAACTAGCCAACCGCTTCCTCCGGTCCAACAACGCCGTAGACGTGATCCGCAAGCAGATCGAGGGACACACCACGATCCGCGAGAAGGTGTCCACGTCCGTGGATCTCCCGCTCAGCCACGAATGCAAGCGGGTTCTGGCCTATGGTGCCGAGGAAGCCGAACGGCTCAACCACAAGCATATTGGCACCGAGCACCTGCTGCTCGGCCTGCTGCGCGAGGAAAAATGTTTCGCGGCAGAGATCCTGCATGAGCGCGGGCTCCGGCTTTCCACGATCCGCGAGGAACTGCAGCGCTCGCAATCGGAGCGCGCCGCTTCCAACCGCCCGAAGGAAAGCTCGCTTCTCAACGAATTCTCCCGCGACCTCACCCAGGCGGCGATGGACAGTTCGCTCGACCCGCTGGTCGGTCGCGACGGCGAACTCGACCGTGTCATCCAGATCCTCTGCCGCCGCACCAAGAACAACCCGGTGCTGATCGGCGAACCCGGCGTCGGCAAGACGGCCATCGTCGAGGGCTTGGCGCAGCGCATCGCCGAGGGTGATGTTCCGTCGTTCCTTGCCGACAAGCGCATCCTGGCGCTGGACCTCTCGTTGATCGTGGCCGGCACCAAGTACCGCGGCCAATTCGAGGAACGCCTCAAGACGATCATGAAGGAGTTGATGGACAACCAGAATGCCATCATCTTCATCGACGAGCTCCACACGCTGGTGGGCGCAGGGTCCGCCGAGGGATCGCTCGACGCCGCCAACATCCTGAAGCCCGCTCTGTCGCGCGGGGAAATCCAGTGCATCGGGGCCACCACCCCTGCCGAATTCCGGAAGTCCATCGAGAAGGACCGTTCCCTCGAACGCCGGTTCCAAGCCGTCAAGGTGCCGCCGCCCAACGAGGCAGACGCCATCAAGATCATGTACGGGATCAAGGACCGGTACGAGAAGTTCCACGCCGTCAGCTACACCAACGAGTCGCTGGAAGCCGCGGTCCACACTTCGAGCCGCTACATCCCGGACCGCTACCTGCCGGACAAGGCCATCGACTTGATCGACGAGGCGGGGGCGCGCGTCAAGCTGCGCCAGACCACTCTGCCGACCGACCTCAACGACATCCAAAAGCGCATCAAGTTCATCGTCCACCGGATGGAGAACGCGATCGCCAACCACGAATTCGAAAAGGCCCGCTTCTACTCCGACGAGGAGCGCAAGGAACGCGAGAATCAGCGCATCCTGCGGGAGAAGTACAACTTGGACGATTCCTCCACCGGCATCGTCACCAAGGACGACATCGAGGAGGCCGTAGCGCGTTGGACGGGCGTCCCGATGACGGCGATCAAGGAAGAGGAAATCGCAAAACTCCTCCGCATCGAGGACGAACTCCATCGCCGGGTCGTGAGCCAGGAGAAGGCGATTTCCGCCCTCGCCCGCGCCATCCGCCGTTCGCGTGCCGGGCTGAAGTCCAGCAGCCGTCCGGCAGGCTCGTTCCTGTTCCTTGGACCCACGGGCGTCGGCAAGACAGAGGTGGCCCGCGCCCTGGCCAACTTCCTGTTCGGCAGCGAGAAGAGCCTCATCCGCTTCGACATGTCGGAGTTCATGGAGAAGCATTCGGTCTCGAAGCTGATCGGCTCGCCCCCCGGCTATGTCGGCTACGAGGAGGGCGGCCAGTTGACCGAGCGCGTGAAGCGTTCCCCTTACTCCATCATCCTGCTCGACGAGATCGAAAAGGCGCACCCGGATATCTTCAACATCCTGCTGCAAGTTTTCGAGGACGGGCAATTGACGGACGGACTGGGCAACCAGATCGACTTCAAGAACACCATCATCGTGATGACGTCCAACCTTGGGGCGCGCTTCCTCGAAAAGAAGGGGAATCTGGGTTTCCAGGCACCGCACGCCGACGGCCAGTTGGCCAAGATCGAGGACCAGGTCCGGGGCGAGGTCAAGAGGGCATTCAATCCGGAATTCCTCAACCGGCTCGACGAAATCATCCTGTTCCAATCGCTCACAGACGAGGACCTGATCAAGATCATGTTCCTGCTGGTCGAAGGGATCAACAAAAACTTGGAGGCCAAGAAGATCCGGATCACATTGGCCCCGGCGGCCGCCCGCTACATTCTCGAAAAGACATGTGCCGACCGCAGCTACGGGGCCCGTCCCCTGCGCCGCGCGCTGCAGAAATACATCGAGGACTCGCTTTCCGAAGCTTTGATCCAGGGGTCGTTACCCCGGCCTTCGGAACTGGAGATCTATCTGGGCGACACAGGTCTCTACTACCGCGAGGTTGCGGTGCCTGTGTTGATGCCGGTCGCGGTTGCGTCGGACGGCTCGGTGATCGACGAGCCGTTGCCAGGCGAACCGATATCCAACCCCGGCGTGCTTCTGTACTCGTTCTAGGTGGTCGGGGGTCCAAAAGGCCCCCGGCGGTCACCTCAATTGCGCGTACCGGCTGGCGAAATAGAGCAAAGGCTTGCCGTCCTCGTAGCGGGCGCGCAGGACTTCCCCAATCAGAACCGTGTGGTCTCCGGCCGGAAACTGGTTGGCCACCCTACATTCCAAGTGGGCTAGGACGCCGTCCAGCAACGGAGCGCCGCCGAGGCCCGCGGTCCAATCCACTCGGTGGAACCGGTCGGCCGCCGGGCCGGAAAAGCGCTTCGACAAATGTTCTTGGTGCTCGGCGAGGATGTTGATCGCAAAGCCAGATTCGGCAGTGAAGTGAGCCAAAATGGAGTTGCGGAGCTCGATGCTGACCAAAACGAGCGGAGGATCGAGCGAAACCGATGAAAAAGAGTTGACGGTCATGCCGTGGGGCCGCCCGCTCCCGTCAGCAACCGTAACCACCGTGATCCCCGTGGCGAAGCGGGCGCAGGTCCTGCGGAACAGCAAGGGATCGAGGGAAACCCGGTCTTGGGCCAAGTCGCCATCCACAGTCTGTTCGGGCACCGTCGAGATTGCGCTTGACATCGAGATAACCCTAATTCTATCATCGGTTTGTCGGGGTTAGACGATCTGTTGGGAGGATCGCTCGCTCGGACGCTCCAAGGGAGGCTGTTTGATTAAGCTCGACATCATCAACGAAGTCGTCAATAGAACCGGAATCACCAAGACGAAGGCCGAAATGGCGGTGGAGACCGTTTTCGAGAAAATGAAGCGGGCGCTGGAGCAGGGCGACCGGATCGAACTGCGCGGTTTCGGCGTATTCACGGTGAAGCCTCGCAAGACGGGTATCGGCCGCAACCCCCGCACCGGGGCAGAGGTCTCAATTCCCCCGGGCAAGGCTGTGCGTTTCAAGCCCGGCAAGGAACTCCAGACGCTGCAATAGCCGCCCGCACCCTTTTGGCGGCAACCGTGCATCCACAAGACCCGACCCACAAGATCCACCAGGCCCACTTCGTCGAGCCAGACGAGTATGACGATCCCAAACCGGGGCACAGCCGCGTCCAACTTGGCATCCAAGGGGCTTTGTTGCTGGCGACGCTGTTTACCACCACGCTCGCCGGAGCACAAATGCAGTACGGTTTCACCCACAACCTGCCCTTCTTCGATTGGGACAGGATCCTGCAGACGCTGGATATAGGCCTCGCCAGCCCCTCCCGCTTCCTGAGCGGCCTCCCGTTCTCGATCACACTGCTGACCATCCTGATGGCGCACGAATTGGGGCACTACCTCGCATGCGTCTATTACGGGGTCGACGCGACGCTGCCCTACTTCCTGCCCTCGCCCGTGCCCGTCACAGGCACGTTCGGTGCGTTCATCCGCATCCGCACTCCGATCTACGCCAAACGTGTTCTCTTCGACATCGGGATCGCGGGCCCAATCGCCGGCTTCATCTTTCTCGTGCCCGCGCTGGGGGTAGGTCTGGCCTTCTCCAAGGTGCTGCCGGGCATCAACCACCAGGGGAACCTGCAACTGGGGGTGCCGCTGCTGGAGTTGATCGCGCAACGGCTGGTCTTCCCGGGGGTGCCGACGTCGGACATCTACCTGCACCCGGTGGCGCGCGCCGCGTGGGTCGGCATGTTTGCGACGGCTTTGAATTTGCTGCCCGTGGGCCAGTTGGACGGAGGCCACGTGGTGCAGGCGCTGTTTGGCGACAAGCGCAAGTGGATTACCTACGCCATCCTCGCCGCGATGCTCCCGATGGGGCTCCTGTGGCAGGGCTGGGCCTTCTGGGCTGTGATCCTGTTCCTGTTCGCCCGCAAGCACCCGCCCCTGTACGACATGTCCGATATCGGTCCGGCCCGCGTCCGGATCGCGGTGGTGGCTTTCGTGATCCTGATCCTGTGCTTCACGCTTGTGCCGATGACCGAGTCCGCCTGACCGAGCCCGCCTATCCGCCATGAAGATTTCGGCCACCATCGTCGCGCTTAACGAGGAGCGCAACATCGCGCGCGCCATCGAGAGCCTCCGGTGTGCCGACGAAATCCTGGTGGTCGACAGCGGCTCCACGGACGGCACCCGCGAGATTGCGGCCCGACTCGGTGCTCGCGTGCTGACGGAGGCATGGCGGGGCTACGCAGGGCAGAAGAATTTCGCGGCCGAGCAAGCGGCAAACGACTGGATACTCTCCATCGACGCCGACGAGTCCCTCACCGAGGAACTGGAAGCGGAAATACTACAACTCCAGCGCTCGACGCCCGCCGCCGATGCCTACGATTTCCCCCGCATGGCGCAGTACCTGGGGCGCTGGATCCTGCACTCGGGCTGGTACCCGGACCGCAAGATCCGGCTCTACCATCGTGGTCACGCCCGCTGGGTAGGCGAATTCGTCCACGAGAGCGTCCGTTGCGAGGGCCAGGTGGCGCACTTGAACGGCAACCTATTGCACTTCACCTGCTCGTCGCTCTCCGAACATACGCGCACGCTGGACCGGTACACCACGCTCGCGGCACGAGAGATTGTGGCTCGGGGCCGGGCCGTCCCGATCACCAAACTCCTGGTGGACCCCGCTTGGACCTTCTTCCGCATGTATTTTTTGCAACGCGGCTTCCTCGACGGCCCGCAGGGCATTGCCATCGCCTGGATGGCGGCGCTTTACACCTTCCTGAAATACGCCAAGGCGCGGCTCGAAGGATGAAGATCCTGCACCTCGACAGCGGCCGCGAGATGCGCGGCGGGCAGTGGCAGGTCTACCGGCTCCACAAGGCGCTATTGGAGCAGGGCCACCGGTCGCTGCTGCTGGCGCGCCGGAGCAGCCCCCTATACAACCTCTGCCGCGGCGAGGGGCTTGCCGTGGAAACGCTTGAGCCCTTCGGTGTGGGCTCCCGCTCGCGCGATTTCGACCTGGTCCATGCCCACGACGCCCGCACCCACACCCTGGCCGCCATGCTGAGCGCAAAACCGGTAGTGGTGGCCCGCCGCGTGGCTTTTCCCGTGAAGAAGGGATTTCTATCTCTGTGGAAATACCGTCGGCCCCGCCTCTTCCTCGCCGTTTCCCGACATGTCGCCGCCCAGCTCCAAGCCGCCGGAGTCCCTGATGACCGGATTTCCGTGGTTTACGACGGCGTACCCATGCCACGACGGACCGCGGAAGGCCCCAACATCCTCGTCCCCTATTCCGACGACCCCGGCAAAGGCATGGCGCTGGCCATCGAAGCCGCGAAACGTGCGGGAGTTCACATTGAGCCCTCCCGGAACCTCGACGCCGACCTCCCGACCGCCCAGGCCCTCGTCTACCTCAGCGAATCCGAAGGACTCGGTTCCGGCATTCTCCTCGCGATGGCGCACGGCGTCCCCGTCATCGGCAGCAATGTGGGTGGAATCCCCGAACTCATCCAAGACGGCGTGAACGGAGTACTCACCGCCAACGACCCCGACGCTGTCGCCGCAGCTTTTTCGCGCCTGGATCGACAAATGGGACCCGCCGCGCGTCAGACCGTTGTGGAACGATTCACGGTGGAACACATGGTGCGGGGCACCCTCACGGCCTACGGGCGGGTGCTGGCTTGAGCGAAGTCTTCACGCCGCTGCAGCAAGCCATCCTCGCCGGGATCTTCGGACTCCTCATTGGCAGCTTCCTGAACGTCTGCATCTATCGTTGGCCCCGCGACCTGTCGGTCGTGTCACCCCGTTCCCGCTGTCCGAGTTGCGAGACTACCATCGCTTGGTACGACAACGTCCCGGTGCTGAGCTGGATCCTCCTACGCGCGCGCTGCCGGAACTGCGGTGCAGCCATCTCCGCCCGCTACGCATTCGTCGAGGCGCTCACGGCGGCATGCTTCTTTTGGATTTGCCGGAGCGGAGGCATCGCTCCGGACACACTCAAGTCCTGCCTATTCGTTTCGATGCTGATCGGGCTGGTATTCAGCGACCTCGAAACGCTTCTCTTGCCCGACCAATTCACCATCGGGGGCTTCTGGATCGGCTTGGTTCTATCTGCATTCATTCCGGTCTCCGACAGCATCTTCGCGACCGTCGCCGCTCTGGCGGGCTACGCCCCGGGCCCGCGCGTGGCCGCGGTCGGCGAATCGGCGATGGGCGGCCTGCTCCCCGCCGCGATTTTCTGGTTCCTCGGCTGGGCGTTCGAGAAACTGCGCCACAAGGAGGGCCTGGGGTTCGGCGACGTCAAAATGATCGCCATGATCGGCGCGTTCCTCGGCTTGCGGGGAGCGCTGTTGAGCATCGTTTTGGCCTCGGTGACCGGCAGCGTCTTCGGACTGGCGTGGATCGTGGCGACCCGCAAGGACGCCTCGACCTATCAGCTACCCTTCGGGTCCTTCCTCGGGGCTGGTGCGATTCTTACCGTGCTCGCGGGCCAGGACTGGTATTGGCGGCTGTTTCTGTAGCCTGCGCAAGACTGCGCGTGTGCACCGCGTCCCAGGAGGACGCCGGCCCTTGTCCGGACAGGATGTCCCGCCAGTCCCCCGACCTCGGCATCACAACTTGCACCTCGTCAAACACCACGGGGTCCGGCAAGACGTAGTTCCGGCCTACCTCGGAGGCGATACCCGGAAAATCACTTGGTCCATCGTGGTAGAGCAAGCTCACGTGGGGCATGACTTCGCCGGTTTCGGCGTCGGTCGCAAGTGATGGATCGCGAAGAACGGGAAAGGCTGATCGCAGGGCGGCTATGTCGCGCATTTCCGGCGGCACACCATCCATACCGAACGGAATGAACAGGAACTGGCTCCAACGGCCCTTCCGCTGCCTTGGAATCGACCCCTTGGACGCGGCCAGGACCACTTGGCGTTGACGCGCGCAAAAGGCATCCACCTGGCTGGACAGCTCCGCGAGGTCCCCGTCAGGAAGGGTCCCCGTACACAGAGTCGCATGGGGCTCGAACACCGGGACTTGGTGGCCGTAGCTCGAATACGTGGCGGCCAAGCCCTCGATCACCGCGCGAATCTGTTCCCGATGTCGCGGTGTCGGCATCAGCCAGAGGGCAACCCGACTCGTCCCGACCGGCATCAGCCCTCCTCCGTGACTCCCGATTTGGTATCGAATGCCCGGCGGATCAGAGGCGGTGCCACCAGCGCCGTCGCCACCGACAGGAACACGATGATACCGAAAATCGGGTCCGACACCAACCCCATCTTCTTCCCCAGGCCCGCGACCACCATCCCGACCTCGCCCCTCGGCACCATCCCCGCAGCGACCCGCATCGCGTCCGCGCGGCCCAAGCCCGACGCGCCCAGGCCGCACCCCAAGAGCTTTGCCAGCACCGCCGCTGCCAGCAGCACCGCCGCAAGACCCATCGTTGAAGGATCTCGGAACACGCCCGGATCGAGGCTCATCCCGATCCCAACCAGAAAGAACGGCACAAGCAGTTCCGAAACCCCCGCCGTCATCGTGTGCAGCCGCTCGTCGACGGTCTCGGACAGCGCCATCCCGGCCAGGAACGCCCCGATGATCGCCGCAACGCCCGCCCAGACGGCGAGGACAGCGAGGCCGAACAACAGCCCCATCGACAGGGTGAATTGGGCTTCCACCGCCCGCATTTGCGCTTGGAGCCTCGGCACCGCGTGCCCGACCGCCCGGTGTCCCCAAACCGCTACAAATAGCGTGAACCCGGCCGCCAACCCCGCCGTGCCCGCCAAGTCCAGCCAATTGACCCCGCCCCGCGCGTAGTTCGAAACCAGCGCCAATACGATCAGCCCCAAAATGTCGTCGATCACCGCCGCAGCAAGGATCGTCCTGCCCGCGCGCGTCGAGATGTAGCCCTTCGACGCCAGGACTTCCGCAGAAACCGCCACGCTGGTCGACGCGATTGCCGCGCCCACGAAAAGGGCCTCCAGGCTGGCGTGGCCCCATACCCGAGCAATGGCGAACGCCGACGCGAACGACAGAGCCACACCGCAAACCGCCACCGAGCAGGCTGTCCGCCCCAGGCTGAGCATTGCGGCCGGTTTCACTTCCAGCCCGATGCGGAACAGCAGGAACATCACGCCCAGCTCCGCCAGCACCGGCGGAACTCCCTCGGGCCGGATCCAGCCCAGCACATGCGGCCCGATCAGGACTCCCGCGAGGATCTCCCCGGCGATTCCCGGTTGCCCCAGACGCTCCAAAAGTTCCCGCATCAGCCGGGCGCCGACGAAGACCGCGAACAGTGCCAAGGGGATTTCCGCGGGACTAGTCGGCACGTGGGGCACTAGTGCTAGGATACGGCAAATGCGCCGACATCTGCTTCTAGCCTTGATCCCCGCGATGGCTCTTGCAGCCGACCCGCCACCGGAGGCTCGACGCTGGTGGTCACACGTTCAAGTCCTCGCCGCCGACGGGATGGAGGGGCGCGACACCGGCACCGAGGGCTACCGCCGTGCCTCCCGCTACGTGGCCGGGGAATTCGAGCGCGCCGGTCTAAGACCACTGGGCGAATCCGGGTACTACCAGCCGGTGCCCCTCCGGGATCTGCGCGTCGACCCCGCCGCATCATCCTTCGAACTGGTCCGCGACGGCGTCTCCACCCCGCTGCGGCTCAACCACCAGATCGGCATCACGCCCCGCACGGGACTTCCCGGCAACCTCGACGCGCCGCTGGTGTTCGCCGGATATGGCAAGGACTTCGCCGGTCTGGACTTAAAAGGCAAGATCGTTGTCACCTTCGCCGGCACCGCGGCCACGATTTCGCGCGCCATCGGGCCGCTGGGAGCCGTCGGCGTGATCGCTATCGACAATCCGCGCGCGCTGGAAACCCCGCGCTGGCCCATAGCCTACGCCCGCGTGATGTCCTTCGACGGACGCCCGCGCGTAGCGGCGGAAGGGGTCTCGATGCGGCTGAACTCGGACGCGGCCGATGAAATCCTGAAGAGGTCTGGCCACACCTGGGCCGAAATCCTCGAGCTGGGTTCCGCAGGCAAACCCCTGCCCAGTTTCCCTCTGATGGGCACGCTGCGGGCAAAGATCAGCTTGCGCGAATCCACCGTCTCGTCGGACAACCTCATCGCCGTGCTGCCCGGCTCCGACCCCGTTCTGAAGGACGAATATGTGCTGGTCTCCGCCCACCTCGACGGCTACGGCTTTGGCGAACCGGTCAACGGCGACGGACTCTACAACGGCGCGTTCGACGATGCGGCCTGCGTCGCCAACCTGATCGAACTCGCCGCCGACCTGAAGCGTTCCGGTCGCAAACTGCACCGCAGCCTGCTCTTCGCGGTCTATACCGGCGAGGAGAAGGGGCTCCTCGGGTCCGATTATTTCGTCTCGCACCTGACCGTGCCGAAGGAAAAGATCGTGGCCAACATCAACCTCGACTACATCCGCCCAATCTTCCCGCTCACCATCCTGACCACGCTGGGACTTGAGGAATCCACGCTCGGCAAGACGGCGGTCGAGGTTGCCAAACCCTTGGGCATCCGCATCCAGACCGACAACGAGCCCGAGCGCGGCCTGTTCCGTCGATCCGACCAGTACAACTTCATCCGCAACGGCGTCCCCGGCATCGCCTTCATTTTTGGCTACGAGAAGGGGTCCAAGGAAGAGGCCATCTACCGCGCATGGTATCGAGAGCGGTACCACAAGCCGCAGGACGATCTCCAGCAACCTGTCGACTTCGCCGCTGCGGTCAAGTTCCACCAGTTCTTCAGCGCGATGGCGGAGGCTGTGGCGGATGCGCCTGAACGACCGACCTGGAGTCCGTCGAGCCAGTACGGGCGCTAGTTTTCGGAAGGATGCTCGACCCGGTCGATCACCAGCACTTCCATCGGCCCCTTTTGCGCCTCCAACCTCAGCCCCAGTTGTTCGCGCAACGCGGATGTAAGTGACGGACGTGTCGATTCGGCGGTCGGATCGGGATCCCAGTCGAGCACCCAGTCATAACTGCCGCTCAAGCCCGTCCGGTCGAGCACGATCCGCCCAAGTTGGTTGCCGAGATTGCTGGCAAGGATCGCCAGAGGCTCCGAAGTGCCGACCATGTGGACACGCCCGGGTTCCTTGCGGGTGTTGATGCCTGGTGTCCCACCTTGTCCGCCTTCGTGCAACTTTGCGCCCGCCTTGTCCGCAGTCAGGGCGAAGACGGGTGATTCCCTCGTCTCCCAATGGACACTCAACTGGAACCGGTCCTTCAAGATGGACTGTAGCAACGACCGGAACTGCGCCTCGGAAAGGGCCTCGGGCACGCCTGTCGTTGCAACAATGTCGTACATTTCGGTATCCAGCCAGCGGGGTTCTCCAGCCAACTGGAACGCGAGGATGCCGTACGCGTTGCGGATTAGTGTCTTGACGGAACCGTTGGTGACACGCAGCCGACCACCGGAAACCTGGATGCCCGTGTTGGTGCCTCCGCCCGCATTGCGGTGCACGGAGGCGACTTCGAAGCCGTCCTGCGCGAGCGCCGCTCCGACCGCCAAGGCGATGGCCGCTGTAGATAGTGTCAATCCCAAAGTGGTTTCTCCAAGGAGCTTGGACGGGGGACGTTACTAGCGGTTAGCTAGCGTCGATTCACGTCGATGGGAAGGTAGGCCGCAAGCTATTTCGAAGACACCGCGTCAACCGGCGGTGTCGGCGTCCATTGGACCACGGGTTGCCGTTGTTGCACAGCGCAGTCCCGCAGAAACAGGTTGATGAGGTTCTGATACGGCATGCCCATGTCGGCAGCCATTTTCTTGAAATACTCGACGGTCGTAACGTCCAGCCGGATGGTGACCTGCCGCTTTAGCCTCGCCGCATAGGGATTCTTGCGGGACTGGGAAAAATCGTATTCTTCTCTCATTGCCGACTCCAATACTGGCGCTCTTCTTTCTTGGTCGCTCGCCGGGCGGAGATCAAGCGGATCACCGAACCCGATTCGCGATAACAGTGACTCACCATCAAGCATCTCGCGCTAAAGCTGTACCCAAGCAACACGAATCGCGCTTCAAACTCCGAGTGATCAGGATCGTCGATCAAGCGGGCGTTTTCATCAAGGAAGGTGGTTTGGGCTTCCTCAAACGACACCCCATGCTTCGCCCGATTGGCGGCAGCCTTGCGATCATCCCAAGCGAAAGCAATATTGCTCAAAGCATTATCCTAGCATTCCCCGATGCCAGCCGATCACCTCAAATGGTCCCTCGACCCCGACCCGATACAATTGTGGTCGTGCCCACCCTCTCCTTCGCGGAAGCCCGAGCCACCGTCCAGCGCGAAGTCCAAACGGCCGCACTCCATCCCCACGTCGAGACGGTTGGGCTCGCCAGCGCCGTCGGCCGCGTCCTCGCCCAACCCGCCGCCGCCGACCGCAACTACCCCCCTTTCGACCGCTCCGTCCGCGACGGTTTCGCCGTCCGCTCCACCGATATCCCCGGCACGCTCCACGTCATTGGCGAAGTCCGCGCGGGCGAGGTTTTCCACGGACATGTGGGCGTAGGCCAGGCCGTCGAGATCATGACCGGTGCGCCGGTCCCATCCGGTGCCGACTGCGTGGTCATGGTCGAGCACTGTACCCGGCCCACGACCACCACCGTGGCAACCGAAAAGCATCTGGCCCCCGGCACCCACATTGCGCGGCTGGGCTGCGAGGCCCGGTCGGGCGAAACCGTACTCGCCGCCGGTACCCGGATCGACTTCGCCCATATCTCCTGGCTCGCCACGACCGGCCACGCCGAGGTCTTCGTCTACCGCCGCCCGCGCGTGGCCATCATCGCGACCGGCGACGAGATCGTCGACGTCCACCAGGTCCCCGCCAACCACCAAATCCGCAACTCCAATGCTTGGTCGATTGCGGCCCAAGTGGCACGGGCCGGAGGCGACCCCGTCGTGCTCCCCATCGCCCGCGACACCTTGGAAGCCACGCAAGTCCTAATCGAGGAGGGGCTCCAAGCCGACCTGCTGTTGCTTTCGGGCGGCGTTTCGGCGGGGAAATACGATGTGGTCGAACAGGCGCTGGCCGCCGCCGGGGCAGGGTTCTACTTTGACCGGGTCGCGATCCAACCGGGACAGCCGCTGGTATTCGGTCGGGCCCGCGGCACGTTCTTTTTCGGACTCCCTGGCAACCCCGTGTCCACCATGGTGACCTTCGAAGTGTTCGCCCGCGCTGCGCTGGAGTTGCTGGCCGGTTGCGGGGTTGCGACCCTGCCTTTGGCACTGGCGCGTCTGACGAAACCGTTCCACCACAAGGCCGGCCTCACCCGCTTCCTCCCCGCCGAAGTGCGTGATGGAACGGCAACACCTGTGGATTGGCAGGGCTCCGGCGATGTTGCCGCCCTCTGTCGCGCCAACGCCTTCCTCGTAGCCGACGCCGACCGCGCCGAATACCAGGAAGGGGACACCATCCCGATATTGTTCCGATAATCCAACAGATGATCCAAGACAAGCTTTCCCACTACGACGAGGCGGGCGAGGCCCGGATGGTCGACGTCTCCGCCAAAGCCGACACCCGGCGCACGGCCCGCGCCCACGCGTTCGTGAAAATGTCGCGCCAGGTGCTCGACGCGTTGCCGCAAAACCCCAAGGGCGACCCCCTCGGTGTGGCCAGGGTTGCCGGAATCCTCGCCGCCAAACAAACGGCCCATCTGATCCCCCTGTGCCACTCGCTGCCACTGGCGCACGTCGACATCGACTTCGCCATCGAGTCGCAAGGCATCCGCATCACGACACTGGCCATCACCACCGCCCCCACCGGCGTGGAAATGGAGGCGCTGACGGCGGCAGCCGTGGCGGCGCTGACGGTGTACGACATGACCAAGGCGCTGGACAAGGGGATCGAGATCCAGGACATCTATCTACTGGAGAAGACGGGCGGCAAGAGCGGGGATTTCCGTCGATGACCCCGCACGCGGCCGCCGTCATCACGGTCAGCGACAGTACGTTCGAAGGAACGCGCGAGGACAAGTCCGGCCCCGCCGTGGCCGCGATACTGGAGGCACGGGGCTTTTCCGTGCCGATCCGGGTGGTTGTGCCCGACGAGCGCGACGTAATCGCAGCCAAACTCCGCGAACTGGCCGACGGGGGCACGGCCAAGGCCATCTTCACCACAGGCGGCACTGGGATCGCGCCGCGCGATGTCACTCCGGAGGCCACCCGTGACGCCATCGAGCGTGAAATCCCCGGTTTCGGCGAGGCGATGCGGGCCGTGGGACGGGCCAAAACACCGTTCGCGGTGCTGTCACGGGCGCTAGCTGGCACGCGGAATGGCGCGCTGATCGTAAATCTGCCCGGATCGCCCAAGGGGGCGTCGGAATCGCTCGATGCTATTTTAGAATTGGTCCCGCACGTGCTGGACTTGATCAATGGACGCACCGGCCACTAGGCCCGTGCCCACAGGAGATAGCACCCGAATGAGATTTGTTGGCTTTGTTTTGTCGGCGGCGATTTTGGCCGTTGCCGCGGCCCCGGCCCAGGTTCCGGTTCCCGGAATTCCGAAGGTGACGCAGGGAACGTCGGACCAGACGATGGAGATGGACCAACCGATCATCAAGACGACGGTCACGAACATTGTCGCTCCTGTCCTCGTGACCGACAAGGAGGGCAACATCGTCGACGGCCTGCAGCCCAACCAGTTCCACCTTTGGGACAACGGCAAGGAGCAGAACATCCAAGTCGACGTCACTTACGAGCCAATCTCGCTTGTGATCGCGATCCAGTGCTCGGCCCGTGTGGAGTCGATCCTGCCCCAGATCAAGCACCTGGGCAGCTTGGTCCAGACGATCGTGGGCACCCAGGGCGAGGCTGCGGTGATCAAGTTCGACGGTCGCATCATGACCATGCAGGATTTTACCCGTGATCCCGACAAAATCAAGCTGGCCATCAACCGGATCAACGCGGGCAGTTCAGGCAACCGAATGATCGACGCCGTCGACCGGGGCGTCTACATGCTGAAGAAGCGCGAGAAGAACAACCGCAAAGTGATCCTCATCATCAGCGAAACCCGTGACGCGGGCAGTGAGACCCGGCTGAAGGAGGCGTTGATGGACGTCAACCTCACCAACACGCTTGTCTATACGGTCGACATCACCCAGATGATGGTGCGCCTGACCGAGTCCCGGCCCGATTCGCGCCCGACTCCGCGCGACCCCACGGTAATGAACAGCCCGCTCGGCGTCCCAAATACCCCGACGACAATGGAGCAACAGTACGGCATGAACAACCGCGCCCAGTTCGTCCCGTTGCTGAAAGAGATCTACACGGACGCGAAGGGGATCTTCGTGAGGGACCCCGCGACGCAGTTCGCACGCTCGAGTGGCGGCCACGAGTTTTACTTCATCCGGCAGAAGGGCCTTGAGGATGCCGTCCAACGCATCGGCACGGAGATCCACAGCCACTACATGATCAGCTACAAGCCTTCCAATGGCAGCGAAGGCGGGTACCACACGATTGAAGTGGGCATTGACCGTTCCAACCTTGTTTGCAAGACGCGACCGGGATACTGGATCGGCGGCGGTGTGAACTAACCGCGCAGTCCAACCGGAAGGCTCCTGTGCTTGGGCCGACTTCGCGAGAGTCTTGGGCAGACACCCCTCGTTAACCCGTTGGGTGAGTAGCTGCGCATGGGCGCGAAGAAACACTCCCTGGCGGTCGCGGCTCGGCAATATGCTGATTCCGCCGAGCCACGACCGCAAGGGAGTGTTTGTTTCGGGGAACCGGGAAAGCCCCACGGTACGGCCAACCGAGTCGCGGTGACGGTCACAGATCCCCGAAATATTATTTTACTTCTAGATTCCAAAGGACTTAATCCCGGCGGCGTGAAACCCGGAAGTTCGTTTTCGAGGGGGTGCCGCGCTAGATTGGGGTCACGGAAAGCGGGACGGCGGCCCTGGGCAGGGCCGGTCGGACCGGTTCCGTTCAGCGCTCGCCCGCAGGGCTTGAGCGCGGCTCCCCCCGGTGCACTTCGGTGCGAACGGCAGGCTGGTTACCTGCCGTCCGGTCCTTCTTTGGCGGGAAGGGCCGTAATTCCAGCCGGGGGGAGCCTCTCCCAAAATCCCACCCACAAAATCCTAGGGATGATACCTCAGGATTGAATCCCTTACCCTCAAATACCACTCCGACCCGAATTGCGGGTACACGAACGGCGTCCACGACATCCAATTGAACTCAGGCGGGCGGAATCCCATCGAAGAGGCCACCGCCATATCCTCGGCGGCATTCCGCTGGATCAGATCCCGCAGTCGGGTCACGCCGTACGGCAGTACCGGCGGCAGTCCATTCACGTAGCGCAGCAATTGCAGACGTGCGGTATCGCTGGCCGGAGCGCGAAGGTCTGCAACTTCGGTCCCGCGCCGCACCTTGTCCATGTCCATGTCCGGCACGAACGGGGCTTCCACCCGGACCTCCATCGGTGCCACCAGCCAAATCCCCTGTTTGAGCAGCGCCTCCACCCGCACCCGGCGCGGCGGCGTTCCTGGAGGCACCCAGATGTCCAGAACGTAGCAGCGCGTCGTTTGGCCCGGCCAGAGAGAGGCCAACTCCGGCATGGCGCCGAACGAGGGCATTTTCTGTTCCACCAGCCAGTCAGGACAGTAGTCGTTGCCGCAGCGCACGAAGTACGCCCGGTAGACCTTGAGTTCCAGCGCGTCGGGTGGATTGACAGCCGAATAGACGAAGTACGTGGTCCCCGGCTGGGCCGTGACTACGGCCATTATGGTCAGGTGCCCGTTGCGTGCGACGGCGGGCGAGATGATCTCGCGGGGACGGGGCTCCCTGTCCTGCGCGACCACCTCGCCGTAAGGCGTAAACCGCTGGAATTCCGTGTAGAGGTTGATCTCCTGCGCCCATCCCGCCGTGACGGCAAGGGTCGTCAGGAAGACCAATCTACTTGATGAATATCTTGTCGGCTTGGGTAGTGGCACCGCTGGCATCGCTGCATTTCACCGAGACGGTCCCGGTCGGGCTGTCGGACGGAATCACAAAGCTCCACTGCGCCAAGCCGACCGCCGACGGTGTCCACCCCGCGAACGCCACCGGCACGCTCTTGGAGCCGCCGAGGACGCAGGTGTTGCCGCCCGTGTATCCGGCTGGCGGGCCGGGCGCTCCGATTCCCGTCTGCACATCGTAGGAGAGCTTGCCCAACCCGGTACCGTATAACGAAATGACGCTTCCCCGGGCCGCCGCGTTGGTGGAAGTGTTCAGGCTGTAGTCCTGGTTGCCGGCGATCGCGCCGCCGGAATATACGAACAGGGCCGGTTGGCTGGCCGCCACGGCGACGGAAGCCGCCGTACTCCGGCTACCGTAGTAGTCCACCAACACGTTGGTAGTCTTCTTTCCGGCCAACTCGAACGGTACCTGGACGTTCAACTGTTGATTCCAAGCCAGGAAGACCGGTGCGGGGATCCCGTCGAATGTGACGGTCACGCCCCCGAGTGTGGTCGGAATCTTGCCGTAGGCGTCGAACTGTGTCGGCTGGACGAACGACGACGGGCCGAGGTTCGGCGCATTCGGGACATCAAATATCGTCACCAAGCCACCCGGAGTCACCACTCCGTCGCCATTCAGTCCCAAGAAACTGCCTGCACTCACCACTCCCTTGGATACAAACGTCGGCGTCGGCGGCACCAGCACAAAAGCGCCCGTGTACGCTACGGTCCCTCCACCCTTCGTGAACAGAATCGAGGCCAACGCCGGGGTCTGGCGGGCAGCCAAATCAATCGTGGCTCGCACCAGAGGACCGAGCGTGAAGCTCACCGAGGTGTCCACATGCACCGAGCCGCTCCGAACGCTGATTCCAGGTCCGACGACTTGGATGGTGGTTGTTGCGTCCCACCCGCCGCCCAAGACCGCGATGTCGAAGGACTGGCCGGAGGGGAGGATCTTCGGTCCCTGGATCTGGTTAGCGCTCACAATGTCGCCCTTGCCGCCAGCGGCGCCATATCCCACCAGAGGTGCGACGAGACCCGAAGGCGGAGCTACCACGGCAATGTTGGCGGTTGCGGTCGCACCGGCCGCCACGGCGGTCTGCGAAGGCGTTCCGCCCGATCCCGCGAAGGTAGGCTGGAAGCCGGTGGTAACCGTCGAAGGGGCCGAGATCAGGAAGGAAACAATGTTCGACGTGCCCACTATGCCGCCCAACGCCTCCGCATAGGCCACGTAGGTACCCGGTGGCACTTGGATCGAGTACTTTCCGTCCGCACCAGTGATGCCGCCGATCATGTTGCCCGCCGTTGTATCCGCCACCGTGATCAAGGCCCGCTGGACCACGCTGCCGTCGGCCGCTGTAACGGTGCCCGTGATGGTTCCGAGCGCTCCGTTCAACGGGTAGACCGAGGCCGCGAACGCCAGTTCGTCGGAACCGAGCCAGCGCTGGTTGCGGTTTGCGACCGCAGGTGCCCCCTGCTGGAGGAATGTGGACGCTTGGAACATGGTGGTGCCAAGAAGTCCCGAGTGGTCCGCGCCGAGGGCGTGCCCCATCTCGTGGGTGAGCACGGTCTGGAGGTCGAAACCAGTTGAGCCGTCCGTGGAGAAGCCGTAACCCGGATTCAACAGGATGTCGGAATCGGCCAGGTCTCCAGCTTGCACTTGTTTTCCGTCCGCCGTGGTGCCCGTGGCTTGATACCAGCTGTTGGTTGTGACCGCGATCGCTCCGGGTGACTGCGCCGACGCGTACCCCAAGGCCGACAAGTCGTTGGCATTGGCCGCAAACGTCACCACGTTCTTCCCGTCGCTTGCGTCGTGTTGCAGCGTGGCCGATTGGAGCGCTTGGAAATGGATGTCGACTCCGATTGCGTTCCAAGTCGCCAACGCCGCGCGCGCTGCCGTCACAGGGTCGCTGCCGTCAGACATGACCTTGACGGCGGCCCCACTTACGGAGCTGGACGCGCCCGCGACCACTTGGCTGTTGAGGTAGTACTGGATAGCCTTGTTGTCGCGCCTACGCACGGGCACCGTGTTACCGGAGTCTACGTACGAGATTCGGATATAGGCTTCGGCAGCGGGCACGCCCAGCATCAGAATTGCAAAGAGCGCCCGTCTCATTTCTTCACCGCCTTGCCCATCGAAACTCTTGCGGAAACGCGCGTTATGGCGTCGCGCAATACCAAACCCTCCAGGGACCCCTCGCGAAGAGCCAGCGATTCATGCAGTCGGGTATCGGCGTCCACCCTGTATTTGCCCTGGCCCCAGCCGGTGGTCCGCAGATAACCGTTTGGCATCCGCTGCAGGAACACCAGAACATTCTCGCCAACCGTATAGCCGACCGTGCCGGCGATGCTCATGCCGACGCCTCCCGCGATCCCGCCGGGCTCGGCGAATTCCACCAAGGCCGGAGCACCTCCCTTGTGGGCACCGGATACACGCAACTCATAGTGGGTCCAGATGTACTTGTGGTCCGAATCCCAAGCCGTCCAGGTGCGCGCGATGCGACCCGTGAGGATCATGTCGGAATTGTCGGTGAGTTCCGCGAAGGTGATTCGGGGGATGGAGGTGGCAAAAGCCCATGACGCGCCGAGGGCCGCGACCAGGGATGCAGAAACCACGGCCTTCATCACAGGCCGACTCCGTCTTGCTAGTGTAGTTAACACACGCCGATTATGACATATCGCGGGAACTGCGGATCTCAAGCCGCAGTCGAGGGCTCGACCACCGCGGACATCGACCCTTTGGACCGCGTCAAACGCCAGTCGCGACCGTAGGCATGGATCTGGTCGCGGCCGAATTCGGCCTGTGGCAGATCACAGGTGATCACCACGGTGCGCCCGGTCGCGTCCACTTCCTGGGCGTTGTGCAGTGCTTGCTCCAAGGAATGGATAAAGATCCGCTGCAGCATTTCAATCACGTAGTCGTACGTGTGGTCGTCGTCGTCGAGCAGGACAACGTCGTACTGGGGCTCGTGCGAATCGTCGTTTTCGAGTTCGTTTTGCCGTTCAATATCCGGCGCGGTAATCGTCAGACTCATTCAGGGACGGTCGATTCCAGTATGGCAGAACGACCGCCGTACACGCACACGCGAAAACGTATACAATCTGTAGGTAGAGGGAATACCAAAACCGATGAAAAAGATTCTAGTCACACTCGCGATCGCCGCCCTGTCCACCGGCCTCGCGCTCGCTCAAGACAAGGCCGCTCCGAAGAGCATCCTGCAACCCGGCATGGAGCCGACCGGCGGCTGGACCCCGGCTGGCGAACTCGGCGACAAGACCGCCGAATCCTGGTCCAACACCACGAAGGGCGCGGCTGTCGACAACAAGCCCATCGCGGGCAAAACGGTCACCGTGACCGGCGAAATCCTTGATCTCTCCTGCTACCTGCAGCTCGGCAAGCACGGCGACAAGCACTCCTCCTGCGGCAAGAAATGCCTCGCGAACGGCCAGCCCATCGGCTTGGTCACGAAGGCGGGCGACATCTACCTGCTGATCGACGAAGAGCATGACCTGCGCCGCGACGGCCAGACCACCTTCCGCGCCACCGCTGCCGACAACTTCGCCAAGGTCATGACCGTGACCGGCACCGAAACCTCGCTCAATGGAACGAAGACGATCTTCGTCCAAGGCTACATCAAGAAGTAGTTCCAGGCATCGAACCCGATATGAAAAAGGTTCTTGCGGCGGCTGGCGTTCTCGCGCCGGCCGCTCTTCTATTTGCAGCCGCCACCGCGGCCACGGCTCCCAAGGAGCCACTCGGATTGCTGCCCATCATCTGGCCCAAGGACAACCCCTATTCCGCCGAAAAGGCTTCTTTGGGCAAAACGCTGTACTTCGACAAACGTCTTTCGGCGGACGGCACCGTGGCCTGCTCCACTTGCCACGACCCGAAATTCGCTTTTACCGACGGAGCACCCGTCTCCACCGGAATCAGCGGCCAGAAGGGCGGTCGCAGCGCTCCTACCGTCCTCAACAGGGCTTGGAGCAACTCGCAGTTCTGGGACGGACGAGCGCCGTCGCTGGAAGCGCAGGCCCTCGGACCGGTCCAGAATCCCATCGAGATGGGCAATTCCCTGGATGGCATGGTGAAGACGCTGAACGGGATCGCGGGCTACAAGCCGCTGTTCAGCAAGGCCTTCGGGGACGGCGAGATCAACGCCGACCGGGTGGCCAAGGCCATCGCGACATTCGAACGGACGGTGGTTTCCGGTAACTCACCGTACGACAGATGGAAGGCCGGACAGGCAACCGCCATGTCCCAGGCCGCCATCCGCGGATACCACGTGTTCCAGAAGGCCGAATGCGACGCCTGCCACGAAGGCCAGAACTTCACGTCGAACATGTATACCAACATCGGCATGGGAATCGACAAGCCGGAGGCGGATCTCGGCCGCTACGTGGTCACCAAGCAGGACGGTGACTGGGGAGCATTCAAGACCCCGACGCTGCGCGATATCGAACACACCGCCCCCTACATGCACGACGGCAGCCTGAAGACCCTGGAGGAAGTGGTCGACTATTACGACAAGGGCGGCACGCCGAACAAGAACCTCGATCCGCACGTGAAGAAGCGCAACCTGAGCGCGGCGGAGAAGGCGGATCTTGTGGCGTTCATGAAGGCACTGAGCGGAACCGGCTGGCGCGGAATCGCTGCGCCGACGGCGTTCCCGCAGTAAGCACTCTTAGATCCGGGCCGCGTGACCAATGCGGCCCGGGTCAGTATGCCAGCCCGGAAATCTGCACCAGCCCCCCGACCGTCCCCTTCCGCAGCATTCCCGCCGTAACAATCCCCGTCCGCACATACGATTTCTCGCAATCCGCCGTCGAGGGCCCGTACATCGAGTTGCCTTCCATGTACGCGAGGCCAGGACAACGCGTGCACGATCCCGCATGGCCGCACGACGAACACGTCGTCAGATCGCGGGTCCGAATCGCGCGCACCTCGAGCATCCGGTCCGAATCCCGCCAGATGTCGAGGAACGCCGACTCCCGCACATTCCCGCAAACCACTGGAAACTGCACGCACGGGTAGATGTCCCCGTGCGGCGAGACGTAGCAGGAAGTGTGGCCCGCGCTGCACGGCGTCTGGTCCAGGACGTCCTCGTCCACCGGAATCGACTCCGACAGAAATTTATCCACGTCGCCCACCAACGTCGAGTCGCGGAAGACTTCCCCCAACTTGCCTTGGCCCACATTCAGCGACAGGATCGACCGGTCGCCGTTCAGGTGCGGCGTGATCGTCGGGTCCATGGTGAATTCCGCGCCGAGTTCCCGCGCCAATGCCTGGACGCCCGGATAGTCGCCGGCGTTGCCGGTCATCAGGACACAGGCAATCACCGTTCGGACGCCCTTTTCCCGCAGCATCCTGAGTGCCGCCACGGACCGGCCCAGAGACCCCGGCACCTTGGTGATGGCATCGTGCACCTCGGCCCGGTGCGAGTAGATGCTGACCTGCACCTGATGGACGCCCAAGTCGCGGATCCACTCGGCGTCGCGTTCCTTGATCAGGATCGCGTTGGTCTTCAGTTTGATGTCGAACGCACGGGAGCGTGCGTGCGCCACGATGTCCCGCAGGTCCTTGCGCAGGAATATCTCGCCGCCGCTCAGCGTGAGGAAAAAGACGCCCGCGTCGGCCATCTGGTCCAGCAACCCCTTCAGTTCGGCGAGGGTGAGTTCGGCCGGGTCGTCGTGGTCGAGGTAGCAGTGGATGCAGCGCTCGTTGCAGCGCCAAGTCAGGTCGACATGGACGCCGAGCGGCACCCCCAGAGACAATGCGCGCGCCCCGATGCGCTCCATCAATGCCGACACGGGTTAGACACTCCCCGCGGGTGCGTCGGACAGGGTCAAGACCCCGTGGGCTGCCAAGGCTTCGGCGAAGGCGATGGCTTCCGACATGGCGGCGGCTGGCTCCACCTCGAACTGGCCGCATACATCGGATTCCACGATTTCGGCCAACGACCGGCTGCCGTCCGACGCCCGCCAGATCACGGAGGCCGTTTCGTTGAGGCTGAACAAGGCGGAATCGACAGGATTCATCACGATCGCCTCGCCGCCCAACACGCGGAAGGCGGCGTTCGGGTCCCGCTTTGGGTATAAGGGATTCATCGAATCAGGCTCCATACACGTATATCGGGCGTGAAGTCCAGCCATGCCACCTCGACCGACTCCGCGAGCCTACCAGCCAAGTCGAGCACCTGGGCCACCAAGGCTTGGTCGTGGGCGAAAAACAGGGTGTTGCGCATGATCAATCGCAGGGCCTCGGCAGGACGGACCGCTTCTATCCGATTGTCTCCCGACTGCCGCAGAAAGTACAAGGCCGAAAGGGGCGCGACGATGTTCTCGCCCGGTTGCGCCAGTTCGCCGGCGAACGGTGTGCCCCATGCGTCGAAGCCCTTCTCCGAAACGTGCACGTAGGAGATCTCGTCGGTGAGGAGGCGGACGCCCGCCGGTGCCAACCGGGCGATGGTCGTCTTCCCTGCCCCGGACGGACCGGAAAAAACAAAGCCTTTTCCGTTGCGTACCGCGCTCGCGCCGTGCAGCAGCAAGCCTTGGCCCGTCCGTGCCAGCTCCAGGGAGTGGATGATGCGGAGCACGGAATCGAGACTGTACCTGTTCGGATGCAGGCGCACGGTCCCCCGCGCCGTTGAGGGATTCCACTCGGCGCGGAAATCGCCGCGCTCCAGGATCCACAGGCCGCCGTCCAGTCGAACCTCCAACTCCGCATCGGAGCCCTCGACAGGCGGCGGCAGGGGCTCGACTACCAGCTCGAGCGCATTCGGACCCGCAATCGGTTCGATGAACCCGGCATAGTGGAGACGCAGCTCGTGCAGGAAGCGCGCGTCTGGACATTCGACCCGCACCTCCATGCCGCCAATTCCAATGCAGACGCTCATTCCGCGACGCCCAGGACTTGGTGGGCAGAAACGGGGGGATCGCAATGCCGATGGTTGTCGCCCCTTGTCACCAGACACCCTTCGCCGAGACGCTTTTCGACGACCCGGTGCAGTCGAATGCCGTCCGTCACCCGGACCATGACGATGTCGCCGGGCGAAACATCGGCAAATCCGGCGCGCCGGACCCTCACAGCCGCACCCGGCCGGATTGTCGGCAGCATGCTGGTGCCGTCGGCCCGGATCGTGAGGTGCCCTGAACGTTCCAGACACTCCAGCGCCACTTCCAAGGTGGCTCTCTGCTTTTCCTGATGAGCGGACGAGCCGCGCGGACGCGGCTCAAAACGGTGAGAAACCGTGTCCGGCGCGGCCAGGTCGTCCGCTCGTTTCTTGGAAGTCAACTGCCGTCATTGTAGCGTTGTCGATCCCGGCCCGCTATGGTGGAAACGGGATGGAGTCCGCCGCTGATCTGGAGTTGCTGCTGGCCTGCGCCGCGTGGGCGGCCGACGAGTCGCAAACGGGCACGGTGGCCGAGAAGGCTGCCAAGGTGTCGGACTGGGTTTGTTTTGTCGAAACGGCACAGCGGCACGGGCTGGCCGCATTGGCCTTCACGGCGCTGGAAGCATGCGGAAAGGTTCCTGCCGACGGGCTTGCCGCCGAATTCGCCACCAGTGCCAAACGGGGCTTGGTGCTTTCCGCGGAGGCGGGAAGAGTTGCAAGGTTGATGGGTGAAGCCGGGGTCTGCGCCCTCGTGTTCAAGGGCCCGGTGCTGGCACAGATGGCCTACCGCGATCCCGCCCAAAGAACGTTCCAAGATGTGGATCTCCTGGTCGCGCCGCAGCAGCTTGAAGCCGCCATCGCGCTTTTGACACGGGACGGCTATGCCGAAACCGGGGATGAACGTGTGCGGGCGGCCCGACGGACGATGCGGCCGTGGTGCAACGAACTCGCATTCCACCACGCCGGGCGCAGGACTTGGCTCGATCTCCACTGGTTCCTGCTCCCGCCTTTCTTTCCTGCCCGAATACCGACGTCGGACGTATTCGAGCGGGCGATTCCAGTGGAACTCGGCGGCGGCACCATCTGTACCCTCGCGCCAGACGACCACCTTGTTTACCTGTGCGCCCACGCTTGCAAGCACGCGTGGGAGAGCCTCGGGGCGGTGGCCGATATTGCGTGTTTGCTCCGTCACCCCGGCGTCGACCAGTCGCGCGCGCGCCACCGGGCACGCCAGTGGGGTGCGGCAAAGATGTTCGACTTTTCAATCGGGAGGACCGCAGCCCTTCCCGTCGAGGCAAGGCTCGGCGATCTCCGACTCCTGAAGACTTTGAGTCCATCCCTGACCCGCTGGGGATCGCATGCCGCTACCCGCGCCATCATCCCCACCGAAACCGACTGGGAGACCATGCCGAAGGCTTGGACGCTAACCCCGGCGAGGCAGTGCATATGGAGACTCCTCCGCATTGCCGGAATGACATAATTGGATAGAGATGGACAACCAAGCCAAACAGCAGAAGCCAGCTTCCGGCGCGGCAACCGCCCCCCGCAAGCCCTACGTTCCACCAGCGTTCGTCCGGGAACAAGCTTTCGAAACGATGGCGCTGGCCTGTGGCAAGATCAACGCCAACCAGGCACAGTGCAAGACCAACCGCAAGAATTCATAGGTCGCGCAAATCGCGTCCCGGCACTGCCATGCGCAGGGCGTTCAACACGGCCAGAACATCAATAACCTCCTGCGCCACGGCCCCTGCCACCGGCGGCAGGTAGCCACCGGCAGCCGCGGCCATCCCCACCACCGAGAGCACCATCCCGCCCAGCGCACTCTGTAGCGCGATATGGCGCAGCCTGCGCCCGATGTGGATCAACTCGTCGACCTTGCCCAAGGACGGCTCCAGCACGACCGCGTCCGCCGCCTCCGCCGTGATGTCGTTCGACTGCCCGAAAGCAACGCCGACCGTGGCCGCCTGCATCGCGGGCGCATCATTGATGCCGTCGCCGAGGAACAGGGTCGGCGCAAGCGCCGACTCCGCCCGTACAATTTCCACCTTCTCCTCCGGGCTTGTCCCGAACCGCATATCGGCGATCTGCACCTGGGCCGCCAAATGCCGCACTTCGGCTTCGCGGTCTCCCGACACCAGCATCACCTTGGTGACATCGTGCCGGGGGCCCAGATGGGCGATGAATGAGTGGCTCTCGTCGCGGGGGGCATCGTGGAAACGGAAGGTGGCGGTGTACTCGCCGTTGCTCAGCAGGATGCATTCGAGCCCCGACGCAGCGGGTGGGGGCAGGATGTCCGCCAACGACGGATCGTGCGCCAATACGGCCTTCATTCCGGTCAGTTGCAACATTGTCAACCCGATCCGGGCGGTCAGGCCCATCCCCGGCTTCTCGCTCATCTGTTCCACCGGCTGCAAGGCGATCTGCTCGTCCCTCGCGGCTTCCAGAAGGCTGCCTGCAAGCGGATGTTTGGAGTATTGCTCCAAGCTCGCGGCATGGCACAACGCCTGGGACCGACTTACGCCGCGCGCGCATAGAACTTCGGTCAACGCCGGTTTGCCATATGTGAGCGTTCCCGTTTTGTCGAAGATGACGGTGCGGCAGGTGTCGATCAGTTCCAACACACCAGGATTCTTGATGATGATGCCGCGGCTGGCGGCGACGGACACGGCACCGATCAAAGCGATGGGAATCGCCAAGAGCAGCGGGCAGGGGGTGGCAATCACCAACACGGCAAGAAAGCGCGACGGGTCGCCGCTGACGTACCAGCCGAGCGCCGCAACCACGATGCCGACCGGCGTGAACCATGCGCCGAGCCTGTCGGCAAGCCGCCGCATCCGGGGCCGGTTGGACTCGGCCTCCTGCATCACCGTCATGATCTTGGCGTAGCGGGAATCGGCGGGCAACTTCGCCACTTTCACCGTCATTGCCGCATCACCGTTGACCGCGCCCGATAGGACCTCCGAGCCCGGCACCTTGGCAATCTGAAAGGGTTCGCCGGTCAGGTAGGATTCGTCCATCGTGCCGCGACCATCGAGGACAGTGCCGTCGACCGGGCAGATTTCATGCGGCAGGACGGTGATCCGGTCGCCGATTCTCACGTCGGACAGATCGATGTCGACGATCTCCGCCGCGTCGGCACGGTGCGCCGAACGCGGCATCCGTTTTGCCAGCGCCGCCAGCACGGCCGAGGCCCGTCCCGCAGCATAGTTCTCGAGCGCGGTGCCGCCCGAGAGCATGAGCACCACAATCGCTCCGGCAAAGTACTCGCCGAGGATCACCGACACTGTTATCGACAAGCCAGCGAGGAGATCCGACCCGAACTCGCCACGCAGGCAATTGCGCACCAAATCGTAGAGCAGCGGGATGCCGCCCACGGCGAGGACGGCCTCCAAAGGCAACCGCTGCCAATGAGCGTCGAGCCCGAAGCGGGCAATCAGGTACACCGCAATCCCGACAAACGCAAAGGCTGCGATGCCGGCCTCCTTCGAGCGGGGAATGGACTCGGACGAGGGCATGAACGATAGCCCTTTGCAGTTTCATTGCCGAACCGGCGGGTGGTAGGCTAAACAAAGACCTCTCGCAAAACCATGTCGGCGCAGATTCTTTTACAAGGAAGGCTCCTCGGAGTCGACGATTTCGCCGTTTCGGCACCGGCCGAGCGCGACAACCGCGTCTTCGACTCGCGGATCCAGTGGGCTGGCATCCTCGGCGAAGTCTTGCCGCGCGCGCTGTTGGCCGACCTGAAGTTGCCCCCGCTGATGCTGGGCTCGTCCGGCGGCGGTCGGTTTCTGGTGATTCTGCCCGATGAAGAACGTGCAGCCGCCGCCGAAGCCTTTCTGGCTCGGGCATCCGAGGCCTTGATCGCGTTGACCAACGGCCTGATGCGCGTGGCATGGAGCTGGACCGAAAACCTGGGCGATTGGACCGTGGTGCGGAAGCGCTTGCGCGACGGGGCCCGCAAAACCTCGGAGATTCTGGCCACTGAGCCGGGCTTCTTCGATCCGTTTGTTCCGGCGCTGCCGCAAGGCGGTGATCGGATTCCCCGCGGATTGCGTGACGCTGCCGGAGTCGGCTTCAGCTTCGCCTTCCCCGCCCTGATTGCGGTGGAGGGTGGCGACTATCGGTGGGATTTGGGCCGCCAAGCCGCGCTGGACAATATATCGCTGACCCGCCATGCCGCCAGGAACGGCGACACCGTGGCATCCGCAAGGGAATTGGCCAAGCGCGCCAAGGGCGAAAAGCTTTGGGGGGTCCTGCGGGGCCAGATCGACGACTTCGACAGCCGGATGCGCCGCGCGCAATCGGTCGAGGAGCACGTACAACTTTCAGTCCTCTACAAGCAGTTCCTGACGGGAGAGATTGAACTCCTCTGCTCGCAGGGCGACTACTTCCAGCGCGTGACGGTGCTGCGGGCCGAAAATGCCGAGTTCGCGGTATTCGGATCGTGGGACGCACTGCTCGGTTTCGCGCGGGAACTGCACCGGGTTTTCGCCACGTTCGCCAGCGACAGCCTGAGGGAATTGCCGGGTGCCGAGGCCAAGAGCATCACCATGGCCCTCACGCTGGCCGAGCCCGCCGAACCGATGTCCCGCATCTGGGAAGACAACGCGCGCGACTTGGAGATCGCCAAGTCATCCGACAAGGATTGCCTCTACCTGTTGGGTCGCGTGCTGGAGTGGAAACAGATGGCCGACGCGGCGGAGTTGACCGAGGCAGTGGTCCAAATTGCCGAGGATTTCCGCGGCGGACCGCAGTTCTTGGCGCAGCTCAGGACGCTGTACAAGAAGGTGGAGACGGGCGGACTGACACCCGCCGACCAAGAGCGCATCGGGTCGCGCGCACTACGGTTCCAACGCAGATTCGCGAATGTGGCGAGCCGCAAGGAGCGCGAGTTCCAGAAGCTGCGGGCACACTTGATGAAGGAGTTGGCGGGGCGCAATTTGCGGGGTCGGCTGAAGATTCGGCCGGAGGGCTTGGTGGCGCTCGAGTGGGCGCGGTTGGCTACGAACTAAGACCGGGGACCGGGTCGCTGGCGTTGTACGATGGGCGTGTGGTGGTCGTCGCTACATTCAACAATCTCCAAGAGAGCGCTTGAAGCGGGCTATTGCGCGTGCCGACGGCGGAGGGACAACGCCGTCGACCATTGACCCTAGGCACTGCAGTTGACCGTGCCACGGCGCATTCTCGGTTCCCCGAACAAACGCTCCCTCGCGGTCGCGGCTCGGCAGAATCAGCCTGTTACCGAGCCACGACCGCAAGGGAGTGTTTGTTCGAGCCATGCTAAGGCTGTTCACCCAACGGTCGAGCGAGCGATCAGCGTAGGGAAGTTGCCCTTGCCCGGCAGGCTGACCGCAAATCCTATCCAAACCCGGGCATCTGCACCCCGGTCACCCGCGCATACAACATGTCCGGGTCGAGATCCGCGCCGTTCGGCCATTTCACGGTTCCCAACTCCGGGTCAACTTTCGCGGTCGCAAAGTACTCCGGGCTTTCCAGAGGCGCAAAGACTCCCTGAAAGCGCAAGTGCGGGCGTAGATCGACAATACCCTCAACGCCGTCCTCGAATCGCAGACGCAGTCGGTAGTTGGAAAGCGGTTCAGCGGAGACAACGTCGATCAGCATGTCCTACTCCAGTGGTGGAACCGGTGTCAAGTCGGACGCATTCCGCGCCAACTCCCAGTTTGCCATGAGTTCGCTGGCGTGGAGTCCGGCCCATTCGATTACCATTCCGAGCGCCCTCGGTGGCAACGAGCCAGCGGGCGGCCTCCAGAATCGGAATGATCGGTCTCCGGTGTTCGTCGGTTGTTCGGGTGCCCCACGGCCTTAGTCCCGGCGACCACTCCACCGCGCGGCCACTTTGCCACCGGAATCCGCTGGCGCTTCCCTTTGCGACGCAGGAACAGCCCAACGGCGCGGATGCGGGTGATAGTCTGGTCTGAAGAGCTCTCGGGGACTTGTCGGTCCGAAGTTTTGCTGCCAGGGTCGGCTACGGAGCCGAGTAGGCCACCGGCAAAGTCTCGACCAAAGGAATCGAACCATAAATGGCTGAACAGGCACAGCACCCCCCCAGGAACCGGGAAAATCGTCCCCAGGGCGGTCCTTCATCGGGCGGACCCCCACGCGGCGACCGTCCCGGCGGAGATCGAGGTGGAGACCGTGGCGGACCTCCGCGCGGCGACCGTCCGGGTGGTGATCGTGGACCGCGGCCCGGTGGAGACCGTGGCGGAGATCGTGGCCCGGGTGGCGGAGACCGGCGCGACTTCGCGCCCGAAATTGAACTCGAGAAGCTGATCGCCGACAGCCTTTATCTGGACAACCAGGCCCACGTGATTGTCAGCCGCATCCGGGACATGGATTCCGGCACCCGCAGCCAGTTCCGCCGCCTCTACAATGCCGTGCGCCGCGCCACCCGCGCGCCGGAGAACGAACGCCAGCACGAGTTCGTGATGCTGCGCGCGCGCCTCGCCTACACGATCGCGCGCCACGGCCTCCGCAGCCTCGAGCAGCTCGAACGCCTGCTGCTCCAAGTCACCCGCAAGAATGAAGCCCGCGGCTACGAACGGTTCCGGGACCTGTTCGAAGCCATCGTTGCTTACAACGAGTAACATTTAAGGACCACCAATGAGTGCCCACACTGCACAAACGGAATTGAAGCTCATCGGAAAGCTGATCCTCGAGGGCGAACTGACCTGCGAGACCGGCCTGCACATCGGCGCGGGCAAAGGGTCGCTGGAAATCGGCGGCGCGGACAACCCGGTCGTGAAGGATTCGCACGGACGCCCCTACGTTCCCGGCAGCACGCTGCGCGGCCGCCTCCGCTCTCTACTCGAGCAGGCCACCGGTGCCGCGATCCCTTCGGAGCTGGTCTACATCTCCAAGCGCAAAGGCCAGGAAGTCCGCATCCACCAAAGCGACCGCCCGGACGACGAAATCTGCCTCCTTTTTGGACGCAGCCCGAGCCGGATGGAGAAGGTAGGCGGCGGCGACATCGACGGCGGCATCGCGACCCCGGCCCGGCTGAGCGTTTTCGACGCCCCGCTGGTGGTGGAGAGCATCACCCCGCAGATGCGCGAGACGCTGGACGACGAGTTGACCGAGGTCAAGAGCGAGAACGCGATCGACCGGATCACGTCGCAATCGAATCCCAGGACCTTGGAGCGCGTGCCTGCCGGTGCCCGGTTCAAGATCCGCATCGTAGTCGACATCCTCTGCCCGGAGGACGCGGCGTTGCCCGCTCTGCTGGCGCAGGGTTTGCGGCTGCTCGAGGACGACACGCTCGGCGGTGGCGGTTCGCGCGGCAGCGGCCGGGTGAGCTTCGGGGCGCTGAGCCTCAAGTGGCGCGGTCGTGACTACTATGCCGCCGGTGCGCCGGAACGCGAAGTGGCGTCGGGCGCGGACACGGCAGGGTTGTTGGCAAAGGTTCAGGATCTCGGCGATTTGGTCGCCGCATAGCGCATAGGATTCCATGGCATTGATTGAAGTCAAGCTGCGGCCCACCGGTCCGTGGCGTCCGGGGCATGCCGCGGGAGACCGCGAGCGCGTCGACGCCGTGTACCACAGCGACGCCCTGTTTTCCGCCATCACCCTTGCGATGCGTTCGCTGGGCTGGATGGAGGAATGGCTGGACGTGACCGCGCGCGTGGCGGGCGATCCCGTGGTCCGCCTCGGATCGTTGTTCCCGTTCGTGGGGAAGACGCGTTTGGTGGCACCGCCGAAGTCGGCGTGGCCCCCGGCGCAGGCGACGAGGCTGTACCTGCACGGGATTTCGCTGGTGCCGCTGGAAGTCGTGAAGTCGGGGCTGGGCGACGATTCGCGCTGGAATATCGACGGCGAGTGTGGCTGCCTGCTGCCCAATGGCGCGCCCGCCCCGTTCCGCGTGCGGATGCGCACGGCGGCGGCAGTTGACCGGCTAGGAACGGCGGTGGAGCCGCACAAGACGGCCTGCCTCGAGTTTTCGCAGAATGCCGGGTTCTGGGGCGTTTTTCAGTCGTCGGACCGGGAGTGGGAATCGCGCGTCAAGGCCGCGTTCCGGTTGCTGGCCGATTCCGGCTTCGGCGGGGAGCGGTCGCGTGGCTGGGGACGTGCGGCGGAACCGACTTTCACGGACGCCAGCCAGTTGTTTGGACAGGGAAAGGCGAACGGGCTGTGGTGGTTGTTGTCGCTCTATTCACCCGACGCGACCGATGCAGTGGACTGGTCGAAGGGCGAGTTTGCGGCGACGACGCGCGGTGGCTGGACCGATAGCCCCGCCGGTGTCGCGGCGAAGAAGCATGTGCGGTTGTTGTCGGAAGGGTCCGTGATTGCCGCCCCCGCATTGCGCGGAAGGGCTGTGGATGTGGCCCCGGAGAACTTCGCGCACCCCGTGTGGCGCAACGGCTTCGCGTTGGCGATCCCGCTGCCGACTGCAGTTGTGGGGCAGCCAATCTTGGCTGAAGCCGACTTTCAGTCGGCTTTGAATGAGCTGCCGGGAGAAACCGTCTTTTCGGAACCTGAAGTTGTCGGTGAAGCCGAGGTCGTCGCCGAGCCCGAAGCTATCGTCGAGCCCGAAGCTATCGTCGAGCCCGAAGCTGTCGTCGAGCCCGAAGCCGTCGTCGAGCCTGAAGCTGTCGTCGAACCCGAAGCTGTCGTCGAACCCGAGGCCGTCGTCGAGCTCGAAGCTGTCGTCTAGCCCGAGGCCGTCGTCGAGCCCGAAGCTGTCGTCGAGCCCGAAGCTGTCGTCGAGCCCGAAGCTGTCGTCGAGCCCGAAGCTGTCGTCGAGCCAGCCACCACAGAGGTGCACGAATGAAATACCGCGTCACCATCCTCACCCCCACCTTGGTCGGCGACGGCAACAGGCTTTCGCCCATCGACTACATGGTCTGGCGCGACACAGTCAACGTCCTCGACCAGACCCGCATCTTCAAGCTGCTCGCCAAGGGACCGCGCCTCGAAGGCTACCTGACTCAGCTCCGGCGCGCCACCACCCTCGATTTCGCTTCCTGGGGCGGCTTTGCGCAGAACTATGCCGACCGCCGTATCCCCTTCGAAGACGCCTCCTCGACCGGCTTCTGGAACAAGGCACCGTCGGAGAGCCAGTTCATACCCACTTTCGCCGCTAACACGACCGGCCCGTTCCTCCCCGGTGCCGCCATCAAGGGCGCGCTCAGGACGGCTCTTGTGTTCTCCCGCGCCAAGGAAAACACTGCGGGCGAGCTGGCCGAGAAACTGAAGGACCAGCGATTCCCGCGCCGTCCCGCCGAAGACCTCGAACGCCAGGCAACCGGCGGCGGAGGGTCGGACCGGCTTCGCGCCGTGTCCATCTCGGACTCCTCGACGCGACCCACGGACAACTTCCGAGTCTATTGCCTACGCCTCTCGACCCTGATCCCCAAGGGCACCGACCAGTACGCGCTCGGATGGAAACAGGCGGGACGTGGCGCAATCGACGGCAAGCGCCCCGAGGACGCCACGCCCAACTTCGCCGAAATGGCCGTCCCCGGCACCGTTTTCGAGGGCGACTGGCGCGAAAACGACTTCCTCAACCGCGAGGAGGTCCGTCAAGTGCTGCGTTGGAACAAGCCGGTTACGCACCAGATGCTCTTCGAGGCCGCCAACCAGTACGCCGAAAAGCAGATCACACTGCACGAGCAATACGCCCAGTGGACAGGCATGGAGCAGTTCGCGGCGTCTATCGCCTCGCTCCGGCAGCGTCTCGAAACCGCGCGTAACGAAGGCAAGGCTCTGGTGGCCATCGGCTGGGGTGCCGGATTCCTCAGTAAGTCCGCCACTATCGGGTCGGACGACGCCGGACAACGCAAGCTCCTCGGCATGCTGCCGTTCTACCAACGGGCCATCCAGAGCGGACTTCCCTTCCCCAAGACCCGCCGGATCGTGTTCCTCAAGAACCGGCCCGCGACGCTGCCGGGCTGGGTCGAAGTTTCCGTCGAATAGGCTGTGAGGGCCGGTGGCGCGTGGAGTTCACGCCACACCGGCCGGAGCCGCCACAGACGGTACCCCCATCGTCTCCCGGCATGCACCGTGCCGCCGCCGAAAAAGCCGGGCCTGTCGGTGAAGTTCTGGTCGAGTACCGCGTCCAGCGTCACATTGATCCGGCCAGCGAAGGCACCGGGCACCCAAACAACGGCGGACAACACGGCGAGACGCGGGTATCGCCAGATTCTGCCGGACCCGGCGCGCCGGCGACCCTGGGGGATTTCGATTTGGGTCGTGTTTGGCATTGCAAAGGCTCCTATGGTGTCTAGCTCCAAAGTGGCTCAAAGTCTGACACAGATCGGAGAGGCACCCAGCGGATGCCATCGCTTTTTCACTTGCACAACCATGCAAGTGTATGCGATTCTGAAAGAGCATTGGATTCACCGCCGGAAACACGTCACTCCTGCTCGGAGGAAGAACATAGACGATCTTCGGCGCTCCCGATACCCGACGGAATCGTCCTGCGCCGAGCGGCCCGGCTGCTGCGCGCGATGTCCGATCCCGAACGACTGAGCCTTCTGTTCCGGCTCGGAGGTGGAGCGGCCTGCGTTACAGAGTTGGCGGAAGCCGAGGGTGAGACACTGTCGACCATTTCGCAACGCCTCAGGGTGTTAAGGTCCGAATCGCTGGTCGTCCCGCACCGTCAAGGCAAGCACATCAGCTACGCCTTGGCCGACCACCATGTGGCCGAATTGATTGAAACCGTGATGGCGCACGCGCGCGAAACAGGAAGAGGCGGCTGATCGATTGCCGGCATGCCTGAAGCGCCCGGAAAGGAAACGAAAGGCATGCGAAACAAGAACCGGATCCTCCTCGCCCTTGCCGCGCAGGGATGGCTTTCCGCCCTGTCCGCACAGACGGACGCCGCAGCCACCTCGGAACGGTGGAACCTCTTCGCCCAAGCCACAGCCATCGGCCAGTACCACGGCACGTTTCCTTCGCCCTATTCCAGCCCATTCAGCCTCCAAAGCTATGCCGAACGCGATGTCTCTCTGACGACCACCCTGTTCCTTGGACTGCGCCTCGGAAAGGATACCGCGCTCTATTTCGACCCGGAAATCGCTGGTGGACGCGGTTTCAGCGGCGTGAACGGCCTCGCGAACTCGTCCAACGGCGAGTTGCCCCGTGTCGCGACCGCCACGCCGAAACCCTACGTGGCACGGCTCTACGTCTCGCACGACTTTGCCCTCGGCAAGGAAACGGAGGCTGTTGAGGCAGACGCCAACCAACTCGCCGGAACGCGTCCGGTTAAGCGTTACACCGTCACGGTTGGACGATTCACGCTTACCGACTTCTTCGATAACAACCGCTACTCCCACGACCCCCGCAGCCAGTTCATCGGCTGGGGAGTGATGTACAACGGCGCGTGGGATTACCCGGCCGACGTGCGCGGGTACACCTGGGGCTGGGTCCACGAACTACATTTGCGGAACTGGTCGTTCCGCTATGCCAGCGCCGCGATGCCCCGTGAAGCCAACGGGCTGCGATTCGACCGCAGGCTCTTCCGCAACCGGGGTGACGTCTTTGAGGCCGAGTACCGGTATGACCTGCTGAAGCGACCCGGAACAATTCGGGTCTTGAATTACGAGAATCACGCCGACGCGGGAACCTATTCCCAATCGCTGCAGTTGGCCGCCGCCACCAAGACCGTCCCCGACGTCACGGCCGCGCGCCGTAACGGAACGCTGAAGTACGGGTTCGGTGCCAATTTCGAGCATGAGTTGACGAAGGATCTGGGTGTGTTCGGGCGCCTCGGATGGAACGACGGCAAGACGGAAAGCTTTGCCTTCACCGCCATCGACCGGTTGGCAACCATCGGCGTTTCGCTCAATGGCCGGGCTTGGCACAGGCGCTTTGACACAGTGGCCTCCGAGTTCACCGCAAGCGGCCTCTCCGCATCGCACGAGCTCTACTTGGAACAGGGCGGCCACGACTTCCTGATCGGCGACGGGCGGCTGAACTATGGAGCCGAGTCCATCTGGGAGAGCTACTACAACGCCCGGATGTTCCCAGGGTTCTCCGCGGGACTCGACCTGCAGCATGTGTCGAATCCGGCTTATAACCGCGACCGGGGCCCCGTCTGGATCCCGTCGCTACGGCTGCACATGGAATTCGGGCCGCACCGCTGAAACCTCTGGTCCGGCGACACGTCCGAATGATTCATCCGAGAAACGGCAGTTGGCCGAGCAGCAGGCGCGCGCTCGGTTCCCCGAAAAAACGCTCCCTCGCGGTCGCGGCTCGGAAGAATCATGAGCGGAAGAGCTGATCTCCGGTTGCAGCCAGACAAGAAATGCGAAGGCCCCGGATCGCTCCGGGGCCTTCGCTGACGTTCAATTTCGTGTGTCGGAGACTACGCGACTTTTTGGACTTTGTTGTTCTTGATGCACGAGGTGCACAAGCGAATCCGCTTGCCAGCGCCGTTGATGAGAGCGCGAACCCTCTGCAGGTTCACATTCCAACGACGATTGGTCACGTTGTGCGCGTGGCTAACCTTATGCCCGAACTGGGGACCCTTGCCGCAAACTTCACAAACCTTTGCCATGGTGACTGAAAAACTCCTGGGGGATGGAAATGCCCCAGTCCAACCGGTCCGGGCGCAAAAACCTAGTGTACCACAAACGCCGCTAATACTTCAGCTCGGTGACTAGAATCTCCACCTTGTGGTCAGTCATGTTGACCTCGCTGTGCTTGGCCCCGCCCCGGGCAACGATGTCGCCGGCCTTGTACGGCGTTTCCTCCACCTTGCCGTCAGCCGAGGTGGTCTTTGTCCGGGCGTCGGTCAGGTACAGGATGATGCGATTCAACTGATGCTCGTGCAGCGGGGCGGACTCGTGGGGCCCGAAGGTGACCCGGATGACACGCACCTGGTCGTTTTCCAGCACCACCTTGTAGTGCTTGGGATCTACCTTGGGCGGATCGAGCGCCGTCGTGATGGTCTTCCCCGCCCCGGGCTTCTTCAGCTCGATCTCGACGATGTTGACCGGCTTCGCCGAGACGACCTCGGCGGCGTGCACGCCTTCCTGGCCACTCCACTTCACCTCGTTGTCGCCGAACTTGAGGACCGACTTCCGGCCGCCCTCGTACTCGAAATTCTGCACGCCGGCGTTCCGGTAGATCATGACCCGGTTTACCTTGTGGTCGTGCATCTTGGTCTTCTCGTGCGGCTGGACAACGACGTCGAGGACCCGGACGTCGTCGTTGTCGATGGGACGCTTGATGATCTCTTCGGCAAAGAGGCCGCCGACCGCAAACAAGGAAAGGAGTAGAACGGTGTTTCGCATGGGGATTGCCGTAATTCTATCCCAAGCGCTCGCGCCACTCAACGGGCGATGGTCTGGAAGGCGAATTCTCGACCGTGTCCCTTGGTGAAAGCCAGACGGATCCACAGCAGGGCGAACGGTTCCAGAAGGCGAGACTGAGTCAGAGGCCCGGCGTCCTGCGCGTCAAAGCCCAGTTCGACGGCTAGGTCGTGGACCGTGACCTTGGCGTCCACGTCGTCGCCGCAATAGAACAGAAGCGCCTTGTGCCCGGCGATGGCCGGATCCGCCATGATGTTGTAGCCCACCGTGTTGAACGCCTTGACGACCTTCGCACCAGGGGCCCATGAGGCAACCAGTTCGCCGCCCGACGTCGAAGTGCCGACCTCAAGACCCGCGAGGTTCGGCAAAAGTGGGTTGGTGGCGTCGATCAGAAGCTTGCCTTCCAAGTTTCCGGCCGACTCCAAGATCTGCCTGGTGGCTGGCCAGGGGGTGGCGAGGACGAGCACGTCGCTTCCCGCAGCCGTTTCGGCAACGGTTGCCGCGGCGGCAGTCGGGCCCGCCGCCGACACCAGCGCAGTCATCTCATCCGACTGCGGATTCCGCGAACTGAATGTCACATGGTGACCGCCCTGCGCCCAGCGGGTGCCCAAAGTTCCGCCGACGTTGCCGGCTCCAATGATTCCGATTCTCATTCTGCTCCATGGATCACCGACAGTGGGCGTCGGTTGCAAGAAACTTCGACTGTCGCGGCGACCGTAGAAGCCGTTGCGATACTGTGGATAACACCCATGTCGCAACGAAAACTGCAGAGCAGCGGTCGAATTGTCCCCTTAACAACAGCACTTTCGGTCCTCGCCGCGGTTGTATGCGTGTCGTCGCTTGGGGCGGCGAACCGGATCACCGACGCCGTGGACCCGGCGAGGACGATTGTCCTGAAGGGGCGGGCCCATCCGCTCGCCAGACCCGAGTTCGACCACGGCCCGGTCGCCGGCACCAAAGCTATCCAATACGCGTCGATCTATTTCAAGCCGGTCGAAGGCTTGGAGACGTTCCTGGAGGAGCAGCGGAATCCGTCCTCGCCGAATTATCAGCGGTGGCTGACGCCGGAACAGTTCGGCGACCGATTCGGACTGACCACGGACGACGCGGCCAAGGTGGCGGCATGGCTGCGGTCCCGCGGGCTCCAAGTGCACGACGTAGCGCGCGGGAGGCAGTGGATCTCGTTCTCCGGCAGTGCGGCGCAGGTCGCTGCGGCGTTCCAGACGGAACTGCGGCAATTCGAAGTCGGCGGGGAAACGCACTTCGCGATGGCCAAGGACCCGGCGGTTCCGGCGGCGCTCGCGCATCTTGTTTCGAATCTGGGCGGTCTGGACGACTTCGGGCCCAAGCCCATGTACAAGCTCGCACCGGAGAGCGGCACCGGCAGCGGGCAGTTCCAGCCGCGCGAAACTACCGGGGCAAACCATTACCTCGCGCCGGATGATCTGTCCACAATCTACAATGTCACGCCCCTATACCAAGCCGGGATCGACGGTACTGGCCAAAAGATTGCGGTGATCGGTCAAACCGACGTCAACATCTCTGACATGCGGGCGTACCGCACGCGCTTCAGCCTCCCTCCGAACGACCCGCAGGTGGTGCTGTTCGGTCCCGATCCGGGCGTCAGCAGCGGGGACCAGCACGAATCGAACCTCGACCTTCAAGTCGCCGGGGCCATCGCCCGAAACGCCACTATCATTTTTGCCACATCCACCAGCATTCGGACCTCGGCGCAGTATGCGGTGGACCAGAATCTGGCACCGATCATGACCCTCAGCTACGGGTATTGCGCGAACGCGACGCGAGACACCTACCGAGCCATCGCCCAGCAAGCGAACGCGCAGGGCATCACATGGATGACGTCCGCCGGGGACTTCGGCGCGGCCACCTGCGATGACGGAAATCCCACGCCGCAAGCGACCCACGGTCCGGGGGCATCCTACCCCGCCGACGTCCCCGAGATCACGGCGGTGGGAGGGACCCAGTTCGATGACACGAACGGCAACTGGTGGGCAGTGGCCAACTCGGCGACACGCGCCTCGGCGCTTGGCTACATACCGGAAAAGGCATGGAACGAGTTCAGCAAGTACGCGGTCGAAGCAGGCGGGGGCCCGAGCCTGCTCTACCCAAAGCCGCTTTGGCAAACGGGCCCGGGAGTACCAAACGACCCGGCGCGTGACACGCCGGACATCTCGTTCACAGCCTCGGTCTATGACGGCTACGAGTGCATTTACAACGGCGGCGTCGTGCACTTTGGAGGCACGTCGGCGTCCTCACCGTTATTCGCAAGCATGATTGCGCTCCTCAACCACGCCCAAGCCATCAAGGACCCGAAGGCTCCGGTGGGACTGGGCAACATCAATCCAACGTTGTACCGAATGGCGCAGACCACCACCGGAGTGTTCCACGACATCGTGAACGGCGACAACAAGCTGCCGTGTGCGCAGGGAAGCCCAAGTTGCGTCGACGGTCTGCTGGGCGATGCGGCGGGCCCCGGTTACGATCTAGCCACCGGTTTGGGCTCCATGGACATTGCCCAATTCGTCGGCCAGTGGGCGTCGGTAGTGAACAGCACGACCACGCTTTCGGCATCGCCGGCAACGTACGCCATCGATGGAACGGTCCAGTTGACCGCCACCGTGACAGGCTCGGGCCCAGTGCCGACGGGCAGTGTCACGTTTATCGGCAACGATGTTACGTTGGGCACAGTCACCTTGGTACCGGGCGACAAGGCCTCTACAGCCTCGCTGACCGTCGCCGGCGGGCTGCTTGCACCGGGTAACGGAGCGATCTCCGCAACCTACGTCGGTGACGGGAACTACTCGGCGTCAAGCGGGACGACAAGCGTGAAGCTCCAGATTCCGGCCACCGGTTCCATGATGGTGATTTCCGTTACGCCCAATCCTGTCCGGCAAGTTGGCACGACTTGGCCATACTCAGTCCTATTCACCGAAAAGGCGGGAGTCCCAACCACCCTTACCGCTTACACCATCAACGGCGTCGACAACTTTTCGGGGATCCGCACGTCGGCAAAGATTGCCGCCAACGGAAGCACTGGCGGCGCAAGTTCGGGCTCGGGCATCACGCCGCCCCTGAACCGGACCTTCCACTTGGAGGGACTGGACGCCGATGGTACTACTTGGAAGCGAGATTTGGTCGTTCCGTTCCTGGCTGGCGTTGCGGGCAATTTGGTGCCGTCGATGAACCTGAACGCCGCACCGGCAACAGTCCAACGCAATCCGCAGGCCGATCCTTCCTGCCAGTGGCAGCAGCGGCTAACGCTCCGAGAAACCAGCGGCGGCTACATGTACCTTTCCTCACTGAATGTGGCCGGCACGTCGCTAACATCTCAAATTCCAACCCTGTTCGGAACCACAAGACTAGCCCCTTGGGGGATGCTCACGGCCACCGTTTGTTTCGCGACGGCCCCGAGTGGCACCACGGGCACTGCGACGGTTTCCGCCGTCAGCGAGGATTTCGGCACGACGGTTACGGCCTCGGCACCGGCGGCATTCGTGGCCGCGCCAGCCTCGGCGTCGGCGTTTTCCGTCTCCGTGCCGTCCATCGCGATGGTGGCGTCCGGTAGTGGAACCGCGTCGGTGGACCTCCAATTCGCGGGCGGCACACCGTCATGGAAGGCCACGGTACTGGCTCCGGGCACGCAGAACTGGCTGACGCAGGGGAGCAGTTCGGGCACCGGCCCGTCGACGCTCCAACTGCAGGCCAACGCGGCGGGCCTCTCGAAGGGGGCGTACAACGCGCTGGTTTCCGTCGAAGCTACGAATTCGGTGCCGCAGGTGATCCAAATCCCCGTCGCGTTCGTGGTGGGCGATTCCCCGGACATCACGATTTCGGGCATCGGCAACGCGGCATCGGGGGCGCAGGTCTTCTCCCCGGGACAGTTGGCTGCGGTTTACGGAACCGGGCTGGCGTCGGCGCTTCAGATCGCGGCGGTCCAGCCCCTGCCCTTCACGTTCAGCGGGACCTCGGCTACGGTGAACGGCGTTTCGGCGCCGTTGTGGTTTGTCTCTCCGACCCAGATCAATTTGCAGATCCCGTTCGAGGCTTCCGCAGGCACGGCGACCCTGGCGATCAACAACGGCGGAAAGGTGGCGGCCTACAACATCCAGATCGGTCCGGCGGCACCGGGGATATTCACCGACCTGAGCAAGAATATGGTGCCGATTGCCAGTGGAACGCCCGGGCAAACGATCTTCGGATTCATCACCGGCGACGGCGACCTGACTCCCACTATCGCGACGGGCGCGACCAATCCCTCGTCCAAAACGTTCCCGAAATCGCGGCAGACGGTGACCATGACGATAGGGGGCGAGAACGCGCCTGTGGTTTTCAACGGCTTGGTGAATGGGCTGATTGGCGTGACGCAGGTTAATTTCACGATTCCGGCGGACGCCAAGGTTGGTCCGCAACCGGTGGTGGTCACGGTCGGGGGAGTGTCCAGCGTCCCGGCGACGATCACGGTGACTGCGCCCAAGTAGGTGTTGGTGGGCCGCTGGCGGCGGGACATTGGCGTGGGCTGCGGCGCTGCAGTGGGAGATGTGTGGCGTTGCGGGCTTGGGGGTGTCCGACAACTCGCAAGTTATTGATTCTGTGTGATCGGCTCGTGCGCCCGGGGTGGATCGAGAGGCAGGTTCGGGGGTCAGAACAGAGCCGAACAGACCCAATAAGTCTTCGGCAACGGCACCTTCGGGGTCGGCGGGGGGTGGAATGACTGGGCGGTCGTACTTACCCTGGTAGAAGGGGTCTTCAGGGACTACGGTGGCGTTCGGCTTGGGCTGGGTCTTGGCCTGTGTTGCCCTCAGACGGAGGATGGTGGCCAACGCGTTGTGAAAATCGCGGTTGTGGCGGGCGGCGTCTCGGGAAAGCTGGGGGAGAACCTTGGAGGTGTCGACCAGTTCGCGGTAGCCGAGGGCGTTGCGGAAGGCGACTGGGCTGTGGTCGGGGTGCGGGGCTCCGGCATCGGGGGCGGGTTGGGGGAGAAGTGGCTGGGGAATGGTGTTGTAGGAGTGGTCGAGGAGTCGGGCCTCGAGGACGCCGAGGCGGTCGCGTCGCTAGGACGCGGCGACCATGTCGTTGACCAGGAACTTCTCGAGATGCCCGACCGGTTGGAACTCGCGGTGGTAGCGGCGCGCGTAACGGATAAACTGTTTGCGGTCCTCGCAGGCGAGGAGGACTTCGTCGGCAAGTTTCCCGTGGCGGGAGGCATTTTGAGCGCAGACGGATTTTCCTTCGGGCGTAAGTGGGCCGGTGGATTTTTGCGCGTTCTGCCGGTTGGCTGCGAGTTGTCGTTCCGTGGGCATTGGGGGTTCCTCCGAGCTGGAGTATGCCATACCGGGTGGGGGAAAACGAACTCGGAGTAGTGGATGTTGTTGATTTGGTTGGAAATATAGTTTGTGAATGTGGTGGCCGTTGCCCGTGTGGCGATGCAGCATCCGTACGATCATGTCAGCGAGACCAGACCCCGAGGGTGCGCTGCAGGCCTTCGAGCACTACAACTCGGGGCGCTCGCACGTGTTCCCAGAGGCGGAGTTCCACGGTTCTCTCAACGGGCCGGACACTGTCACGGCGGTACATTCAGCCGAGGGCGCGTACCCCTCCGGCTACAATATGTCGTACCTCAACGAGGCCGAGGCTTTCATCCAAGGCGGCAGCTACGGTGATGTCCAAGGCTCGATCGGTCCCTTCGTGGCGAAGGTCGACCCGCAGACGATTGCGCCCGTCTGGTTCACGCAACTGGTGAACACCGAGCAGACGCAGGAATGGGACTACCCCGGCGCGATGGCGATCCTGAACGACGGCTATATCTACGTCGTATCAGGCTACCGCATCTTCAAGGTCGACCCGGCTGACGGGCACGTCGTCCACACGCTCGTGCTCCCGACGATGGTGTACATGCCCAACAACACCCAGCCGCAGACCTATGCGACGACCCTCACGGACAACTCGGTCAACACCTCCAACAACGGCCTCAACGCTCTTCCGGACGGCACCATCGTTGTAAAGTCGCTGTACCGCGTGGCCGGTGCACGCTGAACGGGCCGTCCGCGGTGCTGAATTGCCCCAACAACCGGAATGTGCCGCAGTCCAACCTGATCTCCGTCGACCCGACCACGATGCAGATCATCGACAACATCACGCTACCAGCCCCAGCCGGGGCGCGGCCCACCATCACGCGCTACCGCGCCGTCGACTACGTGTACCTCCTCGAGAAGACATCCAACCCGGTGCGCTACTCGGTGACCAACGGCATCTTCACCCTCGATACGTCGTGGACTCCACCGGCGGTCGTCAACGCCGGCCAGCAACCCGGTGGCTCGCTCATCGTCATGAACGACTGGATCGTCGGGGCCACCAACACCGTCCCGGCGACCGGTGCATTGACAACATTCGCCATCCACCAAGGCGACGCGTCGATTTACTATTCAGTGCAGCCATAATTGGACGACCCCGTGGCCCCCGAGTTGGCGGCGGCATTCGCAACCGCGTCCCCAGGCGGGCTGGCAGCCGTTAGCTGGGCCGGAATGTCGCTCGAGGCCGACCCCGAGAAGGGTCTCTTCTACGGCGTGGAGACGCTCTCCCGGAAGGTGGCCGCGTTCCGGATCACCGGGTCCGGCATCGCGACAGTTTGGAAGGAAACGCAGACCACAACCGAGTGGGCGACTCTGATCGGCCCCAAGGAGCAACGGGTCTGGCTTGGTACGGATATTCCCGGCGGCGAGATCCCCGGCAAGCCGCCCGCCAAATACGAAAGCGACATAGTGGTCTGGCGCGACGCGGGCACGGGCCGGGAGCTTGCCCGCTCCGAGCGGTCCCGCGGATAACGCAGGGCACCCCAGTGCAGCCCGGCTACTGCGGCAGCATGTATTTACCCGGTGCGCTGGGGATGCTCGTCAAGCTGACGCCCGCCCCAAGTGCACCTGAGGCCGTCGGGCCGCACTCGAACTGACCGCACGGATGGCTCCACGGAGGATAAAACAAATGACCAATATCTCTGCCACCGATCCTGCAGTCATCACGGCTCTCGCCGCCAACGCCTATGTTTGGGGCCTCGGTCCACAGTACGTCGAGCGATTCTCGAAATACAACATGATCGTCGGCGCACCGTTTAACGAGCTGGAGTACGGCTCCGTTCCTGCGGCTTGGAACAATGCAGCCACCAATGCGGGGAATGCATCGATACGCGTGGATGGTTCCGCAGCACGGGGCTACGACGGTTTACGTCGTGCCCTCATACGGCCAAACGGAGAAACTGGACTGGTTCGCGCCGATCGGTCTCACCAAAGCGGGTTTCCGTATGCCGCCCAATTGGGGAGAAGTGCAGAAGGCGTTGCAGGCTGGGTACCGGCTGGGGCAGAAGACGCTCCTCGAATTCATCGCCGCGGGTACCCCGGGCACGGACACCAACTATTGGGGAGTCCTGAACAACGTCGTCGGAACGTATTCAAGCAATACGGAGGGATACCTGTACCGCTCGTTGATCGTGGTGGAGGGCGGCGTCGCCAATATCCCGCTCGACGCGGTTTATCCGACCGCAACAGGCAACCCCACGCAGCTCGATGGAAATCAGACCTACAAGGTCACCTTCACGCCTCCTTGTCCGCCCTATCCGACGCTGCCCGCGGTAGGAATCTACCCGCCGATGGTCAGCGACAGCAGTGGCAATCCAAAGGGTTCTGGTCGATCCACGTCTACGCAACCGATCCAACGGAAAGCGCCGCTCCCTTCATCGCCCAAACCAGTGTCCTGAACACCAGCTACTCGAGCGCGGATTCCCCGTGCTCTCGGTAGATGCCGGGGCCAATACCATCACGGTGAGCGCTCCGACCTGGGGACCGCTCACAGCGAGCACCCCCATCCTGTTCGCCGGCGCCGCCTCCGCTTACGGGTTAACCGCCAACACCGTCTACTACGTGGCAAGCCCGCCTGTCGCGAACGCTGACGAGACGACGTACACATTTCAGGTCTCGACGCAGTGGCTCCAGGAACTGTCGAAGGGCAACGTGCCGATCCAAGGCCCGGGCGGCAATCCCGGCGCTATCGTCAGCCTGCAATCGCCCGCCGGCGCTGGCGCACTCTACTACGGAATGGTCCAGCCGGTCACGCAGCTCGGATCATCGCAACTTGCCGCAAACCAATTGGCCAAGGACGCGGACGGGTCGCTGACCATGTGGTTCGGCCCCCGCGCTGCCTGCCGGTGCGCCTGTGTCGAACTGGATCCCGATGCCGTCCGCAGCCTACTACAGCGCGCTCTACCCCAACGCCAACGTGGGAACAGCGTTCCAGTTGACGATTCGTACGTACTATCCGACGCTGGGCAACGAGCCGCCGTCGATCCTGCCAGGCACTCAAGGTTGCCCGACAGAGTTGTCCGAGAGCTACATACCACCGCTGGTCGAACTGGTCCCATAACCCAGTGCGGTTCACGCGTGCAGGTTCCTGATGGAGGACAAGCGATGGTCAGGAGATGTGCCGTTCTGCCATTGCCGTCATAGGAGGGACGCACCGTCGCCAGCTTTCCTTCCAACGGCGCACGTCCAGCCGCGCCGAACGATTGCCCGTCCTTTATGCGCTGGACACCGGGCGGCTCGTGCGCCGGTCGCCTTCGGTCGTCTGCCTGCCATCACGACCATGCAGCATTTGGATGCGTCTCGTGGGTGTGCGTCTCGGACAGCGGGTGCGGGAAGCCGCAAGCCGCTCGACCTTCTCCAAGGCTGCGGCGGTTGCGTCGCACCGAACAGGCAGGGCTCAAGCCGCAAGCGCCGCGAGAATAGGCCAGCGTCGGTGTTGGGTGACGAGCGTCGTGGAGCCAATAGGAGAAGGCTACCGAATCGCGCGGTTGGGAATGTGCATGGACACCAAGATATTGTTTTCGGGCGGAGGGACGCCGCATCGGCACTACTAGCCCGCTAATTTAGCAAGTCCTCGGGTTTGTTGGCGACGAAGATCCTCACGCTGACCGCCTCAAGTTCCGAAAGGGATAGTCCCGCCAACTGCTGGTGGACGGACTCGGGGATCTCCCCGAGCCGATTGGCGAGGATGGTCCGAACAACTTGCAGAACTCCTTCGCGCTTGCCCTCGTTCCGTTCGTGTTCCAGATTCCGGGCCAGCACCGGCCCGAAAGTGTCATGCTCCAAGTAGTCTTCCAGTACGAACATCCGCACTCCCTCCTCCTCCACCAATTCGCCCATATGCCGCAGACCGGCCAACCGGCGAAGCTGCTGGTATGCCTCGCGGCGGTTGGCATCCCCCAAGTCGCCGATCTGTCCCAAGATCCGGTGCAGCGCCCGTTCCCGGTCATCCAGCCGCATCAGCAGTGCAAGGATATTGTTTTCGCATTCCGAGGGGCACCGCATCGGCAGCACACGAACGCTAGTTCAACAAGTCTTCGGGCTTGTTGGCAGTACAGACTCTGAAGTTGACTTCCTCGAGTTCGGTAATGGTCAGTCCCGACAGTTGTTGAAGCAGGGAGTCCGGGACTTCGCCGAATCGCTTCGCAAGCCCCCTCTGAACGAGTTGCAGCGCACCTTCGCGCTTGCCCTCGTTCCGTTCGTGTTCCAGATTCCGGGCCAGCACCGGCCCGAAGGTGTCGTGTTCCAAATAGTCTTCAAGTACGAACATTGGCTTTCCCTCCTCCTCCACCAATTCGCCCATGTACCGCAGACCGGCCAACCGGCGAAGCTGCTGGTATGCCTCGCGTCGGTTTGCGTCCCGCAAGTCGCCGATCCGTCCCAGGATCCGGTGCAGCGCCCGTTCCCGGTGACCAAGCCGCATCAGCACCGCAAGAATATTGTTTTCGTATGCGTAGGGGCACCGCGTCGGCAGGATAAGCCCGCTAGTTCAACAAGTCTTCGGGCTTGTTGGCGGTAAAGACTCTGAAGTTGACTTCCTCGAGTTCGGCAATGGACAGTCCCGACAGCTGTTGAATCAAGGAATCCGGGACTTCGCCGAATCGTTTCGCGAGGCCCCTCTGAACGAGTCGCAGCGCCCCTTCGCGCTTGCCCTCGTTCCGCCCTTCCTGCCGCTCCCTCTCCAGATTCCGGGCCAGCACAGGCCCGAAAGTGTCGTGCTCCAGATAGTCTTCCAGTACGAACATCCGCTTTCCCTCCTCCTCCACCAATTTGCCCATGTGCCGCAGACCGGCCAAGCGCCGAAGCTGCTGGTATGCCTCGCGGCGGTTGGCATCCCGCAAGTCGCCGATCCGTCCCAGGATCCGGTGCAGCGCCCGTTCCCGGTCATCCAGCCGCATCAGCACCGCAAGGATATTATCTCGCACATCCGGGCTGGCCAGCAATGGCTCGGCGTCCAAATCGGCAATGTTTAACAGGTTGTACGAATACACGATCCGGCCCTCGGACACCACCTTGGTCGGCATCGACATCTCGGCCGCCCCCACGTAGAACACGTACTGGAGCGGGAACCTGCCGTCGTCATTCAGCAGCCACGCCGCGTAGTGGAGCATCCGGGCGGCCATCTTCGGGTCGTTGCGCCCTTGCCACTCGATGTGCACGGTTTCGCCCGTCTCGTCCTTGCCGACCGAGTCCGCCCGCAGCGTGAGCGTGGCTGGCATTTCCGGATTCCGCCAGGACACCAGGCGGCGTCCGGTCAAGTATTGCGCCGCCAGACCCTGCGGGTCCTGCAGCAGTTGCTTCAAGGTTGAGTCGTAGTCCTGCACCCTGCCTTACATATCGACAAATGTGCTTGATTCCTTTAGGCCTCGGGACCGGTTCCGCGAAGTTTTCCGGTTTGTGCCAGCCGCGACCCGCGGGCCCACCGCTGTTGCCGCGCCGAAAGCTGCCGCAAGGCGCGGTTTAAGCATGACGAAGGTCATCTGGGCGGCGAAGGTTGGGACGCGGGGACGGTCGCTGGACGCCTTTACCCGGGGAGGGTTTCAGGCACGACCTGCACGGCGCAAGGCCCACCAGATTCAGAGACAGCCCGGCGCGGATGGACGTGCGTTGTTCTTGAAGAACGGACGCGCGGCGCCGGACACGGCTCAATGGGCATAGAAGCCCGCGTCCGCGCCGCCGGTCCGTCCACTCGCTTCTTGAAAGTGCCGTCGGGGCCCGCGAAGCCGATGAAGACGGCCCCGACCGGTCCATGAGGTCCGTCGGAGCAGGGAGACAGTTGGGGCTGGAGGAGGTCACCCAAGCCCGGAATCGAGCATTGACAAAGTCTTACAGGGCGACTCATCCGCGAAGAATGCCTCAACCACAGGCAATCGGAGTTGAAATCGGCACGGCCACTGTCCTGAGGCCTTGGCTGCGTCGCCGGTTCAACGGGCGGACACCGAATCCTGATACGATCATTATGCCAGCCAAGCCGTTGGAAACAAAAGCCGCGAGGGGCGGAATTTGACATGACGTCCAGTGCCGGAAGCTGTGTTCCCGAAGATGAAAGCCGGAGGAAGGGACACGAAAGGGTCAGATGCCTCGGATCCGGGGGTGGACCCGGATCGCGCGTGCGGGGTGCGGAGACTGCCAGAGCCCTTGTGACACTATCACCGAGACCTCTTGGTTTGAAATGACTCCGGCGATAGGCCATCGGACCATACGATCATAGTATTTCGGACCCGGGTGGAGACAGCCTCCTAAGCAAATGCCGTTCAAGATTTGTCGCAATTGCGGCAAGCAGGTACGCGGGGCGGACAGGCACTGCTGGAACTGGCAATCTCGCGCATTCGCCCCGGGACCACCAAGGTCAAGCAATCTGCCCGTCGACCCAAGTCAACCAGCGTGGAGATCAATCCAGCGGGGTCAAACAAGCGAACGCATGAGGCGAAACGGCCAGTAGTGGTCAACCGGCGCTACGGATGCCGCACAAAGGTAAGCTGCGATCCATCACTGGAAGGCCTTTCAAAAACCGTTGACGCGGACCCACTACCTTGCTCCAGCCTGAATAAGCAGCGCCTGGACCTCAGGATGGGGGCCATATTGGGTTGCAATCTTCAGCGCGGTATCGCCGTCCTTGTCTTTGGCATGAACATCCGCACCTTTATCGAGTAGCAGCTGCACCGCGGCCTTGTGGCCGTTTTGGGAGGCCATCATCAGCGCTGTGAGCCCATGGATGTTCATACCGTTAACCGGCGCACCTTTATTGAGCAGCTCCTCTATTCCGGCGGTGTCCCCGCAACACGCTGTAGCAAGAAAATAGTCAATGGGTATCGTAACCGCGTGGGGGATAGCGGGTTTCAGCGCGACCGTGTTGCCCTGCCCACGTCTGCCATCAGCGCCGCGATCGTTTTCCACTCTGTTGGCCGACGGCAGAATAGCGATAGCGAACTTGCGGATGCGTTTCAGGGAGGTACCAAATAGCCCTCGAAACAAATTCTTCCAAGCGCTCATCAAAGGGACCCTGATCACGTTCGCGCGCGACCTTGCGCCCCCCGCTGCGGCGCCTGTTGGGTAGCCGTTAACCGCGTCGCATGAGTGGCACCGCCAAGTTCTGCGTTCGCCTCTCGCCAGGCTTTCCTGAATAATGTGCCAGCTGGGCTCCGCCCGCTTAAGCGCTGCTGGGCGATTGGACTCCGGGACATCATCAAGGGAAGACACCAGATCCTCCTGTTTGACACGAGAATCCAAGGTAACCGGTTGGTGATGGAGCAATCCAAATTCGAGCGACAACGCGACCGCGTCGGCACCGACCCTATAGGTTCGTCGGCAACCAGAGCACGTGAGGGCAATACGTTCTACTGGTGGTACGACAGGGTCATCGGCGATACTGCCAAGCTGGTCGACCCTCTGCCGGAGCGGATCGACGTCTTCGGCAAGGCGCGGCGTTTTGGCTGATTTCGCTGGAATGTTGGCTGCCGCTAGCCGTTTCGCCTCCTGTGTGCGCTTGTTTGCCGCCCGCTGGATTGACCTCCACTCTGGTTGACGTGAGTCGACGGGCAGATTGCTGGACCTTGGTGGTTCCGGGGCGAATGCGCGAGACTGCGCACTAGAAGCGTTGGGCGGCTGGGTTAATTCCCCTTTTCCCGCTGTATTGCCTGCCTCGGCACGACTCGCATGCGACCGGGCGAGTGAGGCAGATTGGCAACGGTAACATTCGCCGTTCACGAGACTGTGAACCCGCTGGCCGCATCTCTTGCAATACTTGGACTTGAGAGAGGATTGGTCCGCGTTCGCAACGCGATCTTCCTGTGCTGCCCCGGCGGCAAAGGAGCGCGAACAATTCCAGCATTGAGCATCCCCAACGCGAACTTGCTTGCCACAGTTCGGACAAATCTTGAAGGGCATCTGGCAACTACCCCACCTCTCATAATGATTATACTAGGGTTGCTGGCGACCGGTGAAACGCTACGAAGTCAGGGCCCGGCAAAGTGTCGAGCGGCCAGATTCGGAAGGTCAGCGACATACTGGCGGACTCCGCCTTATCGACCAGCTTGCGGGAGTAGTCGATCTGCTCTAGTGTGAGTTTGACCTTCCGCCAAATTCCACGCTTCCGCACTTCGCGGCCTTCACTCCGGCGCGGGTGCAATCTGAGACAATAGCCCGTCTCTAATACCTACGCCGGTGGAACATCGCCTTCATCGCCGCCACCGACTCCGGGCTCCCCACAACCACGTTCTCCGGGAACTTGGCCGGGGAAAGCATCTGGTCATAAATCATGCCCGCCGCGTTCACGTTCAGCGCCAGCCCCGCCAAGTACTGCAGCCGCAGATTCCGGTCGCGGTTGATTTCGGCGGTGCGCATCCACTCGCGCAGGTCGGAGGCCTGGGCGGCGTAGGTCGAGAGCAGGTCGAGGGTGGAGGCATACCCGGCGTCGTGCAGCGATTTCCGCACCGCCAAGTATTCCGGGCGGTCCAGACGTCGCTGCATGGCGTCGATGTCGATCTTAAGTGGTTCGACCTGGCCCATCAGCACGAGGTCGTAGCCCTCGCCGTCGGTGTTCACGTTGCCCCAGATGGAGCCGTTCGGGAAGGCCTCGAAGAAAGTCGCGATCTCGCTGCGGACGGCGTCGAGGTTGCTTTCATAGAGCGGCACCCACTGGGTGACGAAGCCGCCGGGGTTGAGGTGGCGCTTGCAGAGGTCGAAATACTCGGTCGTGTAGAGCGAGGCCATGCCCTTCACCCAAGGGTGGATGGGGTCGGAGGTGATGATGTCGTACTTGTCGGGGCTGGTGAGGACGAAGTGGCGCGCGTCGTCGTAGGTGATTTTGGTGCGGGGGTCGTGGAGGACGTGGTTGTTCTCCGGACCGAAGTATTGGTCGGAGTGCGGGGGAATCTCGGGCTCCAGCTCGCAGATGTTGATTTTCTGGATTTCGGGGTGGACGACGAAGGAGCCGGCGGTGACGCCCGCGCCGAAGCCGACGATGAGCACGGACTTGGGATTGGGATGCAGCAGCGCCGGGAGGTGGCCCAGCATGCGCTGGAGGCTCATGTCCTGGGGCTCGGTGGAGGCTTCGACCTTGCCGCTGACGTGGAAGTAGACGGTGCCGCCCTCCCACTTGGACCACGCGGCGGAGGAGTTCATGCCCTCGGAAAGGTGCAGCAGCTGCCAGTTGCCGGTGGTGGACGGGAGGCGGCGGCCGAAGCCGACCAGCATCCACGGGATCGCGGGGATCAGGAACGCCACCAAGAGGGCCACGGCGAACGAGCCCAGAGCTTTCCCCATGCCCTGCGAGGGGAGTTTCGCCAGCAAGAGCGCACCGGCGGCGGCGGAGAAGACGATCAGGACCTGCTGGGCTCCATGGCTGCCGATGGTGGGAACCAAGACGAGGCTGAAGAGGATGGAACCAAGGATTGCGCCGATGGTGTTCGCGCCGTAGATGCGGCCGACGAGGCGGGCGGGATCCTGGTTGGTCCCGATGGAGGCTGCGGCCAGGGCCAGCGGGAAGCTTGCGCCCCAGAGGAAGGCCGAGGGCAGGATGGAGATGACGGCTCGCAGGACGTCGCCCTGGAAATCCTTCCACGGCCCGGCGGTGGAGTACAGGTTGCCGGGCCAGTAGGGCAGCTTGTCGGAGAGCATGTAGGCCGCGTAGGCGACGGCGACACAGAGTAGGAGCTGGCTGAGGGCTAGGTAGAGGCGGGGGTCGCGGCGGGATTCGATGAGCTTGGAGCCGGCGGCGCTGCCGAGGCCCAGTCCGGCGAGGAAGACGCCAAGGATGATCGAGAAGGTGTAGACGGTGGGTCCCAGCATCAGGGCGAGGATGCGGGTCCAGACGACTTCGGAGCCCAGTGCGCAGAAGCCGGACACTGCGATCGCGATGGCTACGGGCGTGAAGCCGATGGAGGGGAATGCGGCGGGGGCGGCGGCTTCCAGCTCGGTGGAAGCGGCTGCGACGGGCTCGTTGGACGCCATCCGCTCCAGCGCGAGGGCTGCGCCCCCCACGAGGATGTTCAATGCCGCCGCGACGTAGCTGGCAATGGACATGTCGAAGACGCGAAGCAGGTAGAACCCGGCGGCGAAGCAACCGACGACGCCGCCGATGATGTTGGAGCCGTAGAGGTATCCCCACCATGCCGGCGCCTGGGGGGTGGCGGCAACCCACCGCGAGATGGCGGGGAGGGTGGCACCCATGAGGAGGGTCGGGGGGAGGAGGCAGATGACGCAGGCGAGGCCGCGCAGGAGCATGTTGGGGAGTCCGGCGGTAGCTGCAGAGACGTAGACGTGCTCAATGAGCGGCAGGGCAAAGAGGACGACGATACCGAAGAAGGCGGTTCCGAATTCGAGAATGGCGTAGGTGCGGAGCGCTCCGGTTGCGGAGGCTTTCACGCGGGAGAAATAGATGCTGCCGAGGCACGTGCCGCCCATGTAGGTGCCGAGGAGGACGGCGAGGGAGACGGCGCTCGACCCGATCACGAGCTGCAGGAGCTGGAGCCAGACGATCTCGTAGATGAGGCCGGCCGCGCCGCTGGCGGCGAACAGGATCAGGAGAAGCGGCAGGAGTCGGGCCGGAGGGGCTTGGTTTACGGGTTGGTCGGCAGTCACGGGAAAGGTTTCGGGGCTTGTTTGCCGAGCCCCGGCAGGGGCGTTCCAGCGAGACGAAACCCATTGCAATCATACAATGCGGCGGGGTGCGCCAGGTGTGGGGGTCGGCCCAAATAACAGAGTTTTACGCGGGGCGCGACTACTCCAGCATGGCCTTCCAGGCGAGTTCGTCGCGTCCGACGGCGAGCTTGTTGCCCGCGCGGACGAGCGGGAGGCGCAGCAGGGACGGGGTCTTCTCGATCTTGGCGAGCATCTCCTGGTCGGAAACCTTCATGTATTTGAGGCCGGCGTCGATCCAGGCGGTGCTTTCGGTGTCGAGGAGCGCGGGGAGGCCGAACTTGGAGACGAAGCGGCCGATCTCGGCGGGGGCCATGGCCTTTTTCTTGAGGTCGACGTAGTGGAGGGGGATGCGGCGCTCCTTGAAGAATCGCTCGGCGGCGCGGGAGGCCTGGGAGTTGGAGAGACCGAAGATTTGGACGTTAACGGGCATGGGGGCTGTTGGCCCTATTTTCCCAAACGAGCATGCGAGCCTGGAATCCGTGACTACGATCCCGTATCGACCTGCCTCGAAAGAGCCAGTCAATCACGGAATCCCTGGTTACTATTGAATAGTGACGTACAAGGAACTTCGAAGGATGCTCGCCGAAGCCGGATGTACGTTCAAGGATGGCCGCGGGCACGAAAAGGTGTACTTCGGCGACAGACAGTCTTCGATCCCTCGTCACGGGAAGGACATCGGCCCTTACCTGTACAACAAGATTCTCCGCGACCTCGACTTGAAAGGACTGAAAAAGTGATACTTTCTTACCCAGCACGAATCTTCCCCGATGGAACCAGCTACACCCTCGTAATGGAAGACCTCCCCTTCGGGGGCCATACCTGCGGAGTGGATGAGGCGGAAGCGCTCTCCCACGCGCCCGACGCTCTGAGGACAGCACTCTCGCTCGTGATGGAGAGAGGGCTGGACATCCCGACTCCCAGTCCAGAACCGACCGGGACGCTGCCACTAGTTTGCCTGCCATCGTTGGTGGATGAGGCAAAGGTCGAGTTGTATCGGATCCTGAGAGCATCGGGGTTGGCCAAGACAGAGTTGGCGAGACGCATGGGGATTAGCAAGCAACAGGCGGAGCGGCTGTTGGATCTGGACCATACATCGCGCATGGAACAACTCGAGCTGGCGTTCCGTGCGATTGGCAAGCGACTGGCATGGGAAGTCCGCGACGCGGCGTAGCAATCCACCCGACAGCCATTCCCCCACATTTCCTCAATCCAGGCGTGCGCGGGACAGCGCAAACCGGTGCGATACCGTAGTGCTTATGCAGACGCGGCAGCTTGGAAACAGCGATTTGATGATTACGCCCCTCGGAATCGGGGCATGGGCGATGGGTGGCGGAGGCTGGGCGTTCGCCTGGGGTCCGCAGGACGACGACGAGTCCATTGGTGCCATCCACGCGGCGCTCGACAAGGGAATCAACTGGATTGACACGGCTGCCGTATACGGCCTCGGCCACTCGGAAGAAGTGGTCGCCAAGGCATTGGCTGGCCGTTCCAACAAGCCCTATGTCTTCACGAAGTGCGAGCGCACCTGGGGTGAAGACCGGCAGATTCGCAAGGTCCTGAAGCGCGATTCGATCCTCGCCGAGTGCGAGGCCAGCCTGCGCCGTCTCCAGGTGGACACCATCGACCTCTACCAGATCCACTGGCCGGAACCGGACGAGGACGTCGAGGAAGGCTGGGCGACGCTCGCCGACCTTCAGAAGCAGGGCAAGGTCCGTTGGATCGGCGTTTCGAACTTCAACGCGCAGCAACTGGCACGCGCGCAGGCCATCGCGCCGATCACGTCGTTGCAGCCCCCCTATTCGATGATCCAGGCGGACATCGAGACCGACATCCTGCCCTACTGCGGGGCCAACAACATCGGGACGATTGTCTATTCGCCGATGAAGTCGGGGATGCTGACCGGCGCGATGTCGCGCGAACGGATCGCGGCGATGCCGGACGACGATTTCCGCAAGCGCACGCCGAACTTCCAGGAGCCGCTGCTGACACGGAATCTGAACCTGGTGGAGGTGCTGCGGGAGATCGGGAACGCGCATGGGCGAACTCCGGGCGAGGTCGCGATCGCGTGGGCGCTGCGGCGTCCCGAGGTGACGGGCGCGATTGTCGGGATGCGGTCGCCGAAACAGGTGGACGGCGTCATCGGCGCGGCCGAGTTCCGGCTGACAGCGGAAGAGATCGCAGTCATCGCGGCCGCGCTGGCGGCGTAGGCAATAGCGCGGGAGGGAAAACGATATGGATCGCCGCACATTCGCAAAGACACTTGTGGCGGGGACATCGGCTTCCCTCCTGCGCGGAGCCCCAACCGGGTCGAACTCCCGTCCCATCCGCCTTGGCGGGCCCATCGCACTGAAATCCGAAGATCCGGCGGAGTTGGCGCGTGAACATCGGCGGCTCGGTTACGCGGCGGCCTACTGTCCGACTGTGCAGATCGGCGAAACCCAAAAGATCAAGGCCATCGAAAAGGCTTACGCGGCGGAGAACGTCGTGATCGCCGAAGTCGGAGCGTGGGTCAACATGCTGGATCCCGACGCCGGGAAGCGCAGTAAGAACCTCGCCTACGTCACCGAGCGCCTGGCCCTGGCGGAGGCCGTGGGTGCCCGCAACTGCGTCGATATCGCTGGCTCGTACAACCCAGACTACTGGTATGGCGCGCACCCGAAGAACCTGTCCAAGGAGTTCTTCGACGCCACCGTGGAGAACTGCCGCAAAGTGATCGACGGGGTCAAACCGACGCGCACGCGGTTTACCATCGAAATGATGCCGTGGAGCGTGCCGAACGGCCCGGAATCGTACCTGCGGCTGATCAAGGCGGTCGACCGGAAGGCGTTTGGCGTCCATATGGACGTCTGCAACGCCGTGAATTCACCGGAACGCTTCTACGACTCAGGCAAGCTGATTGACGACCTATTCCGCGTACTGGGCAAGTGGATCGCGTCATGCCATGCCAAGGACCTGCAGTGGATTCCGGAATACAACGTGCACTTCCTCGAAGTGGTGCCCGGGCGTGGCTCGATCGACTACCGGTCGTACCTGCGGAACTTGGCGAACGTGCAACCAGACGCCCCGCTGATGCTGGAGCACCTGAAATCGCAGGAGGAATACACCGAGGGCCGCAACCACATCAAGAAGGTGGCTGCGGAGATCGGCGTCGAGTTCGTGTGAGCTAGTTCCAGTGGTAGCGGAGGCCGACGAAGCCGCCACTGATCATGTCGCGAACGAAATAGTCTTTGTTGGGGGTGGTCTTGAAGCCGAGGGCCTTGAAGCCACCCACGATTTCCAGCTTCTTGCGGCGCACCGAGACCATGGCTGCACCGTCCCACACATAGGAGCCATGCGGGATGCCGAAGCCCGAGCCCTCGGCGCGGAATAGGACGTGGGGCGCGAGGGCGTACTCGGCTGCAAGGCCGAATTCGGGCAGCACGACTTGGCGGTTTCCAGTGGCCGTGGTTTCGTTGGTGTTCTTCGGCGCGTCGATGGTGTTCTTGGCGACAAGGTACCGCACGGCCCAGAGGGACTTCAGCCGGAATTTGGCTACCGGAAACTTGTAGGGCTTGAGCAGATCGTCCAAGTACAGCCTGCCGCCCAGGATGGTGTGGGAGGTGGCAAGGTAGTCGGCCTTGGTGAACTGATTGGCAAACGGGGCGGTGTCCTTGGTGAGCGTCTGGTTGCCGACGCCCTTGAGCTCAAAGGCCTCGAACTTGAGTTCCCCGGTGCGGGTGATCGGAAGGCTGGCTTCCACTCCGGGTCCCGGCTTGTCCTTGCCTGTGCCGAAGACGTTGCCGTAGGCAGTCGCGGTCTTGCCACCGAGGACGTCGGGGCCGTTGGTCGGTACGGTGAGCCAGTAGAAGGCACCGATGGTGAGGGTGCGGGGATCGGGGTAGTCTGGGACTTTCGCCTTTTCCTCTCTTGCTGGAACGGGCTTTGCCGGAACGGGCTGCTGCGGCGCCGGGGTCGGCTGTGCCGGGGCGGCACCCTGCTGGGCAAGAAGCGCGGAGGCGGTCACGGCGGCGAAGGCCAGCGTCGACACAAGGGTGTTCGGGAAACGAAGAATCAAATTGCTCCTCATCGGCTGAAAGAAAGGGCGGAGGTGCCCCCTGTCAAATTGTATACGGGCGAACCGGATGGTCGGGAACGTATGGCTTTTGATACGCAGCGGGTGCTTCGTAGGATACATCCAATTCAGGCCGAGGGTGGGCAGGATGCCGAAAAACTGGCGCCCGACAAATTTTTGACGATTTTCGCTAATGCTTCGGCCCACTCCTGCCGATAGAGCTAGTGAAGGATACGTCCGGTATCGCGGCCAACGCGAGAACCGGCAGCCCGGCATGACGACGGGTGAGTATCGCGGCAAGGACACCAAGATGTCGTTATCAATCCAAACCAATGTTGCCTCGCTCGTTGCGCAGAACAACATCAGGGTGAACGGAAATTTCCAGAGCAACACTATCCAGCAGCTTTCGTCGGGCTACCGGATCAATTCGTCCGCCGACGATGCGGCCGGACTCGCGGTCGCCAACAAGTACCGCGGCGACACCGCCGAGCTGACCCAGGGCGTCCTGAACGGCCAGAACGGCGTGGCGGCCCTGCAGATCGTGGACGGCGGCTTGAGCAACGTCTCGACGATCCTCGACCGGCTCAGAACGCTGGCGACCGAATCGGCGTCGGCGACGTTTACCGGCGACCGGGGAACGCTGAACACGGAATACCAAGGACTGCTGACCGAAATCGACCGCCAGGCGTCCAACGTGAAGTTGAACACTGGCGGCACCTACAACACCAACCTCGTGACCTACATCGGCGGCGGCAGCAACCAGTCCAACGCCCAAGTCTCGGTGGACCTCAGTGGTGCCAACAATGCTGTCGATTCGACGGCGTTGGGAGTCGCGAATACGAGCGTGGCGGGCGGCGGAACCCTGATTAGCGGGAACACGGTGCGGCTCGACGACTCGGCGACCTCCTTCCTGGCTAGCAGCGCGACCCAGACCTTCACGTTCCACGTGAACACCGGGACCGGCAACCAGGACATCACCACAACCGTCAACGGCGGTAGCGGTGGCTTGAGCGGCTCCCAGGTCATCTCCAACCTGAACACCTCCCTGCAGGCGTACGGAATCACGGCGGCGATCTCCAGCAGCGGAACGCTGGAGTTCGGCGGCTCCACGGCTTTCACCGTGAGCGCGGCTGCGGCTTCCGGCGGCAACGCCATCGCCAATGCCGGTACGGCTGTAAACGGGGCGAACTATTCGATCGGCAGCGGCACCTTCGCATCGTTCGCCGCTGGCGGCGGCTCGGCGGCCACGGAAAGCTTCGTTGTGCAGAACGGCGGGGGCGCATACACGGTGTCGCTGACTTCGGCAAACGCGGGTTCTCTGGGCGCGGCCCTGACGACCATCAACACCGCATTGTCGGGTTCGGGCGTGTCGGCGGTGAAGGCTGCCAACGGCACCGACATCTCGCTGCAGAGCTCCAATTCCTTCAGTGTGAATGAAACCGCATTCACGGCGGGAAGCGGCGGCGGCACGGGTAGCGTCTTCGGCACGGTCGGAGCCCAGACGGTGACCGCGGCGTCCGCCTCGGCGTCGAACACGGGTAACGCGCTGGCAGCGCTGACCGCCCTCCAGACAGCGGTATCCAACCTTGGACTGGTTCAAGGTAAGGTCGGTGCGGGCGAGAACAAGCTCAACTACGCCGTGAACCTGGCGCAGTCGCAGATTACCAACTACTCGGCGGCCCAAGCGGGCATCCGCGACGCCGACGTGGCGGCGCAGGCGGCCAATTTGACCAAGGCGCAGGTGTTGCAACAGGCGTCCTTGGCTGCATTGGCGCAGGCTAACTCCGCGCCGCAGGCCGTGCTGTCGCTCCTGAGGGGCTAGCAGAACGACCATCGGGCCGGGGCGTGAAAACCCCGGCCCGGTGGTCTACCGTTGCGAATTAACTAGGCTTGAAGTCCCGCGACGGGTACGCCCGCCGCCTGGAGAACCGACTCCACGTTGGCGACCCGCAGCCGAGAGGCGTCGAACTCAACAGTGATCTGCTCGCGGGACGGCGAAAGCGAGATCTTCTCGATCCCGTAGATCGACTGGGCGTCGGCGAGGTTCCGCATCAGGGTCTCGTCGAAAACATGTTGCAATTGGAAACGCTTCTGAACCTTGGTCATGGCGAAAGCCAATTATACCGGTTCGTCGAATACGGCCCAGTGGTTCACCGGACCGGAGCCCCCGCCAAGCCCCGGAGCCGTCGCGATCGCATTGTGGATGAATTGCTTGGCGGTGGCCACCGCCGCAGGGACTTGGTGGCCCTTCGCGAGCAAGGCGGTGATCGCGGCCGAGTAGGTGCAGCCCGTTCCATGGGTATGGCGGGTGGGCATGCGCGGGCTGCGGAACTGCTCGAAGTGCCCGTCGTGGAGCAGCAGGTCGACTGCGTCGCTGCCGTCCGGCAGATGTCCTCCCTTCACTAGAACCGACTGGCAGCCGAAACCGGCAATCCGGCGAGCCGCCTCGTGCATGTCATCCAACGCCGAAACCTCCATTGCCGCCAATTCCCCCGCCTCGGGCAGGTTCGGTGTCACCAGCGTCGCAAGCGGTACCAGTCGTCGCCTCAGTGCTTCGAGCGCGTCCCGGCCCAGCAGCGGTGTCGCATGCTTGCTGACCATCACCGGGTCGACAACCAACAGACAGGTATGGGCGACCAAGACTGCCGCGACGGTATCAATGATTTCCGGCGATCCCAAAGCCCCGGTCTTCGCGGCGGTCGGCCCCAAGTCCTCGAAGACGGCCTCCATTTGTTCCCGCACCAAGTCCGCCCCGATCAGTTCCACCCGCGAAACCCGCAGGGTGTTCTGGACGGTCACCAGTGTCAACACCGACGAACCATAGACGCCGAACCGGTGGAAAGTCTTGAGATCAGCCTGGATCCCCGCGCCGCCCGACGGGTCCGACCCGGCAATGGTCAACGCGACGGGAAGGTTGGAGGCAGGCACGTTCACTGCGGGCACGTTCGAATCGGGCACACTCAAATTGTCACACCCAAATCATTCGGGAGGTATGGAGTCCGTCGCGGATTCTGCCGATGGATGGGCATGTGCCGAGGTACGAACATAGCCCGGAAGGTCGCCCAAGCCGCACTTTGCGCGTTCGCCGCCCTAACCGCAACCGCACAGGAAATCCATCTGAAGGCGCGGACAATTCGAAGCCAGTCCCCGCAGCCCGCCGTCCGCCCTGCGGAACACCGCATCCTGCAATTCGACCACGCCCCGGCAACGGCCGACTTGGAATCGTTGCGCTCCGACGGGTTCAACGTGGTCTCGGCATTGCCGGACAACGCCCTTGTGGTTGTAGGCTCCGACGCGGCACCGACCGGCCCCAGGCCGGGTGTAGCCTGGAGCGGCCGGCTCGAAGCGGTGGACAAGATCAGCCCGGCCCTCGCCTCCTCGCTTAACGGGGCGCCAGACCAGCCTGTCGCCGCAATTGTGGAGTTCCACGGCGACGTAGGGCCTGACCGTCAAGATGTCGCGGCCGGCACGATCGGCGCAACTCTCCAGCGCGGACCGAGGTTGCTCCCCGGCCATGCCCTGTTGGTCGGATTCCTCGACGACTTCGAGGCGTTGGCGGCTCTGGACGAAGTGGGCTACATCTTCCCCGCAGACGCGGCGCTCATGGATTCGCAAGACTCGGGCCTGATGCCGTGCGGCGGAATGCTTTCCACAGCGGGCCCCGTCCCCCAGTACGCCAACATCGTCCACGGCTGGACGCTCGACCCCGACAATGCGGCGCACCTCGGATACTCGTTCGGATCGGTCACCCCCAAGGTTCCCGCTTCAACCGCCCAATCCGAGGTTGTGAGGGCGCTCAACACTTGGGCTGCGAGCGCAAACATTGTCTTCCAACCCGCCCAAAGTTCGTCCAGCCCAAGAACGGTGGCGATCAAGTTCGTCAGCGGGTCCCACGGCGACGGCTATCCGTTCGACGGCCCGGGCGGGATCCTTGCACACACCTTCTACCCGGTCCCGATCAACCCGGAGTCGTTGGCTGGCGACATGCATTTGGATGCCGACGAAAACTGGCACACCGGTGCCGACATTGACGTCTACAGCGTCGCACTGCACGAGGCCGGGCACGCCATCGGCCTCGGCCATTCCGACAAGCCGGGGGACGTGATGTACCCCTACTACCGCAGCAATATGACGCTGTCGGCGAACGACATTGGTGCCGCGCAAGCGATCTACGGGCCGGCGGTGACCGCAATTCCGGGCTCAACCGGTCCGGCCGCCAATCCGGTCCCTGTGACCGCACCGGTGGCTACGGCAGCCCTCAAGCTGTCGGTAAACCAAATTGCCAGTCCAACCCAATCCGTCCAAGTGTCTGCGTCCGGTACGATCCAAGGCGGCAAACCGCCGTACGCGATCCAGTGGCAGTCAGACCACGGTTACACGGGAACAGCCGCGGTCTCGAATTCCACATCGGGCACCCTGTCATGGACAAGCGGCGCCGTTCCCCTGGCGGCCGGAGTGAACAACATCACGGTAACGGCTTTCGACAGCGCCAGCCGAAGCGCGAGCCAAACCGCGTCGGTGACATTTTCTCCGCCTGCCCCCCAGACCGGAAGCGCTCCGATCTCTGTCGGCATCACCTCGCCGTCCGCATCCATCGTAACCACAAGCGCGTCGACTCTCACGGTTTCGGGGAAGGCCTCTGGGGGAACCGGGGGAATCGCTAAAGTCACATGGCAGACAACCGCTGGAACCTCGGGAGCCGCAGCGGGCACCGGGGCCTGGGTCGCGGCCGGAATCCCGTTGCTGCGGGGCACGAACACGGTGATTGTGCGGGCCTGGGACACCGCCGGGGCCAGTTCGTGGACCACCGTGGTCGCGGTGAGGCCGTAGAGCCTGGATACAATTGAAATCGACGTGGACGACCAACAACCGACCGACAGTCTCATGACACCCAAACGGCTCGCGGTCGCACTCGCAGCCTATGGTGCCATGGCCGCGATCGGATTCGCCACGCTTTCCGGCAAGATGCAGACCGGGGTATTGATCCTTCTCGCCGGCCTCGCCGCCAAAACTTTGATCGCCTACATGGCCCAGCGCCGGTAAAGCACTGCCATCTCCCGGCGAAACCCCTCCAACTCCACCCGTCCCGATCTGAAACGCCGATCCCGAATTGGCATCCCAAGTTGAACCACCGGCGTATTCCCGGTCGGTACTGAAACCGACAACTATCTCTTTTTCAAGCACTTAACCGGTGGCAAGAATTTGGCGCTGGGCGTGCAATTCTTGACGGCGCAGGAGCCAACATGAATTTTGCATCCGCCACAGCCGCCGCAGCAGCCACCTCGGAAAATGAACGCGACCGCCTCGTGATCGAGCACCAGCCCCTCGTTCGAGCGATCGCCATCCGCGTCTACGAGAACCTGCCGGTCCACGTCGACTTGGACGACCTCGTCCATGCCGGCATCATGGGCCTGTTCGACGCGGCGCTGAAATACGACGACCACAAACAAGTCAGCTTCCAAAGCTATGCCAAGCACCGCATCAAGGGGGCAATCCTCGACAGCCTCCGCGATATGGACTGGGCATCGCGCGATCTCCGCAAACGGCACAAGCGGCTCGAGGAAATCACACGGGAACTCGCCTCTACGATGGAGCGCAACCCGACAGAAGCGGAAATCGCAGACAGAATGGGTATGGAGGTCGACCGCTGGCGCCAAGTCGCGATGGAACTCCGAATGGTCGGCCTGCTGTCGGCGTCAACCCGGGCCCCCGAGAGCGAAAACCAGAACACGCCGGACTTCCCGGCGACAGCGGATCTGAATCCGGATGTATTGACGGGACGCCGGGAAATGCGCATCGTGCTGTCAGATGCCCTGAAGCCCCTACCGGAACGCTACAAGGCCGTGGTGCAACTCTACTACGTGCAGGGCAAGACCATGCGGGAGATTGGAGAAACACTCGGTATCAACGAAAGCCGGGTATCGCAGATCCACAAGTCGGCGCTGGAAAAACTGGGGCAGAATCTGCAGGCGAAGGGCATTCACTCGAGCGAGTGCTTGGTCTGAGGTAGCGGGGAAGGAGGATGTTTCCCAGCGAGTGGATTTGGTGGACGGAAAGGGATTCGAACCCTCGACCCCCGCGATGCGAACGCGGTGCTCTCCCAACTGAGCTATCCGCCCACTCGCTGCGAACAATTACAATATAGCAGATGGCTTCAACTGAATTGCAATCCGCTGTGAAATCGGCAGCCATGCCGGTCACCGCAGAACTGGATCCGGCTTCTCTGCTGGACAAGATGCGGCGCGAATGGGACGAAAGGGCAAAGGAAAACGCCAGGCACTACATCGCGACCGCAAACACCGAATGGGACGACGAAGCCTACTTCGAATCGGGCCGCTCCAATATCTATCACGAGGTCCTGACCGACATGGGCAATGTCGCCCAAGGGATGGATCCGAAGGCCATGACGGTCTTGGAAATCGGATGCGGGTCCGGGCGGCTTACACGCGCGCTCGCAGAGTCCTTCGGCACCGTCTACGCCGTCGACATCAGCGGCGAGATGATCGACCGCGCCAAGGTCACGCTGCATGCGCAGCCGAACGCGCACGTGTTCCAAAACAACGGACGGGACCTGGCGGTACTCGATCCCGTCTTGAAGGAGGGCTCCGCGGATTTCGCGTTCTCCTACATCGTCTTCCAGCACATACCGAGCGTGGACGTGATCTACAGCTACGTCCGCGAAGTGCGGCGCTTCCTAAAACCGGGGGGACTGTTCAAATTCCAAGTCCAAGGGGACCCGAGCATACAAGCCGCACCCGGGGACACTTGGCTGGGAGTGGCCTTCTCGGACGAAAGTGCCGAGACGATGGCCCGTGAATGCGGCTTTGAGCTCCGTTACCGACGCCACGACGGCGAACAGTACTTCTGGCTCTGGTGCTTCAAGCCGCCTGTGTCCAACTGATACCTAGCGGATGGCCGGAACCCGCTGCACGGAAACCCGGCCATCTGCCACCACGAGAAAACTGCCCGCCCCGGACACCCTAGGCGGCCGCACTCATCGCCAAGGGCTTGGCCTCGACCGAGGCCGCCACTACGCCCATCTCGCGGCGACGAGCCCAGTACCTCTTCATACGCTCCGAGACCTCCTGGCGCGCCGGGCCGTCCATGAACTTCCTCCCGCGGTTGCTCCGCGGCTTCACGAAGCTCATGCTGCCGACCGGATGCCCGGCACGGGTCCGGCCCTCCGATACGACAAGCGCGACCGTGGCCTTGGTCCCGTACAGCAAACCTTCCAGACTCTGAATCGCGTTCGCGATCAAGTCCCGCTCTTCGACAAGCTCTTCGATGATCCCCGTTAGTTCCATCTCGATGACTCCTCCCTAGGCGAAGCCCCTGTTCCGAACAGGGGCCTCACTTAGTAAAGCGAGTCAGCGAGAAAAAAAGGGCCACTGCGGCGAAAAATGATATCCGTAGTAGAGCGCGACCAGCATCGCGACTACCGCGAGGCAGATCAGCACCACTCCGGCCCACTTCAGGACGATGCCCCACGGGAACCTGCGCTTCTCACGCCGCAGAACCAGCAGGTAGCCCGCAAAGATTCCGACGTAGAACAACAAGATCATCGGGGTGGCAAACAGGGCCAAGTTGAAAACGTCGCCCGTCGGCGTGATCACAGCGGCCAAGATTACGATTGCGAGAATCGCATACCGGCTGTGCCGGACCAAAAACGCCGGGCTTACAACCCGGACCAAGGTCAGCAGGAACAGCAAAACCGGAATCTCAAAGACGATTCCGACCCCGAGCATGACGTCCACGAACAAGTCGTAGTACTCGTTCACATTGACGCTCGGGTCGATGCCCTTGCCGATTCCCATCCCAAGGAGGAACTCCAGCCCATACCGGAACGCGATGAAATACGCAAACATGCCGCCGAGGATGAACAGCGTGGCGCTCGAGACCACAAACGGGACTGCGTATCGCTTCTCGTTCTTGTAAAGCCCCGGCGAAATGAAGGCCCAGACTTGGTAGAGCACCCACGGTGACGCCAGGAAGAGGGAGAAAAGAATTGGAACCTTCATCCACATGATCTGGAACGCATCAGTGGGTGAAATCAGTTTCAGCGTCGGCGGATCCACGCCGAGAGCGGTCAGGGCCGCGCCGGCGGGTTCGAAGACGATATTCCACAACTGGTCGCTAAACAGGAGGCAGACAACGAAGGCAACTGCGAGGCCCGCCAGCATCCGGAGCAGGCGCGCACGCAGTTCCTCCAAATGTTCCAGGAAGCTCATGCGAGCCATCCCGTCCTCTTCCTCCGGCTCCGGTTCGGGTGGTTTCGGGGGAACTCCACCACCCGAGGTCCCGGAAACGGGCCGCTCGGGTGGCGTCAAAGAAATGGCATTTCCCGGCTCGTCGGGGTGATGGTCGAACTGTTGCCCGGACTGGTACCCGCCGTAGGGGTCGGTCAGTACAACCCCTTCCACCGCCTCCGATGAAGGCTCTGGAAGGGCGGGCTCCGGTAGGGCCGACTCCGGAAGGGCCGGTTCGGGGACGGAATGCTGAATCGGTCCAAGCTCGCCCGGCGCATGAACGTCGGACACAGGCTGACCGCCAGGAGCTTGGGCTCCGTTTGGTTCGTCGGGAAATGCCATTGGCTGTTTTTAGCTGTTTACCGGCTTCTCGGCGGCCACGCCCGCAGGCTCGTGCGAGACCAGGGGATGACCAGGTTCTGTATGTCCGACCATCGCGGGCGTCTCTGAAACCGTCGCATGGGTTGCATGCGCCGCCTCTAGGTGTCCCGAAGCAATCGAACCGGTCGCCGCTTCGATCTGAAGCGGAGCCGTTGTCCCGGCGCCCTCAATTGCGGATGCGCCAGCTGTGTGTGTGGTGGTTACGGTCGAGTCGTGGACTGTCGAATCGTACGAGCCGTCGTAGTAGGACGAGTCGTAGGAAGAATAATCGTAGTTGTAGCCGTCCGAATGTGAATTCGTCGCCGTCAACTCCTTGACTGCCGTTTCCCGCTCAATGTTTGCCATCTCGCGGTCGAAAGTGGCCTTGAGCTCACTCTGCGCGCGACGGAACTCGCTCATCGCCTTCCCGATCGTCCTGCCGAGCTCGGGCAACTTCTTCGGCCCGAACAACAGGAGCGCCAAGATGAAGATGAAGATCAGTTCCTGACCACCTAAACTTCCCATGTTGCGGAAATAGCCTCCGATCATATTGTATGCCAGGCGGGATGGATTCGGCCATCCGCCGGGCAACGGAGCGCAGCCGGCTGCTAGTCTTCGGCTTTCAACGGCCTGTAACCGTTCCGCCGCATGACCGCCCGCGCGGCCTCGGCGTCGGCTGATTCCACATAGAAGAAAGCCCCCGTGCGCACCCGGCGGAAGATGAAGCCGCCCTCGTACTCGTCGGCCTCGACCGCGAAGTCGATCCCCGCGTCGCCGAGGACCCCCTCCAGCCGGGTCGCGTCGCCGAGCCGCGCCGCGATATAGACCAGCGCGACCTCGCGTTCCTCAAACCACTCCGGTTCCCGCTTCAACGCAATCCGTCCATGAGAGGCTCCAAAATTCGCATGAGAAAAAAATCCCGCGGCCACCACTATATTAAGCGTGACCGCGACTCTGCCCCAAACCGAACACGCCGCAGCCCCCTCCCCCGCAGCCCTGTCCCCGGAGGAGGAACTCCACTGGCTGGCCCTCAGGATGGTCCCCGGACTTGGTGCCATCCGTTCCAAGAACCTGCTGGAGCGATTCCACACCCCCCAGGCAATCTTCCGCGCCTCCCCCAGCGAACTGGAGGCCTCGGGACTCAGTGGGGGTCTGGCCCGCTCCGTTGCCAGCGGCTGCAGCTTCGACGACGCCGCCGCCCAGCAGGACCAGCTCCGCGCCGCCGGAGCCCGGCTCATCCCCATCAATTCGCCCCTGTACCCGGAACTCCTCCGCGGCATCTACGATCCGCCTCCCGTACTTTTCGTCCGCGGTTCCGCCGACCTCCTGTCGACCATCTGCATCGGCGTCGTCGGGACCCGCCACCCGACCCCATATGGCGTGGCGGCCTCAGAGCGCGTCTCCGGCGACCTCGCCCGGGCAGGGGTCACCATCGTCTCCGGGATGGCCCGTGGCATCGATACAGCCGCCCACAAGGCCTGTCTGGCCGCCGACGGGAAGACCATCGCGGTGCTGGGCTGCGGCGTTGACATTGTCTACCCCTCGGAAAACAAGCGCCTCGCGGCCGAGATCGCGGCCAAGGGCCTCATCCTCTCGGAATTCCCGATGGGAGCCGTCGCCTACCCCCAGAACTTCCCCATCCGCAACCGGATCGTCAGCGGCCTCAGTTTCGGCATCCTCGTCATCGAAGGGGCGCAATACAGCGGCTCCGCCATCACCGCGAGGCTGGCCATGGAACAGGGCCGGGATGTGTTCGCCGTGCCCGGCAACATCACGTCCAAGATGAGCTGGGGCCCTAACCTCCTCATCAAGCAAGGAGCCAAGCTGGTGCAGGACTGGAACGATGTTGTCCTCGAAATGCCGGCCCCCCTGCAGCAGCGGCTGATCCAGGAGGGGCGGGAACGCTTGATGAACCAGGGCCTGTTGCTCTCCGGCCAGGGTGGATCCGGCATGCCTGAGTCCTTTGGGCCGGCCCCCGCATCCGATGCAAACGTAACCGGCAACCGGTCCGATCCGCAGGCCGTCGCCTCCCGCAGGGTGCTGCGCGAACTCAAAGTGGACGCGGCAACGAACCTCGACACTCTGGTCGAAACCATCGACGACATGTCGCCGTCCGAGATCATCGCCAGCCTCTTCGAACTCGAAATCCTCGGGCTGGTGCGACAGCAACCCGGTCGGAACTTCATCAAAGTGTGGTAGTCTCCGGTAGACCGGATCAACCGCGCCCGGCGTGCGCCGACACAACGTGGTTTATTCTGGGAAGGCACTCAAGGCATATGGCAAAAGCTCTGGTAATCGTCGAGTCCCCCGCTAAGGCGAAGACGATCAACAAGTACCTCGGGAAGAACTTCGTGGTGATGGCCTCCCTCGGCCACATCAAGGATCTCCCGAAGCGCGACTTGTCGGTCGACGTCGAAAACGGCTTCAAACCGCAGTACGAGGTGATTGAAGGAAAGAAGAAACTGATCCAGGAGCTTCGGGACGCGGCAAAGAAGGCTGACGCCATCTACCTCGCGGCCGATCCTGACCGCGAGGGCGAGGCGATCTGCTGGCACCTGCAGGAAGAACTGAAGGCAAAAAAGGGCGCGGCCGAGATCCCCTTCTACCGGGTGATGTTCAACGAAATCACCAAGAAGTCGGTGGAGAAGGCGTTCGAGAAGCCCGCACTGGTCAACGTGAACCGCGTCGACGCCCAGCAAGCCCGCAGGGTTTTGGACCGCATTGTGGGCTACAAGATCTCCCCGCTGCTCTGGGACAAAGTACGCCGCGGCCTTTCGGCTGGCCGCGTGCAGACTGTCGCCGTCCGGGTGGTGGTGGAACGGGAGCGCGAAGTCCGCGCCTTCGTCAAAGAAGAGTACTGGACCGTCGACGCCAATCTGGCTGGCAAGAAGGCTCCCTACTTCGATTGCCGCCTGATCCGCAAGGGCGAGGACGCGCCCGTTATCCCCGACCAGGCTACCGCCGACGCGCTGGTTGCCGACTTCGAAGCCTCGAAGTTTGTCGTTTCGCAGGTTGGCACCAAGGAAAAGCGCCGCAACCCGGTCGCGCCCTTCATCACGTCGACCCTGCAGCAGGACGCCTCGCGCAAACTCCGCTTCAGCGTCAAGCGCACGATGATGCTGGCCCAGCAGTTGTACGAAGGCGTCGAGGTGGGCAAGGAAGGTTCCGTCGGCCTCATCACCTACATGCGTACTGATTCGACGCGCATTGGCGAGGAAGCGGTCGCGGAGGTCCGCGGTTTCATCGAATCGCGCTACGGTGCCCCGTACCTGCCCGCAACCTCGAACGTCTACAAGACAAAGAAGGACGCCCAGGACGCCCACGAAGCGATCCGGCCGACGTCGGCGCTCCGTACCCCCGAGGAACTCACGCCCTTCCTTGCCGAAGACCAACTGAAGCTCTACAAGCTCATCTGGATGCGCTTCATCGCCTCCCAGATGAATCCGGCGCTGTTTGACCAGACCACCATCGAGACCGAGGCCACCGGACGCAGCGGGGTGGCCTACACCTTCCGCGCGACCGGCTCCGTCCTGAAGTTCGACGGCTTCCTCGCCGTCTACGAGGAGGGCAAGGACCAGAAGGACGAGGAGGACGACGAACTCAAGCACAAGCTCCCACTCGTCACCCAGGGCGAGGAGCTCAACGTCCGCGCGGTCAAGCCCGAGCAACACTTCACCGAACCGCCCCCACGCTACACGGAAGCCACGCTCGTCAAGAAGCTGGAAGCCGACGGCGTTGGACGCCCCTCCACCTACGCCTCGATCCTCTCCACTATCCAGGAGCGCGAGTACGTCACCAAGGAAGGCGGCAAATTCAAGCCGACCGAGCTCGGCATGGTCGTCACCGACCTGCTGCTGGAAAGCTTCAACGACATCTTCGACGTGAAATACACGGCGCGGATGGAAGAGGAACTCGACGAAATCGAAGAGGGCAAGCTCGACTGGCGCGACGCCCTCGGCGAGTTCTACGAACGCTTCACCAAGGATCTCGGAACTGCCGAGACCCAGATGACAGACATCAAGCGGATGGAAAAGCCCACCGACTTGACCTGCGACCGCTGCACCAAGCCGCTTGTCATCAAATGGGGCAAGCATGGCAGTTTCCTCGCCTGCACCGGCTATCCCGAGTGCTCGTACACGCGGGAACTCGCGGTCGACCTGCCGGACATCGACAACGCCGACCTTTCCGAACAGGGCGACGAGGAATACTGCCAGAATTGCGGTCGCCCGATGGTGCTGAAGAAGGGTCGTTTCGGAACCTTTTTCGCATGCTCCGGCTACCCCGAGTGCAAAACCACCAAGCAGATCGGCGGCGCACAGAAGAAACCGGACGTCATTCTGGAGGAGAAGTGCCCGCAGTGCGCCAGCAACCTCGTCGAAAAGACGGGCCGGTTCGGCGAGTTCACGGCGTGTAGCAACTACCCGGCTTGCAAGTATGTGAAGCACAAGACCATCGGGGTCAAGTGCCCGGAATGCTCCGAGGGCGAACTTTCGGAGCGGCGTTCCAAGCGCGGCAAGGTCTTCTACGGTTGCAACCGCTACCCGGACTGCGACTTCGTTGCGTGGGCCAAACCGGTGTCGGAACCGTGCCCGGAATGCGGCAGTCCCTACATGACGGAGAAATACCTCAAGTCGGGGGCGTTCCTTCAGTGCCCGGTCTCGACATGCAAGTACAAGCGCGAGTTTGTCCCGGAAGAGGCCGTTCCGGTGGAGGCCGTAGCCGTCTAGTCCAACGTTCCAAAACGACACCTCGAAGGCCCGCCGTGACACGGCGGGCCTTCCGCATTTCGGGGAACCGTGATTTTCCTAGTGCAGAAAGTGTGAGAAATATTCCGTGTTTCCTACACTCTCCCTATGTAGTTGTGGTTGAATATAACCACAGGGGATCGCTATATCCCTCAGAAAAACACGGGAGAAGACGTCCGTAATGAGAACCCAGACCATGGAAACGCAAGAGTGTACCGGCAGAATATTGTCGTCCGCCATTTTTAGGCCGGGCGGCAAGAAGCTTCTGGCAAAGGGGCACGTGCTGCGCGAGGAAGACATTCGCATACTCCGTTCCGAGGGAATGGAACGAATCTGGGTCGCAGAAGTCGAGGAGGACGAGATCCCCGAGGACGTCGCGGTATGCGGAATTGCCGGTGAAATGGCGTGCGGATCCTACGAGATCCAGATGGCCCCCGGCGGTCGCGCCAACTTGGTGGCGACGGAGAACTGCTGCGTTCTGGTGGACGACGATCTGCTCCGCCAGGTCAATTGCACCTCCGGGCTGGTGATCGCGACTGCGCTCAACTTCAGCTTCGCCGCCGCCGGCCAGCGCATCGCCACCGTCAAGAGCGCGCCGTTCGCGGTGTCCCGGTCCGACTACGAGGGCTCGCTGAACATGCTCCGCGACCGCGGTCCGATCATGCAGGCAAGGCCTGCACGCAACGGATCCGTTGCCGTGCTGTATTGCGATCCGGTCAACGGAGACCGCGCCAGATCGCTGTTTGAGCCCGTTGTGCGTCAAAAGCTGGAGCGCTACGGCATCCGGGCGCACCTGAGCTTGGCGGTTCTGGAAAACGACGAACACGTCGCGCGCGGTGTGCAGCACCTGCTCCGGTCCAAGCCGTCCACCATCTTGATCGCGTCCACCACGGCTCCCGCCGGTCCCGGCGACGTTGTGGGCCGCGCCATGGAAAACATCGGGTGCCAGATCGAGCGGTTCCTCGCTCCGGTCGAACCCGGCAATCTTTTGTTGATGGGTTATAAGTCCGACATCCCGGTTGTGTCAGCACCGGGCTGTTTCCGCTCGCTCAAACCGAACGTGGTCGACCTGCTGTTGCCTCCCCTTCTCGCCCGCTACCGGGTCTCGACGTGGGAAGTGGCGTGTCTGGGCCATGGGGGTCTGTTAGGGTAGGGTTAGGATACTGGTTTTCCCGGTCGAGCAGTTTGACGACCGGGTTATGAGGCAGAAACACGCGGCCGCGATCCCTCCGAGTCGCCGCCGTAGCCTTGGACGGGCCACGCTTGCGCGTGGCCCGTTGTTTTTGCATCGACGAATACCTTCCAATGTGGGATTAAATACAGGCCTCATTTCTGCCTATTTTTCAGATAATTCCCAGCGGGCGACACACGTGGAATTCTTACCGTCGTCGGTTGCCGAAACTCCGCGGTGCCGACGGGCGCGGGCTACTCCCCGACCCGAAGCCCGACCCGCCACCGAAACGCCGTCCAGCTGGTGGAGGAGGTGCCGCACCCGGGCTATTCCCGCCACTCGGCGACCCGAAACGTCGTCCAGCCGGTGGTGCCGCCTGCGGATCACCCGAACTCTTCCCGAACTGCCGCCCCGCACCGCTGTCCGATGACGAACCCGGGCGCGGAGCCGTCGAAGTGCCAGCACCAGAGCCCGAAGACCGCGACGAATACCCCGAGCCCTTGTAGCCGCCCGACTGCACATACTTGCTGTTCGCGTACGTGCTCTGAGTGAATGTCCCATGGCTGCCGTACTTCGGCGGAGCCTGCGGCGATTCCTGCCCGTACCACGACCGCCCGGAACTCCGGTACGAATAATACGTGTTGTACTGGTTGACGTAGATCGGCTGATAGCTCCGCCCCCAGAACAGCTCCCGCATGATCAGATACTGAGGCAGGAACGTCCAGAAACTGCCCTGCGGACCGCTGCTCCAATACCCGTACTGGTTGGACTGTCCCGGCGGCGCGATGTACGCGTACCCGGCGGGCTGGGCCACCGTCTGCGCCTCGGAATCGAACTGGCCGGCATCCTTGTGCGCGATCGCCATCCCGAGGTTGTCCTCGGCGGCCCGGTAGGCGGCCGGAGAAACCTCGACCCACTTCACATCGCTGCTGACTTCCGTCTTCTTCGTGGCCACGTCGACGTACTTCGTCCGGACCGTCTTCAGCTTCTCGCGGTAGACCCGGTCGCCGTCGGCGGTGTCCAGGTCCTCCAGGATCTTGTCCCAAGCCTCGTACAACTGGCCGCTGAGATTGCGCAGTTCCTCGGCGTTGCTGTCCAACCCCGACGCGGCCTCCTGCAGGGCGTTGTCGGCCACGATGAGCGCCGCCACGTCGCGGCCCGAAGCCTTCCCGGCCGCCGCAGACTGCCGCGCCGGTTCAGCCGCAGCCCACTGTGCCTCGGCCCTCTCCGGAGCCGACCGCAGGGCGTTCAAACGGCTGTCCAGAACCGGACGCTTCGCGGGCCAGTCGCGCTCGGCCCTCTCGACCACCTCCACCAGGTTCCCGACATCCGCAGTCTGCAACCGCGTATGGGCCTGCTCCATCTGCGACAGGTGCTGCGGAAGGTTGCGCTGGAAGTCCGTCCACCGGGTGGCCTCGCCTTGTACCGCCGCAATCTCGTCCGACGCGGCCTGACGGAGCTTGTGCGTCTCTTCGAGCAGGCGTTCAGCGCGACGCGCGGTTTCGCGGTCTCCCGAATGCTGCTTCTCCAACTGAGTGCGCGCATCCTGTGCGCGGTCCAACTTGAGTCCGGCCTGCTGGAGGCGAGCGGGCCACTCGGTCGCCACCGGGGTCCCGTTGAAGAGGTCCGGCGACTTGTCTAGATTGGACTTGATATCCGCCTGTGCCTTCTTGAGTTGGGCCTGGGCCTGGTCCAGCTTGCTGATTTCACTGGCGATGTCGTCGCGCAACGCGCGCGGCAAACTGGAGCAGGCCGCCAGCGACAAGGCCGCGACCACCACAAGTATGCGTTTCATAACCTTTATGCCCCCCGGAATACAGTAATGTCCCCCGGATCCACGCGGGTCCAGATCGCGGCGACAAACGGCTCGCCCTCGTACTTGTTGAACACCAGGAAGCGGTTGCCGCCCTGTTCATGAAACTGCCAGCGGTAGAGTCCCGTGCCCGTGTCGTGGCCCTCGGCGAAGCGGCCCACCTCCCGGCTATAGGAGTACATCCAGAACTTGTTCTCGAAGTCGAGGAAGTCGTTCGGGTTCTGGCGTTCGTCGATGGTGCCCATGTCGTCCTCGGACAGCCCGAAGTCATCCAAGGTCAACCGGCGGCCTTCGAAATTGCCGAAGACGTCGACAACGTCGTCGTTGTGGACCTCGAGGTAGACCCTGCGACCGCGCCACTGGCCGCTTACCTCGAACCACTGGCTGGAGCCACCCTCGAAGAATTCGCGCCGGTCCACCGTCAAATCGATGTCGGTGAAGTCCGCAGCCGCCCCGTTGACGGACAGGGCGTCCCCGGTCTGCGCGTCGGCGATGCTCAGTTTGGCCAGATCGACCTGCGGCGCAGGGGGATTGGTTTTCTTGTTCCAGAACATGGCTAGCGGCCCGCGGGCGGAAGTTCCTTCTGGATCTCGACCGAAATGCGGCGCTCGCGCTTCAGCGCTTCCAGTTCGTCGTCCACCGTGTGCCCTTGGAGCTTGGCGAATTCTGCCTCGAGGTTGTCGTCCTTGCCTGCGGCGGCCAGTTCCCCGAACGCCTTCGCGGTGGCCTCTTCCTTGGCAACCGACTTCTCGAAATTCGACAGCGTGGCAAAGGCGTTGTCGGCCTTGCCCACGCCCGCCAGCGCCTCGGAAACCTTGCGCTGCGCCATGGCGGCGTTCTTGCGGGCCACCAGGGTGGAGGCGGTGCGCTCGCCCTCCTCGATCTTGTGCTTGAGGTCCAACACCTGCGACTTCAGTGCTTCGGACGCCGTGCGGGCGCTATCCACAGCCGACTGCAACGACGCCACCTGGCGATCCGACTCGCCCTTCTTCGCCAACGCCTTGCGCGCCAAGTCCTCATTGCCCGCGTCCAGCGCCTGCTGCGCGCGCGCCTTCCAGTCGACGGACTGCTTGACGTACTTCTGGTATTCGGCGTCGAGCTGGTTGTAGTTGCTCATCGCGGTTGCCGAGGATCGCACCACGTTGTTCAACTCGGTCTTCATATCGGCGACGGTCTGCTGGACAGTCGCCTCGAAGTTGGCGTCCTCAAGGGCGCTCACGGCCTGGTTGGCCTGACCGCGCACGACGCGGCCTGTGCGGTTGAAAATGTCTGAAAAGAATCCCATGTAGGTCTCCGGATCTCCTGAAGTCGTTTTACGCCAGGTCGGCGGCCAGAAGGTCCCTGGCATGGATCACGTCGGCGAGCAGGAAGCCGACGCACGAAAGAATGTCGTCCTCGTCGTCAGGCCCCAGTTCCTGCAGCTTGCAGAAGTTGCTGAGGGTGATGCCGACCTCGTCGGTGCCAGCCGCGTGCAACTGGAAGTGGGAGGTCGAGATGCCGTTGCCCGAGTCGAGCATCTTCGCCATCACGGTCGGGGTCACCTTCGACTCCGGGACGGTGGCGCAGCCGAGCGAGAAGAAGAGGACATCGCCCTGCAGTTCGGCGAAAACGGTCAGGCCGCTTTCGACATCGGTGATTTTGAGGCCCGTCTCACCGGTCTCGGTGACGGAGTAGCGCCGCGCGGCCAGCAGCGCATGGATTTGGGCGATCACTTGTTGGCTCATGTTTAGTCGTTCCTAGTATAGCTACGTTGGCGGGAAGTCCCAAGTTCACTCGTCCGCGCGGGCCGCGACGAGCGCAGTACGAAGGGGAACCCTGATGCCGCTCCCCGGCGCATTTTCGGTTCCCCAAACAAACGCTCCCTCCCGGTTGCGGCTCGGCGGAATCAGCGTGTTACCGAGCGCGACCGCAAGGGAGTGTTTGAGAAAGTTGGGCTGGTGCCGCTACTCGTCTACCAGTTTCAAAATCATGCCCGTATCCGTCGCGATCCAGACGTGCTTTTCGTCCGGTCCGGCCAGAATGGCGCTGTGGGCCACCGCCCGGTAGTCGACCGTCATTTCCGTCCAATTCTCCATGTCCTGGCTGGTCAGCACCCGGACCTTGCCCGGAATGGGGCTGTTGAAGACAGGTCCGGAGGGCTCGTAGGCCGCGAGAAACGCCGTCGTGGCACCGGCGAACAGCCGCACATCGGTCACCGCCCGGTCCTTGCGCCGGTAGATGCGCGTGCTCCGCCCGGTCCGCATGTCGATCTTCATGACCTCGCTCGGATACTCGAAAACGTCGCGGAAGGTGATCAGGCCCAGTCCGACGCCTTGGGGCGTCAGGCTCATCCTGGAGATTTCGCCAAACACCGAGGCCTCGCTCTTGACCCACTTCTTGCCCCCGTCGGTGGTTTCGAGAAGCACCCCGTAATGCGGGACCTGCGGGCGTTTGGCTGCGCTCGCCGGATCCATCCAGTCGGGTCCCCCGCGCCGCGGCGGGATGTTCCAGCCGGAGATCATGCCGCGACCCTCTGAGAACGCGATCTCCCCGAACGTGGTATAAAGCGGATCGCTGGTTACATCCTTGAGGATGTCCAGCAGCTTCCAAGTCTCCCCGCCGTCCAAAGTCTCGAAGACCCGCTTCTGCAAGCCCGAGGCGAACCCGTGCTGCCGGTCGAGGAACCATACCCTGAGCATGCTGCCGGGGGCATTCTTCAACTTCGTCCAACTCCGGCCGGATTCGTTGGTCGTCCAAATTCCCTTGTCGGTCACCATCCATCCGTTCGACGAATCGAGGAAGAACAGGGCGATGCCCGTTTCCTTCACCGGCGTTTCGGCCCAGTTCTGCCCACCGTCGCTGGTGACCAGGATGAGGGGCTTGTCCTTTTCGTTCCGGTCCGTCGTGTAGCCGCAGGCGATTCCGCGCTTTTCGTCGGGGAAGACGAGGTCGTTGATGGTCAGCGTCGCGTCCACCTTGCGGTACCGGTATTGGATGTCCCATTTCTGGGCGGCAGACGCCGACTCGGCCAGGGAACAGGCTAACACGAGGAAGGGGAGGAATTTGCGCATGGGAATCAAGCCTGTCCCCGACCCGTGGATGCCACGGTGCCCGGCGGCAGGAAAGAACTTAGGACGAGTTCGGCATGGTTGATGGATTCAAGAATATGCGGCTCGATGCGGGCCAACGCCAAAGCGCACCCTACCTGTTCGCCCAGAGTGGTCAGCAACTCCATTTCGCCGCCCGAATGTTGGTGCGCCTGCCGGTACTGGACGTTGATGACGCCGACGACCCGGTTGCGCGCGATCACCGGCGCGGAAAGGAACGACTCGTACGAGTCTTCCGGCAATTCGCCGAAGTATTTGAACCGCGGATCCTTGTAGGCCTCCCGCGAGATCGCCAACAACCGGCGTTCCCGTGCCACCCAGCCCGTGAGACCCTCGTTCAACCTCAGCCGGACACGACCGATCTGCGATTCGTGCGGCGTGTTGGACGCGCACAACACCAAATGCTCGCGGTCGATCAGGTACACGAGGCAGGAATCGCACTCTGTGAACTCCACCACCATGGCGACAATGCCCTGCAGAACCTCCTGCAGGCTCATGTCGCGCACCATGAAACGGCTTACTTTTTGGAAGAGCCGAAGTTGCTGCTCTGTTCGCTGCAGTCTGACTTCCAGATCCTTGGACTTCGACACAGTACCAGTATAGTCCCGCAGAAGGAAAATTCCCCGCAAACACCTTGGTATCCTTTTCTTGTGGCACCCGTCGCAGTCCGCCCCTAACACCCAGAAGCCGATCCATCAGATGCCAACCCTAGCCACTTGGCCCAGTTCCACCTCCGGCGGCGCCGCCCCGCCCACCGTCGAGTATAGCCGCGAAACGATGGAGCAGGTCCGGCGCCACGCCTTGCTGGGTTTCCTGTCGGTACCGAAGATCGGTGCCGGTGCCGGAGGACTGCTGCTGGGCGAGCGCACCCCGGACGGCGTCCGCATCCTGGGTTCCGTCGAAATTCCGTGCTCGCACGCCTCCGGTCCGGCTTTTGCATTGACCGACGCGGAGATCCTCGGGGCGCTCGGCTTGGTGCGCCAGCCCAGACAAGTGGCGGTGGTTGGATGGTATGTCTCCAGAACGCGGGGTGCCATCGAGCTAGGCGACCGCGAGATGTCGATCTACGGAATCCTGTGCGCGGAGCCGTGGCAGATCGCATTGGTGCTCCAGCCGCGCGCCGTGCACACGACCAAGGCCGTCCTTTGCTACCGCGACGGGACCGGCGCGATCCTGCGGGGCCAGCCCGAAAGCGTAGACGCGTGGGCAGCCGACGAAGAGGATGTGTCGGATCTCGAGACAGAATCGGAGGCTGCGGTCGACGAGCCGGTCGAAGTCTCGGAGTCCGAGCCTGTCGCCGAAGTTTCGCCCGCTCCAGTTGCGCCACCCGCACCACCGGTCTTGACACCGGCGGCTGCCGCGCCCCCTCCGCCATTGGCAGCCGCTGCGCCTCCGGTTGCCCGGCGTCCCAATATGCCCCAAGCCCCGCCGCCGTCGGCTCCGCTCGAATCGGCATCGCGCCCATCCGAAGGACTACAGTCGGCCCCCCCGCGTGCGACCGGCACCCGTTCCGACAAGCTGCGCTTTGCCCAAGGCATGGGTATCCCGGACTTCCGGCATGACGAACCCGGTGGCACGCCCGGAGTCTTTCCCATCCGGCCTCAGTTTGCCAAAGAGCCAGTGCCGACGGGGGCCGAGGCTGCAGGCAGGGAAGTCAATCAATCGACCGCGGCCAATCCGCGGGCTGCGGGAGTGATTCCGATTCGTCCGCAGTTCAAGACGCCGACGGCCATGAAACCGGGTTCCGGGCCCCAGCCCTACGGCGGCCCGATGGTTCCGCCACAGCCAAAGACCCGCCGCTTCTGGACGATCCTCGGTTCGGCGGTCCTGGTGCTCCTCACAGTTGCCGGGTATGTTGTCAAGGACGCTTGGATACCGCGCCCGCCGCTCAAGCTCGACATTACGGAATCCAAGGGCGAAATCTCCGTCCAATGGAACAAGGAAGCGGTGGCGGGAGTCGAACAGGCCTCGTTGATCTTGAACGACAGCGGGCAACTGGAGTCTGTGCTCCTGAGCTCGAAACAGTTGGCTTCCGGGTCTTACACGTACAAGCACAAGAGCAACCGGGTGACCGCGATCATCCGATCCGGCGAGGAGCGTGTTTTCGCGGTTTGGGAAGCGCCGACGCGACCGCCCGAATTGAATACGGGCGCGACGGAGGCTGTCACACCAGCCGGAACAGCCACCAACTCCAAGACAGCGGCCCCGGTTCAAACACCGCCGACCCAGGTGCCAGCCGCAACGGCACCCGCAACCCCGCGACCCCAGCCCGGCGGGACGGGCCCCACCGCAACGGCACCCGTTGCCACCGACAAGAAGCCGTAACCGACTGTTAAACTGGGAATTCACACTCGCGCGACGTCCCGGCTCGAAGCGTTTCGAGCCGGAACCCGCGCTTTTGAGGAACACGCACAAGTCACGCCGCCGGACGCGGCTGGACGGGTGGTTCCCCTGGCCTTTTGCGCCGCGTCCGGCGGCTCTTGCGCTTCCGAGAAACCAGCAATGAATCTTGACCGTATCGTACTCCGGCAACTCCGGATGCCCTTGGTGCATTTCTTCGAGACCAGCTTCTCGCGAACATACACCCGCGACATCGTGGTGGTGGAGGTCCAGTCCGACGGCTTGTCCGGCTGGGGCGAGATCACGGCGGGCGAAAACCCCTTCTACAACGAGGAGTGGACCGTTTCCGCCTGGGCTATCGCGCGGGACTATGTTGCGCCGCGCATCTTGCGTCGCGAACTGGCTTCCGCGCTCGACGTGGACCCTCTGACCCGCCACATCCGCGGCCACAACATGGCGCGGGGCGGCGTCGAGGCCGCAGTCTGGGATCTCCAGGCCCGTCGCAACGGCAATCCACTGTGGAAGGAAATCGGCGGCGGCGCGCGCCGCGAGATCCCCTGCGGCGTGTCGATTGGCATCCAGGACACCGTCGAGCAGCTCCTCGAAAAGATCGAAACCGAGCTCGACGCCGGCTACCAGCGCATCAAGATGAAGATCAAGCCAGGCTGGGACGTCGATGCCGTCGCCAAGGTGCGGGAGCGTTTTCCCAGTATCCGCCTGATGGCCGACGCCAACTCCGCCTACACCCTGGCCGATGCCCCCAAGCTCAAGCAGCTGGACGACTTCATGCTGATGATGATCGAGCAGCCCTTGGCGCACGACGATATCATCGACCACGCCCAACTCCAACCCAAGCTCGAAACCCCGATCTGCCTCGACGAGTGCATCCGCTCCGCCCACCACGCGGAGCAGGCCATCCGGCTCAGGGCGGGCCGGATCATCAACATCAAGCTGGGCCGGGTCGGCGGCTTCGGCGAAGCCATCCGCCTCCATGACGTCTGCCAAAAGGCCAATATTCCCGTCTGGTGCGGTGGCATGCTGGAGGCCGGAATCGGCCGCGCCCACAACATCGCCCTCGCGACCCTGCCGAACTTTACCCTGCCCGGCGACGTCTCGGCCAGCAAACGCTACTGGAAACGGGACATCATCGTCCCCGAGGTCGAGACCACGCCCACCGGCACCATTGAGGTGCGTGACGGCGTCGGGTTCGGCTACGAAATCGACCGCGACTACTTGGACCACGTGACAGTCCGAACTGAGACCATCAGTTTGGAATCGGCGACATGAGCGGCGGCAAGCCCTCCAGTACCGTTCTCTATCTGCTGGTCGCGGTGATGATGTTCTGCTGGTCCGGCAATTACGTCGCGGCCCGCATCGTGTTCCGGGAGGTGCCGCCGGAGATCGTCATCTGCGTCCGCACCATCGTCTCGGCCGTTGTGATCATCCCCATTTTCTGGTACCAGTCGAGGGGCAAGAAGATCGAGGCCACTTGGCGCGACATCGGGCTTCTCATCGTCCTCGGCGTGGGCGGCATCACGGTGAACCAGCTCTTCTGGACCTTGGGAGTCGCCCGAACCACAGTGCTCCATTCCTCGATGATCATGGCGACCACCCCGCTGTGGGTCCTCGGCATGGCGGCGGCGATGCGACTCGAACCGATCAACCGCGTCCGCATCCTGGGAATCGTGATCGCCCTAGCGGGCGTGGTCTCCCTCCAATTCATCCGGACCCGAGCCGTGTCGGGGCAACAGCAACCCACCGTGCTGGGCGACGCGCTGCTGCTCGGCTGCGCCCTGCCGCTGGCGGCCATGACCGTCTTCGGCAAGCGCTACAAACCAAGGCTTGGGGGCATCGCCGTGAACGCGATGGGCTATGTCGGCGGAGCGATCCTGCTTGCCCCGCTGCTGTGGTGGGCGGGCCGTGGCTTTGACTTTTCCCGACTCTCCACCGGCGCATGGCTTGGCATGTTCTACATGGGGGCCTTTTCGTCGGTGGCCGGATACCTGATCTTCTACTATGTGCTGGCCCACATCCCGGCGTCGCGGGCGGGGGCGTTCCAATATCTTCAGCCGGTGATCGCCACCGGGTTGGCTTACCTCATCCTCGGGGAACCCGTTGGAGGGCAGGCCTTGGCGGCGGGCGGCATGGTGTTTGCCGGAATCTTTGTCACGGAGCGGTTCTCGTGAGCGCCTCCGGTCCGACCGGCAACAGTTTCACCAGCCTGCTGCGCAACAATCCGAACTACCGATCCACCTGGACCGGCCAGGTGGTGAGCGAGGTCGGCGACCACTTCAACAACATCGCCGTCATGGCGCTCGCCATGGAGCGCCCCAACCCCGGCCTCATCGTCACCGGCGTATTCCTCTCGCGCGCAGTCGCCATGCTGTGCGCCGGCCCCATCGCCGGGGTGCTCCTCGACAGGCTCGACCGACGCCGCGTGATGATCGCCAGCGACTTGGTCCGCGCCGTCATCGCCCTCGGGTTCATCCTGTGCGTCGACCACAAATCCAACTGGCTGCTGTTCGGACTGAGCGCGATGCTGATGTTCGCATCGCCGTTTTTCTCCAGCGGCCGCGCGTCGGTGCTGCCCACCATCGCCACGCCGCACGAGCTCCACACGGCGAACACAATGACCCAAACCACGTCCTGGGCCAGCCTGACCATCGGGGCATTCCTCGGCGCGGTCGGCGTGAAATCGGGCTACGGCGTGGCGTTCGGGTTCAACGCGTTGTCGTTCCTCGTGTCCGCCGCCTGCATTTCGAGGCTGCATTGCCCCGGAGGTTTCCGTGCGGTCCAATCGGCCGGAAAGCGCGCTAAAACCGGCTTCCGCCAGTACCGCGACGGGCTGGCCTACATGCGTTCGACCCCGCTTCTGACCGGAGTTTCGGTCGTCAGCATCGGCTGGGCGTCTGGTGGAGGAGCCGCGCAGATCCTGTTCAGCCTCTTCGGCGAAAGGGTCTTTCGCGCCGGATCGGCCGGGATCGGCATCATCTGGGGCTGCGCTGGCGTCGGTCTCCTCATCGGCGGCGCCATCGGCTACAGGCTTGGAAAGAAATTGGATTTCGCACAGTACAAACGCACCATAGCGGTGGTTTATGTGATCCACGGCGGGGCGTACGTGCTCTTCAGCCAGATGCCGACCATCGGCTGGGCCTGCGTCTTCATCGCCCTCTCGCGGGCAGCCGTCGGCATCAGTTCCGTTTTGAACTACACGCAGCTCATGCGCCACGTCGAGGACCGCTTCCGGGGCCGTGTCTTTGCAACGCTGGAATCGCTCACCTGGTCCACCATGATGGTCTCGATGATGCTTGCGGGCGCGGCCTCCACGTCCTGGAATCCACGCACCATCGGCATGGTTTCCGGAATCGTAAGTTCCATGACGGCCGTGGTCTGGACGTGGATGAACTGGCGCGGCCACTTGCCCGAGCCACCCGTAGTCGCCGAAACGGAATCCGAGTCCGAGGAGGTTTCCATTGCAATCGCTTGAAGGCCGCGTCATTCTGGTAACCGGTGCCGCGAAGCGCATCGGACGGTCCATAGCCCTCGCGCTCGCCGCCGAGGGTGCGCGCGTGGCCATCCACTACGGCGAATCCGAATCGGATGCGCGCCGGACCGCTTCGGAATGCGGAAATGCCCCGGTCTTCCAGGCCAATCTCGAATCCGTGTCCGAGATCCGCAGTCTGTACGACCGAGTGGCCGACCACTTCGGACGCCTCGACGGCCTCGTCAACAACGCCGCCCGCTTCACGCGGTTCGATCCCCTTCTGATCGAAGAGGCGGACTGGGATTTCATCCATTCGGTCAACCTGAAGTCGGTCTTCTTCTCGTGCCAGTCCGCCGCCCGTATCATGCTGCAGCAGCCCGAAGGCGGGCGCATCGTCAACATTGCCTCGTTGGGCGCGATCCGGCCTTGGCAGGAACACGCCCACTACTGCGCGTCCAAGGCGGGGGTCGTGATGCTGACCCGCGCACTGTCACGCGCCTGGGCCCCGAAAATTTCGCTGAACGCCGTGGCCCCCGGCGTCATCCCGTTCGGGAACACAGACGAGCGCACAGAACGGTTCATCGCCAAGACACCGGCCCAACGTGCGGGCACCGGCGAGGACATCGCGGAGACCGTCCTGTATTTCCTCCGAGCCGCAAAGTTCACCACCGGCCAACTCGTCGCCGTGGACGGCGGGTTGAGCCAAACGTAATAGTGCTACCCTCAGGATTCAAGTGGATCAAACAATACCGGATCAAAACCAAGTCGCAACGCGTTTCAGAATCGAAAAACTAGTCTACGGCGGCGAAGGGCTCAGCCGTATCGACGGCGAGGTCGTTTTCACGCCCTTCGTCCTCCCGGGCGAGGAGGTCGAAGCCGTTCGCTCCGGCAAGAAGCACCAAGCCCAGAGGGCCAAGGTCGTCAATCTCGTCGAGCCCTCGGTCGACCGCGTCACCCCCGAGTGCGGCTACTTCCGGAAGTGCGGCGGTTGCCAGTACCAACATGCGTCCTACGCCGCGCAGTTGCGCCACAAGCGCGAAATCCTCGCCGAGACCTTCCGCCGCGTGGGTCGTTTCGAATTCGACCCCGAGCGGATCGCCGTTGAATCGGCCGAGCCGTTCGGCTACCGCAACCGCGTCCAGCTGCATTTCCACGATGGCAAAGTCGGCTACCGAGCCATGGGCTCGCACAGCCTCGTGCCCGTGGAAACCTGCTCCGTCGCGTCGCCATTGATCAACGAGGTGTTGGACAAGCTGAACCACATGGTCGGCGACCGCCGCTGGCCCGGATTCGTGGAGTCCATCGAAATCTTCACCAACGAGACCGGCGTGCAATGGAACATCGCCGAATCGACCCGCCCGGTTGCCAAGCACTTCTTCGACTGGCTCCGGCAGCACGTACCGGAAACGGTGCCGGGACCACTCGACTACACCGTCAACGGAGATGTTTTCACGGTCAGCGGCACGTCGTTCTTCCAAGTAAACCGATACTTGGCCCCGCGTTTGGCGCAGTTGGCCATCGGGGACGCGCAGGGCGGCACCGCGTGGGACCTCTATGCGGGAGTCGGCCTGTTTTCGTTGCCGTTGGCGCGGCGTTTTGAGAAGGTGACGGCTGTGGAGTCGGGTCGCGGAGCAACAGGCGACTTGGAACGCAACGCGGCGCGCGCCGGCCTCCCCATCAACTGTGTTCGGCAATCGACCGAGCCGTTCTTGTTCGAAAGCGGAGGGACGCCCGACTTCATTCTGGCCGATCCGCCTCGCGCCGGCCTCGAAAAGGGTGCGACTGGCAGGCTATTGGAGATCGGTGCACCGAACGTGGTCATCGTGGCCTGCGACCCTGCAACATTGGCGCGAGACCTCGCGGCCCTGCAGACGGGCTATGAGATCGAGTCGGTGACCTTGGTGGACCTGTTTCCACAGACGTTCCACATCGAGACCATCACCAAGCTGCGAAAACGCGGCGCATAGCTCCAACAAACGCTCCTTTGGCGTTACCGCCCCACGGCCAGCCGGTACCCCAACGCGGAGGGCAGCCCCGCCGCCAGGATCTTCTCCAAGACGACGGTGTAGTCATAGCTCACCCGGCACAGCCGTACAATCCGTGCATCCGATTCGTACACCGCCCATGCGGCGCGCGGGTCGGAATCCCGCGGCTGACCGACCGATCCCGGGTTGATCAAGTACTTCGAATCGTCGCAAAGCGCCAGTACTGTCGAGCCATACCCTGGCAGCGGAGCCCCCAGCGCGCGTATCCTGTCCCCGCTCCACAGGAAGCCGCCTTGAAGATGTGTATGGCCGAAGAACGTCAATCGACTGGTCAAAAACGGTCGCTGGGGGTAGGCTTCGGCCACCGAAAACACATACTCATCCTCGTCGGACGGGGAACCGTGCGCGAGTTGGAAACCGTCCACCGTCAGAGGACCCTTCGGCAGCCCGCGGAGCCACTCCGCATTCGGCTCGGTCAGGTGCGACATCGTCCAGATGCTGCCCGCCTGGGCCAACGGAGTGAACTCGTGAACGCTGGCCATGCCGCAACACGCGCGGTCATGGTTGCCCCGGACCGTGCTTGCCACCGATTCCCGGGCCCACTCGACAACGCGGTTGGGGTCGGGCCCGTAGCCAACAAGGTCGCCGCAACAGACAATCTGGTCGTACGTCCCCTCGGAAGCCTGCAGCACAGCCTGCAGCGCCTCCCAATTGCCGTGGATGTCGCTCAGTATCAGGTATCGCAAGCTAGGCCCGCCGCAATCGCATCAATGTGATTTCGGGTGGCGCGCCGAGCCGGACCGGCATCCCGATGGTGCCGATTCCGTTGTTGACGTAGCAGGTCCGCCCGTCCAACCGGTACATTCCGCGAACGTAGGGTGTAAAGAAGCGGGCGAAATTCAAAGTCTTGGAGACGATCTCCACTGTGACCTGGCCGCCGTGGGTGTGGCCGGAAATGACGGCATCGAAGCCGGTCCGCACCGCGGTGGGAAACACGTCGGGGTTGTGTGACAACAGGATGTTGGAAGCCCCGGGAACGATCAGATGGCTAGTGCCGTCCAAGTACCCGTCGCGCTTGGCAAAGCGTTGGAAATCGACACCCGCGATGTTCAACACTCCCTTGCCCCACCGCAGTTGCCTCGCTTCCTTCCGGAGGAAATCCACACCCAGGCGCCGACCCTCGCGTGCCGTGTACTCCTCGCACTCGGCGTACATTTCATGGTTGCCGAGGCATCCGAGGACGCCGGCTTCCGCTCGCAGCCTCGAAAGTTGGCGCAAAACGTCGTCCAACGGGTCGCCCGCCTCTGAAATCAGGTCCCCGGTCATCAATGTCAATTGGGGACGCAACTCGTTGGTCATGTCAATGACCCGGGCGCACTCACGGATGCTAAGGTACTGGCTGACATGCAGGTCGCTGATCTGGGCCACCCGGAGACCGGCCAAATCGGGGTGCAGGCCGGGAACGGGCAGGTCGATCTCGCTGACTTGGAAGGCCGACCGCTCGATGAACGTGCCGTAACCGACAGCCACGAACGGCGCGGCAATGCATGTGCCAACCGCCGCCTTCAGCGCCAAGCGCCGGTCCGTCGAGTGCCTTTCAACAACGGGCCGCCACAACAACCATGCGAGAAGCGCGAGTCCGGAGACGAAACTCCATACAATCTCCACCCCCACCGTGGTACTGCGGATAACCGGGGGCAGATGCGAGGCGCGGAAGCGGTCTGTGAAGAGTTCGAGCGCAACGCCAATCGCGGTCAGGCACCAGATGCCTTGGAGGAGGAATCGGGCCACCCGAAAGACCCAAGGCCGGAGCCGGGGCTTGGCATCCCGGAAAAAGCACCACCCCACCCCCAGTTGGGAGAGAATCGCTCCAGTTGCAACAAAGATATCTCCCGTTCGGGGGCTCTGCCAGACCATTCGGACGCCAGTACGATTGTATCCGGCACCCGGTGCCGCTACCCCTCTTCGAGAAACGTCTTCAACCGATAACTGCGGCTCGGATGGCGCAACTTCCGCAACGCCTTCGCCTCGATCTGCCGGATGCGTTCGCGCGTCACCGCGAAATCCTGTCCGACCTCCTCCAACGTGTGCTCGTTGCCGTCCTCCAGGCCAAAACGCAGCCGGATGATCTTCTCCTCGCGGGGAGACAGGCTCTTCAGCACCTCCGCAGTCTGCTCGTGCAGGTTCACGTTGAGCAATTGGTCCGAGGGTGACGCGCGCAACGGGTCCACGATGAAGTCTCCAAGGTGCGAATCGTCCTCCTCGCCAACCGGTGTTTCGAGCGACACCGGTTCCTGCGCCACCCGCAGGATTCGCCGAACCTTGTGGACGGGGAGTTCCATCCGCTCCGCCAATTCCTCGTTGGTCGGTTCGCGCCCAAATTCCTGGAGCAGGGCGCGCGACGTACGAACGAGCTTGTTGATCGTCTCGATCATGTGGACGGGAATCCGGATGGTGCGGGCCTGGTCCGCGATGGCGCGCGTTATCGCCTGCCGGACCCACCAGGTGGCGTAGGTCGAAAACTTGTAGCCCCGCCGGTACTCAAACTTCTCCACCGCTTTCATCAACCCGATATTGCCCTCCTGGATCAAGTCCAGGAACTGCAGGCCGCGGTTGTTGTACCGTTTGGCGATGCTCACCACCAGCCGGAGGTTGGCCTGGATCAACTCCTGGCGCGCCGTCTCGGCGATCCGGTCGAAGCGGTCCACTACAGAATTGTAGTGTTTAATCGCGGCAGCGGTAGTTCCGTGCTTCTCGCCCAAAGCTTCAACCGCATCCTGCGCCTGCCGCGCATCACGCCGCGACTGCGCCTGGGCCTTTTGGAGCTGGGCCCTCTGTGTCAAGCTTGATGAGTCAGCCTGTGTGACAAGGATTAGAGTGCAGGGCGGGAAAGGCAAACCTCATCATGACGACAAACGGTTTTACAAGCCCGATCCCGGCTCGGACAGGTTATACGGGGATCATCGAC
>CAIVPR010000159.1 GCA_903907865.1 uncultured Acidobacteriia bacterium
GGTAATACAGAGCAGCGGAGCCGCAACCAAGGGAAGAACAGGCGTCGACAGGATTGTCGACGCGGCATGCAAGATTGCATGCGCCACGGATCGGTGCGAGGTGAAAAGGGGTGGTGCAGGCGGATACGCGCCTTTAGGGCGCGTGGCGGTGTCGGCGACCCCGCCGCAGGTTGCCAACCTGCCCCACAACGGAAAGTGTTGTGGGGGGTAGGGAAAATAGGGCGGCAAGCTCTTGTGTGTGAAGGGGTCATAGGGCGGCTATCCATTTCCCTATCTCGGGGAGCTTGACGGTCTTCACCGGCAGGTGGGTGTTCAGCCAGTCGAGGTGCTGGTCCCAGGCTGGAATCAGGTGGCGCGGGTCGTAGAGCAGGACCGTCTCGTTCGGGGCCGGTTCGCCCGCCGGGGATCGGAGGGGATCGTGGAAACTCTCGGAGTCGGGGACGCCGACTGCCGGGATGATTCGGATCACTTCGGCTGTTTTCGGCTTCGTGATGTCCACGTAGCGGGCCGGGTGGATGGCGGCTGTCACGTTGTGGCTGGTGGCGCTGTCGCGGAGCGGTCCCACCAGCTCGTCCTCCCGGCGGCGCAGGGAGCGTGCTCGCAGACTTTCCACTTGCGTGCAGATCTTGGCGACGACGGCGGAAGCGAGTTCATCGGGTCGGGCGGGGTCGAAGTCTGCGGGTTGGAGATAGACAGGCTCGAAGATCTGGGTCGCAGGGTTGCGGGCGACGCCGGGCCAAATCAGTTGGAGCACGGTGATGCCCATGCCGGCAGCGCGGTCGATCTCCTGTTGCACCCAGCCGCTCTGGTGCACGGAGGCGGTGTAGAGGAGGATGACGAGGTCGGAGTCGGTCATCCGGTGCCAGAGCTGCTCTTGGAATTGGGCGGCGGGACGGATGCTGAGGGTGTCGAGGAAGACGTCGAAGGTGCGTTCGTCGAGGGCGTTGTGGAGCTGGTGGGCGACGGCGGCGGCCTCGTTGCGTTTGTAGCTGATGAAGAGGCGGCGTCGCTTGCGGAGCAGGCCGAAGAGCTCCAGGACGAGGCTGGCTACCTTGTCGAGGGCGGGGTCGGCGGGATCCAGTTCGAGACCGTTGGCGGTCCGCAGATTTTGGGGGATGTGTTTGGCGAAGTCGGCGAGGGATTGGACGACGGGGATGACGGTTGCCGGGCTGTCGAGGAGGGGCTGCACGTCGGGCGCGAAGGCCAGGCCAGCGGGTCCGTCGCTGAAGAGGACGCCGACGCGGGGGGAGGCGGGGTCGAGCTTGGCGGGGTTGAAGCAGAGGTCTGTGAGCGGATCGAGGTTCAGGTCGCGTGCGCGCTGCTCCAAGGTGGCTTGGAGGATGGCGGCCTTGGTGCCGATGGCGTCCATGATGACGATCTGGTACATGGTGGACTCAGTTTTTGCGGAAGCGCTGGGCTTGACTGCCTTCGAGGCGAGCCTGAATGGACTCGACTTTATAGTGGCCCATTGTACATTGTTCGAATTGACCGGGGCATAACGGCCGGGGCAAAGGCGGCGCGGTTGCGGTCGTGGCTAGGCAACTTGCTGATTCGACTGAGCTGCGGCGGTAAGGAGGCGTTGCGTGCGGCCACGGTTCCTGACCCTTGCAGGATTGATGGATCACGGTGCTGGCGCGCGGCATCCCACGTGGGTGCTCCGCCTTTTGCAATGGCTGGTTTTGATGAATACGCGCAAGTTACGCCGCCGGACGCGGCTGGACGGGTGGTTGCTCTGGCCTCTGGCACCGCGCCCGGCCGCTCTTGCGCTTTTGATGAATACGCGCAAGTCAACGCCGGCGGACGCGGCTGGACGGGTGTTTCTCGGCCACTTTGCGCCGCGCCCGGCGGCTCTTGCGCTGTTGATCGCAAGCCTGGCCGTTCCTGTTCCGGCCCAACAGCCGGACGTGGCGAAGCTCGCGGGGGTCTTCGCCGCCGCGCACCGCTCCGGGAATTTCGATGGCGTGGCCGTGGTGATGGTCGAGGGAAAGACGGTGCTGGCGTCCGCGCTGGGTTTCAGCGACCGAGTGGCTAAGACTCCCATGCGGTCGGGGACAATCTTTCGGCTTGGATCTCTGACAAAGCAAGTGACGGCGCTGATGGTGATGCAAGAGGTTTCCGCTGGTCGCATTGGGCTGGAGCAGACCGTGGGCAGCATACTCGGAACTTTGCCGGAAAGTGCGGGCCGGGTTACGATCCGCCAGTTGCTGAGCCATGTTTCGGGGCTGCCGAATCCGAGCGATGGACCGGAGGACAAGGTTCCGCCGTTCTATCTTCGAACCGCCCCCTCGGCGAAGGACTTGGCGAAGTCCGCGATGAGTTTTTGTGCGGGACCGCCGAAGAGGGAGCCGGGCGGGCAGTTTGAATACAATAACTGCGACTATATTGTGTTGGGCGCGCTGCTGGAATCGCTGTCGGGTAAGAGTTATGGCGACTTGGTGCGGGAGCGGGTGATCCGGCCGCTGGGGTTGCGGAGTTGGATGATCGCCCCGGCGGACCCACGACGCGGTCCTGCAGGGGCCGGCAGATACACTGCGGCGGGATACACCTCGGATGGATCACCGGACCCGGTCCAGAACCCCGCCACTTACGGCGCGGCGGGTGCCCTGCTCGGAAGTGCGTTGGATGTGGCGAAGTGGAACAATGCGCTGATCGGCCATCGCTTGCTCTCGGCAGAGGCCACCGAGACGATGTTCCGTGCGGATCCGAAACTCCAGGGCGAGGCCTTGGGCTCGTGGGCTTACGATTCGGACGTGTCCGAGGCTCCGCTGCATGTGATCGAGCGGCAAGGGGACATTGGGAGTACGAGGCTGTTGTCATTGCTGCTGCCCGGGAAGAAGGCGTCCATCGTGATCATTTCCAACTCGGAGCGCGCGGATCTATTTCAAACTTACTCGAAACAGGGACTCGGGTACGAGGTTTTGAAAGCTTGGTTTGGTGGGCGCTAGGTTCTAAAGGAACACGCAAATCACGCCGGCGGAAGCGGGTCGGATCAGCGGGCACGTGCTTCGAGAAGATTCTCGACGCGGCGCGGTAACGATAACCGAATGGTCGGTCGAGCCTGATCACCCGGCCCCGGCAGTCCGGTTATGCCAGGCTGAAAGCCTGGCGCAGCCAAGAATGGCTGCCCTACAACGGCGCTCCCGGTTTCCCGAACAAACGCTCCCTCGCGGTCGCGGCTCGGGAATACCCTGAGGCAGCATAGCCGGGACCGCGAGCAAGCGCTTGGTCGCGTCATGCGGGTTTATGTGTCGGTGCGACTGCCTCAGGCCGGGAGATGTGAGCCGCTTGCAACCTTATAAGACTGCGGGCTTGCCGTTGACTGTCACGTTGGTCAACTTCACACCTTCCACGTTCTCCAAATAGTTGCCCTTTTCGGCATTCGCGAAGTCGCAGTTGGTGACGGTGAGGCCGCGGATGGGCGCGTCCTTGAAGCCGTGGAGGTAGAGTGCGTGGCGGCTCTTTTGGCAGGTGACGTCGGAAACCACCACGTTGTTCACGACGGGTTTGAATGGGCCGCCCTCGCCTTCCTCGTAATAGAAGTCGATGTCGATGACCCCGGTTGCCACCTGACCCACGGTGACCTTGGTGAAGTAGATGTTTTCGATGGCGCCGCCGCGGTAGGAGTTGGTTTTGATCCGCAGCGCGCGGTCGAGGTGCGGGCTGCTCATGTTGCAGTTCTCGACGAAGACGTTGCGGACGCTGCCGGAAATCTCGCTGCCGATGGAGACGCCGCCGTGCCCGTCCTTCATGGTGCAGTTGCGGATGATGAGGTTTTCGCAGGCGCGGTTGACGCGGCGGCCGTCGACATTGCGACCGGACTTGATGGCGATGCAGTCGTCGCCGGTGTTGAAGACGCAGCCTTCGACCAGGACGTCGGTGCAGGATTCGGGGTCGCAGCCATCGTTGTTCGGGCCATGGGTGTCGATGTCGACATTGCGCATGGTGACGTTTTTGCAGAGGACGGGATTGAGTTCCCACATTGGCGACCGGCGGATTTTGACGCCTTCGATCAGCACGTTGGTGCAGCGGTAGGGCTGGATGAAGTTGGGGCGGAGATAGCCGCCGCCGCCGAACACGCGCTGTTCCACGGGGACGTTCTTGTCGCCTGCGGCCATGAGCGCGAGGCGGGCGGTGTTCTGGTTTTCCTTGCCCGCGTTCTTGCCGCCCTTCCAGTGCCACCAGTGGGTGGCGTCGGACTGGCCGTCGAGGGTGCCGGTGCCGGTCACGCCGATGTTGGTGGCTTCGAAGGCGTAGATCAGCGGGGAGTAGTTCATGCACTCGGTGCCTTCCCATCGGGTGAAGACGACGGGGAGGTAGTCCGAGGGGTTCTGGCTGAAGAGTAGGGTGGCACCTTCGCTGACGTGCAGGTTGACGTTGCTGAGCAGGTGGATCGGGCCGGTTAGGAAGACGCCCGCGGGGACGACTACGCGACCGCCGCCAGCCTTGTTGCAGGCCGCGATGGCGCTCTTGATGGCCTCGGTGGCGGACTTGGTGCCGCCGGATTCGGCACCGAATTTGGCGATGTCGAAGTCGCGGGTGGGGAACTTGGGGGGCTGGATGCGCTTGAGGATGGCGGCCTTGAGGGCGGCCGGGTCTTGGGGGGAGCTGGTTTGGGGGAAGAGGGCGGGAGTGCCGACAGCGGCGAAGGCGGCGGTTTTGAGTAGGGATCTGCGGTTCAAGGGGGCTCCGGGGGCGCGTTGCGCCAAACCGCATGGTATCACCGGGTTGGGGGGAGGCGGGGGCAGTGCGGCGCGCCAAATCAGATTTAATTGCGGCCGGGGATCATGGATTCCTCGCGGCGACGAAGTTGTTCGAAAAAGGTTGGGCCGTCGATCGATTCAACCGCTCCGGAGGCCATCTCGTCATAGCGGCGGTCGAGCATTTCGCGCATTCCGGTGGTCGGGTGCGGGAATTGTTGAGCGGTGCCCGAACGTTGCCGACCGAAATCGACCGCTTCGCGAAGGATTGGGAGCGCTTCGGCGCCGTCGATGGATCCGTCTCCTTGTTCGTCGGCGCTTGGGTTTGGTTGGATTGCCATTGCTCCATTACAGCATTTTTGCGATGGACGTTGAGGTTCACGCCAACTGCGGGTTGATGGTACTGGAAACGGCAGTTGGCTGTGCGACGGCGCATTTCGGTTCCGCGAGAAAACGCTTCCCGGCGGTCGCGGCTCGGCAGAATCAGCATATTGCCGAGCCATTCACCCAAGCGCAGAATCAGCAATCCGCGCGTGACCCTTGCAAGCAAGCCCTTGTTCTCTTCCGCCAAGAATTGCCACGCTACAAGCCTGGTTGGCGGAACCAGGCCAGATACTCCGGAAGCGAGTGGAACTGGTCCACATGGTCGGGCGCCGAATTGCCCGCATAGCCGACGAGCCGGAACCAGCCACGCCGGGCCTCGCTCAATTGCTGGGTGCCCATGGGGCCGGTCCTCAGCGATGTCCTGCGCGGGATGCCCAATTGCGCCAGCAGCCAGTCCGCCGTTTCCGTGGTGCTGGCGAAGGTGCCGGGGAAGATCTCAGAGTGGGTCACGATCATCCTCTTGCGCCCGGCCACGGCGTCGCGGGCGAATTTGAGGAAGATTTCCAAGTGGTCGGGCTGCAGCTTCGATTCGAGCGGACCCGGCTTGCCGCCCTCGTAGCCGGTGTGCATCCCGTCGATCAGGAGCACGTTCGAGACACGCTCGTAGTGCCCGGGGACGGCCAGGATTTCCCTGATCGCGCCGTGACCGGCGCTCCATGCCGTCAGGGTTACCGTGCCGAACGACACGCCGGTCTTCGATTCGGCCTCCCGCAACACGGCTCCGAACAGCGCCTTGTCCTCGAAGCGCTTGGCATAGACGCCGGAGCCCGATCCCGCTTGCACGGAAATCACCGCCGACCCGCTTTTCGCCGCCGCAACTTCCGGCAGCCAATCGCCGCCGTGGAAGTGGACGAACAGCGGAATCGTTTTCCGGCCTGCCAGTTTTGCCGGGATGAACAACGTTCCCAGCTCCAGTTTTTCCCGCCGACCGGGCAGTTCCGGCACCGGCTTTTGCAGGCGTGGATGGGGCCGGGTGTGCTCGACCATTGGCGACGGATTCTGAGCCTGCTGGGCCAATCCGATGGCCGCGGGTCCCGAGGCAAGGAACAAACGCCGGGTCATTTCACGTCGAACCATACCGGCTTGTTGTCCCCCGTGCCGTTGTAATTTACGGTGATCTCCTCGTCCTTGGCGATGGGCTGCAAGGCCACGAACTCGATGAACCCGTCCTCCTCGTCGCGCAGGTACTCGGCGTTGGGCGAGTAGGAATGGTTGTAGAGCGACCCGAAACCGAGCGCCAAGACGGCATGGTCGTCGTCGTCGCCCCAGCGGAAGCAGTAGTTGTACAGCGACGTGTTGCCGACGTCGTGCCATTCCGTCGGTGTCAGCACGATTACCGGTGCCCTTTCGATGACCGCTCCAGAAGCGATTCTGCGCGTCGCGAAGACCCCGCGACCCTTGCCCTCAACCTTGCCCAAACGGATCATGTCGACGAAGTTCCAGTATGGCAGGGGTGGGATCGGGGGGCAGTAACCTATTTGGCGGCTTGTGCTAGGCGAACAAGTCTTCGATTCGTTGCGCATCCAGGAACCGCATGCCCAGTTCCGTGAGTTCCCCGGATTCCATCGACGCCAAGCGCTTCCGGATCTTGGGCGAGACGGTGCCGAACCGCTTTTTCAACTGGACCAGAAGCAACTCGACCTGTCCTTTGGCCTTGCCCTGTGCTTCTCCCTCGGCAAACCCTTTTTCGCGCCCTTCGCGGTAGGGAGGGCCGAACACCGCGTTCTTCAGGATTTCACGTTCGCTGAGCATTTTCCTCGACTCCTCTATTACTTCGTCCGTCAGTTGCCGCAGACCGGCCAAGATCGCCAACTCGGCCACCGCCTCGGAGCGCTCCTCGTCATACTCCCGAGTTGCGATCTTCTCGACGATCCGCCGCACGGTGCCTGCTTGTTCGCCTAGTTTCGTCAGGACCGCAACCACATTATCGCCGAGATGGGGGCTGGCTAGCAACGCCTCTCCATCCAGATCCCGGATGTCCACCACATGCCAGCGGAGGACGTTCTCCCCGTCGTCATAGCGGTCCGGGATCCGTTTCCGTTGACGCCCGATATACAGCACGATGTGCTTGGGCATCCGCCCGTACCGCAGCGCTGTACCGTACTGGTATTCGCCGATGCGGAACGCGAAGCGCGGGCGAATCCGGCTCTCGATTTCGATTCCGACCAAGCGGGCGTTTTTGGTCTCGCCCAGCAGGTCGCGGCGCGTATTGCGCACTTTGGGCGTTTCCACGTTCAGCCAACGAATCTCTCGGGTGCCTGCGACCGTCTCCAAGAGCAGGCTGCCCGGCTTTGTCAGGAGGTTTTTCAGTGTGACGTCGTAGTCTTGCATGTCCCGGTCTATCGGGATAGTGGCGGGGCCGGGGATTTTTCTCAGACATTTTTGGAAGGAATTCCACGGAGGCCGTAGACTGGAGGAACTGGACATCCTACGACTGAAATAATCCAATCCCGTCTCGTGGTTGACTTGGAACTCTCGCGCCGCATCGAAAGAGCAGAGGGCAACGCGAACGCGGCATTTGCGGAGGCCCAGTCGCGGCGCGATCCATCCAGCGGCGCGACTTGGATCGAAGTCGCCGGAGCGTACGCGATGTTCTGCGGTACGGCATCGCCCGTCACGCAGTCGTTCGGGCTCGGCGTCTTCGATCCGGTCGGACCGGCGGAGTTCGACCGCATCGAAGGCTTTTTCCGCGACAGGGGGGCGCACGTGCACCTCGAAATCAGTCCGCTTGCCGACAAGTCCATCTGGCCGCAAATCGCCGACCGCGGCTACGTGCCGCTCGAATTTACCAGCGTGATGTTCCAGGAACTGAACACGGTCGAGGTGCCGCAACCGCCGGAGACCATTTCCGTCAGGGTCGCATTAGCCGACGACCGCGAGGCCTATATCCGCACGGCGATCGCGGGCTGGAGCCATTTGGAAGGCATGGGGGACTTCTTCACCGACATGATGGGCACCGCGTTCGAATCCCGCACTGTTGTGCCCTTCGTCGCCGAACAGGAGGGGCAACTGGTCGCAACAGGCGCGCTCAACATCCATGGCGGCGTGGCGGTGCTTGCGGGTGCCAGCACGATTCCGGAGGCCCGAAGGCAGGGAGCGCAGCGGGCGCTGCTCGCGGCGCGACTGCGATATGCCCGCGAGGCCGGGTGCGACATCGCCGTGATCGGTGCCGAGCCCGGAAGCGGGTCCCAACGCAACGCCGAACGGCAAGGATTCCGCATCGCCTATACGCGGACGAAATGGGAACTGCGCAAAACTCCGGTATAATGGCCGAACCATGGCTGAACAACAAAGCTTCGAAAAACACGCGCAACTCGTCCCCCTGTTCCACGGGGTTCTTTTCCTGATCGTGCTCGCCACCCTCATCGGCTCGCTCGTGAATCTGTCCCATTCCTTTGACGACCCGTCGCGCCACTACAACGCCGCGCTGCTTGTCACGGTTTCGTTCTCCCTGCTGCTGCTCTTCTGGTTCTGCCGCACTTTTCCGCTCAAGGCCCAGGACCGCGCCATCCGCGCCGAGGAGAATCTCCGTCATTTCGTCCTGACCGGCAAGCTGATCGACCCGCGTGTCACCATCCAACAGGTCATCGCGCTCCGTTTCGCCTCCGACGGCGAATTCCCGGCCTTGGCCGCGAAGGCCGCCGCCGAGGGCACCGCGCCGAAGGAAATCAAGCGTTCCATCAAGAACTGGCGCGCCGACAACTATCGGGTGTGATAAAACCTACGGTAGCCAACATGAAACATTTCCTCTGCATTCTCGCGACCGCCGCCTTCCTCAGCGCGTCCGCCACGGCGGCCACCAAGGAAGAGTCCGAAATTCTTGCCTTGATGGACACCTACAAGGACGCGATGATCCACAACAACGCGCCCGCCATGGAAAAGATCCTCTCGCCCGACCTCGCCTACGTGCATTCCGCCGGGATGCTCGAAAGCAAGGCCGACGTGCTGAAGGGCCTTTCCACAGGCAAGAACGTTGTCGAACGCATCGACTTCTCTGAGACGACGGTGCGCTTCTACGGCAACACCGCGCTCGTCCGGGGTCGAGTCGACCTTTGGCACAGCAAGACCAATATCGTCCACATGAACGTGCTGCATGTGTGGGTGAAGGGGTCGGACGGCTGGAAGATGGTTTCCCGCCAGGCGACCAAACTCGACAAGTAGCTTTCCGAAAGCAAATCGTCCGAACATTTCACAGCCGCCCGCGTACCTTGGGTCATGCGATTCAATACGCGGGTGGTTTCCGCCCTTGCATTCTCCTGCATTCTTTCCGTGGCTTTCGGACAGAACCCGTCAAAACTCGAATTCGAGGTAGCGTCGGTAAAATCGGCAGGTCCCGTGGTGCCTGGCCAAGTCCAGATCGGTGTGCACATTGACGGCGCGCAGTTCTCGGCGTCGTACATGTCCCTCAAGGATCTGATCCGCATGGCCTTCCAGATCAAGGACTACCAGATTTCCGGTCAAGACTGGCTGGCAAGCGACCGCTTTACCCTGACCGCCAAGATTCCCGCCGGGAGTTCCCAGAAAGACCTACCCGCGATGATGCGCGCCCTGCTGGAGGAGCGCTTCCATCTCAAGGTCCACCAGGAAAAGAAGGAGTTCCCCGTGTATGCCTTGGTGGTCGCCAAGGGTGGCGCAAAGCTGAAGGAGTCTCCGCTGGAGCCCGAGGACGCGGCGGTTGCCGGGAAGCCGCGCAACGTCGACGTGACCGCCGGCGGCAGCGCGAGCGGAACCACAGTGAGCATGGGCCGGGGATCGTCGTTCTCGATGTCGGGGGATAAGATCGAAGTCCACAAGCTGACGATGACGCAGGTTGCCGACCTGCTGGCGCGATTCCTCGACAAGCCGGTGGTGGATCTGACGGAGCTGCCAGCCACGTATGACCTGACCTTGCCGCTGACGCCGGAGGATTTCCGGGCGATGCAAATCCGCGCGGCGATCACGGCGGGCGTGCAGTTGCCCCCGCAGGTGATGCAGTTGGCGGACAGCGCGTCGGGCGACTCGCTGCATTCCGGTCTTCTCGCCGCGGGGTTGAAGCTGGAACCCCGGAAGGCTCCGCTGGACGTCTTTGTCGTGGATAGTGCCGACAAGACGCCCTCCGCGAATTAGGCAGTCCGATTGTGGGCGGGAGGCCGAGCGGCCTCCCAGTTAGCTGGAAAGCGTCGAGTCCCAGTCCCCCCAGGGGCTGGGATGCTTGCCTACCTGAGAATTGACCTCGCGGTAGTGGCCGACGCCAGCCCGTTTGACGTACTCCGCCGCAGGCAGGAACTCGTCCTTGTGGCGCTTGAGCTCGGTGTCCAACTGGCGGTCCAGCCGGGCCTGTAAAGCCTTCGCGTCGGGCTTCCCGATCAGATTGTGCATCTGGAACGGGTCGGACTGGTTGTCGTAGAGCAGCCATGGCCCTTTGATGGACCGCACGTAGGTATGCCGTTGGGTCCGGAGTCCCCGGTATTCGGCGAAACCGTACTTGCGCGCCTCGGTGATCGGCACCGCGAGGGTCAAAAGCGCGCCCGTATCCCCGTCCGAGGTGCCGCCGGTCATGAGACCCGCGTGGTTGGTGCCCTGGATGTGTCCCGGAACCGGGAGTCCTGCCAGCCCCAGCAGCGTCGGCAGGATGTCAGGCGAGTTCAGCGGTGAGCGGATGTGCCGCGCCTTCACACCCAGCTTGCGCGGATATCGCACAAGGAATGGCACCCGGATCGATTCGTCCCACGGGTGCAGCTTGGTCGTCAACCCCTGCGACAGCATCATGTCCCCGTGGTCCGACGTGAAAACAAGGATCGTGTCCTCCGCGATGCCTGCCTTGTCGAGCGTTTTCAGGATCTTGTCGAAACACAGGTCGAGCGCCGCCATGTGTGCGTAGTAGCCCCGGTGCATCTCGGCGGACTCGGCGCGCATGTTCTGCGGCACGTTGTCGCGCAGCGCGATTTCGGCGTCCTTGTACATGGCGCGGAATTCTGGGGGTGCCGTGGGGAGCGGGAAGTGCGGCGGCCCGAGCGACAGCACCATGCAGAACGGGTCCGCACCTTTCGAACTGCGCTCCATGAAGGAGCAGGCGTCGTCGGTCTGTGCGAAGGCGTCGTAGCCGGGCCAGTATTTCGGCGTGGGGTCGTTGCCTTCGTAGTACAGGGACTTGTTGTACTCGTGGGTGCATTCGCAGGCCTTCCAGTAGTCGAAGCCGAAGCGGTGGTCGGGCGGGATATACGAAAGCCTGCGCCCGTAGTTGCCGTCGGGACTGCCGTAGATGTGCCACTTGCCGATGAAGCCGGTCTTGTACCCGGCCTTGGTGAACAGCTCGCCCATGGTGGGGGCGTTCGGCTTCAGTTCCACGTCGTTGATGAAGACGCCGTTGGTGAGTGGGTATTGGCCGGTCACCAAGCTGGCGCGGAACGGACAGCAGACCGGACAGCCGGAGATCGCGAGGTCGAAGCTGGCCGACTGCGCCGCCAACCGGTCCAGCACCGGGGTGCGGACGTTCGTGTCGCCGTTGTAGCGGGTTGCCTGGGCCCGCCACTCGTCGGCGATGATCAGCAACACGTTAGGGCGCTTGACGGCCTGCCCGACGAGGGCGGGGGCGGCGGCGAGGCTGGCGGCTGCTCCCAGGAATTGGCGACGATTCGGGCGGGGGTCCACCGTTCGATCTTACTTGATCTCGAAGACGGCCTCAACTTCCACCGCGACGCCGGTCGGGAGGGAAGCGAATCCCAGCGCCGAGCGGGCGTGGAAGCCATCGCCGGGCTTGCCGAAAACCTGGTGGAAGAGGTCGGACGCGCCGTTGATTACCAAGTGGTGCTCGATGAAGTCCGGCGCGGAATTGACGCAGCCGAGCACCTTGATGACCCGCAGACCGTCGAGCGTGCCATGGGCGTTCCAGACCGAGTTGAGGATCTTGGCGGCGCAGTCGCGGGCGGCGGCGTACCCGTCCTCGGTGGCGAGATCTGCTCCGAGCTTGCCCTTGAGCGTGCTCACGTGGCCGGAGGTGATCAATTGGTTGCCGGACTGGATGCAGAGGTTGAGGTATCCGGGGGTCTGCTTTTCGAATGCGATGCCGAGTTCTTCGGCCTTCTGTTGGGGAGTCATTGGCGCGTTTGTCCTCCTACTAGGAAAGCAGACGGGGTTTCGCGGCGTTGAGCTTCCGTTCCGATCTATCCGAGACGGATCGGCTGTCGAAACTTGCTACACTCGGTACAAAGCCCGTTCCCGCATGTCGCCGCTCCCCACAAACAAGCCCCGGCTGCTTGTTTTCATCGTCGCCTACCACGCCGAGAAGACAATCCAGAAGGTGATTTCGCGGATCCCGGCGTCCCTTTTGGATACCTACGAGACCCACGTCCTCATCATCGACGACGCCTCGGACGACGAAACCTTCGCCCACAGCCACCGGGCCAGCCGCGACGCCGATTCCCCGTTCCCCATCACGGCGCTCTTCAATCCGGTCAATCAGGGCTATGGCGGCAACCAGAAGCTGGGCTACCGCTACGCCATCGAAAACCACTACAATTTTGTAGCGCTGATCCACGGCGACGGCCAGTATGCCCCCGAATGCCTGCCCGACTTGCTGGAGCCTTTGCGAACGGGCCAGGCCGACGCCGTTTTCGGCTCCCGCATGCTCAAGCCCAAGGACGCCCTGAGCGGCGGCATGCCGTTGTACAAGTTCTTCGGCAACCGCGCGCTGACGTGGATCGAGAACAAGCTGCTGAAATCCGACCTGAGCGAGTTCCACTCCGGCTACCGCATCTACGCCACCCGCGCGCTGGAGGCCATCCCGTTCGAGCGCAACTCGAACGACTTCCATTTCGATACGGAGATCATCATCCAGTTCCTGGTTGCCAAACTCCGGATTCGCGAACTGCCCATCCCCACTTACTACGGCGACGAGATCTGCTATGTGAACGGCGTCAAATACGCCCGGAACGTCGTCAAGGCTGCGCTGACGGCTCGGATGCAGAGCCTCGGGCTGTTCCACGATCCCAAGTTCGATTGCGCCCCGGAATCGCAGTACACGCCCAAGTTCGACTACCAGAGCCCCCACACCATGGCCTTCGAGCGGGTCCGTCCCGGCAGCCGAATCCTGGATATAGGTTGTGCCGGCGGCTACCTTGGGGCGCGTCTGGCCCAGCTCAAGGACTGCCATGTCGACGGCATCGACGCTTTTCCCGTCACCGATCCCGCCATGGAGCGGGCACTCGACTCCTTCCACCTGCATGACCTGAACACCGGTCTGCCACGCCTTGACTTCGAGGCCTACGACCACCTCCTGATGTTGGACGTGATCGAGCACCTGGCCAACCCCGAGGCCTTCCTGGAGGGCCTCCGGCACGACATCGGCTCGAATCCGCGCGCCGACGTGATCATCAGCACGGCCAACATCGGCTTCTTCGTCACCCGCTTCATGCTCTTCGTTGGCCAGTTCAACTACGGCAAGCGCGGTATTCTGGACCGCACGCACACGCGCTTGTTCACCTTCAAGTCCTTCGAGCGAATCATGGAGCAGTCCGGCTTCGACATTGTGGAGCGTGCCGGAATCCCCGGGCCCTATCCCTTGGGTCTTGGCGACAACTTCTTGAGCCGATTCCTGTTGCAGGTCAACAGGTTGTTGATCCACGTGTCGCGCGGGCTGTTCTCCTACCAGATTTTCCTGCGCATCAAGCCCCGCCCCACGCTGGAGTGGTTGTTGCGCACGGCCCAGGAGCAGTCGGCCAAGCGTGCCGAGGCCCTGGAGACGGCGGGCGCATGAAAAACCTGAAGTGGCGCATCTTGGAGTCGGTGGTTGTTTTCGCGATCGCCGTGGGCCTTGTTTGGCCGATGTTCAAGATCGAGTACTCCGACAAGTGGGCCTCCATCGAGAGCACCTTCATTTCCGACGCGCGCATGCTTCGCGACCACCTGCCGCACACAGGTTGGCAACCCAACTGGTACTGCGGGACCCGCTTCGATTATGTATATCCCCCGGCCCTGCGCTACGGGACTGCGCTGATCTCCAAGCTTGCGAACGTTTCCACCGCCCGAGCCTATCACGCGTATTCAGGATTCTTCTACGCGTTCGGACTGTTGGGCGTTTTCTGGCTCGTGCGGGCCGGGACCCGCGACAGCGTGGTGGCCGGCTATGCAACTGCCCTTGTGGCTTGTCTATCGCCGTCGTTCTTGTTCCTAAAAGCCCTGCGGTACGACGCCAACGGCATTCCTCAGCGCCTGCACGTGCTTTGGGCGTATGGCGAAGGCCCTCACATCACCGCTGTGTCCGTGCTGGGCGCGGCCTTGGCTGCGTCATTCGTTGCTCTGCGAGGCTGGCGACCGGGGATGCTGGCGCTAGCTGGAATCCTGTCGGCCTTGGTCGTGTCGAACAATTTCTACGGTGCAACATCGCTCGCGATCCTGTTCCCCATCCTCGTGCTGTCCATCTGGTCGGCGGATCGTGACAATAAGGTCTTCGGCCGGGCGGTCGGGATCGCGGCATTGGCCTACGGGTTGTGCGCGTTCTGGCTGACGCCGTCGTACGTCGCAATTACCCTGGTCGACATGAAGTGGGTGTCCGAACCGGGGAATTGGTGGTCCAAGTATGTGCTTGTCGTCGTGGTGGCGCTGCTCGGGTTCGTGATCGAACGCGCGGGGAGGGGTCGTCCGAACAGCGCTTGGACACTGTTCGTCTGCGGCTCGGCGTTCTTCCTGGCGGTGGATGTCCTCGGCTACGAGTTTTTCCACTTCATGGTGTCGGGGAACTCGCAACGACTGGTGCCGGAAATGGACCTGATGCTGTTGCTGGCGTGGGTCGAGGTGCTGCGTGGCATCTGGATCCGGCCCGCAGGGCGGGTGATCGTGGTCGCGCTTCCCGCCTTCATGGTGTTCGCATCGGCGGCATTCTATATCGGAAACCCGTGGATCCCGTTCGCCGGTTCCGCACCGCTGCCCGACCAGTATCCCTACCAGTTCGCGCAGTGGGCACACAAGAATATTCCGGGCCAGCGCACGTTGACGGTTGGCCAAGTCCGATTCTGGTTCGACACGTGGCATGACAATCCCCAACTCGACGGCGGTTCCAGCCAAGGCATGGAGAACCAGATCATCCCCGACGCGATCTGGCAGGTGGAGAAGGAGCCCAAGCCTGAACTGGCTTTGTTTTGGCTGCGAGCCATGGGGACCGACGTGGTCATCGTGCCAGCCTTGAAGTCCCGTGAAAACTACAAGGACTACCTGCATCCCGACAAGTTCAAGGGCGTTCTGCCGGTGCTGTTCGACGACGGGCAGGGCACGGTCGCCTACCGGATTCCCCGCGTGCGCGCCACAATCGGTCGCATTGTGGACCGGGCGGCCATCAACGGCGCGCAACCGATCCGGTTCGGGGACGATGCCGAACACCTCGGGAAATATGTGGACGTGGTTGAGAACGCAGCGATGCCCGAGGCGACGGTGGCATGGCATGGTTACGACGAGGTCGAGGTGGGGGCGAAGACAGGGGCGGGGCAGTCGGTGCTGTTACAGGAGACCTACGATTCCGCTTGGCACGCTTACGAGAGTGGAAAAGAGTTGCCCCTGCGTCGCGAACCCGTGATGGGATTCATGTTGGTGGATGTGCCCGAAGGCGCACATACGTTGACCCTGCGCTTCGAGACTCCGCTGGAGAACAAGATGGGGTGGGGTCTGCTGGTCCTGGCCTTGGGAGCAATAGGGTGGTTGGTGGTTGCCCAAACAAGGACAACCACCAGCTCTTAAACAGCTACCGGCTGAAAGCCGGTAGAATTGACAGCGACTGAAAGTCGAGGGTGCGGCTGAAGCCGCCTGAAGGCTGTTCCGGCTAAGAGCCGGCTCAAGGCTCGGTGGTCGCGGTAATCTTGAACCCCTCCTCGTCCTCGTCCCAGGTTTGGTTCTCAATATAGGCCCTGATCGTGGCCTCGTCCACCGCGCCCACCGTCGCGCAAAAATACCCCCGCGCCCACATGTGCTGGCCCCAGTACCGTCTCCGCAATTCCGGGAATTCCGCCTGCAGGTGCCGCGACGACCGCCCTTTGATGTATTGTGCCAGTTTCGCCGGTGCCAGCGAAGGCGGTGCCGCCAGCAACACGTGGATGTGGTCCGGCGACACCGCGCCCCGCACGATCACCACATCCCGCGATTGGCAGATCTGCCTGATCAGGTCGCGCACACGCTCGGCCACAGGCCCCTTCAGAATCTTGTATCGATATTTTGTGCACCACACCAAGTGGTACTTCAGATCGAACACCGCGTGCGCGCTATGCCTGTACTCCGCCATCCTTCACATTCTCCAGCATCGGAACGGGCCGCTGGAAGCTGACCGCCTGAAAGGCGGTGGGATTAAACCGGGCGGACGGAGCTAAAAGCGAACGCTCGAACCTCCTACTCGGCGGGAGGAGGTTCGGGTGTTACAGCTGAAGCAGCTTCGGGCTTGGCAGCCTTCGGCGCGACCGGTTTGGGCTCGGCAGGCTTGCTTTCGGCAGGCTTGGTTTCCACCTTGGGCAGCAACGTCTTGACCGGGCTGATCAGGATGTGGGCGTTGCGGCCTTCCATGCGGGGCATGCCGTCGACTACGCCGTAGGTCGTCAAATCCGCCGCGAAGCGGTTCAACAGCTTTCGACCGAGATCCGTGTGCGCGATTTCGCGACCGCGGAACTGCACCACGGCTTTGACGCGGTTACCCTCGGTCAGGAAGCGGATGGCGTGGTTTCTCTTGAAGTCGTAGTCGTGGTCGTCCGTGTTGGGACGGAACTTGAGTTCCTTCACCTGGACGACGTGCTGCTTCTTCTTGGCCTCGTGGGCCTTTTTCTTGAGCTCGTATTGGTAGTGCCCGTAATCGATCGCCTTGGCGACCGGCGGGACAGCGGTCGGGGAGACCACGACCAAGTCGAGGCCAAGCTCCTGGGCTTTCCGCAATGCGAGCGACGTGGCCATGACTTCGGCCGTGCCGTCCGGGAATACCGCCCGGACCTCGCGGAAGCGGATCGATTCGTTAACGTTCTCTCTACGAGTAGACTTGCGCGGCGGGAAGTTTCGGCCTGGAATCATGCGGCTGCTGTCATACGGCGGTTCATTGCGTTATGTGGACTGAGCCCAATATAACATGAATTGTAACGCGATGTGCGCCCGAAAGTCCACTGCCCCCGATCTTGAACCTTGGCTCCGCGGTCTGACTGCGACGCCCAACCCCGTCGCTGCCCATCTCGTGCGTGCCGCAGACCAAATCTGCGAGGATGCTGCCATCGCTTTGGGACGTTTGACGGCTCTTGAGGCGTGGACCATGCCCCATGGCATGACCTCCGCCGGATTCCACGCGAAGCACTTGGCCGGCAGCACCCGGAGATTGTGCGCCTACTTGGAGGGACGTCAGTTGGACGATGCTGCGCTTGCGGAGGCGCGGGCTGAATCGCACGGCGACGAAGAGCCGGCGGCCTTGCTCGACGGGATCCGCGGGGCGTTCTCGCACTACGTTTCCCTCGTGCTTGCTTTGCCGCCCGAGGCATTTGGCGATGTCCGGGAGGTCGGGCGTAAACGGATTCCGGTGACCGCCGTCTCGCTGGCGATCCACATTGCGGAACACGGCCAGCGGCATGTGGGGCAACTTGTGTCCGCCGCGAAACTTGTCGAGGCCGGTCGATGACGGTCGGGGCAGCGCTCGACATGCTTCGGGCGGAGGCACCGTTGCATCCGATCCCGGACGAGGATCTCCGGGGACAGATGTCGCGATTCGGCATTGCCACGCAGGGTGCCGTTCTTGGCCTCCGCGTGCCGCAGATCCGGGCTGTAGCGCGCCGCATCGGGCGGGACCAGGTCCTTGCGGAGGCCTTGTGGGAAACCGGCGTGCACGAAGCGCGCCACTTGGCCGGGATGGTCGGCGACCCGGGCAAGATTTCCGCCGAAACCATGGACCGCTGGGTGTCCGACTTCGATTCCTGGGATGTTTGCGACGGCTGCGCCAGCAACCTGTTCGACCGGACGCCGCACGCTTGGGCGAAGATCCGGGAATGGGCCGCCGACGACCGCGAGTTTGTCCGCCGTGCGGCATTCGCCATGATCGCGGTTGCGTGTGTGCACGACAAGTCCGCCCCGGACAGCCTGTTCCTCGACGCGCTTCCGCTGCTGGAGCAGTACGCCTATGACAATCGCAACTTTGTCCGCAAGGCGGTCAACTGGGCGCTCCGCAACATCGGCAAGCGGAATCCGGCGCTGCGGAAGGCCGCGATTGAGTGCGCCGTCCGGATCCGCGAACAAAATTTGCCTTCGGCGCGCTGGATTGCCGCCGACGCCCTAAGGGAATTTCGAAAACTGCCGATAGAGAAGAAGAGGTTCGGCAGAGAGCTTTGCACAGGAATTTAACATCCCGGCGACATGTCCGAGCATGGGTGGGGAGGAAAATAGAATCTGGATCGTTTATGAAGACTAGGACTCTCCCTGCTGGTGCGCTCCTGGCGGTCGTGTTCGGCTTTTCCGGGCTGCTCACCGCACAGCAGCCCGCTGCGCCCGCCAGCGTCGAAAACAAATATGTCGGGGGCCAGGTCTGCCGCACCTGCCACCCCGACGTCTGGCTCAACTTCAACAAAAACCCGCACTTCAAGTCCGTGGCGCTGGGGAACCAGCCGCAGGAGAAGACAGGTTGCGAAGGCTGCCACGGTCCGGGGGGCAAGCACGTTGCCGCTGGCGGCGGAAAGGCCACGATCCGCGCTTTTTCCCAGATGACGCCGCCGCAGGCGCTCGAAACCTGCCTCACTTGCCATTCCAAGGACCTTTCGCGAGCCAACATCCACAAGTCGGCCCATACGGAAGCCGATGTGGCCTGCAACTCCTGCCACTCGGTCCACAAGGCGGCCACACCCAAATTCCTGCTGGCCAAACAGCAGACGCAACTCTGTTACACCTGCCATGCCGATGTTCGAGCCCAATTCGAACTGCCGTCCAAGCACCGTGTGAATGAAGGCGCGGTCCAATGCTCGGATTGCCACAATCCCCACGGCTCGTTCGCCACCACTTGGGGCACCGGCACGGGCTCGGCGATGCTCGCGAACGCCAGAGAGAATGAACAGCCCTGCCTGAAGTGCCACATCGACAAGCGCGGGCCGTTCGTATTTGAACATGAGCCCGTCCGGGTGGAGGGTTGCGCTACCTGCCACCAGCCGCACGGTTCGACCAACGCGAAGCTGCTCCGACGCCCCGTGGTCTTCACAGTCTGCCTCGAATGCCACAACGGCGGAGGTGCCGGCCGTCAGAACGGCGGAGTGCTCACGCAGACCAGTTCCCACAACCTGCAGGACCCCAAATACCAGCGCTGCGTGCTGTGCCACGTCCGCATACACGGGTCCAACAGCGATTCGAACTTCCTGAGATGAGGAGAATGAACATGACGAACATAAGATTTGCCATCATCCTCCTGCCCGCGCTGCTTGCCGCCCAGGACACCGTCGCCCCAACGTGGGGCGAGCAGGTCGGCTCCACGCGCGGCACCAACAAGGGCGATTACAACATCGTCCAGAACTGGGAAACCGGCTACCGCTTCATGTCGGTTGGCGGCGACCGCGGCAAGTATTCGAGCGACGTCAACTACCGCGACGGCATCCGCCTGCTTTCCAGCCAGACGAGCGTCTATTCGAAAGCCGGCAAGGGCCGCTACTTCGACGAGTTCGTGCTGTCCACGCAAGGCCTCGGCAACGACCCTTACGAGTCGGCCGTGTTGCGGGTGGCCAAGAACGGGCTCTACCGCTACGATTTTTCGTGGCGCCAGAACGACTATTTCAATCCGGGCCTCATCGTTTCCGCCGGCGAGCATCTGGAAAACACCAAGCACCGCTGGCAGGACCACGAGTTCACGCTGTTTCCCGAGAAAAATTTCCGGGTGCGCGCAGGGTACGGCAGCGTGACCTTGAACGGCCCGGCGTTCGCGTCGCAGCAGGAGTTTGACACCAAGGGCGACGTGTATCCCGTCTTCCGCAACATCCAACAGCGCTTCGACGAGTACCGCATCGCGGCCGACGGCCGTGTGAAGAATTTCAAGTTCACAGTCCAGCGCCGCTGGGAGTTCTACAAGGAGGATACGAAGGACAACCAGTTGATCGCGCTAAAGGGGACAGCCCCAGCAGCCTTGACCTCGTTTGTCCGCCCGCAGCCCTATCGTGGCCGTACTCCGGGCTGGATGGGGAACATCTACGGCGAAACACGTTGGATCGCCTTGAACGCCCACGCAAGCTATTCGGGCGGCACCGGCCACTACGCGCAGAACGAAATCGCCGTGGGCTTGGACCGCTTCGGCTCGGCCAACAACCGGCAGATCTCGGTGACGGCCAGTGGCGACCGTCCTGTCACGGCAGGGGATTTCTTGGCCACGATCCTGCCAGGCAAGCGCTTCAGCATCGTCAACAACCTTTCGGCGTCCGACACCCGCATGAACGGCAGCAACGTCTTCCAGCAGTACGATTTGTCGACGTTGTCCTTCGCCACCATCAACTTCCAGTTCCTCGGCATCCGGCTGGTGACCAACGCGACCGACGCGCACTTCCGCATCTCGAAGCATTTCGACGTCTTCGGCGGCATGCGGTTCTCGCAGCGCCAGATCCGCTCGATCGAAGATTCTGGCGACCCCACCACGCCGCTGTCGGGCGTTTCCGCCCAGCAGACCAACACCACCAAGGCGGGGATTTTCGGTGCCAACATCTTCCTCGGCAAGGGCTTCCGGGCCCACTTCGAGGACGAGATCGGCCGCAATGACAACCCGCTGACCCCGGTCAGCCTGCAAGCCTACCACTCGGTCCGTTCGAAGGTCCAATACAGGACCAAGACTTGGACCTTGGGCGGCGGCTACAACGACAACTACAACAGCAATTCCGTCCAGATCACCGCGTACAGCTCCCACGCCCGCACCTACTCGGCGAACGGATCCTGGACGGCCAAGTCCTGGGTGTCCGTGGACGCCGGCTATTCCAAACTCCACCTCGATACCATCGACGGGCTGGTGTTCTTCGCTGGTGCGCCGCGCGCCATCAAGGTTTCCGACCAGCAATCGATCTACATCAGCAACATCCACGCCGCGAATATCGGACTCCGCTTTGCCCTCCGGAAGTACGCGGACCTCTACGTCGGCTACAACCTGACCAAGGACACGGGCGACGGGCGGACCTCGCTCGCCACACAGTCGAGCGCCAACGCCCAGATCCTGTACAACGCCCAGACGTTCCCGCTCACCTACCAGACACCGCTGCTGCGACTATCGGTCCGGCTGACGGAGAAAATCCGTTGGAACGTCGGCTACCAATACTACGGCTACCGGGAAGATTTCGGGTTGTTGTCGCTCAACCAGGGTTACAGGGCCAATACGGGATACACTAGCCTGTTATGGGCATTCTGAGAGTCTTGGCTATTTTGGTGTTGTCGACGATGTCGCTGGCCGCGGCAGATCCGCGCGCCGCGTTCCTGAAGATGATTGACCGCCCTCGCGTGCCGCTGGCGGGGAGCGAGCAGTCCGTCTCCGCTGAGTCGGGCCGCGTTCGCTGGAGCTTCTCCTACGCGGCGGACTCCCAGCAGAGGGTGCCGGGGATCGGCGAGCGTCCGGCTGGGACCGGAAAGCTGCCCGTAGTGATAGTTTTGCACGGTACCGGCGGCACCAAAGAGGGACAAGCTTCCGTGCTGCACCAGCTTGCGAGTGCAGGTTTCGCCGCCGTGGCAATCGATGGCCGTTACCACGGTGTCCGAACCGTCGCGGGCACCGGCTCACTCGAATACCAGCAGGCGATGCTGGCCACATTCCGCACAGGCAAAGAGCATCCGTTCCTCTACGACACGGTCTGGGACGTGCTGCGCCTCGTCGATTACCTCGGAACCACCACGTGGGCGGATACCTCCCGGATCGGCCTGATTGGGTTCTCCAAGGGCGGAATGGAGACATACCTCGCCGCCGCGGTCGATCCCCGGATCAAGGTCGCAGTGCCGTGCATCGGCGTACAGAGCTTCCGCTGGGCGATCGACAACGATTCCTGGCAGTCTCGGGCAGGTACATTCCAATTGGCCCTGGACACGGCGGCCAAGGACGAAGGCCTCGCCGGAAAGCCGGGGGCCGAGTTCCTCCGCCACTTTTACGACAAGGTCGCGCCCGGAGTGTACTCCGATTTCGACGGCCCTGCGATGGTTCCATTGATCGCCCCGCGTGCCCTCCTCACCATCAACGGTGCCATCGACGCGCGCACCCCGATGCCGGGCCTGAAGCTTTGCTTGGATGCCGCGAAGAAGGCCTACGCCACTACGCCGGACCGCTTTCAGTCGATCATCGAGGAGAACACAGGCCACAAGGTGAACCCGGAAGCCCTTGTGGAAGCAGTCAAGTGGTTCGGGAAGTGGCTGTAAGCCACACCCGCCCGATAGACTGAAGTATGGCCTCCTCGCCGCGGGATTTCAGCCCGCTTTTCTGGTCCTTGGTGGGTGCCACGTTCCTCGGGTTCCTTGGGATGGGCACCGTTCTCCCGCAAGTGGCCCCGCACATCCGCCACGACCTTGGCGGTTCCGACGAAACCGTGGGCTACGTCATCGGGATCTTTTCGTTCGTGGCCCTTGCCAGCCGCTTCTTCTCGGGCCCGCTGGCAGACAACCGGGGACGCAAGGCCGCTTTCATGACAGGCTTGGCCGCTTGCGCCACCGCCGGTTTCGCCTACACCCTGCCGCTGGGGATTCCCGGCATGTACCTAGGTCGGATTCTGCAAGGCTTCGGCGAGGCGTGCCTCTACACGGGAGCGGCGGCGTGGGCTGTCGAGCTTGGCGGAGTGGAAAAGAGCGGACAGGCTCTGGGCTACGTGTCGACCGGGATTTGGGGCGGGATTTCCGCCGGACCCGTGGTCGGCCACTGGCTCGGGACCTTTCATCGAGCGGCGATCATGCAATGCGTTGCCGCAACCGTGGCCTTCGTCATTCTCACCAAGGTTCCGGAGCGCTACAAGGCCTCCGACCACCCGGCGAGGGGGCACTGGTTCCCGGTTTCCCTCATCAAGCCGGGACTCGCCGTCGGGTTTGTGAATGTCCACTACCCGGTCATCACCGGCTTCCTGATCCTGCATTTGTCGCAGCACGGAAACTCGGGCGGAGCGGCGTTTTCGGCGTATGCGGGGTTCGTGCTCGTGTCCCGATTCTTCTTCGGGGGCCTGCCTGACCGCATCCACCCTAGAATTACGTTCTTTGGTGGCATTACGGCGATGGCCGCTGGACTCCTTGTCATCGCGTCCGGTCCGCCTCCGGCTTTCGCCGTCGCCGGAGCGGGCCTGCTGGGCCTCGGATTCTCGTTTCCGTGGTCCTCAATCGCCGCGACGGTGCTTCGGCGGACCCCAACCCGCGACCATGGCACGACAGTCGGTATCCTCAGTGCGTTTTATGACCTGTTCGTCGGGGGCAGCTCTTTCGCGGCAGGTGCCGTCGCACACCGTTTTGGATACCCGGCGGCGTTTGTGATGGCCGCCGCGTCGCTGGTTTGCGCCGCCATCATGGGCCTGATTGTCTTCAAGCCTACTCCCGAGGTGGCAAGCTCATCGCCTGAGGAATACGCTGAGGCGCTGGAACCATAGCAGCGGGTGCGGTTGTCTGAACAAACACTCCCTTGCGGTCGTGGCTCGGTCAGCTCGTGATTCGGCCGAGCCGCGACCGCGAGGGAGCGTTAATCGCGGAACCGCTCGCCCAAGGAAGTCCCCGGCACACCGCAAGACCGCGTTGCCGCTTTCTTGCGCTCGAACGTCCGGGTTCGTACTCCCTAGTTGTCCCTGCGCTTCAACGTCGGGCGGTCTTCCTGGTCCGTCTTCGGTGCCTTCTCGTCGCCGTTCGAGTCGATCTGGCCATTCGGATTGCGACGCAACGTGGGCCGGCCCGCATCCTTCGGATCTTCGACCTTCTTCCGGTTGTGCATCGACATCAGCCGCGACTTCACGTCGTTGAATTCGCTGGTGTTGACCACGTACTCCGGCTTGGCCTTCAAATACTTCTGGATGTTGGCCTGCGATGCCTTGATCCGGTCGTCGGTCGGGGGGTGCGAGGAGAACAGCTTCGACATCGTACCCGGCTTGCGCCGCTCCTGCGACTGGACCTTCTCGAAGAAGTCGACAAACGCGCCCGGATCGTAACCAGCCTTGTAGATGTATTCGAGGCCCAGCATGTCGGCCTCGGCCTCGAAGCCACGCTCGAACTTCAGAAATCCGAGCGGCACGAGAAGCCCCATGCCCTGGTAGATACCGTATCCGGCCATACCGCCCAGCAGGATCATCGGCGCGATGCTGGCGTATTGGACCAGTTGCCCGCGGGTAGCCTGCCTCGTACCGTGCCGTGCGGCCACATGGGCGATCTCATGCGCCATCACGCCGGCCATTTCGGCCTCGTTGTCCGCATTCTGGATCACGCCGGTGTTGACGAAGAAAAATCCGCCCGGTAGCGCGAACGCGTTGATTTCTTCCGAGTCGATCACCTTGATGGTGAACGGCACCTTGGCGTCGGAGTTCCGGACAAGATTCTGGCCGACGCGGTTGACATATTCCGCGATCACCGGGTCGTCGACAATCTTGGCCTGCCGTTCCACCTCGGTTGCCATCTGCTTGCCGAGCCCGATCTCCTTCTCGATCGAGTAGAAGTTCATGCCCTTGCCGACATCGCGGTTGCCGATTTCATCCGGGTCCTTCTTGTTTCCGGATTTCTTCTTGGGGGCCTTGTCGGGTTTCGAGGCAGGGGAATCCTGCGTCGGCGGGTCCTGCGCGAGCAGCGGTTGAACCAGCGAGGGCGAAAGCATCGCGAACAGCGTCGCGTACACGGTGGCCTGGCGCGCGGACCCAAGTACATCCAGCCGAGGCAAATCTGGCAGCGAAGGAAACTTCATGTTGGAGCCGACTCCCTGAAAAAAGTATAGCGCCGTTTCACCGGGCCCGCGTTCGAGCACTGTGAAATCAATCGGGTATGTTTAGACTACGCGGCGGCTGTCCGCCTGGTTACGCTTCTTGGGAGTCCGCAGCCACACTGTTACCCCACGGCAACACAGATCTTGCCGAAGTGCGCGCCGCTCTCCATGTGGCGGACCGCTGCCGGAAATTCGCCGAAGTCGAAAGTCCGGTCGATCACCGGCCGGAGTCCCGAAACCGAGATAGCGCGGTTCATCTCCTCGAACATTTCCCGCGAGCCCACGTAGATGCCCTCCATCTTGATGGATTTGAGGAAGACAGGGCGCGGGTCAATCTCGCCCATTCCGGCAACAATGCCGATCAAGGCGATATGCCCCCCGCGCCGGACAGCTTTCAAAGACAATGGTAAGGTTCCCGCGCCTCCCACCTCGACCACATGGTCCACGCCTACGCCTCCTGCTGCCTCCTTGACGGGCTTGTCCCACTCCGGCGTGCTTCGGTAATTCACCAATGTCTCGGCCCCCATTTGACGAAGCCGGTCCAGCTTGGCGTCGCTGGAACTAGTGGAAATGACCCGCGCGCCCGCCATCAGGGCAAACTGCAGCGCGAAGATCGAAACGCCACCGGTTCCGAGCGTCAATACCGATTCGCCGGGACGCAGGTTTCCCGACCGGAGCAGCCCGTTCCAAGCCGTGAGAGCGGCGCAGGGCAGGGTAGCGGCCTCGTCGTACGAGAGGTGGTCCGGGAACTTGACGACGCCATCCTGGCTGAGGCAGACGCGCTCCGCCAACATGCCGCCGATGGAACCGCCCATCGCGGTCGCCGCAGTTGCGTCTGTCGGGCCGCCGTCGATCCAGCCTTGGAAGAACGTTCCGCAAACCCGGTCTCCCGGCTTGACGCGGGTTACTCCCGCACCCACGGCGAGAACCTCCCCGGCTCCGTCGGAAAGGAGTGTGATCGGAGCTTTGACGGCGCGGCCGTAGAAGCCCTTGATCACCACAGTGTCGCGGAAATTGAGCGAACAGGCTCGGACGGCCACCAGCACTTGGCCGGGACCAGGCTCGGGTTCCGGCAGGTCCACCAGACGGACGTTGTCGAGTCCGAAACCATCCACAACTCTCCAAGCTTTCACTTTGCCGCTCCTCTCCCGGCGTCTGCCGGGTCCCAAAACTGAATGATATACTTGGGGATAACGCGTATCGGGGACCGGGGGCCGCAAGGGTCGCCCGTCGATCGCACGCCGTGTCCAACCACATGCCACTGAAGCAGATCAACGCCAACACCACCGGGGACAAGAAAATCTACCTGTTGAAGCCGAGAGGCTTCTGCGCCGGCGTCGTGCGCGCCATTGATGTCGTCAAGATCGCTTTGGGGCTCTACGGGGCACCCGTCTACGTCCGCAAGGAAATCGTCCACAACAAGCACGTTGTGGATGAACTGCGGGACATGGGCGCGGTTTTCGTCGAGGAATTGGCCGAAGTGCCGGATGGCGGGCGTGCCATCTTCAGCGCCCACGGGGTATCGCCCGAGGTGCGTCGCCAAGGCAAGGTGCGAGGCCTGAACATTATCGACGCGACCTGCCCCTTGGTGACCAAGGTGCACTTGGAGGCGGTCAAGTTCGCCCGCGAAGGCTACACGATTGTTCTGATCGGCCACAAGAACCACGATGAGGTGGTCGGTACTTTGGGCGAGGCTCCGGACAAGATGGTCCTGGTCGAGTCCGTTGCGGACGTGGATGCCCTGCAGATTTCGGATCCGACCCACGTGGCGTATCTCACCCAGACAACTCTAAGCCTCGACGAGACACGGGACATCATGGCGCGGCTGTTGGAACGCTTCCCCCTGATTCGCGGACCCAAATCCCAGGACATCTGCTACGCTACCGAGAACCGGCAGATGGCGGTCAAGGGCGTCGCGCAGTTCTGCGATCTGCTCCTGGTCGTCGGGTCGGCCAACAGTTCCAATTCCAAGCGGCTTGTCGAGGTTGGACAGAATTACAACGTCAAGTCCTATCTGGTGAACGACTGGGGCGAGGTCAACGCCAGTTGGCTGGAAGGTGTCACCAATGTCGGGGTCACGGCTGGCGCGTCGGCTCCGGAACATTTGGTGGAACAGATCATCGGAGCGCTCCAGGACGCCGGTTACGGCCAGGTGGAAGAGGTGGAGATGATCGACGAGGACGTCCGATTCTCGCTGCCGCCCGAACTGGCGAGCGCCGCTCCGCAGTACTACAGCATCAGCCGGTAGGTTTTCCGGCGTTTCGGAACGAAGTCCCCGCGGCATTCGTAGTTCATCAGAGAGCCAATGACATCAACCCTTCCAGGAAGCGCGGAACTGGCGGTTGCCACGCGCAACTCCATTGAACGCGCCGCGCAGTTCTTCCTTGGCCTGCAAAAGGACGAGGGGTATTGGTGCGCCTACCTGACCGCCGACACCACGCTGGAGTCGGATTTCATCCTGTTGCAGTTGTGGCTGCATGCTCCCGACGCGGACGGGTCTTGGAACCCTCCGAACCGTGGCCAGATCGACCGGGCCGTGGCCCGCATCCTCTCGCAACAACTGCCCGACGGCGGTTTCAACATCTACGCCCAAGGTCCGTCCGAAATCAGCGCGTGCGTCAAGGCGTATTTTGCCTTGCGTGTGGCTGGCCTGTCGATCTACAATCCAAAGATTGTCAGTCTGCGCGACCGGATCCTGGCGCTTGGCGGCATCCAGTCGGCCAACAGCTACACCAAGGTCAACCTGAGCCTGTTCGGCCTCTACGCGCGCGAAGGCACCCCCAGTATTCCGCCGGAGATCCTGCTGGTACCCGGCAAGCTGCTCTACCAGATGTCGTCGTGGACGCGCGCCATCGTCGTTTCGCTCGCCATCGTCCACGCCCACGACCCGCAGCGTCCGGTTCCGGCCGGGCTGACACTGGACGAACTCTTCGTCCCCGGTAAGAGCGTCCAGTTCGAGGAGCCCGATTCGTGGCTCAGCTGGCGCAACACGTTCATCAAGTCCGACAAGATCCTCAAGCTCTGGGAACGCTACGGGTTCGCGCGCATCCGTCGCGACGCCCTGCGCAAGTGCGAGCATTGGATGCTGGAACGGATGAAGTACGCCGACGGCCTCGGCGCGATCTATCCGCCGATGCAGTACTCCATCATGGCGATGGATGTCCTGGGCTATCCGGCGGACCATCCCGCGCGCGTTGAGGCGCTCCGGCAATTCAATAGCCTGATGGTCGACGACGGCGAGACCCTGTTCTTCCAGCCCTGCTTCTCCCCCGTTTGGGACACCGCGATCGGCTCCTATGCACTTGGCGAAGCGGGTTACGGGGATGCCCCGCAGGTGACCAAGGCTGTTGATTGGCTTTTGGATCTGGAAATCCGTCGGCCCGGCGACTGGTCGGTGAAGCGTCCGGACACCGAGCCCTCCGGCTGGGCCTTCGAGTTCCGCAACGACTGGTATCCCGACATCGACGACACCGCCATGGTGATGCTGGCCTTCCCTCAAATGAAGGCCTCGGACCCGGCCCGCCAGGAAGCGGCGCGCAAACGTGCCATCGACTGGCTGCTGGCGATGCAGTCCTCAGATGGCGGTTGGGCAGCGTTCGATGTCGACAACAACTGGCAGTTCCTGAACCACGTCCCGTTTGCCGACCACAACGCGATGCTGGACCCCACGTGCGCCGACATCACCGGCCGTACTTTGGAGGCGCTGGCGGCCAACGGCTTCGACCGCAGCCATCCTGCCGCCAAGCGCGCGATCGACTACCTGCTGCGCGAACAACTCCATGACGGCAGTTGGTACGGTCGCTGGGGCGTGGCCTACATCTACGGAACCTGTTTCGCCCTTCGTGGCCTCCGTGCGATGAATGAGGACGACCACGAGCCGCATATCCAGCGCGCCAACGAGTGGCTGCGTTCCATCCAGAACTCGGACGGCGGCTGGGGCGAAAGCTGTGCCAGCTACGACAACGACATCTATACCCACGCCCAGAGCACGCCCACACAGACCGCGTGGGCGCTCATGGGTCTCATGGCGGGCGGCGACACCTACTCGTCCAGCGTGCGGAACGGGATCCACTACTTGGCTTCCACCCAGCGCCAGGACGGCGGCTGGAACGAGGAGCTCCTTACCGGTACCGGTTTCCCGAAGGTGTTCTACCTGCAGTATCACTACTATCGCCACTATTTCCCGCTGATTGCGCTGGCGACCTACGCAAAGCTGAACCCGTAGCGCCCGGGCGGGTGTACCTTGAAACAAGGTACCCCGAAAATGTTTTCCGCTCCCGTAGTTCTGTTCGCCGTCTTGGGGACCCTCGCGTTTGTCGCGCTGCTCGCGCTCAACCTCATGGTTTTGGGCCGCATGCGGGGACGGGACGCGGCGCAGGATGCTGGCGAATCCCGTCTGCGCGAGGACATTACCCGCACCCAGCGCTACCAGTCGGATGAGAGCCGCGCCCTGCGCGAGGAGATCGCCGCCGCCATCCAGCGCTCTGGCGAGCGCACCGACCAGCGCTTGGCCGAGATGCGGACATCGCAGCGTGCCGAGTTGGAGCAAATCCGTGCCGTGGTCGACCGCCGCTTGCAGTCAATCCAGACCGACAATGCGGAGAAACTGGAGCAGATGCGCCAGACGGTGGACGAGAAGCTCCAGAGCACGCTGGAAACACGGCTGGGGGAATCGTTCCGGCTCGTGAGCGAGCGATTGGAGCAGGTGCACAAGGGGTTGGGCGAGATGCAGCACCTTGCGTCCGGTGTTGGCGATCTGAAGAAGGTGCTCACCAACGTGACCACGCGCGGCGCTTGGGGCGAGGTGCAGCTGGAAACGTTGTTGACGCAGTTGCTCGCGCCGGATCAGTTCGTGCGGAATTTCTCGCCTTCTGGCACTGGCGAGCGCGTGGAGTTCGCCATCCGCATGCCGGGACAAGGTTCCGGGCCGACTTGGCTGCCCGTCGATGCCAAGTTTCCCTCCGAGGCCTACCAACGGTTGGTCTTGGCGGCTGAGCGGGGTGATCCGGTGGCGGTGGAAGCCTGTTGCAAGGAACTGGAGACGGTTGTGCGCGTCTGCGCCCGCACGTTCTCGGGTAAGTATCTGGCACCGCCCCACACCACGGATTTCGGGATCCTGTTTCTGGCGACAGAGGGGCTGTACGCCGAGGCTCTGCGCCGCCCAGGGCTCGCCGAGTCGGTGCAGCGCGACTACCGCGTCGTGCTGGCAGGTCCCACGACTTTCGCGGCCCTGCTGAACAGTCTGCAGATGGGGTTCCGGACCTTGGCGATCCAGCAGCGGTCCAGCGAGGTGTGGAAGCTCCTCGGTGACGTCAAGACCCAGTTCGGGAAGTACTCGCAGGTGCTCGACGTCATCCGCAAGCGTCTGGACCAAGCCACGCAGACGGTGGACGACGCCGCGATTCGCACCCGCGCCATCGAACGCCGCCTCAAGGATGTGGAAACCGACGAGACCGAGGGCGGCAAGGTGATCCAGATCGCCAACGCGAGCTAGCTCCGACTTCACGACGTTTGCCGGATATCCAAAACCTTGGAAGTCGTGATCAATTTGTGTTCCGGGTGCCAGAATTCCAGACGCATCCCGCGTCCAATATATCCCGGCTTGATCATCGATCCGCCCCAGTTCGCCCCACCAATCAGCACTTCCACTGGTTCGGCGCAGTACTGCGGATGTCCGCTGATGCGTGCGTTCAGTCCGCCGGTCTTGACGATATTGTAGACATGGTGGCGGGTAGAAATCTCCAATGTGGCTCCCGGGGGCAGGTCTCCAAGGTGCACCCCACCCTCGATCTCCGATTGGACGATGTCGTGGTGGATGGCGGCACTCAGGTTTGGGCTTGCGACGAGGCTGGCTACAGGTGACATATTCCCTACAATTACCTAAGCGCAAACCATATCAAAAAGAGGCCATCCGGCGCAACATCTTCCCAATATGAAAGGAATTCGCTGTGCACGGACGAGCAGTCCCGCCGCAATAACCGCTCCAATTCGCCCCGCTCGAACCAGCGTTCCCATGCCGGGGTGTTGAAGCGCCCCCAGTGTTCCACGTTCTTATCGATGATGACAAGCTTCCCTCCCGGTTTCAGTACGCGGCACATCTCGGCCACGGCCTTCTCGATATCCACGGCGTGCTCCAGCGACTCGGTCGTATAAACGCAGTCGAACGAGGCGGCGGCAAAGGGAAGCTCCGTCATTAGACCGGCCACCTTGCCAATACCGGCGGGTACACTCGCCAGCATGTCCTCCGAAATGTCCAGTCCGCAGATCTTTGCTCCGGGATTTTGCTCCCGCAGAACCCGGGCGAACCGGCCTTTGCCGCAACCAACGTCCAACACACTTCTATCGGCAAGATCGCCGAAATACTTTAGGAGGGATTTTACATGAAGTATGCGGGGGTCGATTGTCGACGGGAAATGCTCCTCGTCGCGGGAGGCCTCGTCGAAACTGCGGCGGATCTCGCGGGCGAGCTCTGGATTCAATGGGGTCTGCGGGGGGGACGGGGGCGGGGAAGTGTGCGGAGGAGCCTCCGCGGCGCCGGACCGACCGGTCAGACGCCGCAGAAGCGCAAGCGCCGCTGGGCGCGGCGCCAAATACCTTGGGAACTCCCGTTCAGCCGGGTCCGGCGGCGTCAACTTGCGCCAGTTCCGCAAGAACGATTTGAGGGACACGGGTTTACGCCCGGGTCAGGAAGATCGGCAAGCCCAGCTTGTTGGCGTAGGTTGGGCGGTACCGGTCTTTGTTGTACATGTTGTCGACATCGACGGCGCGGGGTCCGAGCTTCGGATCGGGGATTTCCACCGCCGCATAGACGCCGCCGTTGATGGCCGTCATCTTGCCCGACTCGCCGCGCTGGATCATGTCCGCAGCCATCCCGGCAAAGGTGGACGCCACCATGCGGTCGACGAAATCCGGCGCGCCGCTGCGCAGATCGTAGGTTAGATCGCTGACGACCGTTTCCTGGCCGGTGATCTCTTGGATCTTCTCGCTCAGGGCCTCGGCGACGTTCATCTTCTTCCGGTGGCCGTAGCCGTCGGGACGCCCGTATTCCTGAACCTCGTAGCCGAGCCACTCGGCACCTTCGGAAAGCAGCACCAGCGAGTAGCCCGAGGGGTTGTTCTTCTTGTCCTCGACCAGCATCTTGATGAGCCGTTCGGGATCGACTTCCTTGTACTCGGGGATGATGCAGCGCATCGAGTTCACATAAGCCGTGTAGAGCGCGGTGTAGCCCGCGTCGCGCCCGAAGATGCGGAACACGCCGATGCGTTCATGCGAGCCGATGGTGGTGCGCTGGCGGTCGATGGCGTCGGTGGCGCGGTTGACGGCGGTCGAGAAGCCGATGCAGTATTCGGTGTTCCGGACGTCATTGTCCATCGTCTTCGGAACCGCGATGACCTTGTAGCCGAGACGGTCGAGGTGCGCGGCGTAGCTGAGCGTGTCGTCGCCGCCGATGGCCACGAGATATTCGATCTCCAGCTTGTCCAGATTCTTGACCGTCTGCGCGGTCATGTCGTAGACGGTCGACGTGACGCCGCGCTTGGTGGTCTGGGAGACGGGGAAGGTGGTGCCGTCGAGGAACGCCGGCGTCTTCTTCATCTTCAGCGGATTGGTGCGCGAACTGTGGAGCCAGGTGCCGCCGGTGCGGTCGATGTTGCGCGTGTTGTTGCGGTCGAGCGGACGGACATAGCGTTCGACGCTGGCGGGGTCGTCCCAGTTGAGGTGGGTCAGGCCCTCCCAACCGCGGCGGATGCCGACCACTTCGCGGCCCATTTCACTTGCCCGGTAAACAACGGTTTTGATGACGGCATTCAGGCCGGGGACGTCGCCGCCGCCGGTCAGGATTCCGATCTTGCCTGCTTTCATTTATGCTCCTGAGGGGGTTGGTTCAAAGACCATTGTAACGGGCCGGTTTCGGCGGAGCGGCGCTAGATCATCGGCAGCGAGCGTGGTTTGGGACCGCGCGGGAAGGCCGCGTCGAGCGCCGCCATTTCCGCCCCGTTCAAGTCCAGATCGCCTGCGGTGGCGTTCTCCGCGACATGGACGACCTTGGCGGACTTCGGAATTGCGAAGACGCCCGGCATGCGCGTCAGATAGGCCAGAGCCACGGCGCGCGTCGACACCCCGTGTACGGAAGCGATCCGCGCCAGTACCCGGCCCCCGCTTGAAGAGGGCTTGGGGAACGAGCCGGATCCGAACGGGCTGTACGCGACCACGGCCACTCCGCGTGCTTGGCACCAAGGGATGACGGCGTGTTCGATGGCTCGTTCTTCCGGGTGGTAGAGGACTTGGTTGCACACCATCCGACCCGGATCCGACACCCGCCCCATATCCTCCAGATCCGCCACATCGAAATTGCTGACGCCCCACGACAGGATCTTCCCGGCGCGCTGGAGTTGGTCGAACGCCGCGACAGTTTCGGTCAACGGGTGCCGCCCGCGCCAGTGCAGCAGGTAGCAGTCGAGGTGGTCCGTGCCGAGGTTCTTCAGCGAGCGTTCGCAAGCTTGAATGGTGCCGGACTTGGTCGCGTTGGAGGGCAGCACCTTCGAAACCACGAAAACCTTGTCGCGGACCCCGACGATCACTTCCCCCACGACGCGTTCCGCCTCGCCGGACCCGTACATCTCCGCCGTGTCGATGTGGTTGATCCCGAGTTCGATTCCTTCGGCGCGCGGCGCGGACTCAATGTTCCACGTGCCGAGGCCTATCTTGGAGACGGATTGGCCGGTTGGCCCGAAGGGGCGGGACTGCATGGCGTTATTAGTGCAGGCGGGAGGCAAATACGCGGGCCAGTGGGTCGGCCACGTCTTTGGGAAGACCCACCACACCCGCGAGGTAGTGGAGCTTGGCGAAAGCGTACACCTGTCGGGTGCCGTCGGTGCCGAAATAGCCGCCCATGTGCGCCAGATATTCGGTGTTCTGCAGACCCGACTTGATGTCGATCAGCAGGAACGCGGCCTTCTGGTTGTCGCCCGCGTCGATGATGAACATCTGGTACTTCTTGCCCTTGACCTCGTACTCGCCCACCGAGCCGCCGGGCATCTTGGGGAGGTCCAATGGGTGTTCCAAGACGACCTTGGAGGACACGAGTCCGGTCCGGGGCAGGACCGCGGTTTGGTCGAGGACGTGCGGCGGAGCCGGAGCAGTCGCCGGCGGAGGTGTTTTCGAGGCTGCCTCGGGTGTCGGTGCCGCACACGAAACCAGGAGAATCGCGCCGAGGACAGCAAGGCAGCGCATACCTAGGCCTTCTTGCGCCCTTTGGCGGCTTTCTCGACCACGGGCGTTTCCCCTTCCACCGCCGGGGCTTCCGGAGTGCCGCCGGCCGCTGCCAACGCCGCAGCCTTTTCGGCTTGGGCGGCTAGTTTGCGGGGATCAATCTTGGGCGGCGGCGCCAGTTCGTGCCGGTAGTCGTGGTCGCTGTGGCAGGTGCGGCAGCGCACCTTCGCTGGTCCGTCGTTGAGCAGCGACACCACGGCGTGGTTCATCACCCGCTTGCACTTCACGCAAAAATCGTCGATATCGTCGCCGAGCCTGGCCATACGGTTGTTTCCTTAGACTTGAGTGCCTGCTGCTACGGCTGGGGCTGCGGCGGGCGGGAACGCGATGTTGATCTGGACGCCCTCGGGCAGAATCCAGCGCGCCTCCTCGAAGCCCACGTACTTGCAAATCCGCAGCTGTCCGTTGGCGGATTCGAGCAGGTCCCCGACCTGCAGGGGACGGTCGGAACCCCGCAGCTGCGCCCACGCGGCGTATTCGTTCTCCGCCTCGATCTCGGTGCCCGGCTCGTAATCCTTGAGTTTGACTCCCGCCACACCTGACACATGCGGAGCCCAGCGGAATTGCTGGCGCGGTGCCTCCTTCATCCGGTGGACGCGAAAACTGGCCATTCGGTCCTATTGTATACGGTGCCGGGGCGTTTTGTGCTCGCGGTCAGTTCCGCTTCAGGGTGTATTCGACGGCTTGCCCGGTTCCGGCGAAATCCACCTTCAGCTTGATCGTGTCGCCGTCCAGCTTTCCGGCGTAGTTCAGTTTCATTTCATTGCCCTGGAAGTTGGCAGTGATGGTGAACGAGATGTTGTCTCCGTCGACCTTGCCGTCGGAAAGCGTCGACTTGCCGATCATCTGGCTTTCGGTCTCGCCGGTGAGCTTCGTTCCCTCGACTTTGAACGTGAATGTGCGTTCGAGCGGGCCGTTGGGCCCTTCGGCGGTGCCCTTCCACTTGCCGCTGATGTCGGCGGCGAACACGGATGTGGCGAGCAGTAGGAATGCGATCAGCGTGCGTGTCATGTCGTCCTTTGAAATGCGCGTTTTCGACACCGATTGACTCCGATGCCCCCCACAGTATATCTTCAACTCTTCATGAAGACAATCATTTTGATTCTGGGCTTGGCTTTGACGGCGGGAGCCCAGACCCATCCGCTCAAAGCTCTCATCGACGCTGCGCGGAGCAATTCCCCGGCGCTGAAGGACTTGCTGACGGCGGGCCTCCCGTTGTTGCACGGACGCGACGGGGCTGCGGTCTGGGGCCAAGAGTTCCTGTTCGCCGTCGAATCCGCCGATCCGGCCACGGTTTCCATCGACCACCAGCCCGCCGTCGCGATGACCAACATTCCGGGGACCAAGCTCTGGTACCGGCTGATGACCCTGCGGCTGGGAACCACCCACAATTACAACTACTTCGCGGCCGGAAAGTCGCTCGGCACGTACGACGTGGCGGGCTACAACCCGGATTCCTACCCGCAGGCGGGAGCCGCCGCGGGCAGGCTGTCGGGCATGAAGACCTTGGAGAGCAAGATCTATCCGGGGATGAAGGCAAACTACTGGGTCTACGTGAACGCCGGGGCCGATATGACGAACGGTGCTCCTCTCATGGTGTGGCAGGACGGGGAGACGATTGTCGGCAACCAGGATTTGCTGCGGCTTCGCTTGCAGCCGGTGTCCGACAACTTGGTTGCGAAAAAGCTGATTCCGCCCATGGTGCACGTGCTCATCCAGCCGGGGGAGGGCGGGGAAGCCACTGGCACCCGCATGCGCAGCATCCTGTACGACACGGTCTCCGACCGCTACGGGAAGTACGTGCTGCAAGAGATCCTGCCGGACGTTGAGAAGACGTACAAGATCCGCCACGACTCCTATTCGCGGGCCATCGCGGGCGCCTCGTCGGGAGCGATCTGCGCCTTCGACGCGGCGTGGTACTTCCCGGACCAATTCGGGCGCGTCCTGTCGCACATCGGTAGTTATGTGCCGCTGCAGTGGCATCCCGAGCAGAACCAGGATGGCGGATACATCGTGTCCCAGCGGGTCCGCCGCGACCCGCGCAAGAACCTGCGGGTGTGGCTTTCGGACGGCACCGACGACCAGGAGGCTCCTGGCGGAAGCTGGCCGCTGAACAACATCATGCTGGCGAATTCGTTGAAGCTGAAGGGGTACGATTTCCATTTCCGCTTCGGCGAGGGGATGCACGCCATCGCGCAAGGGGCGCTGGATTTACCGGAGTCTTTGACGTGGCTGTGGCGCGATTACGATCCGTCGAAGAGCGCGCAGGCGTTCGAGATGGAGGATACGGAGAAGGTGAAGCCGCCGTTCCGGGTGAAGGTGGTCAATCGGGATTCTTGGTAGGCGTCAGTCCTCCTGCTGGTACCAGTGGAATCTCTTGCCGTCCCAGTAAACCAAGCCACTGGCGGACTCGCTCTTTTCGATCAACAGCGCATCGCCCTTCAATCGGGGCGGCGGGCCTTCGCCCACGCCTTGTCGCACGCGGCCTCTGGGGTAGACCTGCCAAACGTCGAAAAACGACCAATCGTCGGTGTCGGCTTCTCCCGCGCGGGCCGGAGTCCCGGCACCGATCATGACCAGAGAACTGCCGGACCGGCTGCTGAGCCACACGGCGATCCCTTTCTTCCGGTTGTCCCGTCGCGTGACCAGCACGGCGTAATCGACGCGACCGTCTCCGTCGAAGTCTCCACGCAGGTAGAACGGATTTACCCAGCCGCCTAGTTCAAACGTTGCCTCGAAGGCTGGACTGAAGAAAGCCGCGTGCACCGGTTCGGGCAGATTCCAGCGCAGAGTTTGGTCGGCTTCTGGGGTTTGCAGGGCAAGCATCATGAGGATCGCAAAGTGCATGCTGCCATGTTAGCCGAAATTGGAGCGGTGCATCCCCCGCACCGGTGCTAGCATGGGACAAAAGGACCAAGGAGAATCCGATGCCGGTCGCCGCACTTGCCGATCCCGTTTCGACAGACCTCCTGTTCGAAGGCGACTCGCTGACGACAGGGGAGTTCCTTCGCCGGTGGGAGGATATCCCCGACCTCAAACGCGCGGAATTGATTGATGGAATTGTATACATGCCCTCTCCGGTAGGCCTTCACCACCAAGAATGCCAAGCGTTCCTCGCAGGCTGGCTCAATTTTTACTCACTGGCGACACCTGGATGCCGCCCCGGCTGCGAGGGAACGTGGCTGATGGGCGAGGGACAGGTGCCCCAGCCCGACACGACATTGCGAATTCTGCCCGAATACGGTGGTCAGTCGGGAGTTACCGGGCCGTACGCGTCCGGCGCGCCCGAACTTGTCGTGGAGGTGGCGGTGTCCAGCCGGTCGCGGGATTTTGGTGCCAAGAAGCGGCTCTACGAGCGCACTGGCGTTCGCGAGTACGTGATCGCGGTGCCCCGAAGCCAGGAACTGGCCTCGTTCTTCCTGACACCCAATGGATTCCAGTTGGCTGAAAACGACGCGGACGGGGTGTTCCGGTCCCGTTGCTTCCCCGGCCTGTGGCTGGACCCCCAAGCCCTTTGGGCACTGGACCTTCCCCGCATGAACTCGGTACTTCAACAAGGCTTGGCCACACCGGAACATGCCGGGTTTGCGGCCCGACTAGCCGCCGCGAAGCGCTGATGCCAACCTTGCCCGGGTCGCGGATAGGCCCTACCGGAACGTCATCCCCGCGAAACTAACCACGCTCGCTGGGTCGATGTTCCATTGTTCGTACTTCTCCAGCTTGCCCTTGAGGCCCGGCATCGCCTTCAAGAACGTGTACATCGGCGACGAGCCGCACCAGTTCAAATCGTCGTGGTTTTCCCGCACCAGATCCCAGAACCCCTGCGCGTCGCCCGCCGCCGCGCGATCAATCCGCTGTTGGTCCCGCGTCGCGACACTCCGCATCAGCCCCTCGTCGGCGATTGCATCGAATGCCTCGTGGTAGCGCCGCCCCCGGTGGGCCATGTCGATGCCCAGCACCCACATCAGCTTGTCCCCTTCCCGCGCGCCGATTTCCCCCAGCGTGCCGAGGAACCGCCGCACCCCCTCGTCATCCTCCGGCATGCCGGTATCGTAAATCGATTTGGCATACGATCCGCACAGGATCGGCAGGATCTTCACGTCCGGCCCGAAGATCGACTGCAGATAGACCACCTGGAACTCAATCGAGTGCTCGACGGCGTGGCAGTAGTCTTCCGTCTCGACGGCCGCTCCAGCTTTGGAAGTCAGTTCGGCCACCAAACCGGTATCCGTCCGCGCCGCGCCCCACGGTGTCACGTAGGACTTGCGGGTCAGGCCGAACTTCTCCGGCTGGCCGTAGTGCGACGTGCCCAGCACCACGAACGTCTTCTCCTTGTACGTGTCGCCCAGCAGGCCGTAGGCGGCGCGGTAGGATTCGTAGCCGCCCATCGGGCTGACGTGCGGGGCTGCGATGGCACGCAAACCCGGAACCTCCTCACCGAATTCGCCCAGCCAGTGGCCCATCACCTGCGCCAGTTCGTTGACATCTTCCGGGTAGCCGGAGCCCGCGTGGGCGGCCTCACGGACGTCCGACGCCCCGAATTCGCTCACCTTGGCCTCGCGCATGTTTTCGAAGATCTCGTCCTCCAGGAAACCGGAGCTCCCGAGCGCAGCAGCCATTTGATCCGCGACTTCCCCGGCCCGGAAGTCCCCGCTGGCGCGCACCAGGGCCTCCTTCAGATCGAGCACGGACTTCTCGCCGTCGAAGAAGGCCAAGTAGGGCACCAACTGCGGCGGAATGATCAGGACGGCGTCGGAAAACTGGAACGAATCCCGGATCAGCAGTCCCGGCTGCTCCTCCACCGGGGACGGCATGAAATCCAAATCACGGCGAAGGCAGGCGAGGGTGGCCATTAGGTTCAGGATACCTTTCGCCGCACTCCAGACTATTCAAATTGTCGATCTCCGTTTGCAGCGCGTGGCGGTCCCGGAACTGCATCGCCACCAAGCCGACGAACCACACCATGGAAAGCGCGAGGAACGGCAGGATCTTCCGTGCCGCCCCGGACGACGGGCCCGCGAGCGTGAGCAGCGCCGCAATCAGGGAGATCTGGACCAGCACCGTCGGTGCCGCCGACCAGGCCAGATTCCGACCGATCAGCATCTGCCGCCGCTCCAATTCGGCCCGGTACGATTCGATGCCGGTCGCAGCTTCGGCTGCGGCGGGAACCCTTGTCCGCCGCACGAAGATTCCCACCGCCGACCAGGCCACGGTGGCGGCAAACAGCAACCTTACCCGCGGATCGGGAAGCATCGCGGCGGGGTACACCGCGGTCAGGAGCACCACAGGGATAATGCGGGCCCGCAGCAACGCCCGTTTGTTCTGTTGCCGCAAGCCTTCGGTCCTTTGGATGATCTCCCCCATGCTCATCGGCCGGGGCTCCGTGGGCTGCTCTTGCCAGATACTACGAGGGTCGTTCGACATGGCTACCTCCTTCGTGAAACCTCTTTGCGAGGATGTTCTTGATCCGATGGATCTTCATGGCGACATTGGCGGGCGAGAGTCCGGTGATTTCGCCGGTCGAGGCCGCGTCCAGCCCTTCCAGATAGGAAAGGATCACCTGTCGGTCCAGCGGCTTGAGTTGCTGGATCAAGGCGTGCAGCCGTTCGAGGTTCCTGCCGCCGTCGACCCGCACCGGGTTCCGGTCGGGCGGCGGATCGAAATCCTCCAAGCTCACCAGGCGCGACCAGGTCCGGCGCTCCTTCAGAACGTGGGACGCCCCGACCCGGTGACCGACCTGGTAGACCCAGGTCCGCATCGAACAGCGGCCGTCAAAGTGCGCGAAACTTCGCCAGAGCTGGAAGTGGATGTCCTGCGCGAGGTCGCGCCGCCGCTCCGGATCGGCCTCGTAGGCGGCGGCAAGACGCTCTACCGCTGCCCCAAACTGGTCGGCGGCTTGGCGGTAGAGGTCGGTTTGGGCGGTGTTTGCTCCCACGTTCAAGGTAGTCGCTCGAAACGCCGTGTTCTAACAGGCCGAATGGGCATAGAATGTAGGGGAGTGCCGCGTCCCCATTCTTCCATCCTTGTACTGATGTTGCTTGGCGGCAGCCTGCATGCCCAGACCGGCGGGGATTCCGACCTCCAGCATTCGCTCAAACCGTTCCTCGCGAAGAACTGCGCCGGCTGCCACAACCGCGCACTGCCTGCCGCCAATCTGGACCTGAGCGTCCCCCCGACCAACGCAGCGGTCCTCGGCAAGCTCCTCGACAAGATCTCGACCGGTAAGATGCCCCCGCCGGGCGCACCCGCCGTCGCCAAATCCGACCGCGACGCCATCGTTTCCGCGCTCGACAAGGCGCTGGGCTTTGGCGAGCCCAATCCAGGCCGCGTCACCGCCCACCGCCTCAACCGCGTGGAATACAACAATTCGATCCGCGACCTTGTCGGCTTGGACCTCCACGCCGCCGACGAGTTCCCCCTCGACGACACCGGCTACGGTTTCGACAACATCGGCGACGTGCTCTCCGTCTCGCCTATGCTGATGGAAAAGTACACGGCCGCAGCCCGAAAGGTTGCCCGCGTCGCAGTCCAAGGCCAGCCGCTGCCGCCGAAGCCGTCGAAACTGACCCGCTTCCTCGGCAAGAAACTCCAGGACGACCCCACCGCCAACGCCCTCCCGTTTTCCTACCGCGGGGCGCTGTGGGCCACCTACACCTTCCCAATCGAGGCGGATTACGAATTCCGCATGCGCGTCGGCAACTACCGCCCACGCGACCACTCCACCCCGCGCCAGACCGAATTGGCCAGGAAGCGCTCCCTTACCGAGGCCGAGAAAGCCGAACTCACAGAACTCAACCGCATCGCCGACCCTCCGGCGAAGATGGTGATGACCGTCGATGGCAAACCGGTCTACAGCGAGATCGTCGAAGGCAATATCGACTACGTCTATGCCCACGGCGAATCCATCGCGCGCGTCCATCTCACGGCGGGCGAGCACAGTTTCCGCGCTTCGTTCCCCGAATACGCCGATACCGACAAGCCGCTCGACAACGTCAACACCGACGGCCGGCGCAAGCTGTTTGTGGACTATTTCGATATCGTCGGACCCTTCGACCCCAAGCCGCCCGCGCGGAATCCGAAAGTCTTCATCTGCGTCGACCGCACGCCCGCTTGTTCGCGCCTGATCGTGCAGAATCTGGCCAGGCATGCGTGGCGCCGCCAGCCCACCGCCATCGAAGTCAACGAACTGGCAGATCTGGCTACCGCAGTCCGCAAGGATTCAGAATCGTTCGACGACGGCATCCGCGCCGCCCTGCAGGCGATCCTGATGTCGCCGAACTTCCTCTTCCGTGTCGAGCGCGAACCGACAGGCCCCCTCAGCGCCGTCAGCCTCGCCAACCGCCTGTCCTTCTTCCTATGGAGCGCGCCGCCGGACGACGAACTGATGCGCGCCGTCGAAAAGGGCACGCTGCTGAATCCGGGCGGGGTCCACGAACAGGTCCGCCGCATGCTGGCCGACAACCGGGCCGACACGCTGATCGACAACTTCGCCGGGCAGTGGCTTGGCCTGCGGATCCTCGACAAACGCAAGCCCGACCCCGCCCACTTCACGCTCTTCGACGACGAACTGATGGAGTGGATGCGCCGCGAGTCCGAACTGTTCGCCCGCACAGTGATGCGTGAGAACCGCAGTATCACCGACTTCCTCGACGGCAAGTTCGCCTACCTGAACGGCCCCTTGGCGCGCTACTACGGCATCGCCGGGGTCAACGGCGAGGATTTCCACCGCGTCGAACTAGCCGGTGACCAGCGCGGAGGCGTGCTGGGCCAGGGTGCCGTCCTCGCGCTGTCCTCCTACGCCACCCGCACATCGCCCGTACTGCGCGGAAAGTGGGTGCTGGAAAATCTGCTCGGCACCCCGCCTCCTCCTCCGCCGCCCGACGTTCCGGCGCTCAAGGAAGACCACATCGGCACCGAGGCCTCGCTACGCCAGCGGCTGGAACAGCACCGCGCCAAAGCGGAGTGCGCCGTCTGCCACAACATGATGGACCCTATCGGGTTCGCGCTGGAAAACTACGACGCCTCCGGGGCGTGGCGCGAGAAGGACGGCAATTTCCCCGTCGACACCTCCGGCCAGTTGCCCGGCGGCAAGCCCTTCAAGGGTCCGGCGGGGCTGAAGCAGGCGTTGCGCGACCAGTCCGCCCCCTTCGTCCGTAATTTCACCGAGAAGATGCTCACCTACGCGCTGGGCAGAGGCCTTGAACCCTACGACCGCCCGACCGTGGACCACATCGTGGAGCGTCTGGCGGCGGACAACTACCGCTTCTCGACCCTGATCACCGAAATCGTCGACAGCCAGCCCTTCCGTATGCGGAAGGCGGAGGAACAATCGAATGCCAGGTAAATCCCTTTCCCGCCGCGCCATCCTGAGGGGGGCCGGAACCGCCGTCGCGCTGCCCTTGCTGGACGCCATGATCCCCGCGTTTTCGGCCGGTGCCGCCCAAGCCGCGTCGCCCTGCCGGATGGCGTTCCTTTACGTGCCCAACGGCATCATGATGCCGGAATGGTTCCCGAAGGAGACGGCTTCGGTGGCCGCCGACACGTCGATCCCGCTGCCCGCCGTATTGCCGCGCGTGTCGTCGATCTTGGCGCCGCACCGCGACAACATTCTGCTGCTTTCCGGCCTCACTCACAACGGCGGCCGCGCGTTGGGCGACGGTCCGGGCGACCATGGCCGCGCCGGTGCCAACTACCTGACCGGCGTGCATCCGAAAAAGACCAACGGCCGGGACCTGCAGACCGGAATTTCGGTGGACCAGGTTGCCGCGCGCCGTTTGGCGGACAAGACCCGCTTCGCCTCGCTCGAACTGGGCTGCGAGGAAGGCGTGCAGGGCGGCAGTTGCGACAACGGCTATAGCTGCGCCTACTCGAACAGCATTTCCTGGCGGACACCATCGTCGCCCGCGCCTGCCGAGATCCGTCCCCGGGCGGTTTTCGAGCGGTTGTTCGGCGCGGGGGAGGGCTTGACAGGAGAAAAAGCCGCTCGGGAAGCCCGCTACCAGCGCAGCATTTTGGACGTCGTCATGGGCCAGACCCGTCGGCTCGACGCGTCCTTGGGTGGTGCCGACCGCCGCAAGCTGGACGAGTACCTCGATTCCATCCGCGAACTCGAAAAGCGCATCCAGTCGGCGGAAAAACAAACCCAGACCGCGCCCAAGGGCGTTTCCGTGCCCGATTCCAGTATCCCAACCGAGTTCGGCGAGCACGCGCGCGTCATGTTCGACCTGTTGACTCTGGCATTCCAGACCGATTCGACCCGCGTCGCGACCTTGCTGCTGGCGCTCGAACAGAGCCCCAGGGCGTACCCCGAGATCGGCATCCCCGAGGCCCACCACGGCCTCACCCACCACCAGGGCGACAAGGAAAAGATCGAAAAGGTAACCCAGATCAACTGCTTCCACGCCAAGCAGTTCGCCTATTTGCTGGACAAGCTGGCCAAGACCCCGGACGGCGACGGGACCCTGCTCGAGCACGTCATGATCACCTACGGCAGCGCCCTCAGCGACGGCAACGCCCACGATCATGCGAACCTGCCGACCGTGCTGGCGGGCAAGGGCTGCGGCCGGATCCAGCCGGGCCGACTGGTGCGCTACAAGGCGGAGACGCCAATGACGAACTTGTTCGTCGCGATGCTGGACCGCATGGGCGTCCCGGTGGAGTCGTTGGGGGACAGCAACGGCGAGCTGGGGTATTTGTCGGGGCTGTAGTCGCCCTGAAACGAAGACGGGGCGATAAACTAGCACCGTGCGTCTAGTTTCAGTCCTGTTGGCACTTTCCACTGTGTCGGTCGCGTTCGCCCAGCCGAAATACGACCTCCTGCTCAAGAACGGCCACGTCATCGACGCCAAGAACGGTCTCGACGGCATCCGCGACGTTGCCATCAAGGACCGCAAGATCGCCGCCGTCGCAGCCCTTATCCCTGCTGCTGACGCGGCAAAGACCATCGATGTCCGGGGCCTCTACGTTACACCCGGCTTGGTCGATATCCACGTCCACGTCTACGCCGGAACCGGCCAGAAGGGGGCCTACTCCGGCGATCTCAGCGTCTACCCCGACCCCTTCACCTTCCGCAACGGCGTCACCACCGTCGTCGACGCCGGTAGCTCCGGCTGGCGTAATTTCCCCGACTTCAAGGACCGCGTCATCGACCGCTCCAAGACCCGCGTACTTGCACTCCTGAACATCGTGGGCAAGGGCATGGGCGGCGGCACCACCGAGCAGGACACCACCGACATGGACGCCGAGGCCACTGCAGCCCGAGCCAAGGAGTTCGCGGGCACCGTGGTCGGCATCAAAACAGCCCACTATGCGGGACCGGAGTGGATTCCCGTCGACCGCGCCATCGCGGCCGGTACAGCAGCAAAGCTGCCGGTGATGGTCGATTTCGGCGAGTTCCGCCCCGAGCGCCCCTACCAGGATCTGGTCCTGAAGAAGCTCCGGCCGGGCGACATTTCCACCCACATGTACCTCGATATGGTGCCGATGCTGGACACGCAGGGCACGCTGCTGCCTTACCTGAAGGAGGCCCGCAAGCGCGGGGTCATCTTCGACGTCGGCCACGGCGCGGGCAGCCTGCTTTTCCGGCTCGCCGGACCCGCTGTTCAGCAGGGGTTCATCCCCGATTCGATCTCGACCGACCTCCACGCGGGCTCCATGAACGCCGGTCTGAAGGACATGTTGACCACCATGAACAAGTTCCTCGCCATGGGTCAGAGCCTCGCAGCCGTGATCGGGGAATCGACTTGGAACCCGGCCCGCGAAATGCGCCGGACCGAGCTTGGAAACCTCTCGGTCGGCAGCCCTGCCGATGTCGCCGTCTTGCGCCTCTCCAGGGGCAATTTCGGCTTCGTGGACTCCTACGGGGCCCGTCTGGCTGGCACGTCCAAGCTGGAATGCGAGTTGACGGTCCGGGATGGACTCGCGGTCTTTGATTTGAACGGCATTTCGAGAGAAGATTGGAAGAAGCTCCCTGCCAACTACAAGGCACAAGGAGCCCCGGGCTGGGACGCCACTCTGAGCCAGGCGGTCCGAAACCGCAAGTAGAAGAGACAAGGAGAGCCAAGGAGCGAACATGTCAAAGAACACACGCAGGAACTTGATTCAGGGCGCGGTCACGGCTGCCACTGCTGTCGCCGCCGGTGCTGCGAGCGCAGGCCCGGCCGAGGCCCAGACTGCACCGGTCAAGAAGGTAATCCGCAAAGGCGCGAAGCCAGCCACGCCGCCACTTTTCAACAGCACCATCCAGTACGGCAACCTGGTCTTCGTCGCCGGCGTGGGCTACCACGAGGGCCACGACATCAAGGTTCATACCGACGGCGTCCTGAAGCAGATCCAGAAGCAGCTGGAAGACGCCGGGTCTTCAATGGACAAGGTCTTGAAGGCCACCGTGTTCCTCGCCGACCTGAAGGACTACGCGGCCATGAACGAGGTCTTCCGGGGCCGCTTTGGCGACGAACCGCCTGTCCGCACAACCGTTTCCGTCGCCGGGCTGCCGGGCGATTCGCTCGTGGAAATAGACGTCATCGCCTACGTCTAACCCTGCATCAGACTCCAAAGGAGAGACCCTATGGACCGCCGAACGTTCCTCGCCACAACCGCCGCCGTCTGCCCGATGCTGGTGCCGCCCATCGAGGGGGCACCGTACTCGGACCTGCCGAAGTACCGCAAGGTAACCAGCCACAGCAAGCCCGCGAACTGGAAAGACGGCATGCCGGGTCGCTATCCGGCGTCGGTGGTCCGCGTGGCCGCGGAGAACTCCATCGACACCACCACGGAGAAGATCAACGTTCCGGTGGTCCACGACATGATCGCTAAGGGCATGTCGGAACTGACGGGACTCCGCGACCCACGCGACGCTTGGCGGTCCTTCTTCGAACCCTCTGACGTCGTCGGGATCAAGGTCAACTGCTCCGGCGCACCCCTTGTGATGTCCAGCCCGGAAGTCGTGGCGGACATCGTCCAGAACTTGGTGGCGGTCGGCGTAAAGGCGTCGAACATCTGGGTTTACGAGCGCTTCCCGGACCAGATGGCCACCGTCGACTACGCCAAGTACCTCCCGGCAGGGGTCAACGTGGACGGCATCGAAAAGACACGCCAGTCGATCCTCGGCTACGACCCCAAGACCTACGTCGAGGTCGATTTCTTCGGCGAGGACGACACCCGCTCGATGCTGGTCCGCCACGTTTCCGAACGCTTCACCAAGATCATCAACGTCCCGAACATGAAGGACCACGGCGCGTCCGGTGTCACCGGGTGCCTGAAGAACATCGCCTACGGGAACCATTCGAACGTCGCCCGTTCGCACCAGTTCTCCAAGACCAACACGCTTTCGTTCATCGGGACGCTCGCTTCCATGGAGCCTCTGCGCTCCAAAGTTGTGCTCAACGTGATGGACGGCATGCGCGGCGTCTGGCATGGCGGGCCGTTCCTGCACGAAAAGAAGTTCCGCTTCTACCCCAAGGAGATGATGTTCGGCACCGACCCGGTCGCCATGGACCGCCTGCTGCTCGACGTGGTCGAGGCGAAACGCAAGGCCGAGAGCGCGATCTCGGTCTGGGAGCGCTCCGACAAGTACGTCCGCAAGGGCTTCGAGAACGACCCAAATGCGAACAATTTCGTGCGCGAACCCGGCCACATCGAATTCGCAGGCAACCTGGGGCTCGGCACCTACGACTTCGCAAAGATCAAGACCAAGGCATTCCGTCTATGATCCTGCTGGCTGCAATCGCCCTCCCGGCGCTCCTCTGGGAACGCCCACTGGACACCGTCAAAACGTTGAAGGACGCGGGCATCTCGGAAATCGCGGTCGCCGCGGACAAGGTCGCGGCTTGGAAGTCTGCCGGTTTCGCCGCCGTGCCGATACCGTCGGCGGGGTGCGTCGCCGCCCCCGCTCCCAAGGTGAACATGCGCGCGAACGTGGCTCGGGCGACATCCAGCCCTTGGGTGGATTCCAATTCCTGGCGCTTCCTTCGGAACCCTGGCGGCAAGTTCTGTATCGAGGCCCTGGGCCGGTCCGCTGGTCTGGCCGCAGCCGAGGCCTTCGCGTATGGCGTCGAGGCTTACATTAAGACCGACGACGCTGGTCTGGCGTCGCTTGCGGCCATGATCAAGGTCCTGCGCGGCGTTCCGGTTCTCGCAGGGTCCGCTGCGCCAGTTGCCGACATCGGCGTGGTGGACGATGGTTCCGCGCAGGCGGGCGAAATGCTGAACCTGCTTTCCCGCCGGAACCTGCTTTACCGCATCGTGAAATCGCCCGACTCCGGCCTCAAGGTCAACGTGGCGAAGGTCGATGGCGGCGATCCCAGCAAACAGGCCTACGAAATCCGTCAGAAACTTGGGGACGAACGACGCTCGCTGCGGTTGTACGGCAGCGAGGTGGTGATCGCCCGACTGACGACCCAAGGTGGCGGTGCGCGGGTCCACTTGGTCAACTACTCCCAGCGAGCGGTCAATGGCTTGCGCGTTCGCGTCGTTGGTACGTTCACGAAAGCGGAACTACGGGGAGCCGGTCTGTCGCAAGCCGACCTCACCGACCTCGTCCAAGCCGACGGTGGAACCGAGTTCACCGTCGCCACGATGAACGACTACGCAGTTATCGATCTGGCCGCCAAGCCGTAACATCGCTCACTGGCGGCCGAGGCTCGGCTTAGAGGTGTACGGAATCCTCGTCCACTTCTGCGGACGGGACGTCTTCCGGCACGACCACCGGTTTGGGTTTGGGATAAACCAACTCCGGTGCCCCGGAGTACTTCGGAAACCTCGAAGAACCCGTCGTTTCCGCAGTGTCGCCGGTCCTTGCCACGGCATTGGTCGGCTGTCCTAGGGCTGCTGCCGACTGCTTCGCCAGAGAATTTGTGTAGGCCAAGGCTGCGGCGCGGTCGTCCAAACTGGCGCGCCGTGATACCGGTGCCTCCAACTGTCCCTCCAGCCGCGAGATCTTCTTCTTTTCCTTTTGCTTCTTCGCTTCGCGGCGCTCGCGCTCTTCCGCCTCCTCGGCCGCTTTGGCTTCCGCCTGCTCGGCCGCCAACGCCAGTGCGGCTTCGCGATTCGCCTTCATCGCTTCCTGTTCGGCGACTTCCGCCTTCTCCATCGCCTTCAGCTCATCGACCGCGAACTTCGCCCGGCCTTCGGCGACCACTTTCCCCGCGCCCTTTTTTTCCCAGCGCTTGAAGCTGAAGACTTCCTTTCGCGGTCGAAAGTCCACAAAGTTCGTGCGGCAGTACTCGCAGCGCCAGCGCTTGGCCCCCATGCTGATCTTCAGGCGCATCCAGAATGGCGGCTCGTAGCTCTTCCCGGACCAGGAATTCAAATCCATCCTCAGGCACGTTGGGCAGCGGGCGTAGAAGATGTCCTGAATAATCAACGTCTTGGCGACGAATCTGGTTTTGCAGTCCAAACAGCGCAGCGGCGATTTGAACTTGAACTTCCCGGCCTTTTCCGCGATGGTTCTCGGCTGGGATTCCCGGAGGTAACGGCTTCCACACTTTGGACACTCGACAGGCATTTAGAAAATGGTTCCTTAGACCGCCAGCCCGACCGATTTGCGGGCCGCTATATCTACTTCAAGAAACTTCTGGAACGCGGGGGCTAGTTTGTCGCGGACCCCGCCTTGCTGGTTTAGGATGCTACCGGCAATTTCACTCACACCCAAGAGGTTGCGCGTGCTCGATGTGATGAACACCTCGTCGGCGGAGCATAGATCCTGCACCGTGAGGCTGCACTCCACGAACATTACGCCGGGCACCCGCAGTTCCCCCAGCACCACTTCCCTGGTGATTCCGGGCAAGCAGCCGTCGGACAACGGCGGTGTCCGCACCTCCGACCCGAAAACGGCGAAGACATTTGCGGACGTGCACTCCGCCACCACCCCACGCTCGTTCAACAACAGGGTTTCGTCGAAACCCCGCTTGTGGGCTCGCTCGGCCCAAGTCAGGTTCTGCGCCCACGAGTTCAACTTGGCCCCGGCAAACTCGCCTGCCGCGAAACGACCGTTCGGCGTGATGTCCAACCGCACCGACGAACCCCAAGGCTTCAAGTCGGCAGTCATGGCGACCACGTCCGTCGCCCGGTCCGACGCGCCCGGGAACTCCCACATGCCGCCCGAATTCCGCATCAGGACCAAGCGGAGGGTGCAATCAACGCGGTCGTTCGCCGCTACCAGTTCCAAGAGGTCTTCTTCCAGCGCGTCGCGGTCGGGCGGCATCTCCAGCCCGATCCCCCCGGCGTCCCGGGACATCCTTGTCCAGTGGCGGTCCCAGGCGAACAACGAGCCGTTCTTCACGCGCAAAGTCGTGAAGACGCCCCAGCCCGCCAGCAGGCCCAACTGGCCTGGCGACAAGATTGTTTCCGCAGCGCCGAGGATCCTGCCATTGTGGAGGACGCGGCTGTGAATCGCCATATTCCGATTCTACTGCAACCTTGCCGTAGCTGGCTTGCGGGCTACTTCAGCATCGCCTCGCGTTTGGCCTTGAACTCGGTGCCGGGTTTCCATTCCGGGAATTTGTCGCCTTGTGCGACCCGGTAGCCGGTTTCGAGGAACACGAGCAGGTCGTCGACCGCGCCCGCCAAGTCCCAGTCGGCCTTCACCTCGTCGGACGGTTTGTGGTAATCCTTCTCGTCGAATTCCTCGCGCTTCTGCTGGCCCCAGCCTGCGGGTTTGCCGGGGAATTCCACGCCGCCTTCGGGATCGAGCGCCGGAACGCCCTGCTTGGCGAATTCGAAGTGGTCCGAGCGGTAGTAGAAGCCCTTTTCAGGCTGCGCGTCGCCCTTGACGGTGCGGCCGCGGGCCTTCAGGACGTCGGTCACGATGTCGTCGAGGGTCGAATTCCCCAAGCCCACGATCACCATGTCGGTCGATTTCCCGTAGGTGTTCAACTCGTCCATGTTGATGTTGGCCAGGGTCTTCTTGAGCGGATAGAGCGGGTTCTCGGCGTAGTATTTGGCTCCGAGCAGCCCCTGCTCTTCGGCCGTCACGCTCAGGAATAGGATCGAGCGCTTCGGCGGGGTGGCCATCTTGGTGTAGGCCCGGGCGATTTCGATCAAGCCGCCGGTGCCGGAGGCGTTGTCGCGCGCGCCGTTGTAGATCTGGTCGCCCTTGGCCTGGGGATCGCGGCCGAGGTGGTCCCAGTGGGCGGTGTAGATGACGTATTCGTCCTTCAGGGCGGGGTCGGTGCCTTCGAGCTTGGCCACGACGTTGCGGGAATCGGCCTTGCGCAACTCGTTCTTGATCTTGAAGTTGGCGGTGGTGGCCGGCAGCGCGACGGGCTTGAACTCCTTTTTCAAAGCCTCCTTCTTCAGGGCCGCGAGGTCGAGCCCGGCGGCTTGGAACATCTCGGCGGTCTTGTCGTAGGTCATCCAGCTTTCCACGGGCACGCGGCCCATGTTGCTGTCGGGGCGCTGGATGTTGAACATCTCGCCGACCTTGCCGGATACGACGACCTCGAACGGATACCCGGCGAGGGCCGTCTCATGGACGATGATCGCGGCGGCCGCGCCCTTCTCCGAGGCGATTTCGTACTTGTAGGTCCAGCGGCCGTAGTAGGTCATGGCCTTGCCGTGGAACATGTGGTCGTCGAGCTTGGAGGGGTCTGCGGGGTCGGGAATCTGGGGGTCGTTGACGAGCATGACGATGGTCTTGCCCTTGACGTCGACATCCTTGTAGTCGTCCCAGCCGTATTCGGGGGCGACGACGCCGTAGCCGACGAAGACGACGGGGGAATCCTTCACTTCCACGTTTTCGGTGAAGCGGGTGGAGACGGCGACGAAGTCCTTGTCTGCGGTGGCGGGGAGCTTCTTGCCCTTGACGGTGAAGGTGGCCTCGGGGGTGGACTTGGTTCCGGCGAGGGGCACCTTCTGGATGTAGGTGCCGTCGGGGTTGCCGGGCTTCAGGCCCATGTCGCGGAACTGCTTCTCGATGAAGGCGACGGTTTTGTCTTCGCCCGGCGTGCCCGGCTTGCGGCCCTCGAACTCGTCGGACGCGAGGGTCTTGATGTCGGAGAGGAGGGTCTCGGCGGAGATCTGGGGCTCGGAGGGTTTGGAGCACGAGCAGAGCAGGAGTACCGGAAGCAGGGCGGCAATTCGCATACCATTCATTCTATTCTTCCCGCGTCCGGTGCTTGGAGATCCGGGTCTGGCTGTGGCGAGAATTCCATCGAAAGGTTGGTCCGCCGGAGCCTGGGAAGTGATAGACTCGCGCAAGTGAAACACCTCAGAACTTCCCTCACCTTTCTTTGTCTGGCGGCCGTGCCCGCTCTCCTCGCCCAGAAGCCGGTTTTTACCGAGAACTTCGAATCCGGCAAGATCGACCCCGCTGTTTGGGACACCCGCGTTGCCGGGACCGCCACCGTCGCGGTGGAACCCGTCGAGGACGGCCATGGCAAGTACGCCCTGCACGTCCACTACCCGGACATGGCGGCGGCGAGCTACGCCTTCGTTGTCGCGACGCACCTGCCGGATTCGGTGAAGCAGCATTTCTTCGGACGGGCCTACATGAAGGTGGTGCAGTCGCTGGGCACGACGCACAATCCGTTGATCTTCGCGGGCGAGCCGGGCTGGCAGCTTTCGAAGTTCCATGAAATCGGAACGTCGCGCGGGTTCTTCATGCCTTCGTACCAAGAGAACAAGTCGGAGCGCGGGAAGGGTCGCGGGGAGATCACGTTCCGGTCCGAGACGGAGCCCAAGTATGACAAGTGGTTCCTGATCGAGTGGGAGTTCAATGACAACCCGTCGCAGATCACGATGTGGATCGACGGCGAGAAGGTCCAGATTCCGGTTGCGGGCGAGAAGGTGGACACGGTGAAGTTCCAGTGGCCCAAGGGGAGCGAGACGGTGAACAACCTGGTGGGCGGCTATTCGGAATTTGGTTTCGGTGCCCGCGTTTGGGGCGCGCCGCCGAAGGGTTTCGACGTTTGGTATGACGACATTGCGATCGGCACGACGCGGTTGGGCCCGGTGAAGTAGGGAATTTTGGGCACACTGGTGGTGTGAGATTGGGTTGTGCGGGCGGAAGCGTCGAGTTTGGCCGGGCATGGGGCTATTTTTTGCGCCTCGCGAGGCGGGCTTGGCGCTTGTGCCAGCGGGCTGAGCGGCCTTTGGGGGCGTCGGAAGGGGCGTGGGCGGGGGGCTCGGGTTCGTTTGGCTGGTTTTGTGGTTGGGTTGTGGCGGGGTCGAGCGGTGAGGCGGCGTCGGTTGGGAGTTGGGGACCGCTTGACGCGCGCGGCTCGGATGGGGTGCGGTCGGATGGGGTGCGGTCGGATGGGGTGAGCGTTGATGGGGTGTGGGTCGCGGCGGGTTCGGGTTTTAGGGCGTCGCTCGGGTTTGTTTGGTCGGATTCATGCGGGTCGCGGCCTGTTCCTTTGCGGTAGTCGCGGAGGGCTTTGGCTGCTCGTTCGTAGGCCCGGGCGTGGCGGGCCTCGTAGCGGAGGACGAGTTCGAAGGCCGGGCTATTGGAGAGCAGGGCGGTGAAGGCTTGGTACGTCGTGGTTCCGGGGTCGAGCTTGGGGGCTTGGTTGGTGGCGTCCACGGTGAAGTCGCGGTTGGATTTGATTTGGAGGGTGACGGCGGCGGTTTCCATTCCCACGGCGCGCATGCGTCGCCAGGCTGAAAGGGCCATTGTGTCGAGGAGGTTGCACTCGTATTCGTCGAAGTCGGATGCGGGTGGGGCGAAGGCCCTCCCGAGGGATTCGTAGAGCTGGTGGAAGGCGGTTTCGGATTCGCCCTCGATGATGACCATTTTGGCGAGGAGGCTGGCGCGGAGGGAGCTGCTTCGGGTTGACGGGTTGGTGGCGGCGTTTGGAGTCGTGTTTGTCATCGCGGGATGATTGTAGTCCGCGAGGGGGGCCAAAACGAACTTCCGGGGGCGCGGAAGGGGGCTGCTGGAGGGGTAGTTTGGGCTGTGGTTTGTTGGGGTTGCGGGGAATGCGAGATTCTTGAAAAAAGTTGTGACCCGGTTTCCCGGTTGCCTACTTCGCGGCCCGCAGTTCCGCTATCATCTGGTTGCGTAGGATCTCGTTGATCCGGGGCAGGTGGCCCTCGCCTTTCGACTTGAGCCAATCCAGCACGTCGTTGTCGATGCGGAACGAGATCTGGGTCTTCACGGGGCGGTGGTATTTGCCGATGATGGCATTTTCCCCGAATTCCGGCGGCATCGTCGGCGCATCGGGATCGTTGTCGAGTCTCTTGTCACGCTCTTCGTATGCCTGACGGATCTCGTTGATGATCTCAAGCCTGAAGGGACTCGGCGTCTCAATCCCCTTCTGATCGGGGTAGGGAGCGCTCCGGAGGGCGGTAAAAGAAGACCTAAGGCGGGAGGGAATGTGTCTCAATCCCCTTCTGATCGGGGTAGGGAGCGCTCCCAGTATCCTATCGTGCCCTCGCAGTTGATATGCATGGGGTCTCAATCCCCTTCTGATCGGGGTAGGGAGCGCTCCGATGGGTATCGATGGTGTCGTCGGGAAACAAGAACTTGGTCTCAATCCCCTTCTGATCGGGGTAGGGAGCGCTCCCAGGTCACGAAGAGCATGCAACAGGACGTAGCGGAAAAAGTCTCAATCCCCTTCTGATCGGGGTAGGGAGCGCTCCAC
>CAIVPR010000160.1 GCA_903907865.1 uncultured Acidobacteriia bacterium
CCCCGTTGCTGGCAGTTGGCGCACCCCAAACATCCAGGTTGCCAGGTTCCGCACCAAAAGTCCAGGTCCGAAGCGAAGTTTTTTCAGACTTTTTTCGCCCGGCACCTTCGCATGGCAATCCGCGGGGCTGAACTGTTACTTCCTGACGCTCAAGATCGCCCCGCCTCTGGTTGCGACCGAGTCGCAGTTGGATCATTTCGTTACCTCGATCCACGAAGTGGTGCATCTCATGCATACGTCAAACTCGTTCTGGTCGGAGGCTTTGGGAATGGCACGACGCGTGATGGACATTTAATCCCATGACAGACGTATTCATCGTCGGAGGCGGCCCGGCCGGACTAGCTGCGGCACTGGCATGGCGGGCGCGCGGCTTCAGCGTGGTGGTGGCTGATTCTGGTCACCCACCCATCGACAAAGCTTGCGGCGAAGGGTTGATGCCGGATTCGTTGGAGGCGCTGGCGGAGCTCGGCGTCCATCTGGATGGCGTCCCGGCGTCACATCCATTCCGTGGCATTCGATTCTTGGGAGCCAATTCCCAAGTCGCGGCCACTTTTCCCACCGGAGAGGGCATCGGGCTTCGGCGGACAGTCCTGCACGAGATGATGATTGAGCGAGCGGCGGCGGTCGGCGTGGAGATGCGCTGGGGTGCCACCGTCAGCGATCCCGACTCGATCCAGGCACGTTGGATCATCGGGGCGGATGGCCAGAAATCCAAAGTGCGCCAATGGTCCGGGCTGGATGCGACACGCCGCGAATCCCGCCGCTACGGGTTCAGCCGCCACTACCGGATGGCACCGTGGGCCGACAAGGTCGAGGTGTATTGGGCCCCGGATTGCCAGATGTATGTGACGCCGGTCGGGCCGGACGAGGTTTGCGTCGCACTGATATCCAAGAACCAGCACTTCCGGCACGACGACGCGGCGTCGCGCTTTCCCCAACTCATGGCCCGGTTGGCAGGACATGCCCAGACCACCGTGGAACGCGGTGCCGTTTCGGCAACGCGGAGCTTGCGAAGGGTCGTGAAGGGCAACGTGGCGTTGTTGGGGGATGCGTCGGGGTCGGTGGACGCCATTACGGGTGAAGGATTGTGCCTCGCCTTCCGCCAAGCCCCGCATCTGGCGGCCGCGCTGGAGGATGGGGATCTGGAATCCTACCAAGAATGGCACCGGATCATGATGCGTCGACCGCGCCTGATGGCCGACTTGATGCTGGTTCTCGACCGCCTGCCCGCCGTACGCGAGACGGCACTGCGGGTTCTCGAAATGCAGCCTGGCATCTTCGCCGGGTTGCTGAAGGTACATGTTCTCGGAGGAGACTTTTGTTTACAACGATTCGCACCAGCTTTCTTGCGGTAATGCTCCTGGCGGTTCCCGCGGTCGCCGAGGAGATTTCGATCAACTTTGCGCCGGCGCAGACTCAGATCACTTGGACCGTAGGTTCCGCGCTGCACTTGGTGCACGGAACGTTCAAATTGAAGTCGGGACAGCTGAAGTTCGACACGGCGACGGGGAAGGCTTCCGGGCAGATCGTGGTGGATACTCCCAGCGGAGACAGCGAGAGCGGGGCCCGCGACAAGCGGATGCACAAGGAAGTGCTGGAATCCGGCAAATATCCTGAGGCGAGCTTCACGCCGGACAAGGTGACGGGGCAACTCGCGCCAAGTGGCCAGTCGAAATTGGAATTCCACGGCAATTTCCGACTGCACGGGGCCGACCACGAAATGACCTTGGCCGCGACCGTGGACCGCAACGGCAACGACCTCGCCGCCGGCATCGATTTCCAGATCCCGTACGTGAAGTGGGGAATCAAGGATCCGAGCGTGGTGTTTCTGAAGGTGGAAAAGGTTGTGGACATGCACGTGAAGACGACCGTGCGGGTACCCTGAAAAGCTGTTACAATGAAGTCAGACGCGGCGTTATACGCGTTCACCACCCGATAAGGGGGCGCATGGATTCGACGGGATTGAATCAAGATGCGGAGGCGTGCCGGGTTCCGAGCTCCCGTAAAACGATCGGAAAAACAAAACTGCCAATAACATGCAGTTCGCATACGCAGCTTAATTAAACACTAAGCGCGTCGCTCCGGCCGGTCAGCCTGCGGACCGGTTAGTGAGCGTCATCCAGCAGGATAGGGAGCAAGCTTCTGTTCGTAGCTGAGACCCGAGATCAATCGGACTGGTCCTTGGCCATTTTTGCCGGTTTATCGGCCCGGGACGACTAACAGAACCGCGCTACGCACGTAGGCTCTTCATTTCGAGCAGTTTCGGACGGGGGTTCGACTCCCCCCGCCTCCACCAACCAACTTTCATGCCCCGTCGCGACGATCCCGTCCCGACGGGGCATTTTCGTTTCGCTCCCTCGCGGTCGCGGCTCGGCTGGAACCAGCATGCTACCGAGCGACGACCGCAAGGGAGTGTTTGTTCGAAGAGAACGCTCCCTCGCGCAAGCCGCTCGCCTTCTGCTATTTCAGGAGCCCTATCGAACCTCCAGCACTTCCGGATCCGCTGCCGAGATGACCGCCCCGCTGGCATTCAGATACTGGATTCGATACCAGTGCGCCCCCTGCCTCGCATCTGCGGACACCGCGCACGGCGAACTGTTGCACGCAAAGGTCGACGTGGCCCCGGATGGCTGCGTCACGACAATTTGCGCCGACGCCGCGCCGGGTGCCGACGCCAAGTTGAACGCAATCGAGGGATTGACCTGCACCGCGGGCTGGACACCGCCAAGCCGCACGGCGGGCCATTGGTGCCCCATGCCGATTCCGAAAAGGAAACCCAGCCATTTGTACTGCCAGATGGAATCGTTGTCCAGCGCGTTGAGGTAGATCGAGTCCGCGTAGGGCCCGCCCAGCTTACCCCATTGGGCTCCATAAAATTCGTCCCCGAGTGCCTTCATTTGCGGGGTCGGGTTCGCCTCGTAGGCCACTCTGACAGCATTTTGGGCTTCCGCGTTGAGCGTTCTGGCAGCCGCCGCGGAATTGGGATCCGTTGGGTAGGTGCAATTCAAGCGTGGTGTGTGGACCGGTAGGCAGCCACCCCATTCGACCGCATAGCGCAGGCCGCCGCTGGCCGGGTCGAAACCATCAGTCACGAGCCAAGTCGCGGATCCGGATGCAAGATCCGAATAGCCCGAAGCCGTGGCGCCGGTAGCCCCCAGCGATGCCAGTTTCATCGCAAATGTCTTGATGCCGATGAAGAATGGCTGCTGCCCGTATCCCAGTTCCCCATATCGGGAACCTTGATAGACGCCGGAAGTCCCCTGCCACGGGCGGTCCAGTTGGATGGTGTTCGAGTCGACCCACTGGCACGCATACAGGGTGTTGATGTTGGCGTGGTCGCTGAAGTCCTTGGCAAAGGCCGGCCAACTGTAGTCCGACTCGATCTGATAAGGATAGGTTCCCGTATCGCCGTCAAACGTCCCGGTCAAGGTGATGCTTGTCGGCGAGTTGACGGTGAACTGGGCATAGAACGGATAGGGTTGGCCGTTCCGCTTCGCCAGGATGACGATCTTCGTGCTGGGGGTGAACCCGTTCCCGGTTCCGGACTGAAGGCCATTGCTGACGTCAATCGTGCCGCTTGCGACAACCGGGCACATGGACGGGGCGAGTCCGCTAGCCTTGACTATCGGACTCCCTTGCGTCAAGGTGTATGCGCCCGCGCCGTTCCACGTGACCGCCGGAAACTCGTAGTTGCTGCCCTTGCAACCTTGGTCCCGAACCAAGGCCTTCGTCAGCTGTGCCTTCCAATAGGACCGCTGGTTCGGCGTATTGGGATCGCCCGTATCCACCGGATCGAACAGGGCCGCCAAGGCAATCCACGAAAGGCCATAAGCCGTCTCGCGCGTATCGGAATCGCAATTGGCCAGAATCGGGCCGCCCGCATAAGGATTCGCGATGGCCGAGTTGGCCAAGCGACGAAGGGTGTACCAATTGTTCACCCGACCGTCCAGCACCGCTGCCGCCGCCATTCCTGTTGCCCCGAGGCGGCGCGGAATGATTCCGATCCAGTTCTCGTCGAAATCTGGAGCCGTCGGCAGGTAGTCGCCCACAGCACGCGCGTTGTTCAGGAACACGTTGAATCCCGACCTGAAGTAGCCCGCGTAGTGCGCCAGCACTTCGTCGTAGTAGTTGGGGCCGAACTCGGAAAACCAGGAGTCGGTCTGGTAGCCGAGCAGTTGGTTGGTCTGGTTGCCGATCACGTTTGAAAAGATGACGTGGTGGAACATCCGCGTGTCGCTCTCGCAGGAAGAGACGTCGACCGCGTTCCGACCCTGCGTTCCGTCGGGGCGTATCCAGCCCCTTACCAGAGACCGCGGATTGTCGATGATGCTGTACGAGAGCGAAGTTCCGGAGTCCGCGTCCTGTGGCCACGGGCGCGACAGGGTCATCGTCGTTCCCGAACCGATCGTGTTGATCGTGGCGAAGAACACAAATGGCTGTCCGCCATGTGCGCCTTGGACGCGGACCCGATAGCCGCCCAGAATCAAAGTCCACGAAGTCCCGGTGCCCGTAAGAGTTGTCGAACCCGGGGTCGCTGACACGGTCCCGGCCGAATAGATCACGGCCCCCGCTTGCCCCGGTCCAGCGGGGCAGAAATCTGTCAGGAACTTGGTTCCGGTTCCAGATGTCACCGTTTGCCTGACGTTGGTGCCCACGGCCCACGCCTGTGCCGCTGCCACGTGGTCGAACTGCCCGGCCCGCCACGCCCGACCGTCGTAGCAGACCGTCAGCACGTTGCCGGCAACGGAGCAGATTCGAATCTCCTCCAGCGGGCTCCAGACGCCGGGAGCGTTGAGCGTCAGCAACGCCGGCAGCGTCGAAAAGTCCAATTTAGTGGCATCGGTCAAGGTTACCGTCGTGGCTGTGGCCGAAATGGCGACGGCGAGGGTGGTCTGGTTGGGCTGCGACGCCCCGGACGGCGTGTAGGAAATGGTGCCCGAGAGGTTCACGCCCCAGCCGGGGGGACTCACGGTGGCCAACATCCGCTTCTTAACCGTCGCCGCCGTCAGGGTTTTCTGGTCTTCCCAAGGCCATGGGTTCTTGCCGAAGGCGATCATCGGCCCGAATAGCAGATCTGCGGCGGGATTCGCCTGCACCACGACACCGTTGTCGTCGGTTGCCACCGCGCCGAACGTGAGATCGTTGGTTGCGATCTGGCCAGCCACGTCGGTTACCTGCAGCCGCACTGAATACGTTCCGAAAATGAGCCCCTTCACCACAGGTTGGGCGGCAGTGCGACTGGACCAGCGCAGCGTGGTGGGACCAGCTGTCTGCTGCCATACGTACGTTACGCTGTCCGAGCCGTCCGCCATCGAAAAGCTGGCGGCTCCGTCCAGCGACAGGGGAAATCCCGCCCGCGCCGAGACCCAGTTCGACCAAGCCGGCGCATTCAGCGTCTTCGGAACCGAGGCTGGCAACTGGCTGGGAGTGAGCACAAACGCCGCCCCTGGAAACACCGCGTCGTGACGGTTTCCCGACGAGTCCTTGGTGTCCCCGTCGAATGCGAACCTCGTGATCGTGCTTTCCGATGTGAACGTATGCGGCGGTTGACTGCCGTCGGGAAGGATGGTGGGCAGCAGCCGGAAAAAAGCCAGCTTCACGTTCGTGACCGGACTGCCAAAGGCTCCACCAATGTTGTTCCATTCGGTCGCCGGAAACGAGACAATGCTCCGTGCGCCCTGCTGGTAGCCCGTTCCGTCGACGTTCCAGAGTTCGCACACCAGCCGCTGGGCGACCGCGTCGCGCTGAACCCTGACGACCACGTTGTTGTAGCCGGCCAGTTGCAGGTCGCAAGGCGTCGTGACATCCCGCGCGTCAAATAAACGGAAGTATCCGTTGGGTTGGATCATTGCGTCCGCACCCGCTCCACCCATATGCCAAATGGTCGCGTTGCCCTGCGGGGTCGTGGGAATTGTCCAGTCGTGGATCTGGAACTCGATTCTCCAAGACTGGGAGTTCAGCAACCTTTGATCCACGACACTCACGCTGGTGTTGCCCGGTGTTAGCGACAGCGAAAGGCCCCCGAACGCCGGCATGGCGGCAATCGAGGCCGCGGCCAACAGGCCAATTACGAGTTTGTTTGCTTTCATCTCTCTTCTCCTATTCATGTTCAAGGTTCGGGAAGGCTATTGCAAGAAGAATTGCCCGGAGACCACCGCGGCTGGTGCCGGAGCCGTGGTTACGCGCAGGTGCGAAATGCAGGAATAGGCCCCGTCGTTCTGGCCTCCGATTTGGAGGCGGAGAATGGTGGAGGCGAAAGTCCTCTGCACAGTGGCGTTGGTGGACGCCCACGTGGTCCCCACACGCAGGGTTCCCGTGGCGTCTCCAACGTAGTTCGCAGGATTGACGACATTGACTGCCAGCAGGGACGTGCTCGCGCCGCTCAGAACCACCACGTGGCTGGTGCCGCCATACGACGGATCGCCAATGCCGAGCCCGAGCACGTAGGACCCCGCTGCAGGCAGGTCCACCCGGAATACGCTCAACTCGGCATCCGACTGGCAATTGATGCCCGCCACGCGGGGATCGTATGACGTCACGCGGTCGCGCACCGCGTAGCTGCTGGCAACCGATTCCCAGCCGAAGGTCACCGTCTGGCCACCAATGGTTCGCGTGGTGGGGTACCGGGTCTGCTCCATGGAAACGAAGGTGGTCGACGTCGGGTCCGTCACAAACGAGGCACTGCTGCGGAAATTGAAGCCGACGTCCCAAGCCCCGGCGACAGCCGTCGAAACCATGGCCGCGAACAATAGTTTCCGCATCACAGGGTCCTCCTGAGCACAATCACGACCTCAGCGACATCCACTTTGGAGGCGGTGCCCGTGGTATCGGTCCGCATCAGCCGCAGGTGCACCCGGTTGCCCGCCGCGCAGCCCGACGGCCACGAGAGCGACGTTCCCGACAGAGTTGCCAGTTGGCTCGCGGTTGCCGGGCCCGTCACGGTGCCTGAGACGTAGAAGTTTCCCCCGACGATCACCGGATCGTTCAGGGCACTGGAATCGGGTGGCGTGCATACGGCGTCCAAGGCCATGGTGAAGGTTCCCGCGGAGGTTGGTGTCAGATAAGTAATATAGACGTCGGCCCTTCCAGTTAGCGTACGGGGCAACATGAAAGATGCCTGCACCGAAGGCGTGCCGGTTGAGGCGAACGCCGCATAGCCGTCATTGACATTGCTTCCGCTGCATCCGTCGGCTGTGGCTGCCGCTGCCGACCCCGGCGGTTGGTTCCACACCACCGTCGCGGTCGAGGCCCCCGAGCAGACAGCCAAAGCTGAATGCCACTCGCTGGTACCGGTCAAGACCGTGCTGCCCCCGGCTCCGACACCAGTGACAATGGCTGGAGGGCCCGATACCCCGCCCGAGGAACTGCTCCCCGAGGCACCCGTGAGCAAACGGAACGCCGTCCCGTCGTACCAGATCGTGTACATCTGCCCGGCGAGGATGTCGGTTGCGCCCGGATTGCTCACGCCGTCCGCCTTGATCAACGGAGTGGCACCCAGAATATCCACGTTCAAGGTGGTGCTCCCGCCCGCACCGGTCACATCGGGACGCCAATGGAGCACCATGCCGCTGGTGTAGGCCGTCAGCGTCGGGGAAAGGGCGCAGGAATAGGTGGTCGCTGACCCGGAAGCCGACTGGCACAAAAGCGGGCCACCGGCCTGCAGGGCCGCCTTCGAAAGAACAAGCGCCGTGTCGACCGTCTGTTGGATGTTCAACCTCGTTCCAGTGTCTGTGATCGCGTTCAGGATCCCCGCGCCTGGCGTAAAGTTTTCCGTGGAGCGTGAACCCACGGCAGTGCCCCCGTTTTGGATGGAGACCGCGCCGCCGGCCCCGCCTTGCGGAACCCAATTGTTGGCCGTCAAACATACGTAGATGTTGCTTCCGGCGGCGGCGGTCGTTAGCAGCAGCAGCTCGTTGACCACGCAGGTGGCGGGCAACGTGGCGCTGGTGCGCATGGGCCGTGTCATGGACGCGCCTTGGAAATCGACGCTCTTGGATTGCGTCCGCAGATCCACCTGGGTCTGGGCGCCGAGAATGCCGGCCAGCGGCAGGGCCAGTGCAAGCTGCGCCCCCCGGGACCGGAATGGAAACCGTCTTGGAAACATATAAAACTCCTCGGTCGGAATTCTGTCACACCGGGTGGCCGAAACCGCACGTCCAGAACCCTCTGCCAGAGCCCGTCTCCAAGCGTCTCTCCCTTATTTTTCTTGTACTTGCAGGCAACGGAAAAATATTCCCGTCGCCCGTGACCGGCCCTCCGCCCCAAGGCCAAAAACAACCTTCTCGCAACCCCGGGACTACCGGGCCAGAACCCGGAGGAACTCGACGACCCTGTCGTCGGCCCAGAACCGCTGGCCGCTACGGGCCAGGAATCCCAGATGTCCGCCGTGCTCGGTTGCCACCAGTTTTAGATGGGGATTGTCCCGGAATGCGGCATGGGAATACATCTCGAACGGGATGAATGTATCATCCTTGGACTGGATGAGGAGGGTGGGCACCCGGATGGCCTGAAGGAAGTTTTTGGCGGACTGCGTGGCGTAATAGTTGTCCGCGGTGCCGAATCCAAACGACGGTGCGGTGATCTTGTCGTCAATCGCGTACAGCGAGTCCTTCCCCGACAAGTCGGCTTCCGAGTAGCGCCCGGTCCCGATAACGCGCTTCTTCATCCTCGCCACGAAGCGCTGTTCGTAAAGCCAGTTGTCGCGCCGGCCGATGCGTCGGGCGGCCATTGCCAGATCAATCGGGGTCGAAACCGCGCAAACTCCATGTATCAGCGCCGTCTCCCCTAGCTCCCCTGCGAGTTTCAGCGCCACGTTGCCGCCCAGCGAATACCCAACGAGGAAGCGCGGCACACCCTCCGCGTCGCCCTGCGTTTGCTCCAGGAATGAGCGCAAATCCGATGTCAAACCGGCGTGGTAGAGCGTCTTGCACAGCTTTTCGGTTCCGCCGCAGGTGCGCATGTGGAATCGATGGACCACAAAACCAGCTTCCAAGGCATGGAACGCCATGCTCCTGATGTATCCGGCGTCGCCGCCGCCTTCCAACCCGTGAAGCAGCACCACCTCGCCGACCACCGTTCCCCCGGGCCGCTGCGTCTGGACCAGCACCTGCGTTTCGGGTTCGGTCTGGACCAAACGGCGTTCCATCGGGTACGGCGAAAAGTCGTAATCCCGCGGCCAGAAATTGCCGAGGATCGTGAGCGCGTGCGGATTACGGACGAGTGGGTCGAAGGGCCGCATGGCGGTTCCCCTATTCTCGCACCCGCTTTGAGGGACAGACGGTTGCGCTAAATTCGTGGACCTGCAACACTAAAGTTTCCTGGCGAACCTGTCGATTATGATCTAGAGGAGAGTACTTGGTTGGCTTCCAAACGAACAGTCGCGGCCGGTGTAGGAATACTACTAGTATTGGCAGTTTGTTCCGTCGCACTTTCGTACCTTCGCGTCGCTGGACATCCCGCGGAACTGCGCGTCGGATACCATGATTTCGCGCCGTTCACCCAAGTTGATGCCACGGGCCAGCCCGTGGGCATGGCGGTCGAGATTGTCAAGCTCGCGGCCGCACGGTCTGGAGTCCCGATTCGCTGGATACACACGGGCACTGAAGTTGACGTGTCCCTGAGGAAGGGCGTTGTGGATCTCTACCCGATCCTGACCCTAACCGACACCCGGCGCGCAGAGTTCTATCCCAGTGAACCGTGGTGGGAGAACGAGTCCATCCTCGTCTCGCTCGAAACCAATCACATCAACGCAGGGCCGGACACCGCCGGAAAGAAGATCGCAATCCGTGGCTTGGCGGTCCTGAAGGCGTTGGCGGAGATCTCATTCCCCAAGTCGGAATTGGTAACCATACCGACGGTCTCAGCGATGACGGCCGCATTGTGCAGGGGCGAGGTGGACGCCGCGTTCCTCGACATCCGCCTGCTGCAATCCCAACTGCTGCAAGGTCCGGAATTTTGCGCCGGCCATCCGCTCTACGTTGCGTCCGTTCCAAATGGCGCCCTATCCTTGGCCACCATGGCCCGAAAGGAAGCGTGGGATTCTGCGGACAGGATTTACACGGAGATCGCCAGCATGGCTGTCGACGGAACGCTTTCCGCAACCGCGTCGCGCTGGTCCATGGTCAGTTCGTTCCAAAACCGCCACCTGAAGGAAGTCATGGACAGCCGGCAACGGTCGACCCTCATGCGATTGGGTTTGGGTGGACTGACCCTGCTGCTGGTCCTGACGTGGATTCAAACGGGTCGCATCCGCCGGGCAAGGAAGGCGGCGGAGGAAAGCGAGCAGCGTTTTGAGGCGTTCATGGCCCACACTCCCGCCTTTGCTTTCGTCACCGATTCCCGCGGCTCGGTTGCCTATCGCAACAGGCCAATCCCGCCAGCCCTGATCGCGCAGGAGGATCCTGCCGGAGCGCAAGGCACTGGCTGGGAGACCACCAGATCCGTCACGCTCCAATCCGGCGAAGAGAGGCATTACCTGTGCCTACGTTTTCCCTTCAAGAACGCGCTCGGGGAGGCACTCACTGGGTCGGTCGCGCTGGACATCACGGATCGGCGAAATGCCGAGGATGCTTTGCGCTTCAGCCAGTTTTCCATTGAGCGGTCCCCCGACTCAGTGTTGTGGCTGGATGAATCCCACCGGGTTTTCTATGCCAACGAAGCCGCTTGCAAGACTCTCGGTTACCCGTTGGCTGAATTGAAGGCCGTCGCCCCGTCGCGTATCGGCTTGGCTCTGAGTTCCGAGGACTTGGAGCGGGGCTTGGCCGAGGCCGGAACCAGCCGCGTGTTCGAAACGGAGTGGCAGCGCCGCGACGGCTCGAGGTTCCCGGTGGAAGTAGCCGTGTACCATGTGGCGTTTGACTGCAAAAACTTCGTCTGCTGCATCGGACGCGACATCACGGCCCACAAGCAAGTCGAAGCGGAACTCAGTTACCAGGCCCAGCACGACTTGTTGACCGGCCTCCCCAACCGACGAGCGCTGGAAATCGGTCTGGTTGCATCCATCGAACGGGCCGAACAAACCAACTCCGGGTTTGCCGTCTTCTACTTGGACCTTGACGGTTTCAAGTTCGTCAACGACACCCTCGGACACGCTTTTGGCGACGCCCTGCTGCAGCATTTGTCCAAGCGGATCGACGGGCGGATCCGAAAGGGCGACATGCTTGCCCGCATGGGGGGAGACGAATTCGCGGTGATCGCCCTCGGCATCGAAGACCCGGACGGCGTCGCTTCCGTGGCTGAACGCCTGATGGACGGACTGCTGGATAGCTTCCACCTGCAAGGTCATGAACTGACCTTGACAGCCAGCATCGGCGTCAGCTTGTATCCACGGGACGGCACAGACGGAGATTCGCTGCTCCGATACGCGGATGCGGCCATGTACGAAGCCAAGCGCGAAGGCAAGAACCGGGTCCGGCTATTTGATCCGGCGATGAAAACCGCCTCACGCGAGCGATTGGAACTGGAAAACCACCTCCGCAGGGCGTTGGAGAGGAATGAGCTTTCCCTCCATTTCCAGCCCGAAGTCTCCCTCACAACCAACCGGGTAGTCCGTTACGAGGCCTTGCTGCGCTGGAACAACCCAGTATTGGGCAACGTGGCACCCAACCGGTTCGTTCCGATCGCCGAAGAGACGGGAATGATTGTCGAAATCGGCGAGTGGGCTTTGGAACAAGCCTGCCGACACGGCAAGCGCTTGCTGGATTGCGGAGTCCCGGCGGGCGTTGGCGTCAACGTTTCCAGCATCCAGTTGGCCCGTCCTGAATTCGTCGAGACCGTCACTGCCATACTGCTCAAAACGGGCCTGCCCCCAAGGCTCCTCGACATCGAGATGACCGAAACCGCCGTCATGCAGGGAGTGGAGGAAGTCACCGCGAAACTGGCGAAACTTCGGAACTTGGGAGTCACCATCTCACTGGACGATTTCGGCACCGGCCACTCGTCCTTGAGCCACCTCTTGAAACTGCGCGCCGACCATCTCAAGATCGACCAGTCCTTCGTCAAGTCGGTGCCCCACGATGTGGGCGCAACCTCGCTCACGTCCGGTTTGGTTTCGCTCGCCCACAGCCTCGGCATGAAGGTGGTGATCGAAGGCGTCGAAAACAGGCAACAGTTGGAAGCGATTCGTGCCATGGGCTGCGATATTGCCCAAGGCTACCTGTTGGGTCGGCCCGCGCCAGCCCTGTCCACCGAATCAACGGTCTGGCCGATCACGGCTTAGGGCGCCGAACCACGCCCGTACGCAGACTGGCACCGGCTCCCGCCCAACGCCGTCTTGCTGGCCGTGGGGCTCTGTTCATCTGTTCAAACCCACCTATACAGTTTCAATGCGTTGCCACCCCGGATCTTCTCACGGTCGGCTTCCTTCGCGAAGTCGAACATGGTCTCGAACAGTGCGGCATCCTTGTCGAACGCGGCCATGCTGAAACCGCCCCCGGCCCCGGTAGCATCATGTCCGAAGTAGCCCCACAGCATCCGATCTGGCCCAAACGCGTCATAGGCTCTTCGAACGAGCGGTTTGGCATCCGCGAAGGGGTACTTCTCCTTGGACGAACTCGAAATGTTTGCGAACTTCATGTAGACCCGAGGCAACTTCGCAAGCTTCAGCACGTTGGCGAACTCCGCCGGGGTACCTTCCCCGCCCCGTCCCAGATGGTCCAGGATGACCGGCATGTCGGGAAACTGCTGCGTCAAATCGAGAATCTCGGGCGCATAGTACGGCAGGAAGTGCATCTGGATCGCCATGCCAAGCTGGTGGCATCGACGCCACGTCGCCTTCATCTCCGGTGCCCGCAAGTCCCGGTCCTTGATCGGGCCGGACCACAGTGCCGGCGATCCCGGCTTGCGCGTCTCATGGATCCGCAACGCCACAATCCGTCCAGGGTTATTGCCCACCAGCGCCGCGATACGGTCGGGCGTGGCCTTCGCAATCGGGTCGAACAGGCAGGTGCCCTTGAAAAACCCCTTCGAAGGCTCGTGCGCGAAGCAGTACTCCAGATACCGATAGTCGTCCTGGTATGGCTCCGGGTGCACGATCACCGCATGGTCGATCCGCGCCTCCGGGGCAAACCGAATGTAGTCCTCGAGCGCCGCCGGAGCGGGCTTGTAGGTGGCATTAGGGGCGAACGGAAATTTTTTCTGGTCGGGGGAAAACAGATGGACGTGGCTGTCCACAATTGGACCGGACGGACGGCTAGCCGCCCGCGCCGGAACAGCGGCTGCAAGGGAGGCGAGGCTCGCAAGGACGTCTCGACGTGTCATATCCAGACGCTATCACGAGCGACGCCGCAGAGCCTGCAAAGACTCCAGTGGGCTCGGAGGACTACGCCGCAGCGGCTTGTTTCTTGCGAAGGGGGGCGGGACGGACGCCGCCGTCGGTTGCAGGAAAGTGGTCGCGCAGCCAGGAATGAATCCCTTCCTTCTGACTTGCGTTCACAACGCGTTGCCAGCGGAGGTCGCCGGTGCGTTGGTTGTATTCGGCCATCACGTATTGCGTGGTCGTGAGCACGGTGATCGGCCCATCCGGCCGGAACCGACAACAAAAGAATGAGTCGTTGATTACACGGCGGTCTTCCATGTATCAATCATACCAGTTTTTAAATGTTTTGGCGCGACCGGTCGCGGTATACTGCTAGGGTCGAAAATTTCCTCAGTTCCAGCACGCCCACGGTCTCTGTGAGGTCCCGAGCGCCGTATCCGGAGTCCGCCACACACCCCTGGTGTACGCTCTTGACGACGCCTTGGAACTCCGTGGATTCACGTGGTCAAGCGTGGGCGACTGCGTGACGGTCGTCAAATTTTTCGAGGGCGTGAAGATCACAACCTTGGAGCGCCTCGCCACGCAAACACATCCGCAAGCCCCCCCAATGGCCGGTCCTGGACGCCGATTTGCGCCGTCCGGGGTTGCTCCTCCACCAGCGTCAGAATCCTAAAGGCCGTCGAGGATCTCGGCTCCCTGGATTGACCCTCCCTGTCCCTGCTCTGCCAAACCACAGCTTGCCGAGCCACGACCGCAAGGTAGTGTTTTCTTCGAGCCCTCCGCAGCTATTTCACCCAACCGGCGAAGAAGCGATCACCGCAAGGAACCCGCAGTTGGCCGCGCCACCGCGCATCTCGGTTCCCCAAATTGCCGCTTACCAAGTGGCCGCTGCTCTGCCAAACCATAGCTTAGCGAGCCACGACCTAAAGGGAGTGTTTGTTCGGGCCCTGCGCCGATATCCACCACCGGCGATCAAGCGATCACCGCCACGAACCCGCAGTTGGTCGCGCCTCGGCACAGCTCGGTTCACACAATTGCCCCTCCCAAGCGGTCCCGGCCATTTCGAACCATAGCTTGCCGAGCCACGACCGCAAGGGAGTGTTTTCTTCGAGCCATATATTCCGGTATTCACCCAACCGGCGAAGGAGCGGTCATCGCAAAACACGTGCAAGCAAGTCCTCGTCCTCGCTGAAGCACAAACCCTGCCGTTTCCACATTGAAACGCACAACTTCCACCAAACAGTCGCGGGCGCGCCCTGACAAGTCATTTCGTCAAGCGCGACGAATTCTTGTTGAGCAGCGACTCCAACTTCTGAGCCGACGCCGGAATAGCCACCTTGCCCGACAGGATCTCGCTGTTCTCGATATCCCGACCGTAGAGCTCTCGATTCGAGTCGACATCCGGCCGCAGCGTCGCGCCTTGGAGCGATATACCCGCAAACAAGCCGCGCGACCGCGAGTACGAAAGCATCTCGGCCCGCATCACGGCATCGGTCTGGGCCGACACGTCCCGACCAACGGGACCAGCCGCAGCTGTCGCCTCACCGCCCAGCGTGAACTTGTTGGACAGCAGGTGCTTCATGCCCGAGTCATTCATGACCAGAAGCAGGACATCCTGCTCCGAAACACCCCCCTGTATCCCAAAGCTTCCGCCTTCCACGCGGATCGCGGCGGGAGCGCTCCAACCAACGCCGCCAGGCTTCCGGCACGAAACAAAACCGCGACCATACTTGACGCCGAAGATCAGGCCACCCTTTTTGAGTCCGGGGACCAGAACCACGCAACGGGACTTGTTGAGCAGGTCTTGAGGCACGCCCTTGTCGGCGGTCGCCATCATTTCGGTGACAAGATCTGCCGCTTCTTGGAGCCGCTCGGCAGCTGGAGCCTTGCTTGCGGCCTCGAGATTGCCGACAGCCAGAACGGAGAACAGGATTGAGAGGATTGCGGTCTTCACACTTCAACTGTAGCCGACCGCAGGCCGAATCGCCATAGTCCTGCCCCAGATTTCCCGCCGCCTTCGTTTACATTGGCCACTGGCGGGCAAATTCGGGAACGGCCTAGACCGGCGTGTGCCTCGTCCGCCAAGCAAACACGCCAGCACGACATTGGCCAAGGCCGGAAGATAGGGACTCTTGCCACTAGAGAGCATCAGAGTCCCCAAGCTGGCACAAAGAGCGACAACGCCTGTCCAGAAGGCGTGTCGAAGGGCGTCGCGATGGCCTTCGTGCCGGAAAACGAAGGCATACAAGGCTGACAAAAAGGCCGTGATGCCTGCGACACTGCCGAACACCGCCATGAAGTAGATGACGGAAAACCCGACCATGTCCCCAGTGCCTGAAAATACGCGTCCCAGTTCGTAGCCCAGCGGAAGTTTCACAACGGCAACTTCGGCAGCCGCGACAGCCGCTATTTTGTCAGCGCTGCACCGGCGGTCGCAAGGGCCAAAACAGCCCCCGGAGCCACACCCAGCACGAAAGTACCGACTGCGGGCAACGCCAGCGCCAAACCAAGGCCGGGCGACAGCGGTTCGAGCGATTCCGTCGCTTCCCCGGGTTCATGCATGTACATCACTACCAGCAAGCGCAGGTAGTAGTATGCAGCGACCGCGGAATTCAGCAAGCCCAGAATAGCCAGCCAGACCAAGTGCGACTCCAAGGCGGAGCGGAAGATGTAGAACTTGCCGAAGAAGCCGCCCGTAAGAGGCACGCCGATCAGCGACAGCACGAACACGGTCAGCAGCCCCGCTGTTAGAGGTTGTTTTTGCCCCAGCCCGGCGAGATCCGAAATCAAAACGTTCTTTTCGCCCTTGCCGCAAATGTGGATCACAACCGCGAAGGCACCGATGTTCATCAGGGCATAGGCAGCGAGGTAGAACATGGCGGCAGCAGTCCCGATCTCGGAGCGCGCCGCGAGCGCAACCAACAGATATCCAGCGTGGGCGATGGAACTGTACGCCAGCATGCGCTTGATATTGGTCTGAGTCAACGCCGCGAAGTTACCGATGGTCATCGACAGCAAGGCCGAAATCCAAATGAGCGGCTCCCATGACGACCCGATCTTGTCGAAGTCGGTCACAAAGATACGCAGGAAGATCGCGAATGCCGCAGCCTTCGGGGCGGTCGCCATGAAAGCGCTTACGGGGGCAGGCGCGCCTTGGTAGACGTCGGGAGCCCACACTTGAAACGGGGCACCGGAAACCTTGAAGCCAAGTCCGACGATCATGAGGGCTGCCGCAAGGGCCACATAACCCGTCGGTACGCCCGGAGCCGCGAGGAAGGTGCGGATTTCATCCAGCTTCGTCGTACCCGTCACACCATAGACAATCGAAACGCCGTACAGCAAGAACCCGGTAGCGAACGAGCCCAGCAGGAAGTACTTCAGCGCCGATTCATTGTTCCGTCGGTCGTTGCGCAGGTACCCTGCCAGCACATAGCTGGCAATGGAAGAAATTTCCAAGCCAATGAAGATCATGATCAGGTCGTTGGATGAGACCATGAGGCACTGTCCAGCGACCGAGAACAGCAAGAGCGCATGGTATTCACAAGTGTCGGCCGCTTCACGGTCCAAGTACAGATACGACGACAAGACCGCGAAAACACCGATCACCAGAACCAGCACTCGGAAGTAGGTGGCAAAACCGTCCACAATGAGAAGGTTCGAAAACGCCGGACCAGCCACCGTGTTCGCCTCGACGGCGCCAAAGATGGCCAGCAGGAAGGCGACAATCGAGATGTGCCCGAAGATTTTGGGCGACTTTTTGCCTTCCCCAAAGAACGGGTCGAGCACCATCAGCAGCGTGCCAGCCACCGAAAGAATCAACTCCGGCGCAAACCGGAGCATCTCGAGGTTTGAGGGCACAAAGCTGGAAGAAATGCCGTTAGCGAGCATGTGCGTTGCCTCCGCCCGCCGGGGCAAAATTGGACGTGCCGGCATTCACGGCAACATGAGGAGTCATTTTGATCAATCCGGCCTTGGCTGTTCGATCCAAGATCCGGGCGTTTGCCTCGGAAATCGCTGGGATGAAGGATTGAGAGTACATGCCCATCCAGACCATCATGACGATAAGGGGCACCGCGCAGGCCCATTCGCGCGGGCTCAAGTCTGTCACGTGGTGCTTCACGGAGTGGGCCAACGCGCCGAAGAACACACGCTGGTACATCCAGAGCATGTAGCAGGCCGATAGGATCACCCCGAAGGCCGCGAAAACCGCCCAGCTAAAGTTCGCCTGCGCCGCGCCCTGCAGGACGAGGAACTCGCCCACGAAGTTGTTCAGCGTCGGGAGCCCGATACTTGCCAGTGTCGTGATCAGGAACAAGATCGACAACCACGGCGCCACCGTCGCAACCCCGCCAAAATCCTTGATCGCCAGTGAGTGCTGCCGTTCATAGAGGAAACCGACCAGCAAGAAAAGGGCACCGGTCGAGATGCCGTGATTCAGCATCTGGTAAACCGCACCGTCCAAGCCCACCTGCGTGAAGGAGAAGATGCCCAGAACCACAAAGCCCAAGTGGCTCACCGAAGAATACGCCACCAGCTTTTTCATGTTTGGCTGCACCAGAGCGACGAGCGCGCCAACGATGATGCCCGTAATCGCAAGAATCACGATCCAAGGAGCATTCTCCTTGGCCGCAATCGGGAACATCGGGAGGCAGAAGCGGACGAGACCGTAGGTGCCCATCTTCAGCATGACCGAGGCCAGCATGACCGACCCGGCGGTGGGAGCCTCGACGTGCGCGTCTGGCAACCAAGTGTGCAGCGGGAAGAGCGGAACCTTGATCGCGAAGGCGAGGAAGAACGCCAAGAACAGCAGTGTCTCCGTGCCGTGGTCGAGGGCGATCTTGCCGGAACCCAACTGCGCCAAAATCTCGGCGTAATCGAAGGTGTGTGCCTGCGTGTAGAGGAAGATGATCGCGGCCAGCATCAGCACCGAGCCGACCATCGTGTACAGGAAGAACTTGACCGTGGCGTAGATGCGCCGGTCGTGGCCCCAGATGCCGATGAGGAAGTACATCGGGACGAGCACCACTTCCCAGAACGTGTAGAACAGGAACAGGTCGTAAGCGGCAAAGACACCGACCAAGCCGCATTCGAGCAGCAGCAGGAACGCGTAGAATTCCTTGATCCGGTGCTGCACGTATTTCCAAGAAAGCAGGATCGCGATGGGCGTCAGGAAGGTCGAGAGGATGATCAGCCAGAGGCTCAGGCCGTCGATGCCCACATGGTAGTGGATCTCCGGGTTGGCGATCCAAATCTTGTTGGACTCGAACTGCAACCCGTTCACGCCGGACTGGAACCCGCTGACGAGGCCGAGCGAGACCACGAAGGTCAATAGCGCGAAACCCATCACCAGCAGACGCGTGATCTTTTCCATCACGCGGGGAATAATCAAAGCCACCAGGAAGCCGATGGCGGGAATGGCAATCACGAGGTCGAGCAGGTTCATCGGATCAGGCCTCCGTTCATGCCAACGGTGATCAGCAAGATCACCGCGCCGACGACCACCCAAGTCGCGTAGGATCGAATGTTGCCCGATTGCAGGTGCTTCAGGACGCCGCCAATACTGCGCGACCCAGTTCCGGCACCGTTTACCGCGCCGTCGATCACGCCTTGGTCGAGGCCATGCCACAGAACTTCCGTGGAGCCTTCGATGATGGGCCGGACGACCGTCGCGTCGTAGAACTCGTCCACGAAGTATTTGTTGTAGACCAAGGTGTAAATTCCGCCAAGTGCCTTCCTGATCTTACCCGGCAGTTCCTTGTTCGCAACGTACATGAAGTAGGAAAGCGCGATGCCGATCAACCCGGCGAAGATGGAGACGCCCATAAGCATCTCCTCGTTGGGAACTTCCTCGTGGAGCGGGAACATCGACTCGAGGAACTTCGGAACATTAAACAGGAAGCCACCGGCGAGCGACAGGAACGCTAGAACCACCAGCGGTGCGAGCATGGACCAAGGCGACTCGTGGGGAGTTCCGTGGTGGTCGTGACCGTGGTCGTCATGGCTGTGGGAGTGGCCGTGGTCGTGATCATGGTCATGCGAGTGGTTGTGCGCATGCGCATGGTCATCGTGGCCGTGAGTATGGGCGTGGCCGTGGTCATGCGAATGACCGGCATCGCCGCCGCGATATTCGCCCCAGAACGTCATCCAGAAGGCGCGCCACACGTAGAAGGCGGTCATGCCGGCGGTCACCACACCGACCCAGAACATCCATGGCGCGTGCCCATAAGCCGCGGTCAAGATCGCGTCCTTGCTGAAGAAGCCGGAAGTGCCGGGAACACCGGCGATCGCGAGGGAGGCGCAGGCCAGAACGCCGCAAGTCCAAGGCGTGTACTTTTTGAGGCCGCCCATCTTGCGCATGTCCTGCTCCCCGCCGCAGGCGTGGATGACGGAACCGGCACCCATAAAGAGGAGGGCCTTGAAGAACGCGTGGGTCATCAGATGCCAGATGCCGGCCGAAAAGGCCCCGACACCGACACCCAGGAACATGTAGCCTAGTTGCGAAACAGTCGAGTACGCGAACACCTTCTTGATGTCGTACTGCGTCAGGCCGATGGTCGCCGCGAAAACTGCGGTAGCGAGACCGACGATTGCCACCGTCTCCATCGCGATAGGCGCCTTCAGGAAGATTGCCGCCGACCGGGAGCACATGTAAACGCCCGCCGTGACCATGGTAGCCGCGTGGATCAGGGCCGACACGGGGGTCGGGCCTTCCATGGCGTCAGGGAGCCAGACATAGAGCGGAATCTGCGCCGATTTGCCGGTGGCACCCAAGAGCATCAGCAGGGCGATGGCCGTCAGGACCTCAACCGGTTTGCCGGGAGCCGCGGAGAGCACCTTGCCGAAGTCGAGCGAGCCGAAGGTGATGAAGATCAGGAACATCGCCAGGGAGAAGCCGAAGTCGCCGATGCGGTTGACGATGAACGCCTTGTTGCCCGCCGTGGTCGCGCTCTTCTTGACGAAGTAGAAGCCGATGAGGAGGTAGCTGCACAAGCCAACGCCTTCCCACCCGACGAACAGGAGGAGGTAGTTGGCGCCCAACACAAGGTTGAGCATGAAGAACATGAACAGGTTGAGGTAGGCGAAGAAGCGGTAGTAGCCTTCCTCGTGCGCCATATAGCCAGTGGCGTAAATGTGGATCAGGGAGCCGATGCCGGTGACAACCATCAGCATGATCATGGTGAGCTTGTCGACCATGAAGTCCCAGCCGATATCGACGCCGCCGCTGCGGATCCAAGTGAAGTAGTGCTGGTGTATGGGATGCTCGCCCCAGCCACTGGAGAGACCCACGCTGACAACGAGGCCGAACGAAAGCACGACGCTGAGCACCGCGATCGCGCTGACCACCGCCTTGGACAACTTGCGCCCTAGAATGCCGTTGATCAGGAAGCCGATGAACGGGAGGGCGGGAATGAGCCAGAGATTCTGCATCAGTTCTTGAGTGAATCGATTTCGTCGATGTTCAGGGTCGAGCGGTTCTTGAACACCGTCAGGATGATCGCGAGTCCCACCGCCGCTTCGGCCGCGGCCACCACCATCACGAAGAACGTGAAGAGGTGCCCGGACACCTGACGGTGCTCATGGGCGAAGGCGATGAAGCTCAGGTTGACGGCATTCAGCATGAGCTCGATGCACATGAATACCGTAATAATGTTGCGGCGCAGGATAAAGCCTGCCACGCCGATGGTGAACAGGACCGCGCTCAAAGCGAGGTACCAAGAGGTCGGGACACCCTTGCCGAGCGTCTGCATGAGTACTTGGGGATCCAATTAGTCGATCTCCTTTCGTGCGAGGACGATTGCGCCCAGAATCGCGATGAGAATCAGGATCGAGGTGACTTCGAAGGGCAGCAGGTACTCCGTGAAGAGCGCCGTACCGATTTCCTTGGCGCCGCCGCCGGTGAAGTCGCCGAAGTGAACGAGGCTGGCCTTGGGGCCGACCATCGGGTAGAAGGTCAGCATGGCGTAGCCGAGGATTCCGAGCAGAGCCGCCAAAGCCGGCAAACCGGCAATCTTGGCGATCCAGCTGCGACCCTTGGAGGATTCCTCGCCCGCGTTGAGGAGCATGATGACGAAAACGAAGAGCACCATGATGGCTCCGGCGTAGACGATCACCTGTACCATGGCGATGAACTCGGCACCCAGCAAGAGGTAGAGGACGGCCAGCGAGGCCATCGTCCCCACCAGAGAAAGCGCGCAGGAAATCGGGTGCTTCTGCAGCACCACGCTGACCGCGCAAGCGACCGCGATGAACGCGAAGAGGAGGAAGAAGAAGAGGTCCATTTAGGAGACCAAGGCCACCAGGAAGCCTGTAATGAGCAAGTTAGCCAACGCCACCGGGAAGAGGAACTTCCATGCGAAGCCCATCAGTTGGTCGTAGCGGAACCGGGGCAAAGTGGCGCGAATCCAGATGAAGACAAAGAGCAGGAACCCGACCTTGCCGAGGAACCAGAACATCGGCATAAGAATCGGTACCGTCGGCGGGAAGGCCATCAGGCCAGCCAAGCCGAAGAAGATGACACCGAAGACCGGGAGCGTGATCCGGTCGAAGGGCCGCGCCGGGTTCATGCCGTGGAGCATGCAGATGGCACCGGCACCCGCGAAGATCAGTGGGGCGACGAAGTTGGAGCCGTAGGCCGCAGGCCACAGCGGCTGCCAGCCACCGAGGAACAAAAGTGTCGCGATCGAACAGACCGTCACCATATTCGCGTATTCAGCCATGAAAAACGAGGCGAACGTCATGCTCGAATACTCGACGTGGAATCCGGCGACCAGCTCGTTTTCCGCTTCCGGTAGATCGAACGGGATGCGGTTGGTTTCGGCGAACGCCGCGATCATGAAAATGATGAACGAGAAGAACTGGGGCGCGGGGAACGCGAAAATTGCCCAGTGGGGGATCACGCCGAGCGAGTAGCCCGCCTGCGCATCGCTGATTTGCCGCAAATTCAAACTGCCGATCGAAAGCAACGGGGCCGCGATGGCCAAGCTCATCGGCAATTCGTAGCTGATCATCTGCGCCGAACTGCGGAGACCGCCCATCAGCGCGTACTTGTTGTTGGAGGACCATCCCGCCAGTGCGATGCCATAAACGCCCATGGAGCTGATCGCCAGCACCAGAAGGATGCCCATGTTGGCGTCGGCCAACTCGAACATTGTCTTGTAGGGGCCGTAGGTCGCGCCACCCATGTGGAAGGCCGGAATCTCGACACCGGTCCCGAACGGGATGATCGAGATCGAAATCAACGCGAAGAAGACGGACAGGAATGGTGCCGCCAAGTAATAGAAAGTGTTGACGTGCGGCGGTAGGACGCCTTCCTTCGTGATCAGCTTGATCACGTCGGCAAGCGGTTGCAGCAAGCCGTGAGGGCCAACGCGCGAGGGACCCATGCGGACCTGCACGTGCGCGATGACCTTGCGCTCCACCCACTGCAGGTAGGCCAGTGTCGTCATGAAGACGAACAGGATGAGCGCGAGTTTGATCGAGGTGATGATCAGGAATTCCATTATTGGTGTAGCCCAGCCCGTCTCTCGATGACCGAGTTCAGTATTTTAGAATACTTGCCCAAGGTGCCCGAGGTGAAAAGGTTCTCTTTGGCGGAGCGCACCAACTCGGGGCGGGGTTCCACGCCGACGCGTCCGTTGACCGGGGCCGTTTGCTGGGCACCCATCAGGACCATCGGAAGCGGAATGTCGTAACCCTTCACATTGGCGCGGATTTCGTTGTAGACGGCATCGGGCGACCACGGACCCATTTTCTGGGCCGCGCCCATTTCCTTGCCAATCAGGCCGATGATTTCGAGGTCCGGCTTGGTGCCGAGGGTCGATACCGCGCGCTTCACGCGCTGGACTTCACCGCAACCGTTTGTCACTGTGCCGTTCTTCTCGTAAAGGCTGGCCGAGGGCAGAACCACGTCGGCAGCTTTGGCGGTCTCGGTCAGGAACATGTCCTGCACCACAACGAACGCCTTGGTGGAGCCGAGTTTCGCGTTCTGAAGGGGGTTGTCCCCGATTACCCAGAGGGCGGCCAAGTCCTTCGCCGCGACAATTTCGGCGGCAGTGAGCCCGGGTTGGTTGGATGCCTGGAAGCCGGGGAGAAGTTCGGGGGTGAGGCCGAAGTCAACCGCTCCGCGCGAATTCGAGTAGTCCACCAGCGCCGCGTACTTGACGGGGATGCCGAGCGACTCGCCGAATTCCACGAGCGTATTGACTGCCGAGCCCTTGACCGAATCGTTGAACGCGATCACGAGGCCGGATTCAGCGGCCAACGCCGACCGCAAGTCTTCCAGCGCTTCGAGCTCCGTTCCAGCGGCCTTGCGCACCGACTTCGCCGCGTATTGGTCTTCGCGGACGCCCTCGGAAGTCACGGCGTAGACGTGAGCGGCATGGTGCCGGTAGTTGGCCCGGATCTGGAAGGAAAGGAAGGGATGCTCCACCGCTAGGTCGGCACCGATCACAAGGACCGCGCCGGTCTCGTAGAAGTCAGCGGTCGTGGCCAACTTGCCGGTCTTGCCGGAGAGGGCGTCCACCAAGGTGGTAACGTCGCCGGTGCGGCGGTGGTCGATGTTGTTGGTGCCCAAAACCTGCCGCGCGAACTTCTGGAGGTAGTAATTCTCCTCGTTCGTCGTCTGGTTGGACCCGATCACGCCGAACTTGCCGCCAGCGGCCTGGATCGAAGAGAACTTCGTGGCCACAGCCTTCAGGGCTTGGCTCCAGGAAACCGGCTCCAGCTTGCCGTTGACCTTCATCATCGGCGACTGCAGGCGTTCAGCGTGGTTGTAGAAGTCGAAGGCGTAACGGCCCTTGGCGCAGAGGAACTCGCCGTTGATGCCGGACCGGTCCCGGTTGTTGCCGCGGACAATCTCGTCGCCGCGCACGCCGAGGGTGGTCTTGCAGCCGTCAGAGCAGTGGGTGCAGACGGTGCCGACATGCTCCATTTCCCACGGACGGGTCTGGTAACGGTAGGTCCCGCTGGTCAGCGCGCCTACGGGGCAGATGTCGATGCACTGGCCGCATTCGTCGCACTCTAGGTGGTCGCCTTGGTTGGGGGCGATGAGCGACATGGCACCGCGGTTGACAACGCCCAGTGCGCCGACTCCCATGCCTTCGTCGCAGGCGCGAACGCAGCGGAAACAGAGAATGCAGCGGGGGGCGTCGTAGAACACCACGGGCGACCATTGCTGTTCGTCCACGTGGAGCTTGGTTTCGGTGAAACGGCTTTCACCCGCCCCGTAGCGGAACACCATGTCCTGGAGTTCGCATTCGCCGCCCTTGTCGCAGACCGGGCAGTCGAGCGGGTGGTTGGCAAGGAGGAATTCGAGGGTGTACTTGCGGGCGTTGCGGACCGGTTCGGTGTCGGTCTTGACGACCATGTTGGGCATCACCGGAAGCGTGCAGGCAACCTGCATCTTCGGCATCTTTTCCACTTCCACCAAACACATGCGGCAGGCGGCCTGCAGCGAGTAACCTTCGTAATAGCAGAAGGACGGGATCTCGATGCCGTTCTGGCGGGCCGCTTCGATTACCAGCGTGCCTGCCGGGGCTTCCAGTTCCCGACCGTCGATCGTAAATTTGACCAAATCAGCCATCTAGGCAGCCACCTTCGCTTCAAACTCGTCGCGGAACTTCTCCACAAAGGCGATGGTCGGCATTGCCGCCGCGTCGCCCAGCGGACAGAAGGTCCGGCCCAGCATGTTCTTGGAGAGATCACCGATCAAGACGATGTCGCTCCGCTGACCAGTGCCGTCATCCATTCTTTGGAGCAACTTCTTTAGCCACGTCGTGCCCTCGCGGCACGGAATGCACCAGCCGCAGCTTTCGTGGGCATAGAACTTCATGATCCGGAGGGCGGCCTTCACGATGTCGGTGTCCGCGTCCATCACGACCACACCGCCGGAACCGAGCATCGACTTCGCGGCCGCGACCGTGTCAAAGTCCATGGCCAAATCGCACTCGTCGGCCTTCAGCACCGGGCAGGAGGAGCCGCCGGGGATCACGGCCTTCAACTTCTTGCCGCCGCGCACGCCGCCGCCGACCTCGTTGATCAGTCGGAGCAAATTGAAACCCATCGGGAGTTCGTACACGCCCGGATTGTTGACGTGCCCGGAGAGGCAGAACAACCGCGTGCCACCGTTCTTGGGCGAGCCCAAGTCGGCGAAGTACTTCGCGCCCCGCAGAATGATGGTCGGGACCGCACAGAACGTTTCCACGTTGTTGAGGACCGTCGGACATTGGTACGCGCCCGCGACCGCCGGGAACGGAGGCCGGATGCGCGGGTTTCCCCGCTTGCCTTCGAACGATTCCAGCAGTGCCGATTCCTCGCCGCACTCGTAAGCGCCCGCACCGGAGTGCGTCGCCAAATGGAATTTGATGCCCTTGCCGAGGACGTTGTCGCCCAGGATGCCCCGCGCGTAGGCCTCTTCAATGGCCTTGTCCATGACGCCGATGAGATACCGGAATTCGCCACGGATGTAAATGTAGCCCTGTTGCGCGCCGACCGCCAGACCAGCGATCATGATACCTTCGATCAACTGGTGGGGATCGTACTCAATCAGGAGGCGGTCTTTGCAGGTGCCGGGCTCGGATTCGTCGGCGTTGACGACGATGTACTTCGGCTTGGGGGAGCTGCGGGGTACGAAGCCCCACTTCATGCCGGTGGGGAAGCCCGCGCCGCCGCGTCCGCGGAGCCCGGAAGCCTTCACCTCGTTGATGATCTCGTCCTGCGACATCGCAGTCGCCTTTTCAAGCGCCTGGTAGCCTTCGTTTGCCAGATAGGTATCGATGGACTGCGAGTTCGGCAGGCCGAAACGCCGCGTCAGAACCCGTACTTCGAGAGGATGGGGCTGGTTGTAGGGCATCAGCAGTTGACCTTCGGAACTTCAGTGATCTGGTCGGGGTTCTTGCCCGCCTTCAACCCGTCCAGCAGCTTGTCCAGCTGCGCCGGGGTTATGTTGTGGTAGAAATCGTAGCCGATTTGGACGGCCGGGGCCCAGGAGCAGGCACCCATACACTCAACCTCTTCCAAAGAGATAAAACCATCCGCCGAAACCTGCTTGTGGCCCAAGCCCAGCTTGTGGCAGGCCTGGTCGTACAGTTCCGCGCCGCCCACCAGCATGCAGGAGATATTGGTGCAGACCTGCACGTGGTGCTTGCCCATCGGCTTGCCGACGTGCAGCATCGAGTAGAAGCCCGCAACCTCGCGGACTTCGAGGGGCTTCACGCCGACGCGCTTGGCGACTTCCGCGATCAGTTCCTCGGTTACAGAGCCGACCTCGTCCTGACCGTAGATCAGCATCGGGATCAATGCCGAGCGCTTCCGGTCGGCCGGGTACTTGGCCAAAAATTTCTCGAAGCGTGCCTCGAGTTCAGGAGAGAAAGTCATTAGCGATCCGTGTCTCCCAGGACGAAGTCCATGCTGCCGAGGGCCGCGATCACGTCGGCGATCAGCGTCCCCTCGATCAGTTTCGATGTTGATTGCAGGTTCCCAAAGCTGGGTCCGCGCCAGTGGACGCGGTAGGGCTTCTGCGTACCGTCGCTCACCATGTAGCAGCCGACCTCGCCGCGGGGCGACTCGATTGCTTGGTAAACTTCGCCTTCCGGCACCCGGAAGCCTTCGCTCACAATCTTGAAGTGGTAGATGAGGGACTCCATCTGGGTCTTCATCTTTTCGCGGTCCGGCAGCACTATGCCCGGCGCGTCGGCCTGGTGGGAGCCCGACGGCATGCCCTCCAAAGCCTGCTTGATGATCCGGTGCGACTGCCGCATTTCCTCGACGCGCAGCAGGTAACGGGCGTAGACGTCGTTTTCCGTGCGGGTGGGAACTTCGAAGTCGAACTTCTCGTAGCTGGAATAAGGAGAATCCTTACGGGCATCCACCTTCAATCCGGCCGCGCGCAACATGGGACCGGTTACCCCCAGGTCCAGCATGTCTTCCAGAGAGATGTAGCCGACACCCTTGGTGCGTCCAGTCCAAATCCGGTTGTTCGTCAGCAGGTTTTCGTACTCGTCGACTCGCGATGGGAAGATGTCGACAAAATCCTTCACACGCTTCTGCCAGCCTCGCGGGTGGGGCAGCGCGAGGCCGCCGATCCGGAAGTAGCTGGTCATCATGCGCTGGCCCGAGAACATTTCGAAGATCCGGAGGATTTCCTCGCGTTCGCGGAAGCAGTATAGGAAGACCGACATCGCGCCGATGTCGATGGCGTGCGTGGCGAGCCAGACCAGGTGGCTGTTGAGCCGCGTGAACTCGGCCAGCATGACGCGGGTCCATTGCGCATGCTCGGGAATTTCTAGCCCAAGGAGCTTTTCCGCCGCCAAGCAGTACACAAGGTTGTTCGAGAGGGGCGCGAGGTAGTCGATCCGGTCGGTCAGGGTGACACCCTGCTGGTACGTCTTGACCTCGAATTCCTTCTCGATGCCGGTGTGCAGGTAGCCGATATCCGGAGCGGCCTTGACGATGGTTTCGCCGTCCAGTTCGAGCAACAGGCGGAGAACGCCGTGCGTCGACGGGTGCTGCGGGCCCATGTTGAGCACTAAAGTACGGTGCCCTGAGCCGTTTTTCTCGTGCAGGTCGTGGTCGCGGTGGACGTCGGAGGGGTTGCTGATCCCCGAATAGTTGGACATCTTTAGTACCTTGCCCCCGTGATCGGATAATCCTTGCGGAGGGGGTGGCCTTCCCAGCCGTCCGGCATCATAATGCGGCGCATGTCGGGGTGACCGGAGAAGTTAATTCCGAAGAGGTCGAAGGTTTCGCGCTCGTACCACTCGGCGGAACGGTAGACCAAGGTGGCGGTAGGGACTTCGGGGTTGGTACCGGAAACACGGGTCTTGAGGCGGAGGCGGGATTTTCCGGCTACCGACTGCAGATGGTAGACGACTTCGAAGCGGGGCTCCTCGGGGAACCGGTCAACGCCGGTGACAGAGGTCAGGCGTTCGTAGTTGAGATCATACTTGACCCGGCTGAGCGCCTCGACGATGTCTTCGGGGGCAGTCTCGACGGTCAACTCGCTGAATTCAAACTTCGCGGAAGTCGCCAGATCCGCCAGCGCGGCGACGGTCGGATTGGCTGTAAGGGCTTCGGGAATCATGTTGCTAGTTGGACCGCCTTGTCGGGATTGCCGTGGCAGGCACGGGCTCCAACATGCTCTTCAGGTTTGAGGGGAGGCCGCCGGTTACAGGGCCGTTGTCGCGGTTGGTTGCGGCCCAATCGAGCACACCCTTCTTCCAGATGTAGAAGAAACCAGCCAGCACGAGGCCGATGAAGACCAGCATCTCGGTGAAGGCGAACATCTTCAACTGCTTGTAGACAACCGCCCACGGGTAGAGGAAGATGGCTTCGATGTCAAACAGAATGAACAACATGGCAACCAGATAGAACTTGACGCTGAAACGTTCGCGGGCGTCGCCGGTGGGCTTGATGCCGCACTCGTAGGCCATGTCCTTGATGGGGTTCTTGACCCTGTGGCCGAGGGCGAAGGAGAGGGTGACCAAAGCGGCTGCTATGACGACGGCAAAGGTCGCCTGCATCAGGATGGGGAGCCACTGTTCGGCGGGAGTAGTTGGCATCGTGTCGAATTGGGAGGCCTGATTCGCCCCTCGACTTATGATAATCCACGGGTTCGGGCGGAGGCGGAAACGGGGCCATGGGTGGCGGGCGGAGGTCAGGGTGGCCGTCGGCGGTCAAGGATGGACGGGCGGGCGAGTACGCCCTCGAACGCGATCTTGATCGCTAGTGCGGCAACAGAGACGCTGCCGGTGCCGATCCCTTCCACGGTTGGTACGATTGGCGGTAGGACGAGCCGCCGCCGAAGAAGGACACCACAGGGGCAATCGAGGTCCTGAGCGGTACGCGATGGCGGGTCGGGTGGGAGGCAACAACTGACGCATGACGGGCAAATCTGAATCGTGGGCAATGGTGAACGGGGAGCGGCGACCGGTACCGGCGGGGGCTACCTTGGTCGATCTGGTGGTGTCCCTAGGTCTGGAACCGGAACGGGTCGCAGTGGAACTGGACCGCGAGATCGTCAAACGCGACCGCTGGGCGGCGACATCGGTCGTAGCCGGGGCCGTGGTGGAGATCGTGCAGTTTGTGGGGGGCGGATAGGGCTCTCGCGCAAAGAGTGGCTAGGGGAGAGCGTCGAATGGCCACGTGCCCGGACTCAGGCACCCAATTGGGGGAAAATGCAAGCGGCTTTCAACCGCCCCGGAGCCCTTGTCCCGGACGCACAAAAGGCCGGACCCCGTCCAGCGGAGCCCGGCCTTGCCATCCTCGAACCTCGGAAGCCTTCGACTAGAAGCTCTTCAGCGCGTGCTTTTCTTCTTCGTGCACGTCGAACACCGTGTACAGCTTGGTGATCTGGAGCAGATCCTTCACCCGCTTGGTCAACCCGAGCAGCTTCATCGCGCCGCCCGCGTTGGACACATTGGTGAAGCCCGAGACCAGTTCGCCGATGCCGGAGCTGTCGATGTAGTTCACTTCGCTCAGGTTCAGCAGGACCTTGACTTGGCCTTTCGCGATGAGATCCTTGATCAGATCGCGAAGGGCGCTCGATCCCTCGCCGAGTGTGATCCGGCCTTCGACGTCCACTACGGTGATGCCACCCTCAATGCGGGTGTTCAGTTTTACGCTCACTTCTTGCCTCCCGATTCAGAAATTTTTTTGATTCCACCGCCGCGACTCAGCGACGGGGCCCTGCCGTGCCAAAATCCTGGCCCCACCAAATCCTGTACAACCGAATAGCGCCGCGATCACTGCTGCGGTGCCAAATTTTTTACCAGCATGACCTCGGTTCCGACCGGATCCGCCTTCCGGACCTTGACGTCGTCCATAAAGGCCCCCATCAGGAACAACCCACGTCCCGACTGCCGCAGCAAGTTGTTTTCCTGGAGCGGGTCCGGAACCTCCTGCACCTCGAAACCTTCGCCCTGGTCCGTAATCCGAATTGTAAACCGGCCATCCTGTTTGGAGACTCCGACATGGACGATCTTGTTCCTGTTATAGCGATTGCCGTGCACCACGGCGTTCACCATGCATTCGCGGACAGCCATGGCGATCCGGTGCTCATCGTCCTCGTCGACCCCAACGGCCTGTGCGGCCTTCAGAATCTCGGACTCGGCCTCGTCAACGCTGTCGAGCGTCGACGGATAGTTGTGGTCCAGCAGTATCTCTTCGCGATTGTCCACGTTGTTTCTTGCGCCCGTCCGGGCTTGGCCCGCCCCGTTTTGCACCGATGCCGGAAGGAAGGCGAAAAGCCACCATAAACCGCCGGCACCTCCATTGTCAAGTGTCCGCAGCGGTTCGGACACGTAAGAACACGGTACCATGGAGATCGATGCCCCCTTCGCAGCCCCGAATCGTACTTCAGAATACCGAGGACTACCGCGAGTCCTACGCCAACAGCGTCCAACTGAGGGCCAGTTTGTGGGATTTCTTCCTCTTGTTCGGGCGGATCGACCCGTCGGCCAACGACAACGTAAATATCCGCAATTTCCAGGGCGTCTACCTCAGCCCCCAGCAGGCGAAGGCGCTCCTGGGCATGCTGCAGCAGCATGTGAGCCAGTACGAGGCCTCCCTCGGCGAGATCCGCCTCGAGCCCCGGGGCGACAATCCGGGCTTCATCCAGTAGAAGCTTCCCCAGGAGAACGACAGCGGCCATGAGACCGGCGCGACTCCGGGTCCGATTCCGATCCTACCTGATGGCCTACGCGGCCATCGTAACCTTCACCGTGCTCTCCCACGGACCGTTGCTGCGTCTTCCTTTCCATTGGGACGAGATGGGCCAGTTCATCCCGGCGGCGCTGGACATCTACCGCCAGGGCGCGTGGATTCCGCACTCCACCAATCCCAACGTGCACCCGCCCGGCGTGATGGCCTATCTGGCCACCATCTGGCACATCGTCGGCTTCTCCGTGGTCGCGACGCGGGTGGCGATGCTGCTGGTCGCCGCCTTCGGCGTCCTCACGACATTCCTGTTGGCCATCGAACTCTCGCGGGGCTGCCAAGGGACTCCCGCTTTCGGCGCGGCGGTCTTCACGCTCATCTCGCCGCTCTTCTTCGCCCAGGCGATGCTGGCCCAACTGGACATGCCCGCGATGTGCTTTTCCGCGCTCGCCCTGCTGCTGTTCCTGCAGGAGAGGCACCGGGACTCGGCACTGGCGTGCGTCGCGCTGGTGCTGGCGAAAGAAACGGGAATCGTGGTGCCCGCGCTATTTGGGGCTTGGCTCGTCGTCGAACGACGCCCCAAGCTGGCCGCGTGGTTCGCGCTGCCGCTGCTGCCGCTGCTGGGCTGGCTCGCGATCCTGAAACACGGGACAGGCCACTGGTTCGGCAACCAGGAATTCACCGACTACAACCTCATCTACCTGATCCAGCCCGTCCGACTGGCGACCGCGTTCGTCCGGCGCCTCTACTATGTCTTCGTGGCCGACGGCCACTTCGTGGGCACGGCAGCATTCGTCTGGGCGGTCCGCAGAGTCCCGCAGTTCCGTAGCCGCGCGTGGCGCGTGTCCGCGTCGTTTGTCGCCGTCCATGTCGCCGTGTTCAGCGTGCTCGGAGGGGCGATCCTGGAGCGGTACATGCTGCCGGTGCTGCCGGTGCTCTACTCGGCGTTCGCGATTTCCATGACGGCCCTGCTTCCCCGCCTCCGCCGCCCCGCGACCGCGCTGGTGCTGGCAGCCCTGCTGGCGGCCAATTGGATCAATCCGCCCTATCCTTTCCCGCTCGAGGACAACCTTCTCTTTACCAGTTTCGTCGAATTGGGCTCGAAAGCCGCCGGGTCGATTGAACTGCGCAGGGGCACAATCGCGACAACATTTCCCTTCTCCGCCGCCTTGCGCCACCCCGAGTACGGCTACGTTTCAAAGGAACGCGACGTGGTGGAGCTGGCCGGATTCCACGAGCAGGACATTGCCCCGCTGCAGGACAAGCGCCCCGACATGATCGTCGTCTACGACACGGTGTGGGATCCCTTGGGCATCCTCCGTTCGGGTCCCGCCCGATGGCTGCAGGAAACGTACTTCGGCTACAAGCCGCAGCTTTCGGCGCGCGCGGTTGCCGACCGGCTCTCGATGCGCGTGGTCCACGAGTGGCACCAGCGCGGACTGACGATCTCCCTGCTGGCCCGCGGACCGTTTCCGCGGACCTATTTCCTCAAGAAGATGGACTTGGGGATCATGCCGTGCACGCCCTTTTTGCCGTCCACCAGTTGCGTGATGGAGAAGTCGGCCGCCACGCTCGACAACATGTAGGCGTCGTCGCGGCCGAGCCCCTTTTCCGTAACGAGGAAATCAATCATTTCCCGCACCGCCTGCTTGGCTGCGTCGACCAATTCCTCGTTCATTCCCATCGAGATATAGTGGGTCGGCGTCTCCGCCCGCGGCCACTCGATGTGCAAATCCTTCCTGACCACAAATCGGAAGGTGCCGTTCAGGGCCGTCTCCATGGCCGTGATGTCGACCTCGCCGTCACCCTGCCCCGCATGGCCGTCGCCCACTTGGAAGAGCGCGCCCTTCACGTGCACCGGGATATAAAGCGTGGTGCCCTCCACCAGTTGCCGGTTGTCCAGGTTGCCCGCGTGCATCCATGGCGGAGCGCTGTTCAGCCGACCGGCCCAAGCGGGCGGCGCGACGCCCATGCTGCCGAAAAACGGGTGCAGGGGAAGCTCGATTCCGGGTCCGAACAGGCCCACGTTCCGGGCCACGTCGAGCCGGATCAGCTTGTTGGCGGAGTTCGGGAAGTCCTCCGGTAGAAAACCGGCGGTGGGACGGAAACTGTTGTACGCCCACGGCACGGCGAGGTCGATCTTCTCGATGTGCACTTCCAAGGTGTCGCCCGGCTCGGCCCCGTCGATGTAGACCGGACCGGTCAGGATATGGCCGCCCGGACCGCGTTCCTTCACGCCGGCCTCGATGGCCGTGAGCGCCGGCGGGATCTCGTTGTCCTTCAGGCCCAGTTGGCGGAACAAGTTCGAACTGCCCGAGACAGTCTCGATCCTGACGGAGTCCCCCGACTTCACGTTCAATACTGGCTGCGTGTTGGCGCTGTAGTTGCCGATCACGACGGTGGTGGGCGCAGCCCGGACGAACCAGGTTGCCCCCGATGCGGTTGGAACAGCCGCCGCAAGGACAATGCCAGAAACGAGGAGGGTGGAAAACAAGGCGGACTTCGCAAGCGTCTTCATCCTATCGATTTTAGCCGACCCGTCACCCAATATGCTGGAGACGTTACTCTGGGTATAGAGACCCTGTCCGCCACCTTGAGACTTCCGATCCATCGCTTGTATCTCCTTCTGACCGTCGTGCTGGTCACCGCATGCAGCCGGGGCCCCGAACGCGACCCCGTCATCGGCGAGGCCTTCGCGGGACCATCCACCCTCAACCTCCACAAGGACATCGACCCGAAGTCCCCCGCTGCCGCCATCGCCCACCATGGCGACCGGCTGGAAATCCTCGCCCAACGGCGCCGTTGGTACAAGGTGCGCACACCTTCCGGGGCCGAAGGTTGGACCGACGACCGGGAACTGCTCGACTCCGCCCAGATGAAGCGGCTGCTCACGTTGCGGCAAAGGACCGCCGACCTGCCGTCACAGGGAGTCGCCACAACTTTCGGCACTCTGAACATGCACACCGAGGCCAACCGCTCGTCCGCGAGCTTCGTGCAGGTGCGGGAAGGCGAGAAAGTGGACGTGATCGCGCACTTGGTCACAGGCCGTGCGCCCATGCCCAAACGGCAGATCCTCCAGCCCAAGCCGAAACCGCAACGCAAGGCGAAGGGCAAGGATAAGAAACAGAACAAAGCGAGCGAAGAGTTGCCGCCTCCGCCCGCGCCGCCGTCGCCGCCCCCGGACTGGGTCGCGTTGTCCAAGGAGCGCAGCCTGACGCCCGAGGAGAATCTGCCGCCCGCCGCGCACGACGACTGGACGTTGGTCCGCACCCCAACCGGCCAGACTGGATGGGTCTTGACCAGCCGCCTTTACATGGCGGTGCCGGACGAGGTGGCGCAATACGCCGAGGGACACCGGATCACGTCCTATTTCAAGATCGGCGCGACGATGGACCACGGCGAGAGCCACGACGTCTGGCTGTGGACGACGTCGGAAACCCTGGGCGAGGACCACGACTTCGACGGCTTCCGCGTCTTTACTTGGAGCACGCGGAGGCACCGCTACGAGACGGCGTTCATCCAACGGCGCCAGCGGGGTTTCTTCCCCGTGGCGGCGAAGGAGGGGGAGTTTTCGGTCTGCCTCGAAAAACCGGACGGCCTGCGAATCCGCAAGAGCTACACGCTGGCGGGGAATGCCGTGCGGTCGGCCGGCGAGGCCCGGTGCGAATCGCAGAAATCCGAGGACGAGGGGAGCGAGTTACCGCAGAGCCTGGTTGTGCCTACTAACAAACCTGCCACGGCGAAGGAAGGGTTCGTCGAGGGGATTTGGAATAGGATCCGGGGTATGACGGGTAGGGGGAAGTAGGTTTAGTGTCTAGGTAGTCCGGTTACAGCGACCTAAAAGGTTGCGCTAGCGTTCACCCCACTTCAACTTTTGCCGCAACACTTCGAAAAACGTCTTGTGCGGCGGGCGGATCAGTAGGACGTCGAAATCCGCAACCACGCACTCCACCGCGTCGCCCGATTCCAGCGGGACGCCCACCTGCCCGTCCACCGTCAAATACGACTCGTCGTGCAGCGCCTTGTTCACCACCCGCACGCCAAGTTCCGCCGGGATGATCAGCGGCCGGTTGGTCAGTGTGTGCGGGCAAATCGGAGTGAGGCAGAACGCGTTGACGGTCGGGTAGATGATCGGCCCGCCGGCCGCGAGCGAGTACGCGGTCGAGCCTGTCGGGGTGGAAATGATCAGCCCGTCGGCCTTGTACTTGGACACGAAGCCGTCGTTGATCCAGGCCTCCAGGTCCACAATGCGGGCGATAGTGGATTTCGCGATCACGACGTCGTTCAACGCCTGGTACTCGGCCACCACAAAGCCGTCACGAACCACTGTGACCCGGATCATTTTGCGGCGGGAAATCCGGCGCTCGCCGCGGAGAGCCCGCTCCAGTTCGATGAAGAAATCGTCGATGGTAATGGTGGTCAGGAAGCCGAGGCCGCCGAGGTTCACGGCCAGAAGGGGAATCGCGCGACGCCCCACCGCGCGCGCGGCCGAGAGCAGCGTGCCGTCTCCACCGAGGATGATCGCCAAATCGCAGCCCTCGGGGACCTCGTCGCGTTCTAAACCCTCGACACCCGCGTACCGGGCTGCTTCGACGTCCAGCCGGGCGGTGATTCCCCGGTCGTCCAGCCACTCGAGCAGTTCCGGCACCAGCGTTACGGCGAGCGGCGCGTTGGGCTTGGCAAAAACTCCGACCGTGCGGACATCGCCCGCGCCCGATCCGTTGCCCTCGGCGCCCCAGCGGTCGTTCGGCGACCTATTTTCTCCGTGCATAGAGCAGAAATTCCTTGTTTCCCTCGGCTCCCGTGATGGGACTCTCCATGATATCGGTCTCGAACCCCAAGTTCCCGACGCAGTCGCGCAGCTTGGCGCAAGCGGCTTCGTGCAATTCGGGTTCCCGCACGATTCCGCCCTTGCCCACAAGGTCCCGGCCCACTTCGAACTGCGGCTTCACCAGCACGACCATGCACCCGTTGGGCTTGAGCACGCCCGCCATGGCGGGTACGATTAGGGTCGCGGAAATGAAACTGACGTCGCAGACGGCGATGTCGACTTTTTCATCCAAGTCGTCCGGCAACAGATGGCGCGCGTTCACCCCTTCACGCGCCACTACGCGTGGGTCGTTGCGCAGCCGCCAGTCCAGTTGGTTGGTGCCGACATCGATGGCGTGGACCCGCACCGCGCCCTTTTGCAGCAGGCAATCGGTAAAGCCGCCGGTGGATGAGCCGAAGTCGGCGCAGATCGCCCCTGTCACGTCGATGCGAAAGTGCTCGAGCCCGCCCTCCAGCTTGAAACCGCCGCGCCCGACGTATTTCAACCGCGAAGCGACTTCGACGCGGGTGCCGACGCCGGTCGCTTGGCCTGGTTTGACGGCTTTCTGCCCGTCCACGAACACCTCGCCGGCCATGATGAGAGCCTGCGCCTTGGTGCGCGACTCGGCAAGTCCCCGGGCAACCATCCAGACGTCCAGCCGTTCCTTCACAAAATGCCTACGATTTCCGGTACACGATCATCTCGGCAATCTCGTGGAGGCGGAGCGCGGCGTCGCCGAAGATCTCCAACGCGGCGTGGGCCAGTCGGCACTGCTCGGCCGCCATTTCGCGCGACCTTTCGAGCCCGTAGACCGCCGGGAAGGTGATCTTGCCCTGCGCCTCGTCCTTGCCGGCCGTCTTTCCCAAGGCGGCCGAGGATTCCTCGACGTCCAGGATGTCGTCGACGATTTGGAACGCCATGCCGATGTGCTCGCCGTAGCGGGAGATGCAGTCCATCTGTTCGGGGGTCGCGCCGCCGCAGATGGCACCCATGCGGACGCTGGCCCGAAGGAGCGCGCCGGTTTTGGCGGCGTGGATCTCGTGCAGGAGTTCGGCGGTCGGGGGCTTGCGTTCGGATTCGATGTCGGTGACCTGGCCGCCGATCATGCCGTCGACGGTCCCGGAGGCGAAGGAGAGTTCGTCCACCAGAGCCAACCGCGCGGCGGCATCGAGGCCTTCGATCCGGGTGAGCACTTGGATGGCACGGGTGAAGAGGGAGTCGCCAGCGAGGATCGCCATGGCTTCGCCGAAGACTTTGTGGCTGGTGAGCTTGCCGCGACGGTAGTCGTCATTGTCGAGCGCCGGGAGGTCGTCGTGGATCAGCGAGTAGGTGTGGATCATCTCCAACGCGCAGCCGGCATCCATGGCTCCGGGAACGACGGCTCTGGGAACGACGGCTCCGGGAACGGCCTCCGGGTCCCGGCCGGAAACCGCAGCCGCCGCTTGTAGGCAGAGCACGGGACGGATGCGCTTGCCACCGGCGAAGAGGCTGTAGCGCATGGCCTTGTGGATGGTGTGGGGTCGGACTTCCTCGGGAGGGGTGAGACGGTCGAGCGCGGCGTCGACGAGCCGCTGTTGTTCTTTCAACAGTTCCGCAAGAGTCATGTCGGATAGTGCCATGTCGGCTATTTCTCCGGGCGGAAGGGTTCCGCCTGATAGGCCCCGTCGCGCCGGATGAGGGCCTCGACGCGGGTTTCGGCCTCCTCCAGTTGCTTGCGGCAGGCGTCGCTCAACTCGACGCCGCGCGAAAAAAGGGACAGGGAGCGCTCCAGCGGGAGGTCGCCGGACTCGAGTTCGCGAACTACTTTTTCGAGCTGGTCGAGGGCGGATTCAAAACTGGCAACGGTCGGGGCTGCGGCCTGGGGCGCGTCTGGCATCGACTTCCATTCTAGCGATCACCCGCGCGAAGCCCACGAGGCCCAGAAGCTGAGGCGCGGCTGGCCGTGTGCGGCTTCTGGGAGGACGGGTGCGGCGTCGAGAGTCGTCACGACGCGCGCACCCTGGGACAAGGCTACGGCCTTTCGGGACGGCCCGGACGACCCTTGTCGCCCTTGGCACCCTCGGCACCGGCTGCTCCGGCAGTTCCGGTCGTGCCAGTCGAGCCGACGGTCCCGGTGGAACCCGCGGTGCCCTCCTGGCCTTGCGCGCCTTCCATACCCCTGCGGCCTTCATTGCCCTGGTCGCCGGTGGCTCCGCTGGCTCCCGCTCCGCCGTTGGAACCCGGCGCTCCGGCCGCGCCGGGGGCACCGGCGGCTCCGTCGCGTCCGCGCATGTCGCAAGCAACGTTGAGACCGGCAGCCAAGACGGCAAATACGACTAGTTTCTTCATGTTTTCTCCTCGGTACTTGACTACGTGGTGCAAGCCGGGGGCCGAAGGGCTCACGGGCGGTTCGTATTGATTCCAAAGGGATCGCGGCGGTCCGGTAGGGTTTTTGGCGGTGACCGCCCGCCGCCATCACAGCGATCTTCAAACAATATTTCCCACGTTTCCAACGACTTGCGATTTTCAGGGGCTTGGATGGCCGGTCCGCGGCCCTACAATCCAAAGCGGGTCGGACGCCTATGCGGGCCGTCCCGCAGCAATACCAATCCACCGAACCGAGGAACCATTCCATGGCAACCGCAAGACAGATCGCAGCATTCCGGGCCAACGCACAGAAATCGACAGGCCCGAGGACACCTTCCGGCAAGCGCCGCTCCGCACAGAACGGCCGTCGCCACTACGCCCTCGCGGCCAGGGTGCTGGAGCCGGGCGAGGACATCACACGATTCCGATCCTTCGCCAACCGCTACTACGCAGAGTTCGCGCCGGTCGGCCCAAGGGAGGGCCTGCTGGTTGGGAACCTGGCGGGATCGTGTTGGAGGCTGGCGCGGTTGATGGAGCGGGTCGAGGGACTACTGCTCGATATGGAGACCACTTGCGACAGCTTGGCGCAGGCGCAGGGGGAGAGGTTGGCGGCGTAGAGGAGTTGAGGGCGGGGTGGACAGGTTGAGACCTGTCCACCCTCCCGAGCGGGCTACGACTGTATTTCACCCGCTGGGTGCGACGCAACGCGTTACCCGAACAAACACTCCCTTGCGGTCGCGGCTCGGAAACATGTTGATTCTGTAGAGCTTTCCAGCAGTTCCTGGTTCCAGACACGCATTCTGTCTGGCAAAGCCAACTCCATCGCTGTCGTGGCTCTGTCGCAAGTGCCGTCGGACCACGGAAACTTGCTGCATAATGTCGCAGGCCACATCTCACAGCGACACCGTATAAACTAATCCTCGTTATGCGCCGCTTCATCCGCAACCCCGTCCGTGCCCCATTGGCTCTGTTTTTTCTTCCGTGCCTCGCGCTCGCGCAGCACGGCCAGGTCGACCTCAAAGCCCCGGATTCCCTGAAGAACCCCGAATCGGTCGCCGCCGGAGCTAAGCTCTATGCGACATCTTGCGGCGGCTGCCACGGACCCGAGGGTATCGGCGGGCGCGGCCCCAACCTCATCAAACGGCTGGCGCGAAACATTCCGGACGGGGAGTTGTTCGCGACCCTCCGCAACGGACTCCCCGGCACAGATATGCCGCCCACCAGCCTCTCCGACGACGACACGTGGAAGCTCGCCGGCTATCTGCGGTCCATATCGGGCCCCGCGAACCAAGCCGTCGTCCCCGGCGATCCCGCCAACGGCGAGGCCGTCTTCAACAAGGCCGGATGCGCCGGATGCCACGCCATCCTCGGCAAAGGCAGCCGGATGGGGCCGGATCTGTCGAACATCGGGGCCAACAAGCCGCTCGCCGCGATCCGCGACGCACTGGTCCCGTCCAAGACCGACCCCTCGAAGAACTACCAGCTCCAAGGCGCGGAGGGCGTCAAAGTCACGATGAAGGACGGCTCCACGCTGCAGGGCATCGCCCGCAACCGCAGCAACTACTCGCTGCAGATCGTCGACCAGAAGGGCGACCTACACCTTGTTTCCATGGACAAGGTCCGGGAACTCCAGGTTAAGGAGGGCTCGCCGATGCCCGCCGACTACGGCCAGCGGCTTTCCGCTACCGACATGCGGGACCTGCTCGCCTACCTCGCACGCCAATCCGTCCGGAGCGCCAAATGAAGAATCTGATCCTGACCCTGCTACTTGCGTCGTCCCTTCCCATCGGGACGGCCGCCCAAGTCCGCTACGAGGACATCGTCAAGGGCCCCGGTGCCGACTGGCTCACGTACGCGGGCAACTACGAAGGCTGGCGCTACAGCCCGCTCAAACAGATTACGCCCCAGAACGCGGGATCGATGACAGCCCAGTGGACCTACCACGTGCCGGATTCGGGCGGCCTCAGGACCAACCCCATCGTCTACAAGGGCGTGATGTACGTGACCAATTCGAACTCGATGCACGCCATCGACGCCCGCACCGGACGGCTGATCTGGCGCTATGACGATCCGCAGGCGACGAAAAAGGGCGTCAACCGCGGCTCGGCGATCTCGGGCGACTCGGTCTATTTCACCACCACGGACAACTACCTGGTGGCGCTCGACCGCCAGACCGGCGCGCTGTTGTTCCACAAGAAGTTCGGCGATGTGGACAAGGGCACCACGTCCACGTCCGCGCCGTTGGTGGTGAAGGACAAGGTCCTGGTTGGCAGCGCGGGCGGGGACAGCGGCATGCGCGGGTTCATCGTGGCGCTGTCGGCCAAGACGGGCGAGGAACTGTGGCGCACGTGGACCGTTCCGGCGAAGGGCGAAAAGGGCTCCGAGACGTGGTCCGACCTGCATGAATGGGGCGGGGCCGGAACGTGGCTTTCGGGTACCTTCGATCCCGAAACCAACACGCTGTTCTGGACCACGGGCAACCCGTGGCCCGACTTCGCGGGCGGTCCCCGAATGGGCGACAACCTCTACACGAGTTCCGTCCTCGCGCTCGACCTCGAAACCGGCAAGCTGAAGTGGTATTTCCAGTTCACGCCGCATGACGTCCACGATTGGGACGCGCAAAGCTGGCCCGTGCTGCTGGAGATTCAGTGGAACGGCAAGCCGCGCAAGGTGGTGGTGCACGCCAACCGCAACGGCTTCTTCTACATCCTCGACCGCCAGACCGGCGAGTATCTCAAGGCGACACCGTTGACGGACAACATCACCTGGGCCAAGGGCATCGACGACAAGGGTCGTCCGGTGCTGGTGCCGGGCAAGGACCCCACGCCGGAGGGCAACTGGGTCTGCCCGTCGATCAAGGGCGCGACCAACTGGATGGGTCAGAGCTTCAATCCGGGTACCGGGCTGCTGTACGTCCTAACCCTTGAGGAGTGCGGCATGTTCACGCTCTCCACGCAGAAGCCGGTCCCGATGAAGAATTTCGCGGGAGGTGCCGCGACGGAGCCCGGCGGACAAGTGTACCTGCGCGCGATCGATCCGAAGGACGGCAAGCGGGTGTGGGAGTATCCGGTCGGGAATACGTCGCGGACTTGGAGCGGCACCGTTTCAACCGCGACGGGCGTGCTGTTCAGCGGCGACGACGACGGCCATTTGATAGCGCTGGATGCCAAGACCGGGCGGCATTTGTGGCATTTCAACGTCGGGGATTCGCTGACTGCATCGCCGATCACTTACGAGGTGGACGGGAAACAGTACGTGGCGGTGGCGGCGGGGACGAATGTTTTCGCTTTCGGGTTGTTCGAGCCTGTGCCGTCGATGGCGCTGCCGAAGATGACCACGACGAAGTAACGCGCCGTGGCTCGCGCAATCCTGCGTGCCGCTTCGAGAATTCTCTCGACGCGCGACCTCGTGCAGACAGCTCCATTTTGCCGTTAGAGCACACATCCGTTGTAGGGCCGCCATTCTTGGCTGCCGTGACCTTCAGGTCGCGATAACCGTGCTCCGTGGAGCGCCCGGCGGAGCACGAGCACAACAGCGCTGGCTGAATCAAGCGTCGAGAGGATTCTCGACGCGGCACACACGAGTGTGTGCGCCGCGGCTAATCCCCGGCCGGTTTCCGCTGCGGCAGAATGCTCCGCAAATCCTTGTCCGCCGGAACCGTCACGTTGAAGAAGCCCATCATCATCTCCTCCCAACTCTGGTCGCCCCATTTGACGACCTTCGTCGGATCGGGGTTGTTCGGGTTGTTCGGCGAGTTGTCGAAGTGCGCGACGCAGTCGATCCTCGACCCCGCAGGCATCACGATCTCTTTCGCTGGCTGGTAGCTCAGCTGCCACGAGAAGTCGTATTTCGGCACGTTCAACAGCACTTCGCTCTCGCCTGTCGGATAGACCGCGGTGAACTTGAAATCCTTGCCTCGGAGGTGCATATGGGGGGCGAGGAAGTTGATCCGCGTTTCCGCCCCGAACTCGAAGGACGACTTGACCTCGTAGTTCGCGTCGCCCGGGGCAATCGCGAATCTGTTGTTGGTCGCTGAAACTGTATAGACCCGCTCTTTGACGGGCCCCTTGGCGTATACCAAGCCGATTGACGAAAGGTCCGTCCCCGGCTTGCCGTTGGTCGTGTAGTGGACCTGCAGGATCACGTCCGAGCCTGCTTGGACCAACTTCCCCTGGCCTTCCGGCAGCACCGTCGCCGGACTCCCCGGCGCGTAACCCACCAAGAACTCGTTCGGCCCGTTCTCACCGCGCTTGGGGACATACGGAACTCCCGGCTGCGCCCCCTTCAACCAACCCGACCCCGGCGGACGCAAATACGCAATCACGTGGTGCACCACAGCCCGATTGCCCGGTCGGACTTCCGCTGACGAGACCCACTTGTCCTCGGTCAGATTCAGCGGCACAAGGATGTATTGGTAGTCAATCGTACCCGACGCCGGAACTTCATACGGCTGCGACATCTTCACGGTGAGGTCCGGCTTGCCGATGTTCCAGCCGTCAACAAACGCAACGGGCTTGGGCAGATCCTTTGGATTCCCCTCGGGCGCGCCGCCGTTGGCCCATGCGACCAGCGTCTCGACGTCCTTCGCGGCCATCGTCCGGTCGTTGGAGAACTTGCCGTAGTGGGGGTCGGCGAACCATGGTGGCATCTTCCGGGTCTGGACGGCTTCCTTGATGGACGACGCCCACGGTCGCGCCTCCTTGTAGGTAAGCAGCGAAAACGGAGCCGCCTCGCCCGGCCTGTGGCAGGACTGGCAGTTCTTCTGCAGAATCGGCGCGACTTCCTTGCTGAAAGTCGGCGCGGCGGCCAACCCAAGCGCCGGGACCAGCAGCCCGATCAACCCGATACGGAGCGTCAAATGGAGCACCTCTCCGCCCAGTATAGCCGAAATCGAGTCTATGCCGCGAGGCGTTCCAAAACCGACCAGAACCCGGGGAAAACCTGCTCGACAGTGTCCGCGCCCGCCAAAGTCGACGGCCCGTCGGCCCGCAGCGCCGCCACGGCGAAGGCCATGCCGAGCCGCCAGTCGCCATGGGAATCCAGCGCCGCGCCCCGGAACGACTGACGTCCGGGCACCCGGATGCCGTCCGGTGTCACTTCCAGCCGGGCCAATCCATCGGCCAGCAATTCGGACTGCAAGCCCGGCGCTCTCCGAACCGCGAAGCCGCCCTCCGACAGCGCACCGAGAACCGCCAAGACTGGCAGCTCTTCGGACAACTCCGCAGCGGTCGCGCCGTCGATCGGCCCGCAGCGCACAACCGGGGTGTGCCGCACCTCCAAATCCCCGATCATCTCGCCGTTCACCGATTCAATCCGTGCCACGCGGATCCGCGCGCCGGCCGAGAGCAGGAAATCGAGCAGAGTAGCGCGCGTCGGGTTCAAGCCCACGTTCTGGATCACCAGGTTCGACCCCGGCACCACGAGCCCGGCCACGAGGAACGCGGCGGTCAACGCCAGATCGTTCGGCACCACCACTTCCCTGCCCTCGAGGTTGGGACGTCCCTCGACCGTGATCATCCGCCGCAAAGACCGAACATCGGCCCCGAATGCCCGCATCGCGATTTCGGTGTGGTCGCGGAGCATGGCAGGCTCTTGGAAGACGGTTGGTCCTTCGGTGAACAAGGCGTCGAAGAGCGCGCGGGTCTTGGCCGACTCGTCGGCTCCGCCGCAGGCGAGACTGCCCACGAGCGCGCCGAATTCCGAACGGGGGATACCGTCGAGGCCCAAGCCTTGGATCGTCACGACCCCGCCCTCGCGCCCAATGTTCACACCCAAAGCCTCAAGCCGATCCAGGAACGCGGCGGCCTCGGCGGAACTGCCGTAGTTGGTGATCTTGGAGGGGCCTTCGGCGAGCGATGCCAGAAGGGCGAATCGTTGGGAAATGGCGCGGTCGCCCGGCACATTCACCGCGCCGGTCAACCGCGCCGCAGGCTGGATTGTGTGGAGTGTCAAACTCCATCGTAAGGCGGACCTACTTCATGGCAATGATGTGCACGCGCCGGTTCTTGGACCAGCAGGCTTCATCATGTTCGGCGCAGCTTTGTTGTTCCTTGCCGAAGCTGATGGTTGTGAGCTGGGTGCCCGAGACGCCGACCGAGACCAGGTAGTCCTTCGCAGACTTGGCGCGCGCCTCGCCCAGCGCCTGGTTGTACTCGGAGGAACCGCGCTCGTCGCAGTAGCCTTCCACGCGGAGCTTGTAGTCGGGGTACTGGCTCATGATGTTGGCCAGTTCCTTGGCGTCGGAGGCGAGAACTTTCACGGCGTCGTCGCGCAGGGTGTGGCGGTCGTAGTCGAAGTAGGCGTCCTGAATGCGCCCGATGAGTTCGTCGATCCGGGCGCGGGTGGCGGCGTCGGGATAACGGGATGCCGGAGCGGGCGGAGCCGGGGCAGCGGCGCGGGTGGGTGCGGGCGCCGGAGGGGCAGGCCGGGCCGGGGCGGGAGCAGGCGCGGCAGCGGCCACAGGGGCGGGAGCGGGCGGCACAACGGCGGCGGCAACCTTCTTCTTGCACGCGCTGGTGGTCAGCAGGATTGCCACGGCGGCCAAGCCCATCTTGATGCGGAAACTGGTTCTCATGCCTCCATTCTGACCGTTCCGGCACGCGTTGGCCATCCTGTCTGGACAGGATATTGGGGGCTGAATGACTTGTTAGACTCGGATCATGTTGAAGTTCGATGCTCAGGAGGCCAAGACTCCTCATTCGGGCGGGTTGGCGGGCCGGTTGGACGCGATCCCCGCACCGCAGGAATCGCCCGCCACACCCCGTTTTGGACTTTGGGAGGGCTTTGGCGTAGCCGACAGCTTCTTTGATCCTCTTCCTGACGATCTCGTCAAAGTCTTCGGTGCCGAGTAAATCCGCCAGTATGCCGTCCGTACAATCTGGGATTAGATCGGCTAGTAGCCGTTGGGAACGGTTCCAGATATCCTGAAGGACGTGCTGAGACCCCGCTTCGTCCTACTCGCAGGTTTCGGCGGACTCCTGCTCTTCCTGCTCGCCGCCGCCGGTCGCACACTGGTTCTGCTGGACCGGGTCCGCGACACCGACCGCCGCCTCCGGCAAAGCTTCGTCGAGCGCCTCGGCGAACTGGAACGCATCCGATCCCAGATCTACCTCTCCGGCACCTACGTCCGCGACTACCTGCTCTCGCCCGACGATACCGGTGCCGAGCCCCAGCGCGACCGCCTGGCGGGAATCGAGTCGGAAACCCGCGCCGAACTCGACCGCTATGCCGTCTCCCTCGACCCCGGCGAGCGCGAGGCGTTCCTTGCGTTGCGCGGCGAGATCGACGCGTATTGGCAAATCATGCAGACCACCTTCGACTGGAACCGCGCCCAGCGCGACCGGTTGCGCTACACCTTCTTCTACGAACAACTGGTGCCCCGGCGAACGACGATGCTCCAGATCGCCGACCAAATCGGCACCATCAACCAGCGGGGCCTCGCCAAGGCCGAGGAGCGCTTCGCCGCGTCCGCCGGCGAGTTCCGAAGCTCTTTGATCGTTTCGTTCGTGATCGCGCTCGTCGGAGGCGCGCTGCTCGCCGTGGCCACCATCCTGACCACCCTGCGTCTCGAATCGGAAGTCGCGCGGCGCGGCGACAACCTGCGGGACTTGTCCGCCAGTCTGGAACGCGCCCAGGAGGAGGAGCGTCGGAAACTGGCGCGCGAACTCCACGACGAAGTCGGCCAATCCCTCTCCGCAATTTTGATGGAGGCGGGCAACGCCAACGATGCCGACAGTTCCGTTGAGATTCGCGAGCACGTTCAAGCCATCGCCGCCCAGGCTGGCAAAACCTTGCAGGTTGTTCGGGATCTCGCGTTGCTCCTCCGGCCGTCCATGCTCGACGACCTCGGGCTCATTCCGGCGCTGAATTGGCAGGCCCGCGAAATGGCCAAACGCACGGGCGTAGACATCCGCGTGGACGCCACGGGAGACTTGGACGGCCTGCCGGACACGCATCGGACGTGCGTCTACAGGGTGGTCCAGGAGGCCCTCAACAATGTGGCCCGGCACGCCAAGGCCCGGTCGGCACGCGTTTCGGTGGCACTGGCGACGGGCTCGGTCACGTTCTCGGTGCGCGACGACGGGTGCGGCTTCGACCGCCGCGCCGTGCATGGGCTGGGCATCCTCGGGATGGAGGAGCGGGTACAGAGGCTTGGGGGGCGCATCCGGATCGAGGCAACACCCAGCAAGGGGACCTGGGTGGTGGCTGAATTGCCTACTCGAGACAATTCCTAGTCGATTTTGATGCGAGCGCGACCGTGGAACGGCGCTCCGTCGCTACCAATGAGGAATTTATTAAACCACGGATCGTGCGTTATTTCGACATGTAATTCCGAGGCACCGGGCGGCGTGCTGAAGACGAGTTCACGCGTTAAGGATTCGCCGGGCTGAAGCGGCGCGTCGAGGGGTGGAGCGGGATTGCCGACCAGATCCGCCTGCCTTCCGCCATCGTCGATGACCCTCACCTCCGGCTGGTCGGGCCACACCGGAGCCCCGTCCCGCCGACTTTCGGTCCGCAAAGTCACCGCAACTTCGCCGCCTTGGTGGGCTGCCTGCATCACAGAGGCACACCAATCGCCAAAGCAGAGCGAATCACCCAACCGGAGGTCGCGCGAGCCTGTCTGGACCGAAAACGCTACCAAGAGCGTGAAATAGCCGCCCGCAACCATTACGGCAGCCACTAGCGAGCGCATGGATTTCGCCTTCCGGCCACGAACTAATGACCGCACAGATCGCCACACCATGGCCAGAAATAGAAAGCACGATACGATAAGAATACCAAAATAAATAAGCTCCATATACGTACTCTATTTGAAGCTACAAACGACGCGTTGTCAAGCTCCAGCGGAACAGTTTTTTCGAGCTCAAATGGCGGGGAATGCGCGGCGCGTTTTGAGCCGGCCGACTTGAGCCGCCACGCCCGTTCCAAGCCGCCCAAACCAAACCCCTCCGCGCGATACCATGGAAGTTCCACTACCCATGCCCCTGCGCTTCCACAACACGCTGACCCAGCAAACACAGGTGTTCGAGCCCCTTGAGGGCAATCTCGTCCGCATGTATACCTGCGGGCCCACCGTGTACGACTTCGCGCACATCGGCAACTTCCGGACCTTCGTCTTCTACGACATCCTGCGCCGTTGGCTGCGACTTTCCGGCTACAAGCTCGACCACGTGATGAACATCACGGACGTGGACGACAAGATCATCCGCAACGCCACCGCGCTCGGCCAGTCGCTCGGCCAGTACACGGACACCTACACCAAGGCCTTCCTCGACGATTGCGCCACTCTGCGCCTGGAGCGCCCCGAGCGCCTCGCCCGTGCGACCGAGCACATTCCGCAGATGGCCGCAGCCATCAAGAAGCTCGAGGACACCGGCTACACCTACCGCAGCGACGGCTCCATCTACTTCCGCATCGCCAAGTTCCCGGAATACGGCAAGTTGAGCCACAACGATTTCAGCGGCATCGTCTCCGGTGCCCGCGTTGACGTGGACGAGTACGAAAAGAACGACGCGCGCGATTTCGCGCTCTGGAAGGCCCCCAAGCCCGGCGAGTTCAACTGGGATACCGAGGTCGGAACAGGCCGGCCTGGCTGGCACATCGAGTGCTCCGTGATGGCCGTGCAGTACCTCGGCGCGACGCTCGACCTGCACGCGGGCGGCGTCGACCTGGTGTTCCCGCACCACGAGAACGAAATCGCCCAGTCCGAGGCGCTTACTGGCAAGCAGTTCGCCCGCTACTGGATGCACTCCGAGTTCCTCTTGGTCGACGGCCAGAAGATGTCGAAGTCGCTGGGCAATTTCTACACCCTGCGCGACCTGTTCGGCAAAGGGTTCACACCGGAATCGGTGCGTTATCTGCTCGCGTCCGTGCCCTATCGCAAGGGTTTGAACTTCACGTTTGACGGACTGACTTCATCTAAGACCGCCATCGAGCGCCTGCGTAACTTCAAACACCGCCTCGACACCGCAAAGCTCGCGCCAGGCTTGGGCGAGGCCATCCAGTCCCTCGCCGTAGCGTCGCTCAAGCAGTTCCGCGACGCCATGGACGACGACCTCAACACCGCCGAGGCACTCGGAGCGGTCTTCGAATTCCTGCGCGAGGCCAATACCGCCCTCGACGCGGGGACGTTCCTTGAAGACAACCGCGCCGCAGCTCTGGAATTGTTGAACCTCTTTGACGCGGTCTTTGAGATTTTGGTGCCCGCCGAGCAGGCCGGGGCGATTCCAGCAGAGGAGGTCGAGTCACTGATCGCGGCCCGCACCGCGGCGAAGAAGGCGCGCGACTTCGCAAAGTCCGACGCCATCCGCAACGAACTGTTGGAAAAGGGTGTCATCTTGGAAGACACCAAAGAAGGAGTCCGCTGGAAGCGGAAGTAGTAGCCAAGGAATGAAACTCCACTCAAGAGCGGTCCACGTCGGCGACCGCAAGCGCGACGCCAATGGCAACGGGGGCGTCGTGGGGGTCACCACCCCCATCCACACCGCCTCCAGCTTCATCCACAACGACATTGCTGACCTCGACCGGGTGTTCGCGAAGGAGATCCCCGGGGCCAGCTATTCGCGATACGGGAATCCCACCAACGCGGCCTTGGAGGAACTGGTGGCCGACCTTGAGTCCGGTGCCGGCGCCTTGGCCTGCTGTTCCGGCATGGCCGCGTTGCAGATGGCCCTCAATGTAGCGCTGATCGACCGTCGGCGCGTGGTCTTGGCCGCGAAGCTCCTGTACGGCGCCACGTTGTCGATGCTGACGAAGGTCTTCGAAGCCTCCGGCGTCGAAGTGGTTTGGGCCGACTTCGACGACGTGTCCGAGGTCGAGACCGCCATCGCGGACGAGCGCCCCGGCGCGATCCTGATGGAGACCATCGCCAATCCCCTGCTCCGCGTGCCGGCCATGGACCGGATCGCCGCCATGGCGCAGAAAGCGGGCATCCCGCTGATTGTCGACAACACTTTCGCGACGCCGATAATGGTGCGTCCGCTGGAACTGGGCGCGTCCATCGTGGTCCATAGCCTGACGAAATATCTTTCCGGCCACGGCGACGTGCTGGGCGGCATCATCGTCACCAACGCCGAGTACTTGGAGCCGATGCGGGACCTGTCGCGGATCATCGGACCGATCCTGGGACCGTTCGAATCCTACTTGGCGATGCGCGGCGTGAAGACGTTCCCGCTGCGGATGGAGCGGCAATGCGCGAATGCGCGGGAGATCGCGGCGTGGCTCGCGACCCATCCCAACGTTGACCGGGTGCATTTCCCCGGCGACCCCGCGCACCCCGATGCTGAAAATATCGCCCGGCTGTTCCCGAAGGACCTATACGGGGCGATGGTGGCGTTTGAAATCAAGGGAGTCGGGCGGGAGGAGATGTTCGCGCTGATGAACCGCTTAAAGATGGTGGTTCCCGCGACGTCCTTGGGCGATGTCCACAGCATGGTGCTGTATCCGGTGATGGCGTCGCACCGGGATTTGTCTCCGAAACACCGTGCGCGGCTGGGCATCCACGACAATCTGCTGCGGTTGTCAGTGGGTATCGAGGCGGCCGCGGACATTATCGCGGACTTGGACCAGGCTTTGAGGGCCTGATTGGACGACACATTCGAGCCATGCCGGAATTTCGCGTCGCAGCCCTCTCCGTGGCCCAGCAAGCCGTTGAGGACCTGCGTGTTACCCGAGATCGTTTCAATCGTTCCACGGCCAATCTAACGGAGACGCTGTCGGGGTTTGCCCCCGCGCCGGGGATGATGACCACGGCACAGCATATCGCGCATGCCGCGAGGGTGATCGACTGGTTCATCGAAGGCGCATTTCGACCCGACGGCTTCGATATGAACTTCGAGGAGCAGATCGAGGGCGTACTTCGGGTTGATTCGATATCCGCGGCGCGGGAGTGGTTCGAGAAATCCGTGGATGCCGCGATCACATTCCTTTCCACCCAGAGTGACGGGGCCTTGATGGAACCATTGCCACCGGGTCCGGTCCTGGGTAAAACGCCTCGCGTCGGCATCGTGAGGGAAATTGCGGATCACACCGCGCATCACCGTGGCGCGCTCGCTGTCTATGCCCGCCTGAATGGCATTGCGCCGCCCGATCCCTACGGAATGTAGGACTGGGCCACGGCCAGGCTGAAAGCTTCGCGCAGCCAAGAATGGCTGACCTACAACGCGGCGTAAGCCGCTTTTCATGCGGATTGGCGCTCAAGGCCGATGAACACTCCCTTGCGGTCGCGGCTCGGAAAAATGGTGAGCGGAGGGCACAACGTTGGAGGCAGGGGACGCGCGGCTCGGATGATCAAAGTCGGGTGCCCCCCCCAAGGCTAGTCCAAGAACAGCGGTTTCACGTGCCGGTCGAAAATGTTCTCGGTCACGTTCCGCGAGATAGACGCCTCGCAAACCCGTAACATCTTCAGATAGCGGTCGCCCATCTTCGCCGCAACCTTGAACCCGACGTGCAGCAGTTGCCGCAGGTGCAGGTTGAAGGCCGGGTTTGACTGCACGTGCCGCAGCGCGCCGGTATACTGGTCGGACGTCCAGCCGTTCACCTCTTCCGGCGTCGGCAGTTTCGCCCGGTCGATGTCGATCACAGTCGCATAGGGCGCACAGAGTTCGTCGGCGTGGGAGTAGGCTTCGGCGTAGACTTCCTTGGCCAGGGCCAAGCCGTCGCCGCCCGCTTCCGCCAGCCCGATCAACTCTTCCAGCCACGTCGTGCCGGCCGTCTTGATGTGCAGGCCAGCCCCGGTGCGCCGCAGCGCCTCGCGGATGGGCCCGTAGATGGAAAACTTGTCGCTGCCCGAGTGCACGCTCAGCTTGAGGGTCTCTGGCAACCCGTACTTCTCGATCGCGTAGGCGATCACGGCCAAATCGTCGGAAAACTCCACCGTGAACTGCGCCACGTCGCCGACATAGTCCACGCCCTTGTTGAACCGGCCGGTGAACTTGGGGGCGATGGTCTGGATCGGGATCTTTTCGTCCGCGATCAGGACTAGGATCACCAGCAGTTCCGGCGGGGTCTGCGGCAGGTCGGTCTCGTCCATTGAGACTTCGGTGATGAAGTTGTCGACGCCTTTGGCAGCCTCGATATGCCGGTAGATTTTGCCCGCCTCCTTCACCGCAACGAGGTACTTGGACGCAACCGCTGCGACCGATTCCTTCGTGGTGGCGATAGGCTCGGCAATACCGGGGATGGACAACGTTCCCACCAGTTCCGGATGCGCCGCAATGAACGCCGCGATGTCGGCAGCGGGTGCCGCCAAGCCGATGAAATGCGCCACGTCCAGGGTGAAAAAGTCGCTCGGCTCGATAAACCGGTCGACGGTGTCCAGATTGATGTGGTCGGCGTCGACGTGCCACGGCTTGTCCCAGTTCAGGTCCGCGACCGCGTGTGCGGCGGCCGCCTTCACCAAGGCAGGCACGGAGCCGACGATGTTGTGCTCGCGGTTGGACTTGTTCCAGACCGGCGTAATGTCGATCCCGCGTTCCGCGGCCATCTCGAAGGCGCGGAGCTGGGCCTTGGCCTGGTGGGCGAACCGGTCGCCGACTCCGAAGGTGAACTTCTCTATTTTCAACATGTTCTGACTTTCTCTATTGCAGGGACTCTTATTGAAGAGACACTTGGACTTTCACGTACGCGCCTGGATCGTCACTCCAAGCTTGGAGAATCGCGCCGGCCTCCTCCAAGGGGACAACCTTGGAGATGATGGCGTCGACCGGGAACTTGCCGCCGCGCAGGGCCTCGATGACAGTGCCGAACTCGTCGAGCGCGTTGCGGGAACCCATGATGTCGAGTTCCTTCATGACGAAGAGGCGGGTTTCGTAGTCAACCGGCTCCTTGGCGTAACCGATGTAAACCACGCGGCCGGTGAAGGCAACTTCCTCGACGGCCATCCGGAAGGTCGCGGGCGTGCCCACGGCTTCGATGATCACGTCCGGCCCTGCGCCGCCCGTAAGCGACTGGAGTGCGTCGTGGACCGGCGTGCTGCGGCTGTTGACGAGGTCCGTGGCGCCCGCCTGTTTCGCGACCGCGAGCTTGCGGTCGTCCACGTCCATCGCAATCACGCGCGCGCCACGGTGGGCCGCCGCCGCGATGGCACCGAGGCCGACCACGCCGCAGCCGACCACGGCCACGATGTCGTCCGAGGTGACGCGGCCTCGCGCGGTGGCGTGGAAGCCCACCGAAAGCGGTTCAACGACGCTCAATTCGGGGATCGTCAGACCCTCGGCGATGTAGAGCTTGCTCCAGGGAGCGGTGAAGTACTCCTTCATCGCCCCTTCGCGCTGGACGCCGAGCGTTTGATTGAACTGGCAGGCATTGACCCGTCCGCGTTTGCACGACGCGCACTTGCCGCAGTTGGTGTAGGGCGAAAGGGTCACGTTCAGACCCGTGGCGAAGCGCTCCGGCACGCCGGGGCCAGCCTCCACGATGGTGGCCGCGATCTCATGTCCCGGAATCCGGGGATAGGAGACGAGCGGGTTCTTGCCGCGGAAGGTGCTGAGGTCGGTGCCGCACATCCCGACGACGATGGTGCGGAGGAGCACCTCGCCTTCGCCTGGGACCGGGCGCTCCACTTCCGCGACATGGGTGACGCCGGGGGCGTCGATGACAAAGGCGCGCATGCTGACTCCTATTGGTTGACGCCGGAGCAGAGAAAGCCGCCATCGACCGCGATGCACTCGCCGGTGATGTAGCTGGCGGCATCGGAGGCCAGCAGGACAGCCGCGCCGACCAGTTCGTCGGTCTTGCCGAAACGGCCCATCGGGGTGCGCATCAGCAGTTCCTTGCCGCGGGGTGTGCCGTCGAGCAGGGCTGCATTCAAGTCCGTGCGAAAAACGCCCGGTGCGATGGCGTTCACGTTGATGCCGTGGCGCGACCATTCGACCGCCAAACTGCGGGTCAGGGAGAGCACTGCCGACTTCGAAGCGGCATAGGCGGCAACCTCATAGAGGGCCACGTAGGAGTTCAACGAAGCGATGTTGATCACGCGACCTCGTCCGCTGGCCAGCAGCAATTCATAGAAGGCCTGGCAGGCGCGCAGGGTGCCGGTCACGTTGGTGTCCATGATGCCGGTCCATTCCTCCTCGGAAACGTCCTTGGTGGGGGTGCGCTTGATGCGGCCCGCCACGTTGAGGAGGATGTCGACGCGTCCGAACTTGGCTGCGACGGCGTCGCGGAAGGCGTCAATGGATTTGCGGTCGGAAACATCGGCGGCGCACTCCAGCGTCTCGCGGCCTTCGGCCCGGATCAGGTCGCAGACTTCCTTGACGTTGGCCTCGCGGCGTCCTGTCGGGATGACGTCCGCGCCCGCTTGGGCGAGTCCGATCGCCATGCTCTTGCCGATACCGGAGGTTCCGCCGACGACGACGGCAACGCGGCCAGTCAGGTCGGTAAAGTTTCTTGCCATAACCCACCAAGTTAACAGACCGCAACAATCGGCGGAGGCTTTAACGATTCAGGTTTTCTGAACAGTTGGTTTAGCGGAGCGGCGGTGCCGGATTGCGGGAGCTTCCGTGGTACCGTGGCGTCTTGCGGAACCTCGCGGCACTCCTGTTTGCGGTGCTTGTGCCCGGCGCATCGGGCGCAACCGCCCCCGCCTACGCCGGTGCCGCCGCATGCGGCAAGTGCCACGCGGAAATCCAGCGCAAGTGGGCCGGTTCCCGCCATAGCAAGATGGTCCAGCCCGCCACGACAGCCGCTGTCCGGGGAGATTTCTCCGGACGCCAGGTGGTGCTGCGCGGCGAGCCCTACCTGCTGACGACCCGCAAGGGCGGCTTCTACATTACCGAATCCTACTTGAACGGCAAGCCGCAAGAGCACCGGGTCGACTACACGCTTGGGAACCGACGGATCCAGCATTATCTGACCACGCTGCCGGACGGGCGGATCGTCGTCTTGCCGCCGAGTTGGGACATCAACCGCAAGCAGTGGTTCCACAACTTCGACATCGGCGACCCCGACGAGAGTGGCGAAGTTGAAATCCAGCTCTGGAACAAGAACTGCTACTCCTGCCACGTCAGCCGCGAGGAAAAGAACTTCGACACCGCGCGGCTGGAGTACAAGACCGCGTGGCAGGACTTCGGCATCAACTGCGAGCGCTGCCATGGCCCTTCCGCCGACCATGTCGCCAACCGCACTGCGGGAAAACCGAAGGTGCCCGACACCGTCGTCCAGACCCGTCTCACACCCGAGCGCAACACCATGGTCTGCGCCCAGTGCCATTCCTTCCGCGACATCTTCATCAACGATTTCCGCGCGGGAGACGACTATTTCGACCACTTCGTCCCCATCCTCGAGTACGACCAGCCCATCGACAAGGACCCCGCCTATTGGGCCGACGGACGCACACGCCGCTTTTCCAACGACGCCCTCGGGTTCTGGCAGAGCCAGTGCTATTTGAAGGGCAAGGCGACCTGCCTGACCTGCCACGCCGACGCCCACGACACCACCGTCGAGAAGAACCTGCAACTGCGCCCGACCTCGAACGCGATCTGCGCCGGGTGCCACGCGGTGATCGCGAAGTCGGTGCCCGCGCACACGCACCACGCGGCAAATTCGACAGGCAGTTCGTGCGTGGAGTGCCACATGCCCCGCACCGTGCTCAGCGTGAAGGCGGAGATCCGCGACCATTCGATCACGGTACCGGTGCCGGAGAATACCTCCAAGCATCAGATTCCCAATGCCTGCAGCAACTGCCACAAGGACCGCGACGCGGCTTGGGCGGCGGACAAGATGGATGGATGGTGGGGTCCGGCATCCGAAGGGAAGTCGCGGTGGCGTTCGATTCGCCGAGCGGACGTGTTCGCGCAGGCCCGGTCGGGTCAGGCGTCGTCCGTCGAGACGCTAATGGCGATCGCCACCGACGCAGCCGAGCCGCCACTGCTCCGTGCCAACGCGCTGGGGTATCTGGCCAAATTCCCATCCGACCGACGAGTCTTCCCCACGTTCGCGTGGGCGTTGGGCGAATCCGACCCCGTATTAAGGGCCGTAGCGGCGCTACGCATGCAGCCTAGCCGCAACGCCGTTCCTGAACTGGTGCGGGCACTGTCGGATCCAGTGGCGACGGTACGGCTTGGCGCTGCGGTCGGGCTGACCGGTTTGGGCATCCGCACGCTACCGGGAACGAATGGCGAAAAGCTGGCGGCAGCGCGCGAACTGTACGCGTCGCGGGCGAATCTGAACTCTGACGACGCGACCCAGCAGTTCGCGGCGGGACGGTTCTTCCTGCTGGCGGGCAATGCCGAGAAAGCGGCTTCGGCGCTTCAAAACAGCTTGGCCTTGAATCCAGACAGCGGCACACGGTACTTTCTGGCCCAGGCCTACGCCGGAATGGGCCGGTTCGTGGAAGCGCGGAAAGAGGCGGAAAACATCCGCGTCGGAGAGCCCCGGTATGCGGAGGCCCAAGCGCTGCTGAAATCGATTTCGGGACGCTAGGGCATTTTGCGCTTGTTTCCTCCCGGCCGGTTGGAGAAGACAGGGTGGAATGATAAGGAGCTTCCCCGCATGAACCTCACACGCCGCGACATGATCCGCCTCGCCGCAGGTCTTTCCACCGCCTCCTGGTTGGACCGATTCCAGGTCCTTGCACAGCCCGCCGCCAAGATGGTGAAGATCACCGGAATCAAGGCCATGGGGCTGGACAACGTGGGCGACGGCTGCCTGATTCGAATCGACACGGACACCGGGATGGTGGGTTACGGAGAGGCCGGCATTCCCGCCGGTGCCGCGCGGGAGCGCATCGCGATGATGGCTCCCCAGTTGATCGGGCAGGATCCGCTGGCCATCGAGCGCCACTTTTACTACATGGCGGCGACCCAGTACTCGTTCATGGCCCACATTCCCACCGTCAGCGGCATCGACATCGCGCTCTGGGATCTGGCGGGCAAAATCCTCGGGCTGCCGATCTACAGGCTGCTGGGAGGGCCGATCCGCAAGGAGGTTCCGGTCTACTCGCACGGCAATCTGGGCAACATGCTGGACAAGGGCGAGGTGCGGGCGTGGGCGGACCAGGTCAAGTCTGCGCCGGAGGGTTTCACGGCGTTCAAGTTCGGCTTTGGCGGGGGCGGCGGACGTGGCGGCGGTCGTCCGAACGGGCCCTACAACCCGACCCTCGACGGCTCCGTGTTCCGCCGCACCGCCCTCGAATTCGCCAACCTGCGAGAGGCGCTCGGCGAAGAGATCGACATCGCGATGCACTGCACGGGCCAGTTCGACACCCGCAGTGCCATCGGGCTGTGCAAGGCCATCGAGCCTGCGGATCCGCTGTGGATCGAGGACCCGCTGACGGTGCGGTATTCGGAGGCGTGGCTGGAGTTGAAGCGGTCGACGAGGGTGCCGTTGCTGGCGGGCGAAAAGGTCGAGATGGTGGACGGCTTCCGTCCGTATCTGGACAACCAGGTACTCGACATGATCCACCTGGACGTGGCCTATTCCGGCGGCATCACCGGTTGCCGGAAGATTGCAGACTATGCGGCGCTAACGCGTACGCCGATGGGCATGCACAGCGGACCTTGCTCGCTGATCCGGTTCTATGCGTCGATGCACATGGGCGCGGCGGTGGAGAACTTCTTCAAGGTGGAGAATGTGCTCGGGGCGTTCCGCGGATTCAAGGAAAAGATGGCGCAAGGCAAGGAGCCAGCGGTGAGGAAGAGCGTTTTCCCGGTGCCGGAAGGTCCGGGCTTGGGGCTGGATTTGAACGAGGACTGGCTGAGGGCGCATCTTGCCAAAGGCGAGACTTGGTGGGGGTAGGGCGGAAGCGGCGGAATGAACGCCTGTTCCAGCTAAAATGGGAGTTCGGGAGGACCCCATGGAGGAACTGAACTTTCCCAGCGCAGAGTTCGACAACGCGGTGTTCGCGGCCTTCGACCGTGCGATAGCGGAGACTCTGGCGGCTGGGGTGCCCGTGTTCTATGCGGATCATGGCGTCAACATCATGGAGCTTCCCGATCGCCGGAAATTCGAGATTCGCTTTATTCCCGGCGCACCGCGCGGAGAAAACTACGAGGTAATCCGATAGTTGGTCCGCGCGGCGGCGTAGTGTGTAGATCATGACAGTAGTAGCCGGACCGAACGGATCTGGAAAGAGTACGATCACCAAGTCCCTGTTCGTCGGTGTCGATTCCGTCGACCGCAATCTGGCCCGTGTGAAGGAGCGGGTCGGGAAGGGAGGGAACTTCGTGCCCGATTCCGATGCGAGGAGGCGATACCAGCGGTATGAACCATCGCAAGATCCTCCAAACCGAAGCTGCCGAATCGTCTGGGTGACTGGCCAAATCCCGGAATGGGCCAAGCCCGCCATCCTATCCTCGACGCCTTAACCTAGAAACGGCGGTTGGCAGCGCCACGGCGCTTTTTCTGTTCCCCCGAACAAACGCTTCCTCTCAGTCGCGGCTCGGCGGAATCAGCATGTTACCGAGCCACGACCGCAAGGGAGTGTTTGTTCGAGCCTAGCTGTGCACCTAACGGGTGAACGAGTTGCCAAAATGTCGGAGTCCGTGCCTCTGCCGGTAGAAAAGCACGGCAACCCGCCCCAGTAACAGAACACCAATCAGGATTGTCAACAACTGGGCCCGGCCCGGCGGATGGGCTGTTCCAAGCGAGTAGTCGAATCGGATCGACCGTTGCAGTTCGTCCCGCACCTGCGGACCCACGTGCAACTCTGGGGCGGCTAGGCAATTCACCAAGTAGGCGCTGATGCGGGGCAGGTGCCGGTTCTCAAACCTCAGACCGTGTCCGGTCCGGCTCGAATGCAGCTTCAGTCGAATCGTCCCCAAGCCGTCGCGCATGGTGGCCACATCCGGAAATATCGCCTCCACCACACTCAGCGGGGCTACCGCTCCGTCCACCCGCAGTTCCACATCCCGGACCACCACCGCGGCGTATTCCCGCTGTTCGTCGGCAGAGATACTCCCGTCATGGTCGCGGTCAATCGCCGCCAAGACCAGCGGCAGTACCGCGACACCGGGCGTGAACTGGATCTCGACGTCGATCCCCTCAGTCGTCGGATTCAGCAACGTCGCCTGCAGGTACTCGTCGAGCCTATGCGCCGGGGCGGCCAACGCCGAGAGCAGGAGGAGCGCGAAAAGCCTCATCGGGCTGCGGATTTTTTGCCGTAGTCGTTGGTCGGATCGCGGTAGATGGTGTGGATGTGCATGGTCGGGTCGCCGCCCAGCGGCTGCGGAGCGTATTCGATCACCAGAGTCGGCCCCTGGATCCTGTAGTAGGCTGGCTTCCCGTTTTCGGTCGGGCCGCTCCACGCGAACCACGTGGCAGCAAGATTGGACTTGATGTCGGCCATGCGGGTGGCTGCAGCCTGTTCGTTGACAATGCCGGCCCATTCGCCCGACAGATCCAGCAACATCGCCTGCTGGGCGGGCGTCATGGCAGACGCTTTCAGTCCTTCGGGCTGGATCGTCTTGCCGTCCTGACCCGGCCCCAGAACCAGATCGGCCACTCTGTAGTTCAGGATGGCCTGCTTGCGTTGACCCTCGTCGAGTGCATTCACCAAGGCGAATGCCTTGTCGTTCTCGGCTCCGAGGGGACGGATGGCCTTCCCTTCCACGGTATACTTCGCCGGTTGCGCAGCGGTCAACGAGGGAGTCAGGATGCCCTCGGCCCCCACCATTGTGATGTTGAGCGCCAAGTGGTGGCCGCCGAACTGGAGCATCCAAGGGTCCTTGGTAGACGGTTTGCCGAGGATGGAAATGTAGAACAAGTCCTGGCCGAACATCGGGCTGCCGCTGCGGGCCGGACTGGATTGCTTCAGCACCTCGTCGCCCTGCACGATTTGCATCACTTTTTCATAACCGCGCTTGCTCAGGGTGGTGGCGAGCAAGCCAAGAGCCGCCTTCTTCTGTTGCTCGTTCAGTTCGCCCATTTTCAGGCCCGCGCGGGCAACCATCGTGGTGGGGAGGTTCGACCACTTGACCCGCTGCGCCGCGTCGTCATAGGCAAACATCACCTTGGACCGCTGTCCGGCATCGAGCGAGGCGAGGAAACTGTTTGCACTGGAGACGATGGCGGCTGGAGTTTGCGCTTGGACGGGGGCGCAAATCAGGGCTGCCGCGACGAGGAGGCTCAATCTGTTCATTCCACGATTATGCGCGCTTACCGCATCCGGCACAAGTAAAGGTCTGCAACACGGTCATTCTAACGGCGGTGTGCCGTAGGTGTGGAACGATTCGATCGTCTTGAGGCCCCAAGCTTGACCTTTGGCGCGGTCGGCCTGGTTCCAGCGGACGGGTTTCCAGTCGGGATCCAGAATCAGGTAGCCGCCGGAGCCGATCTCGAAACGGTTGCCGCCGGGCTCGAAGAAGTATAGGAAGAAGGTCTGGCCGATGTTGTGCTTGTGGGGGCCGGTTTCGATTTGGATACCAGCCTCGACGAGGATATCGGCGGCGCGCAGCACTTCCTCGCGGCTGTCCAAGTAATACGTGACGTGGTGCAGGCGACCGTGGCCGCCGGCGTTGTCACGGCTCAGGGCCAAGTCGTAGGACTTGTTGGTGGCAGCGAACCATGCTCCCATCTCGGTGCCGTCATCGAAGACGATCTGCTCGGTGAGGCGGAGGCCAAGAAGCTCGTTGTAGAAGACACGGTCGGCTGGGATGCTGCCGGAGAGCAGGTTGAGGTGGTCGAGGCGGCGCGGGCCGATGCCGTGGATCTCGCGGCGGCGGGGCTGGTTCTTGAAACCGGTGGAGAACTCGGGCGGAGAGACGTATTTTTCGGTTTCGAAGTAGAGTTCGACGTGGTGACCGTCAGGGGACTGGACGCGCCAGGCTGGGCCGTGGCCGAAATCTTCGTTGCGCCAAACGCCGGTGTAGCCGTGAGCTTGGAGGTTTTGCGCAAGCAGATCGAGCGTGGCGGCGTCGCGGGTCCGGAAGGCGAGGTGGCCGAGGCCGGGCTTCCTCGATGCCGTCAGTTGCAGAGTGAACAACTGGTAATCGCCCCAAGCTCGGAGGAAGATGGAGTCGCCGGAGCGACCCGCCTCGCTGAGTCCAACCAAGCCGGTGAAGAAGGCTGCACTGCCTTCGAGGTCGGGCGTGAGGAGTTCCACATGGCCCAAGTGGGCGACGTCGGAGAATCGCGGCTGATATATCACTTGTTCGATTCTACTGCGTGCAGGAAACTCCGGCGGGAGCACCGGTCGGCGCACCCAGTCGCACCGACTCGGCGGGGAGTTTGTGGAAGCTGAGGTGTTGGACCGTGGGCGGCCGGGTCGGGGCCATGGTGAAGAAGACGCCGACGGTCCCCTTGGCGCAACCGATATTGAATTGGCCCCGGAGCCAGTTCTCGGGCAGCAAGGGGCCGAAGGTGCTGCATTCTCCGACCTCGTTCTTGAGGGCTTGGATTTCGGCCTGGCGCTGCGCCGACGGGGCGTCGAGGAAGAAGTTCATGGCGGCGATGGACTTGGCCTCGGCGTCGTTCCAGTTCTTCCAAAGGTTGACGATGTGGTCGCGGACTTGGACGAGGGCGGGCGACGGGGGGAGTTCGCGCTTCTGGAGTCCACCGGTCTTGAGGAGGACGTCCCAGGCCTGGTTGATTGGTTCGGCGGGTCCGACGTAGGTAAGGTTGGCCATGGCGAACATGCCGACGCCGTAGTCGGGCAGCCAGGACATGTAAGAGCCGAAACCGGGCAGCCCGCCACCGTGGCCCACGATCTGCTCGAAGCGGCAATCGCTCGAAACGCGGAGACCGTAGCCATAGCCGGATTCGGAGGCCGTCAGCTTGTTGTTGCGGTTGGCGGCGGTCAGGTTGGCGGGCGTCCAGAGGTGCGCCATTTCGCGGACCGAGGACCGCCGAACGGGACCCGTTTCGGCGTCGTCGCGCGGCGGCCAGGCGGAGAGGTGGAAGGCGACGTATTTGCCAAGGTCTCCGGCGCTGGTGAGGAGGCCGCCCATGGAACCGAAGACGCCGTGCGGAAGGGGGGCTTCGACGGAATAGGTGCCGTCGGGGTTGAGGCGGTAGGCGACGGCGCGCTTAGCTGCGGGTACTTGGGAGAACTCGAAGGCGGAGTCGTCCATGTGGAGCTTGGCGAGGATTTCAGCCCTCGCGTATTTCTCGTAGGGCATGCCGGAAGCCTTGGTCACAACACGTCCGAGGAGTCCGAAAGCGTAGTTGGAGTATTCGTAGCGGGTACCGGGCGGCGTGGAAAAGGGGATTCCGGCGCGGAGCCAGCGGTCGAGATCGGCATCGGAAGCGCTGAGTTGTTGGTCGCCCCAAGGGTTGTCTTCGGGGAAGCCGGAGGAATGGCTGAGGAGGTTCCGGATGCGCAGGGGGGCGCTGTCGCGGGTGGGCAGTTCCATGCGCGCGAATTCGGGAATCCATTTGGCGACCGGGTCTTCGAGGGAGAGCTTGCCCTCGTCGCGCAGCTTGAGCAGCGCGAGGGAAGTGAAGCTCTTGGTCATGGAAGCGATGCGGAAGACGGTGTCGGGCTGGACGGGCGAGTTCGTTTCGCGGTCGCGGAGGCCGGTGGTGGCGACATGGGCCAGTTTGCCGTCGATAACGACGCCCCACACCATGCCGGGGACCTTGCGGTCGGCGGCGTACTGGCGGAAGAGGCGGTCGATTTCGGGCAGGGCGGATTCGAGCTTGCGGAGACGGTCTGGGTCTGTGAAACGAGCGGGCGGATAGGCGTCGGCGGCCAGGAGGTTGGAAGCGAGGAGAAGATGCAGTAGGAGGATGGCCCGCATGGAGTTTAGGATGGCATATCGGGCGGAATGTTGGGTGCGCCAGTGAAGTAGGCGCACCCAAACAGGGTATGTCTAAGTCACCTTCGCCCGAATCGTGTCCGTTGTCAGCAGGATCCGTATGTCGCTCCCCGACGGCGCGTTGGCCGCCTCCTTCACAATCCCGCCATTTTCATCCAGCACAATCGCATACCCACGGGCCAGCACGAGCCTTGGATTGAGCTGCGTTAGATTCGCCGACGCCCGTTCCACCCGCTGTCGCCGCCGGTTGAGATCCGCTTGCGCCAGCGTGTTCAGACGCGCGGTCAGTTCGTTCAAACGCTCGCGGTCGCGCCGCAGCCGGGGACGGATATCAAAGAACCGCAGCTTGTCCTCCAGCCCCCGGCGGGCCTTCTCGCGTGCCGCCAACTGCTGCCGCATCGCGACCCGCAGCCGCTCCGCCAAGTCGTCCACGCGCTGCGTCCGCCGCGCCAGGGCCCGGTGCAACAGGGACTCCGCCCGTCCGATCGCCTGCTCGTGCAACCGCCGCGCCAGCATTGCGAGCCGGTATTTCATCAGCTGCCCCGTCCGGCCCCGCAGCCCTTCGACCCGGTCCAGCAGTTCCTGCCGAGTGCAGACGATCATCTCGGCTGCGGCCGACGGCGTCGGAGCCCGCAGATCCGCCACGAAATCGGCGATGGTGACATCAGTCTCATGTCCCACCGCCGAAACCACCGGCACCGGACAAGCTGCAATTGCGCGCGCCACCGTCTCCTCGTTGAAGGTCCAGAGGTCCTCGAGTGACCCGCCCCCTCGCGCCACCACCACGAGTTCCGCCCAGCCGCTCCGACCCAGAACTTCGAGGCCCCGGCAGACTTCTTCAATCGACCCCGGCCCTTGCACCTTGGCAGGGAACAATCTTATGTGGAGACCGGGAAACCGGCGCGACAGGATTTCGACGAAGTCGCGGATGACGGCGCCCTGGGGGGAACTGACGATGCCGATGCGTCGCGGGAATTTCGGCAGGGCGCGCTTCCGGGATGCTTCGAACAGTCCTTCGGCCAGTAGCTTCTGCTTCAACTGGTCGAACGCCAGTTGCAACGCACCTTGGCCGCGGGGCTCGATGGTTTCCACCACGAACTGGTACTCGCTGCGCTGCTCGTAGATATCGACCCGGCCCCGCACGATGACCTGCTCGCCGTCCCGGGGTTTGAACTTCAGCCGCCAGTATGAGAGCTTCCAGCAGACGCACTTGATCTGCGCCTCGGCATCCTTGAGGGTGAAATAGCAGTGGCCGCTGGGGACGAGCTTGGTGCCGGAGATCTCGCCGGAGACGAGGATGTTGGTGAAGCCTCGTTCGAGTGTGGCTCGGAGGGAGTCTGAGAGTTCGCGAAGAGTGTAGATTCGGCGTTCGGGGATCTTGGGAGGATCCGGTTTCGGCAATTCGAGCTTTGGGGGCTCAGGTTTGGGGGACTTGGGTCGAGGGGCGAAATCTAGGGCGAACTGTTCCACTAGGACCAGTGTAGCGGCGAACGAACAAAAACAAAGCGGGCGACCCAATTGCTTGGACCGCCCGCCGAATGCACTGGGAAGGAGAGAACCTACTTGCTAGCGCTGCTGAACGAGCCAGCTGCCGCCGCGCCGCCTACCGCTGCCGCAGTGGCTGCAGCGACTCCACCCACGACCAACGCCGTGGTGCTGATGCCGGCCGCTGCCGCGGCGCCCGCCGCAGCACCCGCACCGGCCGCCGCGCCCGCGGCACCTGCTGCTGCACCTGCCGCAACCGCACCGCCACCGGCAGTAGCGGCAGCGCCAAGACCGGCTGCGGTGACAGTGGCACCGACCTTCTTGGCCACATCACCGCATCCACCCTTCTTTTTGAGAGTGGCCTTTGAGACCTTCACGACCTGCGTGGCACCGCCAGCCGGGGTTGCGGTCTTGTCGATCGTGCCCGTGATCTCGACAGTGCTACCGACAACCTTGCGAAGGTCGGCACCCCGAAGTTCGTACACTTGGTTGCCGTTGGAATCGACCACAATGGCGGCTCCCGACTTCTGCAATACGCAGCCGGTGCTCGAAAAGGCATCCGACGCGGCGGCTTGGGGCATGAAAGACATAGGCAGGCCGCGTGTCACCCGGGCCACGAGCAAGCCCTCCCGGTTCATAACGTTCACCGAACCGGTCAAGGCCGCGACCAAAACGGGCTGGTTGCCATCCACCTTGATCTGGGCCGACGAGCCAGCACCAACGGGAACAATTTTCAGCGAGCGGGCAGAAACCTCAAAACTCGATGAATTCTGAACTTCCGCAACACCTGCAGCCAAGGAGAGGCTGTTCGCGAACAACTGGCCCTTGGAGCCCGCTCCGAGCGCTACACGAGCGCCGTTAGACATTTGGACCCGCGAGAAACCAACGGTCTCGAGCGTGGCACCGTCAAGAACACTCGCGTTCCCGGCGGCGACCGTGTGGTCCAGCGTAAGGCCGCTTTGGGCCGACGTAATCCCGACAACTGCGGGTCCAGCATACACAGAAGCGGCGGCAAGCAGCATTGCTGCAGGTAACGCGGCGAATCGATAGAAACTATTTATCTCTCTCATTGCATCTCCACTCGTCTTGAAAGTCGACATATTGATAGTATAGAGCCGATGCACGAAAAGTCAAGAGGGCTCGCTGCTTTTCTCCCACTGCAGGGGGCCCGGAACCTCGTGTGGCTCGTAGCAGTCCTCCCCTTGGGATGCGGCAGTCTGCTCACGTTCAAGTTCGCCGTCGCGGACCTCCTGCTCCGGCAAAATAGCTTCGCATCGGTTGCGCGTGCCGTTGCCCTCGATCCCGGAAACGCCTCCTATCACGAACTGCTTGCGGAGCATCTGGCCGAGGCCGGTAGCGACCCAAGCGGTGAATTGGCTGCGGCAGTTTCGCTGAGTCCGCTCGATTCCCACTTCTGGATTCGCCTTGCGTTCCAGCAAGAGTCCGACGGGAGATTGGACGATGCAGAGCACTCGTTGAACCAGGCTGTAGCGGTTGACCGAACCTTCGGGCCAAAAGCAGCCATGACGAACTACTACTTTCGTCGAGGCGACGAGCTGCGGTTCTGGAAGTGGGCCGGGGCCGCGCTTGAGATGGCATACGGCGGCATGAATTCCATCTTCCGCCTCTGTTGGCTCATGAGCCCGGACGAGGCCAAGACACGCCTGATTATGCCCTCGCGCCACGATGTGTTGGTAAGCTATCTCTACTTCCTTCTGGAGCGGAGGGAAGTGGCTGCCGCCGGCCCCATTGCCGTGCGGGCCGTCCATCTTGCCGACGCCGGAGATGTCACGGGCCTGCTGTCCTACTGCGATGAATCCATCGGAACGCCGAACTCGTCAGCCTTGGATGTTTGGAACACCCTGTGCAGGCGCAAGCTAGTACCCTTCGAGACTCTCGATCCTGCGGCGGGACGCATCGTAAGTAACGGGCATTTTGAGACCCTGCCGACTGGGCGTGGCTACGACTGGCGGACTACCGAAGCCGAAGGCTTGTCCTTCGCCCCGGTGTCTGACGGGATGGAGTTGCGGCTATCGGGCAGGCAGCCGGGCGAATCCATACTCTTGGCGCAGCGCGTTCCCTTGCATCCAGGCCAACAGTACCGGATGACCTATACGTACCGTGCTATCGGAGCTGCGGTCGTCAGCGGATTGCACTGGGAGGTCCGAACGACGGCTTCGCCTCATGCGTTGCTCGCAGGGTCGCCAGACCTTGTCGCTGGCGAGGATTGGAACACTAGACACATTGACTTTAATGCCGACGATAATGATTCTGCGATCGTCGAGTTAAGTTACGGACAGGTGACAGGCATGCCGCGTTGGGACGGTGTGGCTGTGCTTCGATTTGTTTCCATCGAGCCAATCCGATGAGAAAGTTCTCCATAGTTTCCTTGGCTGTAATCCTTATCGGGTCTGTGCTGGCGATGTGGTCTCCCTACAGGATGGCCACAGCCCCCCTCCAGATCGGGGCGTTCGTTCTAGCCGCCGCTTGGGCGGTTCGACTCGCTTTGCCTGGCGCGCAGGCCAAATGGAACCCCGTGCTTGTCCCAATGTGCGCTCCGCTGCTGTTCGCGCTCGGACAGTTGGCCCTCAACGGCACCATCTACCCACGTGATACATGGAACTCAGCCATCTACTGGGGGGCGAATCTGGCACTATTCTTCGTCGGACTCCAAACTTTGGTGGACGGAGCCCTTCGGCGGGCGTTTCTCAACGTCTTGGTGGTCTTCGGATACTTCATCAGCGTCATTTCCCCACTTCAGCAGTTGACAGCTGGTGGCAAGGTTTTCTGGGCCTTCGAGGTCGAGGACGGCAACTCGGTTCTGGGTCCCTTTGTCTATCACAACCAGTTCGCCGCCTTCATGGAGATGTTGCTGCCCTTGGCTCTGTGGAATGGCATGGTCCGCCCGGACAAGCGCGTGTTTTATCTCGTGGCTGCGGCCACAATGTATGCATCCGTGATCATGTCGGCATCAAAAATGGGATTTGCGCTGAGCACGCTCGAAGTGCTACTGGTCCCGATCCTCGTCGCGCGGCGCCAAAGACTCGATCCAGTGCGCCTCGTGGCCGCAGCCGCGGTGTTCGCAAGCCTCGCCGTCGTCTTGGTTTGGGCAGCCGGCGCTGAAAAGCTGTGGGATCGGTTCCAAGTGGACGACATCTACAACGAGCGCCGAGAATTCACGCAATCGTCACTACAGATGATCCGCTCAAGACCTCTGGCCGGATTTGGAATGGGTACTTGGCCAGTCGCCTATCCGCGGTTCGCCGTAATCGACAACGGCAAATTTATAAACCAAGCCCACAACGACTGGGCCCAGTGGGCGGTGGAAGGCGGCCTTCCCTTCGCGGCATTCATGGTCTGGATCGCAGTATGGTCACTTCGACGGGGGTTCCGCACCATTTGGGGGCTCGGAGGTGCGATCATCTTCCTGCATTGTTTTGTCGACTATCCGATCCAACGCGCGGCTAACGCCGGAATCTTTTTTGTTCTGCTCTCCGCGTGCGCACAGCCCGACGAACCGTCCGAATGCCCGGACCTTGCAATGGAATGACCCGAGGTGCTAGCAATGGTGCTACACACCCCGTCGTGGTACACTTGTTTTCCCACCCGTTTTGGAAGCGGCGTGGATCAGACTCAAATGGCTGCATCGACACACGGTTACAACAAGGCTGCAATCTCCGCCGTGGTTTACCTGCTAACGGCTTACGTGGCATTCGGGCAGGCTACAGCCCCAAGGCCTTCGGGGCTCGACGTGCAGACAGCGAGTGTCGCCAACCTTCCGGCCCACCAAATTAGGCCCAACGACTTGATCGCCGTTTCGGTCTATGACCTGGCTCCGCTGAACCGGACGGTCCGAGTCGGGCCGGACGGCATGATCGATCTGCCAATGCTTCCCGGGAGCCTCCGCGCGGAGGGCCTGCTGCCTAAGGAGTTGGCGAGCTCCGTCGGTGAGGCGCTGAAAAAGGAGAACATTATGGTCAGGCCGATCGTCACGGTCACCATACTTGAATATGATAACCGGGTGGTCAGCGTTGTTGGGGCGGTCCACAAACCGCTTACGTTGCCGATTACAGGGACGACTCATCTTTTGGATGCCTTGGCCAAGGCCGAGTGGCTGACTCCGGAGGCGGGACCGGAACTCCTGCTCTCCAAGCCGGGCGACGCCACTCCGACGCGCATTAACCTCAAGGCCCTACTCGGCGGAGACGACATGTCGTTGAATGTCGAATTGCTCGGCAACGAGCAGATTCGAATTCCCGAAGCAAGAAAGATCTACGTAGTCGGGGACGTCAAGAAGCCCGCGGCTGTTTTGGTCCGCGAGAACGCAGCATTTACAGTCTTGAAGGTTCTCGCCTTGGTCGAGGGCGTTACAACCTTCCATTCGCGAATAGCTTGGATTTACCGAATACCAGACGGGGCCAAGGAGAGGACGGAAATTCCGGTAGAACTGACAAAGATCCTGGCGCGGAAATCTCCAGACGTGCCCCTTCTTCCAGATGATATCCTGTACATCCCGGACCGCACAGGCATGAGGGTCACCGCGCAGACAGCCGAAAAGATGTCAGGCTTCGCGGGAAGCCTGATGGGTGCACTCATCTATGCAGGTCGACTTTGAGTATGAGGTCGTGTTGCATGATTGAGTCCCGACACTGTCTCCTCGGTGAGTTTCATAAACTGCATGAGTAATCCCCGCAACGATCAAATGCTCACCGGCCCCGTCGACCGCGCCCAAGCTCGCCCGCCAGCCAAGCCGGTTGCGAAACTGTCTGAGCCTGCGGCGTCAGCACACGGTGTTGGCACCGCGCACTACGCGTGGCTACTCCGGAGACACATCTGGAAGGTACTTGCCTTTGTAATCGTCGCCCTCACTGCGACGGCTTTGGTGAATGTGCGGCTGACCCCCGAGTACGAGTCCACGGCTACCCTGTACGTGGACCGTGGCGCGGCCAAGGACATCGTCGGCCAAGACGCCGCTAGGGCAAACAACGCCCTCGGTGCCGACGTGGACACTTTCTTGGCATCCCATGTCAAGTTGCTCCAAAGCGACGTAGTTGTGAGGCCAGTCGCCGAAAAATATCATCTCCTCGAACATGAGAAACAGGTGGTCCCAACCGATCCCCGCGATCGGCAGGTTTATGCCCGGACTTCTGCCACTGTCCTGAAGGGACTCCGCATCACCCGCGCGCCAAACACCTCAGTCATCCAAATTACCTATCGGTCAACCGACCGCGATCTGTCGGCGGCAGTCGCAAACGCCATCGCCCAGTCTTATCTCGAATTCACCTACGACCTTCGTATCACCAGTTCGGCCAGCCTCAACAAATTCATGACCCGCCAACTGGACGGACTTGCGTCGAAGATGGCGGCATCTGGCGCTCGGCTGTCGGCGCTCGAAACCGAACTGAACGCCATTAACCCGGAGGAGAAGACCAACACGCTCTCCGCCCGCTTGTTGCAGATGAACACAGAGTACACCAAAGTTCAGGCGGACCGCGTTCGTGCAGAAGCCGCCAGGAACATGCTGGCTGGCAGCTCGATCGAGGCTGCGCTAGCCTCCAGTCAGGGCGACGAACTCAAAGTCATTCTGAAGCGTCTGAATGAGGCCCGCGAGCGATTTGCGGACGTCAAGGCGAGGTTCGGGTCGAACCACCCGGAGTACGCTCCGTTGCAGGCAACAGTCTCCGAACTGGAACGGCAGGTCGACACGACGCGGCAGTCCATTGTGAAGCAGGCTCAGAACGAATATGACCGTGCGTTCAACCAGGAAGCGCTGCTGCAGAAGAACGTAGCCGAGACAAAAGCAGAATGGGATCACTTGAACCAGCGTTCCTTCGAATATCAGCGAGCAAAACGTGAGGCCGACGCAGACCGGCTGCTTTACGAGGAACTGGTTCGCAAGATCCGCGAAGACGAGATCAACTCGGGCTTCCAAAATAACACCGTGCGCTTGGCGGATTCGGCGAGGCCCGCCTTTAAGCCTGTCTTCCCCAACGTCCCGTTGAACATGGCCATCGCGTTGTTTCTCTCGGTAGTTGTTGCTGCAGCTTTGGTCGTGGTAGTCGACCGCATGGACACGACCCTAAGGGATCCTGAACAGGTTACCGGCGCACTTGGAAGCAGAGTGGTTGGCACGTTACCGGCCCTGAAGGCCCGCGACATGCGTAGGATGGCTCTGCTTAGTTCTCCGGATTCGAAGGAGGATTCCGAGCCTGAAGACAAGGCAGCTCAGCGGGAAATTGCAATGTTTGGCGAGGCGATCCGGACTATCCGCAATTCCATATTGTTGACCGATTTTGACCGCCAGATTCATTCGATGCTCTTAACCAGCGCCGAACCGTCCGTGGGCAAGTCCACCATCGCGGCCCATCTGGCTATGTCGCACGCGGAGCGAGGACAGCGGACGCTATTGATTGATGGCGATCTTCGCCGCCCGAGGGTTCACGAGCTCTTTGACCTCCCCAACTCTTCGGGCCTGTCCAGCGTCTTGGCCAAGGGCGAACCATGGCGCGACAAACTCGTCCAGCCCCGCCCGGATCTAAGCTTGTTCTTGTTAACCGCTGGCCCCGTTGCTCGGCGAAGTGCCGAGCTAGTTGGACCTGCCCTGCCCCAGTTACTCGAGGAGGCGTGCGAGGCGTTTGACCTCGTGATCCTTGACTCCCCCCCGCTGCTCGGGTTTTCGGAGACCCTTCAGATGGCGGCCAGTGTGGACGGTGTGATTGTGGTTGCCAAGACAGGAGTGACGCACCGGTCGAGTCTTGGACAAGTCTTGCGGGTGCTCGCCGAGCTCCGGGCCAATACACTCGGCGTGGTCCTGAACGGCACCAACAGGGAAACGGGCGGAAGCTACTACTATTACGGGCAGAATTATGCCAAGTACTACGGGAAGCGGAAATAGGTTAGGACAAATGTTGTGCCACACCGCGTTCATGGCAAGCGGTCACATTCCCACACGCCAACCGCTAAGGTGGCTTCCATGGTGACCGTGCGGCTGCTGGGCGGACTGGGGAACCAGATGTTCCAGTACGCTCTCGGCCGGACCCTTGCGGCCAAGCTGGGAACTCCGTTGAAACTGGATCTTGCGTTCCTGATGGACCGGTCCAAGGAGTCGGGTTTGGTCCATCGGAACTATGATCTGGCGGGGTTCAACATTTCAGCTACTATCGCCAGCCAGTCGGAGGTCCCCTTCGTTTTCCGGATGCACGGCAAAGGTGCCTTGGCTTGGAAGCTGGACGGCCTCCGTCGCCGGTTGTTGCGGAGCCACGGATGCGAACGCCGATTCCGCTTCGACCCAAGCATCCTAGAAGCGGGGCAGGGTACATATTTGGAGGGCTATTGGCAAAGCCACAAGTATTTCGAGTCCGCCCAGCATCTGATCCGCGCCGACTTCGTTCCGGCAAGGCCGCTGCCCGAAGACGTGCGGAGCCTCCTCGATGTGATTTCCACGCAACAAGCCGTATGCGTCCATGTCCGCCGCGGTGACTTTATGCTCAATCCCCGCCACGGCACCATGCAGCGCGAGTATTTTTCAAAGGCTTGGGAGATCATCAAGACCCGCCCCCACGGTCGGGTGTACGTGTTTTCCGACGATGTCGAGTGGTGCCGCAAGGAATTCGACGCTATTCCGGACTGCGTCTTCGTCGGTGACGATCTGGTCGCTTCGAAAGAGCCAGCCCACCATCTCCTCCTGATGTCGGCCTGCTCTTCGTTCATAATCGCGAACAGTTCGTTTTCATGGTGGGCCGCCTGGTTGAGCAGGGGGCCCTCGCCCCGTGTCGTCGCGCCCCGCACATGGTTCGCCGATAATAGCCTCGATACCTCGGACCTGTGTCCGGAAGATTGGGTGAGGATCTAGGCACACCATGGCTGCGCGACTATCAGCGGGGCGGGAATTGCGGCAAGGCGGGTCCTTGCCCGAAAACACGTCCGGCGGAAGCAAGCTGTCAGGGGAGTTGCTATGGATAATGTCGGGGCAGCTTCTTGCGGGTGCCGGTGCCATCCTGTCCGTGAAGTGGTTGAGTCGCAGTATGCCACCGGCGCAGTACGGCATCTTCGGCTTGGCTCTGACGGCCTCGATGCTTGTTCAACAAACCGTTGCCGGTCCCATAGCCATGGCAGGGAACCGGTACTTTACAGCGGCCAAGGAGCACGCCGATGAGGCCTCCTACTTGAAGGGGCTGGTGATCCTATCCGCGCGGGCCATCATCGGCATGCTGGCAATCGCGCTCCTATCAGCCTTCGGTTTGGCAGCGTCCGGTCGGCGGGAACTGGTCCTGCCGGGGTGCGCTGCCGGACTTTACGCGGTCCTGTATTCCGCCTCCATCATTATCGAAGCCGTCAACACCGGGGCCCGGCAACGGGCCGTGGTAGCTCTCCATCAGGCGCTAACGCAGTGGGGGCGTGGCGGCATTGCCTTCCTATCGCTGCGGTGGCTCGGTGCCAACGCCGAGCAGGCCTTGGCTGGCTACTGTCTAGCGACACTGCTCATACTTCCTTCCCAGACGTGGTTCGCGTCGCGCGCTCTCGCTCAGACCCAACCCGTAGTGCAACCCGGCGGCACCCCGATCAACGCCGCGCTTTTGCTGCGATTTGCCTGGCCATTCGCGTCGTGGGGGTTGGTTTGTTGGATGCAAATGGCATCGGATCGCTGGTTCCTAGCACTGTTCCGGGGCCCCGAGAGTGCGGCAGGCTTCACTGTGGTCTATCAACTCGGCTATTATCCGATCACTTTGGTCTCGGCTGCCATCAGTTCATTGGTGATGCCGATACTGTACCAGCGGGCAGGTATCGGGTCGGACCCGAAACGATTGGCGGAGGCTTTCGCGCTCAACGGCGTACACATCGCTTCGTTATTCCTGATCGGCAGCCTAATCCTTGTCGGCGCTGGGGCCTTTCACCATCTGCTGTTCGGTATCATGACATCGGCGCGGTATTTTTCCCTTTCGCCTCTTCTCTGGATGTTCGTGGTCTCTAGTACTCTGTTCGCGATCGGACAAGCTCTCTCGCTCACATTCATGATCCGGGGCGACACCGATTCCATGCTGGTCCCCAAGATCTTGACCGCATTGGCTGGCACCGTTTTCAACATGGCGGGAGCCTACTGGTTCGGGGTGGGCGGCGCGGCCGTGGCAACTTTCCTGTTTAGCAGCCTGTACTTGGCGAGTGTCATCTTTACCATGAAGAAGGCGGGCCTCGCGGTCTTTACCTCCCCCCGTGCAATGCTGTCGGCACTGAGAGGAATGCCAGTCTAATATGATTCAACCATTCGCGGGCGAGCAAATCATTGATGGCAAAGACCTTGAATGGTCTATTCCGAAACCGGCAGGCATCGTCCTGTTTCGTCCCGTAATAATGTTCGGAGTCGGCGTGTTCCAGGCCCTCGTGCCATACGTGCTATGGCAGTTTGGATTTGGCGTCACTCAGGTCGGGATGGATCTTACCTATCTCCCGATCGTGCTGTGGGGCATCGCTTCTATTTCCTTTGTTATTGGAACGATCTTCGGAACGGCCCTGCCACGAACGGAGTCTGGGCGGTTCGAGCTGAAAGCTGAAGAAAATCTCATACCTGTTCTCGCGGCGGTCTGCGCTGTCGGCCTGCTGCTGCAAGTCGGGCTCCAAATCAGCGTGTACGGAACCCTTCCCCTGTTGAGTTACATTCGGGGGGATGGTCAGATAGACGTTGGCACGGCCAATCTTCTCGAGGCCGGCTCAGGTATGGGCCAAATCGGAGCCCTCGCGGTTAGCTGTTTTCTGATGAACGGTATGCTTTTAACGCTGCTTATTGTCCAGCATCGTACAGGTCGTTCGATGCTCCGCTACTTCATCCCGTGCGTTGCCATTGCCTTAATTGCAAACATGGTGAATGGCAAGCGGCAGGGCGTCTTGGTGCTGCTCTTCTACATTCTCTGCGGTCTGGGCATCAGCGGTGGCGGTCTGTTGCGTTCCGTGTCGGCGGTGTTGTTTCAGAGGCGGAGCAGATGGCTTGCGGGGGGGATCCTCGTGGTTGTGGGATGCGTATTTTACTGGGCCTTCGGTTATCTCTCGATTTCTCGTACGCAGGGGGTGGGTGGTCGCGACAGCGGAGACGAAGTGGTTTCCTATTTGGAGTTTCCTACGCTGAACTTGGAGTCCCAGTGCGCCCAAGCCGGCGGCTTGGGCCCGGTCGAGTTCAATCTTTTCTACCCGCTCCTCCACTTATTGCCATATAAATGGGTGGACTCTACGGAAGTAGAATTGCCGCGCCACCTCATTCCCAGTTCTCCTGCCGGACTGATGGAACAGTCTCAGTGGACATGGGGTCCCATTGGAGTTGCAATATACTGTTTCCTGCTGGGTGTGTTCGCGCAGTGGCTGTACTTGCGTGCCACATCGAGCCTCAGCTGCCTTTTGGTTTACTGTCAGGTAGCATACGCACTCTTCATGTGCAACAGCTACAACCACATCGCGTCCCTGGTGTTCTTCGCCCTACCCTCCGCAGCATACTGGATGTACGCGATGATCGTTGAAGACAAGACGTCGTCATTCGCATAGCGGGTGAACTCTAGCAATGAGGGTACTCCAGTTCATAACGAAGGCCGAGATTGGCGGGGCTCAGGTTCACGTGCTCGAATTGGTACGAGGACTAAACTCCCAACTGTCGCTCTCGATCTGTTGTGGTGACTCCGGGTATCTCACCGGTCAAGCGACGGCACTCGGACTTGATGTGACCGTACTCTCGACATTGCGCCATCCCATTAACCCTTACTGGGACCTGCGGGCGGTTGCCGAACTCTTGGGGGTGCTCCGGGCGCAAAAGCCGGATTTGGTTCACGCACACACCGCCAAGGCGGGTATCGTCGGACGCTTGGCTGGAAGGCTGGCTGGTGTGCCCGTCCTCTACACGCCACATGGGTGGTCATTTTCGGAACGTTCGTCTTGGGCCCGCCGGGCCGTGTCCCTGCCGATTGAATGGATGATGGCACCTCTTGGCACTGGCATTATTGCGGTTAGCGCTGCCGAGCGCGATCTCGCAAATAAGTACCGGATCGGGTCTCCCGGCGGAACGAACTTGGTTTACAACGGGATTTCCAATCGTCCTCTCAGAACACGAACCAAGGAACCTTGCTCGCTACCAAAGGTTGTCATGGTGGGGCGGTTCAGCGCACCGAAGCAACAGGCTGTCCTGATACAGGCCTTGGCGCGGGTGTGTCGAGTTGTTCCATTCTTGCTGCTATTTGTAGGTGATGGGCCTGATCGGCCAGTTTGCGAGGCGCTTGCGGGATCCCTTGGTGTGTCCGATTTCATCCGATTTCTCGGTGACCGATTGGACGTGGCCGCTATATTGGACGACTGTGACCTAATGGTCTTGGCGTCCGGTTCGGAGGCTTGTCCGCTCGCCCCAGTTGAGGGAATGCGGGCCGGACTTCCAGTGATTGCAAGCAACGTCGGCGGTGTGCCCGAAATTGTCCTCGATGGTCGCACTGGATTGCTCGTTCCGCCGGGAGACGCGGTCGCCCTAGCCGAAGGGATCCAGCGCATGCTTCAGAATCCAGCCTTGGCTGCGGAATTTGGGCTAGCAGGGAGACGGCGCTTTGAGCAACTATTCACCTCGGAAGCTATGATTTCGGGGACTTTGGGAGTGTACCGGCAAATCGTGGAGGCTAGACTGGATTCGAAGCGCTGACCTGTTGTTGTCAGGCCGCAGATCAGGGAATAGGCCAATGGAAAAGCGACTATGGAAGAGCAAGGTAAAGTGAAGTCCACAGGTCGGATCGCATACCTCGACTCGATACGGGGCATTGCTGCGGTGATCGTTGTGTTCCATCATTGGTAACAGTTCAGCCCCGTGGTTTGGCGGGTAGGAGCGAAGGTGCGGGAAGGCCCGCGCGGTGTGAGCGGACAGCCTGTTTGAGGTAGTCGAGAGGATTGCGGCCCTGGACGCGGCAGGTTTGGGTGGCTGTGAGAAGGCG
>CAIVPR010000161.1 GCA_903907865.1 uncultured Acidobacteriia bacterium
ACTGGTCAAGGGATGCGACCCGAGCGTCCAGCCAAGGCCGGAGTGGATGGCGGTCTCATGCCGCCTTCCCCCATTGATGTTCAACAGCCGCCACCATTAAGGATAGGCCAAAAACTGTCCATACGATGGGGTCCACCTCAGTAGCCGCTTCCGTCCGGAGTGTCGGCAGTCGTCAACGTGCCGGAGGCGGTCACAGTGCCGCTGGTCATCTGCCAGTCCCAAACCTTGGCGGCGCGGGCCGGGACCGACGCTCCTACCATCGCCATAAAGAGTGCAGCAAATGTTGATGCCTTACGAGTCATAGGAAAAATCTTAACACAAGGATCAGTACAGAATCCTCGTGCGGATTGTGCCCTCGACCCCGTCCAGCCGCCGCTTCAGGTTCAGTGATTCCTCCCGGTCGGTCTCGATGTCCATGACGACATACCCGATCTTGGGATTGGTCTGCAGATACTGGGCCGCGATGTTGATTCCGAGTTCCGAGAACACTGCGTTGATCCGCGACAGCACGCCGGGTTGGTTGCGATGGATGTGCAGGATCCGGTGGTGCCCGGCGTGCTCCGGCAGCGTGACTTCCGGGAAGTTCACCGCAGTCAACGTGGAGCCGTTGTTGCTGTACCGGATCAGCTTTTCCGCCACTTCCCGGCCGATATTGGTCTGTGCTTCCTGCGTGCTGCCAGCCACATGCGGGGTCAGGATGACGTTGTCGCGACCACGCAGGGGTGAGACAAACTCGTCGGTGGCGGTCTTGGGCTCGACCGGGAAAACATCAAGGGCGGCAGCCGCAACATGGCCGGAATCAAGTGCCGCGACCAAGGCGTCGATGTCGACCACCGTGCCGCGCGCCGCGTTGATGAACTTCGCGCCCGGCTTCATCTCCGCCAGTTCCGCCGCGCCGATCATGTTCTTGGTCTGCGACGTCTCGGGCACATGGAGGGTTACGACGTCGGCCACGTTCATGAGCGCCTTCAAGGTCGAGACTTGGCGTGCATTGCCGAGCGCCAGCTTGTTCTCGATGTCGTAGAACACCACCTTCATGCCCAGCGATTCGGCCAGCAGCCCAACCTGGGTGCCGATGTGGCCGTAACCAATGATGCCGAGCTTCTTACCGCGCACTTCGTGCGACCCGTCGGCAGTCTTGGCCCAGCCGCCGCGATGGGCGAGCGCATTGCGCCACGGGATACCTCGCATCAGGAAGATCGCCTCGGCGAGGACCAATTCGGCAACCGAGCGGGTGTTGGAAAACGGGGCGTTGAAGACTGGGATCCCGCGCTTGCGGGCCGCTTCCAGATCCACTTGGTTGGTGCCGATGCAGAAGCAACCGATGGCGACCAGCTTGCGCGCGGCATCGATCACTTCCTCGGTGAGGTTGGTGGCTGAGCGGATGCCGATGAAGTGGGCGTCGCGGACCTTCTCCAGAAGGTCGGCGTGCGCGAGCGACTTCTTGTGGTAGTCGATGTCGGTATAGCCGTCTTCGCGGAGAGCTTCGACCGCGCTGAGGTCCGGGCCTTCAAGGATCAGGATCCGGATCTTGCTCTTGTCAAAGGAGGTTTCCAAGAGGGGTGTTTCGGGGGGTGCGGGAGTCAAACTGATCCCATTATCCCATTGGGGTGGGAACGCGCTAGGCTGGCACCTTAAATCGGCAGCCAGTCGAGGCGGTCTATCCATTCATCGCATTCTGAAGCCGTCCAGATGACGACCAAGCTTTCGATGATTTGGGCAGTAGGAATGCGCTGCGGCGCAAGCAGCACGCCCGGACTCATGTTTCCTGCTGCGAGGAACGCTTTGAAGTGCGCTGGCATGGAGTTCTCGTCGTGCGAAACCAAGATCCTGCCTTCAAGTGCCGCCAGTCGTAGGACTTCGGGGTCGGGTAAGCCATGCAGGTTGGCGGCGAGGGCGCTCTGGAAGTCGATGGCCGTCGCACTGCGGAGGGTGCCTGTCCGGATGGAGCCTCGGAGATCGTTATCGGCTTGGAACCGCGGCTTCACGCTAAGCGGCTACTCCCTCACGCAGGGATTCCCGGGCAGCATCCAATCTGAGGCGCAATAGTTCGGGCAGCGGTTCCGCGAATCGGCGGACCGATTCGAAGCGACGCTGCTGATCGGACAGATAGGCGTCCACGAGGCGCTGGTTGTCGAGGTAGAATGCGATTGCCCCGTAGACCTGGGCCAGCGTGAGGGTGTCGAATTCCTGCAGGATGGTTTCCGGCGACAGCCCCTGTTGGAAGGCCACGGCTATTGAGTCCAGCGAAACGCGCGTGTCGGAAACATAGTAGCCGCCGTTTCGTTGCTGGACGTAGGGCTTGGGATCCATCGGCTGTTCTCGATTTGATTGTAGCGTGTTCGAGTCAACTCACCGAAGCGACGATGACTACTGTGCAGATAGACCAGATCCGTCGATGGCCCCCTACAACAGGATCGCCCGAACCGGATCCGCCTTCTCCACCCCCGTCAGCTTCACATTCAGCCCCTGGTAGTTATAGCTGAACCGCTCATGGTCGATCCCGAACAAATGCATGATCGTCGCTTGGAAATCGCGCACATGCACCCCGTCCTTCACGATGTTGTAGCTGAAATCGTCCGTCTCCCCGTGCACAACGCCGCCCTTGACGCCCCCGCCCGCCATCCACAAACTGAAACACCGGGGATGGTGGTCGCGGCCGTAGTCCGTCTTGGTCAGCTTGCCTTGCGAATACACCGTCCGACCGAATTCGCCCGCGAGGATCACCAGCGTGTCGTCCAGCATGCCTCGCTGCTTCAAATCCTGCACCAAGGCCCACACCGGCTGGTCGATCTCCTTGCATTGCGCAGGCAGCACTTCCGGCAAACTCCCGTGGACGTCCCAGCCCCGGTGGTAAACCTGCACGAATCGCACGTCGCGCTCAGCCAGCCGCCGCGCCATCACGCACGTGTTCGCAAACGACCCAGGCTTATCCTTCGCGTCCTGCCCGTACATCTCCCACGTCGACGCCGGCTCCTTCGAAAGATCGGTCAAATCCGGCACCGACGCCTGCATCCGGAACGCCATCTCGTACTGCGCGATGCGGGTCTTGGTTTCGGGGTCGCCCAGCTTGTCGTACGTTAGCTGGTTCATCTCGGCGAGGCCATCCAACATGCCGCGCCGCACCTCGGTTGAAACGCCCGCCGGGTTGTTGATGAACAGCACCGGGTCGCCCGAGCTGCGCAGCCCGACGCCGGAAAACTTGCCCGACAGGAACCCCGCGCTCCACAGCCGCGCCGAAATCGCCTGCACGTTGGCCTTCGGGTGGTAGTGCTTGGCCTGCAGCACCACGAACGACGGCAGGTTCTGGTTCATCGTGCCCAGCCCGTAGCTCAACCAGGACCCGATGCAGGGCCGTCCCGCAATCATGAAGCCGGTCTGGAAGAAGGTGATAGCGGGCTCGTGGTTGATCGCCTCGGTATGCATCGAACGGATGATGGCGATGTCGTCGGCCATCTTCGCCGTGTAAGGGTAGAGTTCGGAAATCCACGCGCCGGACTTGCCGTACTGGTTGAACTTGAAGATCGACGGGGCAATGGGGAAACGGCTCTGGCCGCTCGTCATGGTGGTCAGGCGCTGGCCTTGGCGGATCGATTCCGGCAGGTCCTTGTCGAACATGTCGGCCATCTTCGGCTTGTAGTCGAAGGTCTCCATCTGCGGCGGCGCGCCGACCAGATGGAGGTAGATCACCCGCTTGGCCTTGGGTGCGAAATGGGGCAGACCCGGCAGGCTGCCGACCACGGCGCCGCGCGCCGGGCCGTCCGCTTTCGCATCGCCGCCCAGCATCGAGGCCAGAGCCAACGCCCCTATTCCCTGGGCACCCCGTGCGAAGAATCGGCGACGGCTCTCCTCGGACGCCATTGCGTTGGCGACCGGGTCTATGGGATGGCGACCGGGCGCGAACCTGCGTAGAGTCTCGCGGTCCAGTTTCTCGGCGAGCCGGGAGTAGTGGCCTTCGGCGTCGGGCAGCAAGTCGGGTACCACGGGATTGCGGGGCATGACGTCTCTATTCTATTGCAGACGCTCAAGACCCGCACTGCCGGAATACAATCGAGGCTTCCTGTCATCCCTCAAAGACCATGAAGAAGCGCATTCTGATACTCGGCGGCGGCTTTGGCGGCTTGTACACCGCCCTCGAACTCGACAAGACCATCGCCAAGCGGGACGACATCGAAGTCACCATCGTCAACCGCGAGAACTTCATCCTCTTCACCCCCATGCTCCATGAGGTTGCCGCGAGCGACATCGACCTCACACACATCGTCAACCCAATCCGCAAGATGCTGCGCCGGGTCAACTTTTTCCACGCCGAAGTGGAGGCCATCGACCTACACTCGAAGATCGTTAGGGTGGCACATTCCGAGAACAGGCACGTCCACGACCTCCCCTATGACTACCTCGTGATCGCCCTCGGCTGCACCACGAATTTCTTCCATCTGCCGGGGTTGGAGGAGACGGCGTTCACGATGAAGTCGCTCGGCGACGCGATCCGCGTGCGCAACCACATCATTGATGGCTTGGAAGCTGCCGATTTCGAATGCGCCGCCGGTGACCGCGACCAATTGCTGACAGTCGTGGTGGCAGGCGGCGGGTTTTCCGGAGTCGAGACCATCGCCGGCATCAACGACTTTCTCCGCGATGCCACGCGCTTGTACTCGCACCTGTCCGAGGACCGGATCCGGTTGGTCTTGGTGCATCCCGGGGCGTTTATCTTGCCGGAACTGGGTGAAAGCCTGGGCCGCTACACCCAAAAAAGGCTGGTCGAACGCGGAGTCGAGGTCCGCGTGAACACCCGCGTGACCGCAGTGCGTGACGGCGTCGTCGAATTGAACGACGGCGCCCAGATCCCGACCCGCACGCTCATCTGGACCGCCGGAACCGCCGCCCACCCTCTCTGCGCCGACCTTCCCTGCGCCACCGACAAGGGTCGCGTAAAAGTGAACGAGTTTCTGGAAGTGGAGGGTTGGCCCGGGGTCTACTCCTTGGGCGACTGCGCCAACGTCCCTGATCCGGCCACAGGAAAACCCTACCCGCCGACCGCGCAGCACGCCATCCGCCAGGGCAAGGTACTGGCCGGGAACATCGCGGCCGCAATTGACGGCAGCGAGAAGCACCCATTCCGATTCAAGACCCTGGGCCTGCTGGCCGCCATCGGGCGGCGGGTCGGCGTCGCGAACATCCTCGGCATAAAGTTTTCAGGGGTGATCGCGTGGTTCCTTTGGCGAACCATCTATTTGATGAAACTGCCGGGGTTCGAGAAAAAAGTGCGTGTGGCCATCGACTGGACGTTGGACGTCCTGTTCACAAAGGACATCGTGCAGTTCCAGACAGGCCGGTCGTCCACAATGAACGAGCACGAGAAATAGGGCAGCTTAGGCGCTCATTTTGGAGGCCAGATCCAGGATGTCGGCGGCAACCACGTCGTACTCCCCGGTCTTGGCCACGTCTCCCGGTTTCACGCCACCGAACTCCGAGGGTCGGTGGATGAACCCGGTCTTAAGGCCGAAACTTCTGGCGGCGTCGAGGTCGGTGCGGTGTGCCGCAGCCATCATGACTTCCGCCGGCTTCAGCCCCAGCAGGTCAACCGCGGTCAGATAGCACTCGCGCGCCGGCTTGTAGTGCCGGGCCAATTCGGCGGACAAGATCAGGTCCCACGGCAAACCGGCGAATTTTCCCATGTCCGTCAGCAGCGACACATTGCCGTTCGAAAGCGGCGCGATGGTGTATTTCTTCTTCAACCGCGTCAGCCCCGCCACCGAATCCGGCCACGGCTTCAACCGGTGCCAGACCCGGTTCCAGTGGTCCTTCTCTTCCTCGGACAAGCCGACAATGCGGAACTCCCCCAACAACTCGTCGAGGATCATGCGGTGCAGCGTGTCCAGCTTGGTCCACGGGAGTGCGCCGTTGCGGACTTTGTTCATGGCCGGGGCGTAGCCGTCGCGCCAACGGTCCGCAAAATGGGCCCAGTCGAGTTGGATGCCCTTGGCCTTGCCCCACTGCGCACCTTCGGCAGCGATGGAGCCGCGCCAATCCACAACTGTGCCGAAAGTGTCGAACAGTATTGCTTTCACCGGGGTCATGGCAGCCTTTCCGATATCCGCCACGCACAGTACGGCGGCGGAAAGAATCACTTGACGGCGGGTCATTTGGGTGCGGCGCAACTGAAGCTTGCCGCCTCGTCGATGCTGCCCGAGCCCTTGTACACGGACACCTGCGGGTACGGGCACATCGGCCGCGTCCTCGTGGTCTTGCCGTTCTCGACGTGAGCCCCGATCAGCCGCTCCGGCGCCTTGCCATTTTCCACCCAATCCACCACCGCCGCCAGCCAATCGACCGTGTTGCAGCCCGGGCCGCCGTTGCAGTGGAACATGCCGGGGACCATGAAGAGCCGGTAGAAATCCCGCGTTGCCGTGTCGCCCAGCTGGGTGCTGACAGAGTTGTAGTAGTCGATGCCGGGGTAGGGGTTTACCTGCTGGTCGGCCCAGCCAGAGTACTGGACGATTTTTCCGCCGCGCTGCTTGAGCGGGGACAGGTCCGGATTGCGGGCGTTCAATTCTGCGGCGGCGCGACCGAGGCGCGCCGGATCGGAGTCGAAGTTGAACATTGTGTACTTCCACGACGGGCCCGGCGCGGGGTCCAGCATGGCATATTTCATCTGGCTTTCGGCGCGAGGCAGCACGGTCTTGTCCGGAGCGATGAAATTGTCGGCCCAGACGGGCTCGCTGCCCACCGGTTCGCCCGGAAAGAGCTGGGCACCGCGGGAATCACGCGGTCCGCCGTAGATCTTTTCGAGGGCCGAGATCTGGGCGGCGGTGAAACAGTCGGTGCCGTCGCCCGAGGCGCACTTGGGTACGTCGCGCGAGGGCTTGAAGTCGCAACGGCGCGGATCGTCGATGATGCCGTCCTTGAGGCCGTCCACGGCGTCGCACTTGTCGTAGACCGCCTTGGTCAGCGCCGGAAGCTTGGTGTCGGGAATGGCACCGTCGCCCACCTGCGACTGGCCGATCCAGATGCGCCGCATCGAATTGCCGGTGTTGTAGAGGCCGGGCGCGCCGATAACCAGGCCGTCGAAATCCTCGGGGAACCGCTGGGCCTCCTGCATGCCTTGCCGACCGCCAGTGGAGCATCCAACCCAATAAGAATACTTCGGGGCAGCGCCGTAATATGCCTGGATGATCTGCTTGGAAAGAACGGCGGTCTCGTGCACCGACAGCCACGCGAAATCGAGGAATTTCCTCCTCGCGTTGGGGTTGTCCTTGGTCTCGTAAGCGAAGACGGCGAGGACCTCCTTGGCCGCGTCGTGCCCCGTGTCCGTGGATGACGACGCGTAGCCCTTGCGCACAGCACCGTCGACCGCGCCCAAGCTGATTGTACCGGCGGTGCCGCCGTTGCCGACCATTTCAAACCGGTCGTTCCACACTGTGGGTAGCTTGAGTGCGAATTTGGCCTCCGGGAAGATCACACCGCGCACGTCGCAGTGCTCCGGCATGTTGCCCTTGGCAGTGACCAAGGTGGCGGACTGGATCTTGACGTCGTCCCCAAACGAGCGGGCGGCTATGGCGTCGCATTTCACGGCGGGCTGGCCCGCGACGAGGGCAAAGGCGGAAATCGGGAGGAGCAGGAGTGTCTTCATGTGGATGCCGGTCCTAGCCAGAATACTCCACTTGAGGCGTTGGTGCCACCCGGTTTGCGAATTCAAATAAAAACGACCGCCATGACGGCGGTCGTTGAGTGAATACTGGCGGGCGGACACCTGCGTGGGTGGCCGCCTCATTTCTTATATTACTACTTTTTGGGCAGATAACCAAACGTCACGGTGAGGGAAACGCTGCGACCGGCCATCAGGGTGAGAATATCTCCCGGAGCGGGAAGGTTGGAGGCCGTCGAAGCCGGGGTAAGCCCCGTGATCGAGTGCAGGTCGAAGAGGTTGTTGACGCTGACCCGGAACTTGGTGCCTCGGAAGTGCTCCGACTCCTTCATCGTGTAGTTGAAGAACATGTTGTTGATCCAGAACGGGTTGATCGCAACAGCTTGGTTGGTGCCGCCATTGTCGTTCCACATCTGGCCGATGCGCTTGTTGAAGAAACCCACGTCCCAGTTGCGGTGCTGGTAGGTCATCGCAAGCGCGACAGTGCTGTTCGGGGAATTGGCAACCCACCGGTGGTTGTCGGAGTACTTGGCGTCCAGGAAGGTCACGTTGCCATACATGTTGACACCGTGTCCCAGGACGACGTTGCTTTCCGCTTCGAAACCCTTCGAGAGGGTCGCGTTGGCGCTGTAGTAAACCGGCTCGCCGGTAGCCGGGTCGGGAGCAGAGGTGTAGGCGTTGTCGGCGTGGATGAAGAATGATGCCACGTCGAGGGTAACCCGGTTGAAGTGGGCGACCGAGCCGAACTGGAAGGTCTTCGTCTGTGTCGGTTTCGGGGTCGTCTTCACCGCCGCGTTCTTCACGTCGAAAACGCTGCTCGGGGGGATGATATTGCCCGCGGCGTACTGGACATATGCAGTCCAGTTGCTCTTGAGCCGATACCGTGCATTGGCGTTCGGCTCATACGCGACATAATTCGCGCCATGGCTGACGAAGGCCAAGCCACCCAGGTTGCCGATCGTCTTGCCGTTGTCGGCGTACTGGTTGAGGTTGATGTTGTAGCCGTTGACCTTGAAACCACCGGAGATCGAGAGCCTCTTCGTCACGTGGTATTGATACTGCGCGTACGGTTGCGTGGACTGCGTACGGAACTTCTCATGGAAGTTGGGAACCGTCGCGTCCACCCAGGTGCGGGGGTCGGTCGGGATCTGGTAGCGGTCCGTGTTCGCCCACTCGTACCACATACCGAGGTGCAGCACGCCCCACTTGTTCTCCCACGTGGCAACCATGTTGTCGCCAACCTTGCGGTAGCTGTTCAGTTTGTCGGTGCCGCTGGTTGCCGTGATCGTGGATCCGTTGTACTGTTGGTGGTTGTAGTAGCGGTTGGAATAGGCCTTGTTCTCGAATTTCCAGCTGCCCAATTCGGTCGCGAAGCCGAGGTATTCGAAATCGGTCGGAATCTGGTACCAGCTGTACTTGTAGTAGAGCGCGTTGGTCGGATCGTTGTTCAGCAGGTAGTTGTCGCCGTACTGTGCAATCGCCGCGCGGGTCGGACCCTTGACGTTGGGCGTGTTGGCCGCCACATCGGTAATGCCCGTAAACGCGGTGATGACGGTCTTGTCGCTCAACCGGTACTGATACTTTGCCGAACCGCCGTTGCGGTTCTGGTAATTGTACGTCTGGTAACCGTCAGAACTCATCGTGTGGAAATTCAGGATCAGGTTGTTGCTCTTGTAGCGACCTCCGAAGGGACCCGAGTCATAGTCCAAGCTAATCATCTTGGTGTTGAACGATCCGTAGGATACGCTGCCGCGGATGTCCTGGTCGGGCGACATTTCCTTGGACTGCAAGTTGATGGAACCGCCGGCGTTGGAAGGTCCAATCGCGGTGGCGTCACCTGGGCTGCGGTCGAAAACGGTGCTGCCGAGGAAGGCGTTCGGGAACCACACCCACGAGTGGTGCGTCGGGTCGTTGGTGTCGTTGAACGGCAGGCCGTCGAACGTCATGTTGTACAGTCCGTCCTTGAAGCCGCGGAAAAAGATCTTGGTGTCGCTGAGGCCAGGGCCGTTCGAGCTCACCGAGAATGTGCCCGGGGCCATCGCGACGACGTCTGAGTAGTCGCCGGTCGGCGCGACGTAATTCTGGATGAAGTTGGAGGTGATCACCGATTCGGCCGTGGTCACGTCCAAGGGCGTCAGCGAGACCGCGTTCTGCACGGCCAGGGAGCCCGAGGCTTCCACCGTGACGCTCTGGTTGATGGCGCCTACGTTGAGCGTCAGGGCGACGGTTTCGGACGCGCCTGCCGCCAACTGTAGGGACTTTCCGGCAGGGGCGAAACCGGAAGCAGAGGCTTCCACGGTGTAGACATCGGCCGCGAGGCCGGAGAACTTGAACTGGCCGTCGTGGTCGCTGGTGGTGCGGGTCGGCGCACCTGCCGAGTTGCGGAGGGCCACTTCAGCTGCTGGAATGGACTTGCCTGTCGCATCGAGCACTGTGCCCGAGATGCCGGCTGTGTTCTGGGCGGAGAGGGGAGCCGCGGCGGTCATGGCCAAGGCGGCCGCAACCAGTACTGCGAGGAAGTTTTTCATAGTTTGAAATGAGACTCTTGTGACGCTGAAGCCTACTTCTAACAGGATAGCGGCGCAGGGATGATAAGAGATTTCAAATCCATGAATTTCTAGTTACAGTTATACCCGGAGCCGGACTGTAACTCTTTTGTAACTTACTTCAGGGGCGCTTCCAGCTTCTCGACGCAACTGGCCAGCGCTGAGGCGAGAGCTGTGCCCGCCCCGTCCTTGCCCACGCGCAACAGCATCCGGCCCTCGCGCGGGTCTACGGCGCAGCCGGGCGGGGGACCGTCTTGCGGTTCGTCTCGGAGGATGCGGCGCACGGCATCCGCAGGCAGGACGGACAGCGCTTGGCGGACGCGGCCCAGTTCGTGCGCTGTATCGGTCGGGTGTGCGGTGTCCGATGCTCCGGCAGCGGTCGGGCGCGGTTTGGGGAGCCTCGCTGCGTCCTTCAAAGGGCGCGGCAACATCCCGAGCGCGACCGCCAGCGCCAGTGCGGAGGTGGCCGCGACGGCCGACGCCGCGATCCAGCATCGGCGCTCCCGCCGACGCTCCTGCCGAACGACCAGATCGAGTGCAGCCGCGTCGGATACAGCCTTGTTGAGCGCCGCGATCTGCTCCCCGGTCCGGCTGGATTCGCGGGCGTGGGCGACTTTCTCGCCCTGCAGGTCGCGTTCCAGTTTCTGGATTGCCTCACGCAGCTTCCCGGCCTCGACAGCCGCAGCCAAGGCATCTTTTTCGAACTGCGCTGCCGACGCGAAGCTCCGCCGGAGTGCCCGCTGCTGTTCGCCGAGTACGCGCCGGAGCAACTCGACCTCGTTCCGCAACTCGGCATTCCCGGTCGCTGGCGGGCTGGCGAGGAGCCTCTCGACAAAGTCCGTAGGCTCTCCCGCGCCACCCCCGGCCTTGGGCTGTGGCTGCCGCGAGGCGTGGCTCTCCGAACTAGCGTATGCGTGCGTCGCCGCCTGCGGCATAGTCACCCATCCCCCACGTTCTCTAACTTGAAACTGTTGAACGGGGATGATCGGCAGAACGGCGGCTAAACTTTAGGGGAGCGGAGGACTTTTTTGTCAGAATTTGAAGGGGGCAACCCCGGATGCAAAACGGCCTTGCCATCCCGATAGCCGTTGGCTACCAGCCTAGCTGCCGAAACGACCGGAGCCGCGCCAGCTGATCCGCAAGTGATTGATTCGATTGGTGCGCCCGGAGAGATTCGAACTCCCGACCTACTGGTTCGAAGCCAGCCGCTCTATCCAACTGAGCTACGGGCGCACATCGGCGAGCATCCGGAAGGCCCGGACTTGTTCCGATTGTATCACTTTTTCAAAGGTGCCTTCCGGGCGCTACACTGGACCCAATGCCGCCCAGCCAAATTCCCACACGCCGGGCCGTCCTGATGGCCCTCGTCCTAGCCCTCGGCAGCCAAGCCAAAACGCTCCACTTGGACGGTATTGTCGTAGCGCTCGACCCCCTCGCCCGCACAATCTTGGTCGCGCACCGCCCGGTCGGCAACACCATGCCCGCCATGACCATGCCCTTCCGCGTGGAAAACCGCGCCGAACTGGACGGCCTTTACCCCGGCGTCCGGATCGAATTCGACCTCGCGGTTGGCAATCGGACGTCAATCGCCCGCAACCTGCATCGCACCGCCGGTCCCGACGTCGTGATCCCCCCTCCGCGCGGCCAACGCAACATCGGCGACCCGCTGCCCGATTTCAGCCTCCTGGACCAGAACGGCCATTCCGTCCGGCCATCCGATCTCCGCGGCCGCGTCGTGGCCCTGAACTTCCTCTACACGCGCTGCCCCCTGCCAGACGTCTGCCCGCGTCTCGCAGCCAACTTCGCAACACTAAGAAAGCGCCTCGGCCCCGGCGTGGTTTTCGTCTCCATCACTGTCGATCCCGACTTCGACACGCCCCCGGTCCTCGCCGACTACGCCCGCCGCTGGGGTGCGTCCGCTCCCGGCTGGCTCTTTCTCACCGGCGACGTCTCGAAGGCCGCGTCCTCCCTCGGCGAGGTTTACTGGACAGACGAGGGGGCAATCGGTCATAATTCGACAACATCCGTGATTGGCCGCGACGGCAGACTGGCGGCACGGCTGGACGGCACCGGATGGCGGGTCGACCAACTGCAACGGCTCATTGAGAAGGAATTGGAGAAACCGGAATGAAGAATCGAATCCTCGTCGGCCTGTTGGCCATGGCATCTGTTGGTTTCGCCGCCCAGGCCCCCAAGCCAGCCAAGGCGGACAACTGCGCGCCGCCACCCTCGGCACTCGCCCCGACCCTGCCCGCCAAGATCCTCGACGGCATGGGTTCCGTGCACCTGGCAATCACAACCTCGAGCCCCGACGCCCAGAAGTTCTTCGACCAGGGCCTCGCCCAGATGCACTCCTTTTGGGCTCGTGAAGCCGAGCGGTCCTTCCTGCAAGCCGCAGCGCTCGATCCGAAGGCTCCGATGCCGCAATGGGGTATCGCGATGGTCGCGGGCGGCGATTGGCGTCCGCGTTTCCAAATCGACCTCCTCGACCAGGTGAACGGCAAGGCCAACGCTGCCAAGCCGTCCCCCGCCATGTTGCGGGCGCGTGCGGCAGCCGCGAAAGCGGTCGAATTGGCGAACACGCCCGGAGCCGCGACAGAGCTCGAAAAACTCTACGTGGCCGCCATCGCAGCCCGCCGGGACCCGAACGCCGCCGACCCCGACGAGTCCTTCGCACAGGGACTGCGCGCCGTCGTCGCAAAGTATCCCGCCGACATCGAAGGCCGCCTCGACCTCTCGCTCATGATCATGCGCGGCTTCACCGAGCCGGAAAAGAAGCCCGTTGCTCCCGGCAGCACCGAGGCCGTCGCCATCCTGCGCGCCCTGCTGAAGGAGGCCCCGGAGCACCCCGGCGTCCACCACTACGTCATCCACGGGTTCGAAGGGGCGACGTTTGTGAAGGATGCCTGGCCAAGCTGCGACAAGTATTCCAAGCTGGTGACGAACATTCCGCATGCACTCCACATGCCTGGACATATCTATTCCCAGACCGGTCGTTGGGACGACGCCGTGAAGTCCTTCGCTGACGCCGCGGTCAACGAGCGCGGCTGGATGAAACAGGACAAGCTTTACGGCGAAGGCCACCACGGCCACAACGTGCACTACCTTTCGACGTCGTACTCGTTTTCCGGTCGGTATGACGATGCCGTTGCTGCCGCCCGCGAGTTGCTGGGTTTCGGTGAGAACCCCGGCCAGATGGCTTCCTTGGACCTGACGACCAGCGCGGTGGGCCAAGGCTGGATTGCAATCTTGCAGGCGTTGGTGCAGTTTGGCAAGTGGGACGAGATCCTCGACGGGAAGTCGCTACCGGAAATCAACAGGCCCCGCCAACAAGCGTGGCGTCACTGGGCCCGTGCCTTGGCCTACGCGAACACCGGCCACGCCGAACAGGCGAAGGGCGAGGCCAAGGCGTTCGAGACCGCCATGGCCGATTTCGTAGTGCGGGTCAAGCGTCCGGAGCCGCCCGAGCTCAAGGCTGCGCGCATGGAGTTGGCGGGGCACATCGAAGCCGTCGAAGGCCACGCCGACAAGGCGCTGAAGACGCTCGAAGCGGCTTCCAGGGCCGAACGCCGTCTCACCTACTCTGAGCCGCCCTATTATCCGCGACCGGTGGCCGAGGCCATGGGGCAACTGGCTCTGAAGAGCCATAAAGCCGATGTGGCCGCCAAGGCGTTCAAGATCGCTTTGGAACAATATCCGGGCGACGCGCACGCCGAAAAGGGCTTGAAGCTAGCCATGGAGATGTCCGCCGACAGGAAAATTCTGGCGAAAAAGTAATCCACGCGGGGTGTGTTCGTGTCGTCTGTGTTAGTGGAGCACGACAAATGAAAACCCTGGCGGCGGTCGCCGCACTTACTCTTTGCAGTCTGGCACTCGCTCAGACGCTGCCCGAATCCAACGTGGAACGCACTGTCCAACTCGGTGCGTTCCACACTCCGCAGGACTTGCAGGAGATAGCGACGGTACTTCGGACAGTCGCGGACATCAGGACCCTGACAGTATCCCAGACCACGAACAGTATCTCGTTCGCCGCACCGGTCGAGTCCGCCGACGTCGCCGAATGGCTTGTAAAACAGATGGATCGGACACCGCAGGATATCGCCGGATTGGCGGGGAAAGCCGCAATGGCTCCGGAGCACTCGATTCCGTCTTTGCCCCGCGAAGGCGTACATTCAGTTCGGGTCTTCTATCTCGCCCACAACACGAGCCCACTACACCATCAGGAACTTATGACAGTCCTGCGCACAGTGGAGCGGGTCCAGAAGATATTCAACTACTCTTCGTTGAACGCGTTTGTAGTCCGCGGCACCAAGGAAAACCTGGATATGGTGGCGTGGACGGTACAAGCACTGGACCAGCAGCAGGCCCCCGCACCCGACACCCGCCAAGTCCTCGCTGCCAACGCGGCGGTTCCGGTAGTCCGCATTCTCTATCTTCCCAGCGCGCTGGCCAAGCCGATGTACGTGCAGGAAACCCTGACGCAACTTAGGACTGTCATCAACGACCTCCACGTGTTCAACTATTCGCGACTTGGAGCAATCGTGGTCGGAGGCACTGACGACCAATTGGACCATGCCGCCCGCATGGTAGAAGAGCGGAACGCGTTGGCGTCCCGTTAGCGGGCGCAATTTCATTGAGTTCGGTTAATTGGGCCGAACTCATGCCCTTCAGCTGCTTCTTGACAGCCGGGGAGACCGCACCGAAACGCCGCTCGACCTGGCGCGTGATAATGTGCAGTTGGCCTTTGGCCAAGCCCTCCTCCAGACCTTTCTCCCTCCCCTCCCGGTAGGGCGCTCCCAACGATCTGCCTTGGCATCCGACCATATCGGTTGGCGGTGCCATACTTGTACTCGCCCACCCGGAACCCCAAATCCTTCACGTTGTTGGTCTGGATTTCGATGCCCACAAGTTCGCTGTCGGGCAGTTCCCCGAGCAGGTCGCGCCGTGGATTCCGCACCTTCGGGGATTGTTTTCACGGCTCTGCGCAGGAATTCGGCAAGGGCCCTGAAAACATTGGACTCGGCAGTTGGGGCGTTTTTGGGGGCCGGGCGGGTAATCTGGTGGGGTGGAAACCGGGAAGGAACTGACAAAGATACTGAGGTGGCCGGGGTACGCGGTGTACCGGCACCGGATAGACGAGCAGGCGGGAGTGCTGGAGTTGTGGGTGCGGCGGAAGGGCGGGAACCGGAAACTGGTCTGCTCGGGCTGCGGAGTGAAGTTCGGGGAGGCGCACGACTTCACGGAGCGTTGTGTCCGGGACCTGCCATGGGGCGTGTTCCGCACTACGGTGCACATCGAGGTGTACCGGGTGAAGTGCCCCAAGTGCGGGGTGAAGACGGAGAAGGTGCCGCTTTTGCCCTCCAAGGCCCCGTTCAGCGAGCGTTTCGAGGACGCGGTGGGCATCCTGTGTTCGGGCTCGTCGGTCCGGCGTGTGGCCAAACAGCTCGGGCTGCCGGAATCGACGGTGCGCGCGATCGACCTGCGGTTCCCGGAGCGTTGGGAGGCAAGGCGGTCCAAGCCCGCGCTGCGGCAAATCGGGGTGGACGAGATTTGCCTCGGGCGCAAGCAGGGGTTC
>CAIVPR010000162.1 GCA_903907865.1 uncultured Acidobacteriia bacterium
ACTGGTCAAGGGATGCGACCCGAGCGTCCAGCCAAGGCCGGAGTGGATGGCGGTCTCATGCCGCCTTCCCCCATTGATGTTCAACAGCCGCCACCATTAAGGATAGGCCAAAAACTGTCCATACGATGGGGTCCACCTCACTCAGCGGCAACACCATGTCGGGCTATTCCGTCTACTATTTCTATTCCTCGGGAACACCCGATACCGCCCCGCCGGCGGTCCTGGCCACCAACCCTGGCAGCGGACAGAGCGCCACGGTCCCGATCAACACCCAGTTGCAGGTGCTCTTCGACCGCTCCGTGCAGCCCAGCAGTCTGTCGCAGATCACACTGACCGGCGGACCGGCAATCACCCTCACCCGTTCGCTGACGAACGGAGACCAGACTGCTCTCCTTGTACCTAACGCGGCGCTCGCACCGAACACCACCTACACGCTCACTATCCAAGGGGTCAAGAGTATTTCTGGGAACGCCATGGCCTCAACCGTGACCGTGGTCTTTACCACCGGGACTGGCGCGATCCTGGTCAATCCGAGCATCATCTCGATTACGCCCTTGAACGGCGCGACCGGCAGTTCCGCCTCGGTCCATCCGGCGGTGGTCTTCAGCGGCCCGGTGAACCCCGTGACTGCCTATACCAACGTCACGCTCCGGCTGACCAACACCAACGCCGTGGTCCCGGCAACGCTCACATATTCGTCCGACTACAAGACCGTCACCATCAACCCGACCACCCCACTCGCGGCAGCCACGCAATACACGGTCTACGTGGGAGGCTCAAACATCACGGACGAGGCCGGCAACAGTCTGAACCAGTCCACAACCACCTACACGTTCACCACGCAGTAGGTCCTGGGCCATTCCCGCTATCGAGGTGGTGCGGCGATCCAAGCCGCGCCACCCTGATTCCCGGTCCGCAGGAAACCCGGTCACAAATTATATTTCCCGCGGAATCAATAACATCCGCGGTCTCGTGTTCGTTTTGCCCCACCCCGCATGGCATACTCCACCTCGGAGGAACCCACATGCTCTCGGAACGACAACTAGAGGACCATCGCCGGAACGCCCAGCGCTCCACCGGCCCACGCAGCCCGGAGGGAAAGGCGGTCTGCGCCCAGAATGCACGGCCCTCGGTTGGAACGGGCCCCGACTTATCCCCGCGATGCACAACGCAGAAAGGCGCTAATGGTCAACATGCCAAACGAGCTGACGAGGTCCTGCTTGCCTGCGAGGACCGCAAACAGTTTATCTGCTACTCCCGTTGCTACCACCGCGAATTCCAGCCGGTCGGGCACCTCGAAAAGTCCCTCTTGAACGACATGGTCGCCGCCTCCTGGCGCCGCGACTGCCTCGGAGTCCTCGAGGCCCGTCTGATAGACCATTCCTACAACACCATCCCCGAGCCCCTCCTCCCGCCAGCCGACCCCGGCTCGGGCGGCGATTGCGTCAACTTCTTCGGCCCCGCCCCCGCTCAGCCCTCAACCGAGCCCGACTCCAGCCAACCGGGAATGGGTCTGTTCGGCTCTGTTTCGGCACCGGATGTGCCCACAGACACTCCGTCCGAGTTCAACAAAGCTCCAATAGAAACAACGACTTCCACATCGAAACCTGTAAGTTTGTGGTTCCGCTGCGCAACGACGGTTCCTCTTTGGAATTGGCAAGCGCTGTTGCGCTACTTCATCCCTGCGAGTGACAGATTCGGTTCCGCCGGGGCGTCGAACCCGGCGAATTCCCGCCGCCCGAACTTGGGAAACGCCGCAGCCGCGATCATGACCGCGTTGTCGGTGGAAAGCCCGAATGACGGAAAATGCACCGGTATTCCGAGCGCCCGGTTCGTGACCGCAGCCCGCAGCCCCGAATTGCACGCGACCCCGCCCGATACGATCAGCGATCTTGCGTTTTCCATGAGGCTGGTGGCTCCCAACGCGTGGCGCAATAGCTCGTCCACCACAGCCCCCTGGAAGCTGGCGACAAGGTCCAGCGTGCGCGGTGGCGTCACCGCGAGCCATTCCTCGTCGGTCGGGCGTGGGTTTTCCCGGAGCAGTGCCTTGCGCCCGGCGATCTCCTCTTCCATCGAGTGCGCTTCAACCCATCGCAGCACCGCCGTCTTTAGTCCGCTGAAGCTGAAATCGAGGGTATTGCCCTTCATCCTGGCCGTGGTGAATCGGACAGCGTCAGGATTGCCGAAGCGCGCCAGCCTGTCGATCACCGGGCCGCCCGGATATCCGAAACCCAGCAGCTTGCCGACCTTGTCGAATGCCTCGCCCGCGGCGTCGTCCCGCGTCCGTCCGAGGAGCTTGTAGTCGCTGCCGGACGCCTCGAACATGTGCGTGTGTCCGCCGCTGACGATCATCGCCAGGGCGGGGAATTCGACCGGCGTCCCGCGCTGTTTCGCTTCCAGAATCACCGCGTGGATATGCCCTTCAATGTGGTTGACCGTGATGAGCGGAAGGCCGGTGGCGAAACAGATCGCCTTCGCATAGGTCAGTCCGACCAGCAACGCGCCCGCCAGTCCCGGGCCGGAGGTGGCGGCGACCGCGTCCAGATCCGTCCAATTGAGCCCCGCCGCGGCCATCGCCTCCCGGACTACTGGAACAATGGACCGCAGGTGTTCGCGCGAGGCCAATTCCGGCACTACGCCGCCGTACTTGGCATGTACGTCCAATTGACTGGCGACAACTGAGGACAGAATCCGCTCGCCGTCTTCAACTACGGACGCGGCAGTTTCGTCGCATGAGCTCTCGATGCCGAGTATGCGGGGCATGGCCGCTTACGAGGCCTCGCCACCGACTGGCGTGGCCCGCGAATCCCGCCAGCGGATGAAGAGGTAGAAGACCACGAACATCGCCACGGCGCCCAGGCTGAAATGCAGCGCGTGTGTTTTCAGGAACTTGGTGGAGTCCGCGCCCAACTGGATGCCGAGCCAGACTTCGCCGAAGTAACGCAGGATGCGGGCGACCACGACGACCGCCCCGAACTCGAAGGCGGGTGTCCCCAGCACGCCAGCGGACACGACGAACAGTTTCAGTGGCATTGGGATCGGCACCAGCGCGGGGATGAAGACCGTGACGAGGCCGTAACGCCGGAACCAGCCCCGGAATTTTGCCGCGCGGGTGCCCGGCTGGGGCGGAGTGGAGAACTTTTCGCCCCCCTTGCGTGCCGTCCAAAAAAGGATCAGGTTGCCGGTTGTGGAGCCGACGACCGCCATTGCGGCGCACAGCCAGCCGGTTGTGGGGCTTTTGACTGCCAGCAAGATCAGCAGCGCGTCGAAGACACCCGCCACGGGCACGCCGGAAGAATCAAGGATCGACAGCAGCAGAATCCCCAAGGGACCCCACGCGACGAGCAGGTCGGTGAGATTGCGCAACAAATCCCCAGTCTAGCGCGTCATGATGGTAGATATGCGGTTTGCGGTCCTGTTCCTGATTCCCGCGGCGCTGGCAGGCCAAAAGCAACTCACCCTGTTCGAGTCCTCGCTCGAGTCCGGGAAGGCGGCGGTCCAGCAGAGCCGCTACCAAGAGGCGACCCGTCATCTCAGGCTGGCCATCGAGCAGGCCGACAAACTGGAGCCGCCCGATCCGTTGAGCAAGGCCAAGGCGCTGGATGCCCTCTGCGACTTGGACCTGTTGATCGGCAAGTACGACGATGCCGTTCCGTTGGCAGAGGCTGCGGCTGCCGCATTGGACACGACCGCCACCGCCGCAGCTTTGGCTCCGCACCTGATGCGGCTTGCAGGCGCCTATCGCGCCGCGGGGCGCACACCCGACGCGGCGGTGCCGATGAAACGCGCGCTGGCACTTGATATCGAGGCCGAGGGACCGAACGGTGAACGCGCCACTGCGGACTATGACGCCTTGGGATCGTCCTACGTGGAGCTGAAGCGCTACGCCGATGCCCGCGCGGCCTACAACGGCGCGATGAACGCGAGGGTGGAACGCCTGGGGGGCGACCACTTGGAACTGGCGACAGTTCTCCTCAATCTGGCGTCGGTCGAAGAGCGCGACAAGCAACCCAAGGCAGCCCGCGCCGACTACGAAAGGGCCCTGGCGATTTCTGAAAAGAAACTCGGCGAGGAGAGCTACTCGCTGACCGGAATTCTCGACCGGCTGGGGCTGATGCTGCGCCGCGAGAAGCGTTACGGGGAGTCGGAGCCGGTGCTGCAGCGCTCGCTTTCGATCCGCGAGAAGTCGCTGGGGGCTAGGCACAGCGACGTCGCCCCGGCGCTCGACAATCTCGCCCTGACCTATTTCTTTGACAACAAGTTCGCGGAGGCGGAGCCGTTGTTCATCCGATCATTGCAGATCTGGCAGTCGACCCAAGGGCCGGACAGCCCGCTTGTGGCACTGGCTCTCGATAACCTTGGGGCCCTCTACAGCGCCCAGCAGCGGTATGCGGAGGCGGAACCTCTATTCCGGCGCGGGCTTGCGATTCGCGAGCGCCAGGATCTTGAGAGCTTGTCGAATCTGGCGCTGCTCTACGAATCCACCAAGGACGTCAAGGACGCCGATGCGTTCTACCAGCGGGCACTGCTGATCGGGGAAAAGCCAATGGGTGGCCAGAAAATGGAGGTGGGCGAGACGTTGCAAGCCTACGCCACGTTCCTGCGGGCCAACGGGCGTATTGCCGAGGCGGCCAAGGTGGAGGCTCGCTTGAAGGAACTCCGGGCAGCGAAGTAGCGTCCGGTCGGTGATACCACCGAAATCTACGCGAGGGCTATAAAGACTAAGCGGCGGACGGCCGATTATCCCTGTGAATGCGCAACGCGTCCCGTCTTGCTTTCATCTTGGTCGGCTTGTTGATCTCCCTGAAGCCTGTGGCCGCCACCACCGTGGCTGTGATCTTCTATGACAACCGCTTCGGGACCGTGAACGATGTGAACGGGGCCTATACCCAGATCGGCACCCTGCCGATCAAGCAGGCTGGCGGGATCGCCGCGATCAACAGCCTGCTGTACGTGGAGGATTTCAGCAACAACCTTTACTCGGTCGACCCGATCACTGGCACCGCCAAATTGGCGGGAAACACGGGCTTGAACCTCAGTTTGGCTGCGTTTGGCGGGGCGGCGGGAGGCTTGTTCGAAATTGATGCCCAGTCGGTTCTGTACTCGATCAACATGACAACCGGTGCCGCGCAACTCGTGGGCAAAACGGGTCTGGCGGCGAACAATGGCATGGACGACACAAGCATGTCGAGCGACGGCCAGTACCTGTATTACACCGCGGGTGCCAGTGGAGCCAAGGATGAACTGTACCGGATCGACCCCAAGACAGGTGTGGCGACCGACATGGGCAGTACCGGACAGACGGGGATTGCCGGCTCGGCCTACGTGGGCGGGAGCTTGGAGTTGTATCAGTACGGGCAGAGTAAGAACTACATCTACACGAGCGCACTTGGCGGCACCGTGAACTTCCTCAAAGGCGCGCAACTGAGCGCCCAGATCGTGGATGGCGGCGTCGTGCTCAATACTTTGGCCAACAATGCGGTCCTCTCCAGCAGTGCTCTCGCAAACGCCGCTCCGGAACCTCCGGCCCGGCTGACCGAGGGTTTGGGGCTGCTTTGCCTCTTCGCCATGGCGGGCCGGGCGCGGCTGAAAAAGCACCGCCACCCGCCGAACTTCCAGGGCTCGGTAAACGTCTAACCGGGTAGCACCGAGCACCGAATGAAAACAAACAGATGGATCGTCACCGCGTTGGCAGGGATTGTAGCGGCGAACGTCGGCAACCTAATGGCGCAGGATCTCGCCGGAACTTGGCAGGGCACCCTCCAAGCCGGCAAGGAACTGCGAATCGTCCTGAAGGTGTCCAAGGCGGACGACGCTTGGAAGGCCATGTTCTACAGCATTGATCAGAGCGGCCAAGGCTTGGCGGCCAGCTCTGTCAGTCTACAGGGGGGCAACGTCAAAGTGGCGATCGCCGGGGTCGGTGGCAACTACGAAGGCAAGTTGTCCGCAGATGGTGGTTCGATCACGGGTACGTGGACTCAAGGTCCGGCACCCCTTGCGCTCAACCTGACCAAGGCGACCGATGCGACCGCTTGGACTATACCTGAACCTCCAGCCAAACTCAAACCGATGCGTGCGGACGTCGACCCTATATTTGAGGTCGCCACCATCAAGCCGAGTCGGCCGGAAGCTCCGGGCAAGGGGATCCGTGTCAACGGCATCCACTTCTCAACACTGAATACTTCGGTTGTGGACTTGATCTCGTTTGCCTACGGGGTCCACGCCCGTCAAATCGCTGCGGGCCCCGCTTGGCTGGCATCGGACCGGTTCGACATCGGTGCGCAACCGGATGGCGAAGGACAGCCCAATGACCGGCAATTGAAGATCATGGTTCAGAAGCTGCTGGCCGACCGTTTCAAGCTCGCGTTTCACCGCGAGCAAAAGGAACTTTCGGTCTACGCGATCACAGTTGCGAAGACGGGCACCAAGCTCACGAAAAACGAGTCGGACCCCAACGGCCTGCCCGGTTTGGGCTTCCGGGGTCTCGGAAACATGGTCGTGAGGAATGCCACTATGGCGGATTTCGCCGGATCGATGCAGGGTGCCGTGCTGGACCGGCCAGTTGTCGACCAGACCTCGCTACAGGGACGATACGACTTTACTCTCAACTGGACGCCGGACGAGTTCCAGTTCACGGGGCTCGGCGTGAAGGTCCCGCCTCCACCGGAGAATGCCCCGAATCCCGACCTCTTCACGGCCATCCAGCAGCAACTGGGACTGAAGCTGGAAGCCGTCAAGGCCCAAGCAGAGATCCTCGTTATCGACCGGGCGGAGAAGCCGTCCGGGAACTGACCTCGACCGGCAGAAAGTTTGAAAAAAGTTTGAGAAAAATCCGCCGCCGACGCACTACATAGTTAAGCAACACGAAATGCTCCTCCCGGGGTGATACGCTTTCCTCCGAAGTACACCCCGGGCTTCCCCCTCCCCGTGTTCGCCTATTTCAACAGCTTTTCAATCTCGGCGCCCAAGCCCTCGGGCGTGAAGAACTTTTCGTCCCCATCGCCGAAGTCGTTGCGAATCACTCCCATCCGGTCGATCAGGAAGACATGCGGAAAATGCACTTGCGGATTCCCCGGCGTCACTTTTAGGTACGACATAATCACCTGCCCGCTGTCGAAAAGCAGGGGCCAAGACAGGTGGTGCTCCTTGCCGAACTTTTCCGCAGTGTCGTAAGTGTCCGGGAAGGTCACGATGGATAGGACGCCGATCTTGTCGCCAAACCGGTCCTTCGTTTTGCTCAGCGTGTCGCTGAGCTTCCCGCAAGCCGGACAGGTGGTGGACATGATCTCCAGAACAAGTACCTTGCCGAGGTAGTCCTCGCGGTCGTGTTGTTGGAAGTGGCCGTCCGCAAGCGAAAAGCCGGGTGCGCGGCGGCGGGAATAGTCGCCCGCTGCAACGACCACACCCGCCATCAAAATCGAAATCAAGAGGGTCTTCATCATCGTGTTCTCCAGTATGCTTAGCTGCTTGCCAACGTCCGCAGCGATTCCTCGAACGGACCGCGTGCAACGCCTTTTTCCGTTATGATAGCCGTGACGTAGCGGTTCGGCGTCACATCGAAGGCCGGATTCCGCACTTCCGTGCCTGTCGGTGCCACTTGGACGCCAAATACATGGGTCACCTCGTTTGCACCGCGTTCCTCGATGGGAATCAGATCGCCGGAGGCCAAGGTCAGGTCCAACGTCGAGATCGGAGCCGCCACGTAGAAGGGCACCCCGTTCTCCTTGGCCAAGACTGCCACGGAGTACGTGCCGACCTTGTTCGCCACGTCGCCGTTTGCCGCGATCCGGTCCGCACCCACCACCACGCAGCCGATCCGGCCCGACTTCAGGAAATGGCCGGCCATGTTGTCCGTGATCAGGGTCGTCGGAATCCCGTCGTGTTGCAATTCCCAGACCGTGAGGCGGGCACCTTGCAGGAACGGGCGCGTTTCATCGGCGAAGACATCGATCTTTTTGCCGGATTCGATGGCTGCCCGGATTACACCCAGTGCCGTCCCGTAGCCCGCAGTCGCCAGAGCCCCGGCATTGCAGTGGGTCAAGACAGTCTTGCCGTCCGGAACAAGGGGGGCGCCGTGGCGACCCATTGCCCTGTTGATCTCGATGTCTTCTTCCCGCACCAGCTTGCTCTCGGCAATCATCCGCTCACTGATTTCGACGTGCGGAAGGTGGCGGACGTCACGGTAGAGCCGGTTCATCCGATCAATTGCCCAGAAGAGGTTGACCGCGGTGGGCCGGGTTCCTGCCAGTTCCTTGGAGATCGCCGCTACTTGGTCGTCGAGATTCGACGGGTCGGCTTTCTGGACCCCAATCGCCATTCCCATGGCGGCAGCTACGCCGATGGCCGGCGCTCCGCGGATGATCATGGTCCGGATGGCGTCGGCAACCTCCTTGTAGTCGCGGCAGGTGACGTAGGTCTCCACGGCGGGCAGGCGGGTCTGGTCAATCATGACCACGCCTTCATCGGTCCAAAGTATCGTTTCGATCATTTTGAGCTTGTTTGAAATCCCTGTATGAGTACGGAAAGGAATGGCAACGCGTTGTAAGCGATGTGGGTGGCTGCGGAGGCCCGCGTCGAGCCTGTGACATGCCGCACCACGCCGAAACCAAAACCTGCGACCGTGATCAACACGGCGCTCTGCCACATGTTGGCGTTTTGGGCAAGGTGCACGGCACCAAACAGTGCCGACGTCAGCAGGATTCCCGGAAACACCCCCGCCAACTGGATCATTGCCGGTTGGAGGAAGCCCCTAAAGAACAGTTCCTCGATCACCGGGCCAAGCGTGACCCCGAATCCGATGATGGCGATTCGGCTCGGCCAGCCGCCGTTCAGTAATTTGTTGAAAGGCGTCTCCACATCCGGTGTGCCGATGACGGCCTGCAAAACGAAACTCACGGTGAACAGGCCGAGGCCGATGCCAGCCAGCGAGACTGGCGAAAACGCTGTCGGTATGAATCCCAACGACTTCAGCATGGGTCGGCGGGCCAGGAAGCAGAACACCTTGATCGCACAAAACAAAGCCAGATACGCGGTGAACTCCTCGGCAACCTGCCAGTAGCCAGCCTTGGCGTTCTCGCCCAAGGCTCCCAGGGCCATATTGCCGACCAGCCAGAGGGCGACCATGAAAACAGCCGTGGCCACCAGGATCTCGCCAAATCCCCAAAACGGGGTTTCCGGTTCGGCCAACACAAGAGGCTCCCTCACTGGCCGACCTCCGCATCCAAAAGAGCCGCCGCCAGCAAGGGAATCATGATCTCGTGGTGTCCGGTCAGCGCGTAGCCCTTTCCGCCGGCTCCGGCGTGGGGCCGTTCGACCACATTGACCTTTGGCCTGTAATGTTGCAAGAAATCCAGATTGACCGTGGTGAAGTCGCGAACCTCATAGCCGAGATTGCGCACGCAGGAGAGCGCCTTGAGGAATACCTCGGGCAGCACCACCGCCGATCCCGCATTCACGTACACGCCCCCACCGTTCAACTCGGCTACAAGGGCGCAAAACAGCCGGAAATCGTAGTGCGCGGCCGCCCCCAGCGCTTCCGGGTTCACCGCCGGGTGCGTATGCGGCGTATCAGTGCCGACCGCCACGTGTACCGTCACCGGCACCTTGGATCGCCACGCTTGGACGAGCAGACTCGCCGGGGCATGTTCCGACGGTGCCAGCCGGTCCAGACATTCGCCCAGTGCTTCGCCGATGCCGCGGTCCGACGACAACGCCCGGTTCCACTCGCGTCCCGTCTCCTCCGCCGCGCCGAAGCGGCCATCGGGAAGTACGGCCTCGACATCCTCGCTCGTATGTCCGGCCAGTGCGATCTCGAAATCATGGATGGAGGCGGATCCGTTCATGGCGAACGCAGTGGCGAAGCCCCGGCGCATCAAGTCGATCAGCACCGGTGCCATGCCGCATTTCACCACATGCCCGCCCATGCCCCAGATGACGGGCTTTCCGGCGAGCTTCGCCGCGCCGATTGCGCCCACCACAGCACGCAACGAATCGCCCGCCAGTATGTGCGGCAGGCTTTCGAGCAATCCCGCAATGCCGGATCCCCGTTCATAGACACGCGCAAAATCGGCCTGCCTGACCTTGCCACCGCGGGCTGCCAGCGAAATCGTGCTCAGACCGGCCAAATCCACCGGTTGGATCCCGTAACCGCTCATGCCGCTTTATCCGGTTGCAACATCTTCCTCAATGCCTCGGCGGTAAAGCTCTTTCTCGACTTCATCACCTGTTCCGGGGTGCCCGAGGTCACCACCCGACCGCCGTCCTCGCCGCCATCGGGACCCATGTCGATAATCCAATCCGCAGTCTTCATCACGTCGAGGTTGTGTTCGATTACCAATACAGTATTGCCCAGATCCACCAACCGTTGCAGCACTTCCAGCAGTTTCCGGACGTCCTCGAAGTGCAATCCGGTGGTTGGCTCGTCAAGAACGTAAAACGTCTTGCCCGTCTGGCGGCGGCTCAGTTCCTTAGCCAGCTTGATCCGCTGTGCCTCCCCGCCCGAAAGGGTGGTGGACGACTGGCCCAAGTGGATATAACCCAAGCCGACATCCAGCAGGGTTTGCAGTTTGGGGCGGATCTGGGGGTTCGTCTCCAGCACAGGCAGCGCTTCCTCCACGGTGAGCGCGAGCAGTTCGGCAATCGAGAGGCCCTTGAACTTCACCTGCAGCGTCTCGAAGTTGTACCGTTTGCCCCGGCAGACGTCGCATTCCACGTAGACGTCGGGCAGGAAGTTCATCTCGATCCGCTTGAGCCCATCGCCCGTGCAGGCCTCGCAGCGGCCGCCCTTCACGTTGAAACTGAATCTTCCAGGCTTGTAGCCGCGCTCCCGCGACTCCGGCAGCAAGGCGTAGAAATCACGGATAGGCGCGAACAGACCGGTGTAGGTGGCGGGATTCGAGCGCGGGGTCCGACCAATCGCCGACTGGTCGATCTTGATCACTTTGTCGATGTTGGCAATGCCGTCGATGCCCGTATGCGCGCCCGGCGCGTCGTGGGAGCCGTAGATCTCCTTGGCCAACGCACGGTACAGGATGTCGTTCACCAGCGTAGATTTCCCGCTGCCCGACACACCTGTCACGCAAATCAGGCAACCGAGGGGAAAGTCGACATCCACGCCTTTGAGGTTGTGCTCCGTAGCCCCGCGGACCGTGATCGCGCTGCCGTTCCCCGGACGTCGCACCGACGGGACCGGGATGCCCATGGTCCCCGCAAGGTACTGGCCAGTCAGCGACCGCACATTCATCCGCAACTCGGCGGGAGTTCCAGCCCCGACCAATTCGCCGCCAAGACGACCCGCGCCCGGGCCCAGGTCGATCACATAGTCGGCGCGTTCGATGGTTTCCTGATCGTGCTCCACGACTAGGACGGTGTTGCCCATATCTCGAAGCGATGTGAGGGTATCGAGCAGCCGGTCGTTGTCGCGAGGGTGCAGACCGATCGACGGCTCGTCCAGAACATACAGGACCCCGCGGAGTTTCGACCCGATCTGCGTTGCCAACCGGATACGCTGGGCCTCGCCGCCGGAGATGGTCGAAGCCGAGCGGTCCAAGCTGAGGTAGTGCAGGCCAACCGACTCCAGGAACTCCAGTCGACGGCTAATTTCATCCGCGACGCGGCCCGCAATCTGGCGTTCGCGGTCCGTGAACTCCCAAGACCGTGCGGTCAACAGGGCGCGTGACAGTGGCATCCCCGTGAATTCTGCGATGGAGACCTTCTTGACGCGGACAGCCAAGCTGCCCGGACGTAGCCGTTTGCCTCCACAGGTGCCGCATTTGACGGGCGACATGTAGTCGCTGACGGACTCGCGGTAGTCGGCGCTGGCCCCGTTGTAAATTTCCTGCAGGATTGCGAGGATGCCCGGGAAGCTGCCCGAGCCCGACAGCAGCTTTTCGCGGACCTCGCGGGAAAGCTGTTCCCAGGGCGTCTTGAGTTTGAAGCCGAGCACCTTGGCGGCGTCCTGGACCTTGAAAATGAGAACGCTCGATCCGGCGGCCGGTCCCAACGCGCCGTCAAGAAGCGGCTTTGACGGCTCCGTGATGATCTTGTCGGGATCGAATGCCCATGTGCTGCCAAGGCCCGAACAGGTTTCGCAGGCTCCGTAGGGGCTGTTGAAAGAGAACGACCGGGGCTCGAGTTCCGGTACGCTGGCCCCGCACTCGGTGCAGGCCAGTTTGCGCGAGTACAAACGCTCCTCGCCGTCAACAACCGAGATCAGGACCAAGCCGTTGGCGAGCTTGGTCGATGTCTCGATTGAAGCTTCGAGACGCTTCTCGATGCCGGGTTTGACCAGCAAGCGGTCCACGATCACTTCGATGGTGTGGTTGCGGCGCTTGTCGAGGTCGATGTTGTCTTCGAGCGAGCGGATCACACCGTCGATGCGCGCCTTGACGAATCCTTGCCTCGCCAGCTTTTCGAGGTCCTTCTTGAACTCGCCCTTCCGGCCCCGCACCACGGGAGCCAGAACGAGGATCCGATCCTCGGGCCGCAGCGACAGTACGTGCTTGAGAATCTGTTCCGTGGTCTGGCGCGAAATCTCGTTGCCGCAAACGGGACAGTGCGGGACACCGATGGACGAGTAGAGGAGCCGCAAATAATCGTAGATTTCGGTGATCGTCCCTACCGTGCTTCGGGGGCTTTTTCCCGTAGTTTTCTGGTCAATCGAGATCGCCGGGCTGAGCCCTTCGATCGAGTCGACGTCCGGCCGCTCCATCTGGTCAAGAAACTGCCGGGCATAGGTCGAGAGCGTCTCCACGTAGCGTCGCTGGCCTTCGGCATAGATGGTGTCGAAGGCGAGGGAAGACTTGCCGGAACCGCTTAGACCGGTGATCACGGTAAGACTATTACGGGGAATCTGGACGCTGACTCCCTTCAGATTGTGCTGCCTAGCCCCGGAAACTGAAATTTTCTTCAACATCTTGTTACAATCCGCGCGTCCGATTTGTCAAAATAGACGTAAGTCTCGTTAGAGGAGTCAGGATGCCAGGTTGCGCCCGTTGCGGGAATGAAACGAGTCGACGTCGTCGAACGATGTTCCAGAAGGTGTTCTGCCGTGCGGTTGTCGGGTGCGGCCACTGCGGTGAACGGGTCTTCGTCCCACGTGCGACTCTGGGCGCGTTCCGGCGCTACTGCCAGTGTCCGCAATGCGGCACCCGCGACCTCTCCAAACTCCGTTCCGGTGACCATGTGGAAAAGATGAACCGCAACCCTCTGAGGATGCTGCTCGGTCTCTTCGGCGCTCCCCTCTACCACTGTACCTTTTGCCGGTTGCAGTTTCGGGATTGGCGCAAAAGGGCGCCCGAGATTGTCAGGATGAAGGGGCGTGGCGGTGGCGGCGGGGCGGGCGATAGCGGTAACGCGGCGTCGCTCCTCAACCTCTGCGCCTAGCGGGCGCATACTGGATTCATGCGTCTCATTGCGGTCGATACGGATCGCGGCAAGCGGTTGGACGCCTTCGTCCATGAACGCCTGCCGGAGTTCAGCCGTTCCCGCATCCAGGCTTGGATCAAAGGCGGGCTGGTCTTGGTCGGCCCGCGGACCGAAAAGCCGTCCTTTCTGCTGCGCGGGGGGGAGGAGATCGACGTTGAACCGGCGCACCCCGCACCGCTCCATGCCGAACCCGAGGACATCCCTTTGGAGGTGCTCTACGAGGACTCCGCCGTTGTGGTTGTGAACAAGCCGGCTGGCATGGTGGTGCACGCGGGGGCGGGAGTCAAGGACGGGACGCTGGTCAACGCCCTGCTGCACCGATTTGGAGGACTCTCCGCGATTGGTGGCGAACTCCGGCCGGGCATTGTGCACAGGCTGGACCGTTTTACCAGCGGTGCGCTGGTGGTGGCCAAGAACGACGCGGCCCATCAGGACTTGGCTCTCCAGTTCTCTTCACGCAAGGTCGAGAAGGTATATCTTTCGCTTATCACGGGGCGGCTGGATGGCAAGGGCCGGATCGAGAAACCGATCACGCGGGATCCCCGCAACCGGGCGAGGATGACGGCCAAACTCGACACCGGGCGTGCGTCGCGTACCGATTGGGAGGCCATCGAGCACTTCGATGGCTTTACGTTTCTCCGAATCCAGTTGGGGACCGGGAGGACGCATCAGATCCGGGCGCACATGGCTTCGCTGGGGCATCCTGTGGCCGGAGACCCGTTGTACGGCGCGGCGAAGTCCGCGTGGGACCGCTATTTTCTGCATGCCCACAGGCTTGGATTCCGCAGTCCTGCGACTGGGGAAACAGTTCTGGTGGTGGCTCCGCTGGCACCGGAACTGGAGGCCTGGAAGGCGTCATTGCCACGGGTTGAGGTGTGACGGCGTGATACACTGGCCCTTCGGCGGTCTCCTTCGAAACGTCCGTGCCGTGATCATTTCAAACAAGTTACCGGGCAGTTCCACTGTCTCTGCGGCGGCTTGGTCGATCTGCAAGTCATTTGTTGGAGCGGTCCCGGCAATCCTCGCGCTTCTAGTATTCGCGTCGGTCTCCCTTGCGCAATTGACCTTGCCCAAGGCCGTGGACAGCGCTCTGGCCGCCTATCCCTCGATTCAGGCCGCGCAGGAACAGACCAAGGTCGCCGCCGCGCAGGTGAATTTGGCGCGCACCGCCTACCTGCCGAAGGCCGATGTTCTCGGTCAGGCCAACGTCGCCACCCACAACAACGTCTTCGGGCTGTTGCTGCCGCAGCCTGTCGGGGTGATTCCTTCCATTTCCGGACCGGTCCTGGGCACCAATTCGCCCTCCCCGGTATTGGGGACAGCCATCGGCATCCTGGTGAACTGGGAGCCGTTCGATTTCGGACGGCGCAAGGCTGAGATCGGCGTCAATGAGGCCGCCCGCTCCAAGGCGGCGGCTGAAGTCGATGTAACCCGCTTGCAGGTTGCTGCGGAGACGGCTGCGGCTTTCCTCACCATCCGGGCCGCCGAAGAGACGGAAAAGGCTGCGGTTGCGGCGGTGACGCGGGCGGAGTCGTTCCAGACCGTGATCAATGCCCTGGTGAACGCGGAACTGCGGCCCGGGGTCGAAGCTTCGCGAAGCAAGGCGGAGGTGGCTGCGGCGCGGATCCAGTTGATCCAGGCCCGGCAAGCGGTCGCTGTGGCGAAGGCGGCGCTGGCGCAGTGGGTTGGAGGGGACGCGGCTTCACTGGGGTTGGCGAAATCCGGCGATCCCGAGCCACCGGCCGCCTTGGCCGTCTCCACTCCCGAAAAAAGTCCCTTCGCCCTCGCCCAGCGTGCGGCCATCGACGAGATCAAGGCCCGCTCCAAGACGCTGGATTTCGCCTACAAGCCCAAAATCAACCTGGAAGGTTCGACGTATGCGCGTGGCACCGGGGTGCAGCCGAACGGGCAGGGAAGCGGGGTTTTCAGCGGCCTCGGCCCGAACATCCAAAACTGGAGCCTTGGCGTGAATATCACCTTCTCGGCATCCGAACTGCCCGGAATCCGAGCCAAGCGCGACGCGGAAAGCCACCGGCAACTGGCGGACGAGGCGAGGTACAAGCAGATCATGCGGGAAATCGACAGTCGGACGGCGCGCGCCACCGCGATGCTGGAAGGGGCGCGGCTGGTCGCGGAGCAGACGCCCACCGGTGTTGCGGCGTCGCGAGAAGCCGAAGCCCAGGCCCGAGCCCGGTACCAAGCTGGGCTGGGAACCATCACCGATGTCGCCGACGCCCAACGCCGGTTGACCCAGGCCGAGATCGACCATTCCTTGGCGAGGCTGAACATCTGGCGGGGACTACTCGATTTGGCGATCACATCCGGCGATCTGGGGCCCTTCCTCAAGCTCGCGGAGGGACTCTAGGGTGCGACTGGTTCTAGCGGCCCTGCGCCGTCCGATCACGACGTTGGTGCTGGTGCTGGTGCTAGCATCCGCCGCCTACTTGGCCGTCAAGCGGATGAAGGCCGACATCTTCCCGAACCTCGGCGCGCCCGCGATCTACGTCGCGCAGCCGTACGGCGGCATGGACCCCCAGCAAATGGAGGGGTATCTCACCTATTACTTCGAGTACCACTTCCTCTACATCACGGGCATCGAGCACGTCGAGAGCAAGAGTATCCAGGGCGCAGCGTTGATGAAGCTGGTCTTCCACGACGACGCCGATATGAGCCAGGCGATGGCGCAGGTGGTCGGGTATGTGAACCGGGCGCGGTCGTTCATGCCTCCAGGCACGGTGCCGCCTTTCATTGTTCGTTACGACGCGGGGTCGGTGCCTGTCGGCCAGTTGGTGTTCACCAGTCCAACACGGGGTCCGGCGGAAATGCAGGACATTGCGCTGAACCGGGTGCGTCCCTTGTTCGCCACCTTGGAGGGCGTGTCTGCACCGCCCCCATTCGGCGGCAACCAGAAGACGATCGTGGTGCGGCTGAATCCAGAACGGCTGGCGTCGTACCACATGTCTCCGGAAGAGGCCATCGCGGCGGTCAACAAGGCCAGTATCGTGATGCCGTCGGGCGTGCTGCGCGAGGGCGACATGACGCGCATCGCGTCCAACAACGCCGTACTCGGCGGCAACATGGACGATCTGGCGAACGCGCCGATGCGGGTGGGGTCGGGCCCGGCGGTGTACATCCGCGACATCGGCACGGTGGAGAACAGCACCGATATCCTCGTCGGCTACGCGCACGTGAACGGGCACCGGACAGTCTACATCCCGGTGACCAAGCGCGCCGACGCCTCCACGCTGGACGTGATCGCGCGTGTGAAGGCTGCGTTGCCGTCGATGCGGGCGGTAGTGCCGGACGATGTCAAGATCGAGTTGGAATTCGACCAATCGGGCTTCGTGACCGGGGCGATCCGGTCGCTGCTCACGGAAAGCGCTTTGGGTGCGTTGCTCACGGCTCTGATGGTGCTCCTTTTCCTCCGTGACTGGCGGAGCGCACTGATCGTGGTCGTGACGATTCCGTTCGCGCTGTTGGGTGCCGTGGTGCTGCTCTGGGCCACAGGCCAGACCCTGAACATGATGACGCTGGGCGGCTTGGCGCTGGCGGTCGGCGTGCTGGTGGACGAGGCGACGGTGGAAATCGAGAACATCCACGCCCATATGGATGCCGGGTTGGGGCGGATGCGTGCGGTCGTCGAGGCCTGCAAGAAGACCGCGATACCCCGGTTGCTGTCAATGCTGTGCGTGGTGTCTGTGTTTGTGCCGTCCTTCTATATGAAGGGAGTGGGACGGCAGATGTTCGTGCCTTTGGCTCTCGCTGCCGGGTACGCGCTGGTGTCGTCGTGGGTGCTGTCGAGCACGTTGGTGCCTGTGCTCAGCGGTTTCCTGATGCGCCCCACGCACGGCCGCAAGCGCGAGAACAAGCGTTACGCCTCGTTGGCGATTAGGAGCATCGACGGGCGCTGGATGGTGGCTGGCGTGTACGTGTTGTCCATCATCTTCCTGCTGACATTCGCGCTGCCAAAGCTTCGGGTTGAACTTTTCCCGGCGGGTGAGGCGACCGACTTCCAGATCCGCCTCCGCGCCGCGACCGGCACCCGCATCGAACGTACGGAAGTGATGGCGTTGAAGGCTCTCGATTTGATCCAGGAGGTGGCGGGTAAGGGGAACGTCGCAATCACCACGGACTATGTCGGTGTCCAGCCTGCCAGCTATCCCGTCAACACCATCTACCTGTTTACCAGCGGACCGCAGGAAGCGGTGCTGCAGGTAGAGCTGAAGCCGGGGGCACCGCTGACGGGCGAGGCGTTCCGAGAAAAGATGCGCGCGGCATTTGCGGCCAAACTGCCCGAGATGCAGGCGTCGTTCGAAGCGGGCGACATCATCAGCCGAGTGCTCAGCTTCGGCTCGCCGACTCCGATCGAGGTTTCCGTCCAGGGCGCGGCGGTGGACGCCAACCGCAAGCTCGCGGCATCGATCAAGACCGAGTTGGCGAAAATTCCCGACCTCCGCGACCTGACCTACGGCCAGCCGCAGGACTACCCCTCGGTGCAGATCGACATCGACCGCCGCCGAGCGGGCCAAATGGGCTTGACCATGGCCGATGTTTCGCGATCGATTGTGCCCGCCACCTCGTCGAGCCGATTCATCGAGCCGAACTTCTGGCGCGATCCCGGCAGCGGCAATGCCTTCCAGATCCAAGTGGAAATTCCACAGAGCAAGATGACGTCGATGAAGGATCTGGCGAATCTGCCGGTCACACCCCGCAGCGGGGGCCCCGATACCGTCTTGGCCGATGTAGCCAGCTTGAAGTACGGCAATGTCAGCGGGGAGGTGGACCGCTACAACATGCAGCGCGTCACCAGCCTGACCGCGAATCTGCACGAGAAGGCGTTGGGCGAAGTTCTGCCCGCCATCGGCGCGGCTATCAAGCGAGCGGGTGTGGTGCCGAAGGGTGTCACGGTTGAGGTGCGGGGGCAAGCTCCGGCCTTGATCGAGACCACGAGCGGGCTCCAAACTGGCTTGGTGTTGTCGATCGCCGCAATTCTGGCGTTGCTACTCGCGAATTTCCAGTCGTTGCGCTTGACGGCTGTCGTGATGGCCGGGATGCCCGCCGTGATTGCCGGATCGGCACTGATGCTGATTGTGACGGGCACAACGCTGAACATCGAGTCGTTCATGGGCGCGATCATGGCTGTGGGCGTTTCGGTGGCGAATTCCATCCTGCTGGTCACGTTCTGCGAGCAGGCGCGTTTGGGCGGAGCCGGTCCACTGGACGCGGCGTTGGAAGGGGCCACCGGCCGCTCTCGAGCCATCATGATGACCGCGTGCGCGATGATCGCCGGCATGATCCCTATGGCGCTGGGGATCGGGGAGGGCGCGCAGCAAACGGCACCGCTGGGTCGGGCGGTGATCGGCGGGCTGGCGGCCTCGACATTGGCGACCCTGTTCATTCTTCCCGCCTTGTACGCCATCCTCCAAGGCAGAACCAAGACATTCTCACCATCCCTCGATCCGGACGATCCCACGAGCCGCCACTATGACGCGTAATTGCCTGATTCCCTTGTTCCTGTTCGTGATCGGTGCCGGCGCGCAGCAGGTTCCCACCGTGGATGCCGCGCGCGTGGCCGCCTTGCCGGTGGAGCGCAAGGTCGACCTGCCGGGCGAATTGCTGCCGTACCAGAAGACTGAAATCCGGGCCAAGATCTCCGGCTTTGTCCAGAAGGTGCTGGTGGACCGTGGTGCCCGCGTGAGGGCGGGCGACGTCCTGGCGGAGTTGGTGGCCCCGGAAATGGACGCCAGGATAGCCGAGGCCGATGCGCGCGTGGCGGTGCTGCAATCGGAGATCGCCGAGGTGAAGGCCCGGTTGGCGGCGGCGGAAGGTACGACGGCTCGGTTGAAAACGGCTTCGGCGACACCGGGTGCGATATCGGCCAACGAGTTGGAAGTCGCGGCGCGCGAAATCGAGGCGATCCGGGCGCGGATTGCAGCCGGAAATGCGTCGGTCGAAGCTGCCAAGGCGGGGGCCAAGGCATTGCGCGACACGCAGGCGTATCTGCGGATTACCGCACCGTTCGACGGCACGATTACGGAGCGCCGGGTGCATCCGGGCGCGCTGGCGGGACCGCAGTCCGAATCCATGTTCGAGTTGGAGCAGTTGAACCGATTGCGGCTGGTGGTGGCGCTGCCGGAGCGCGAGGCGGGGTCGATTCCCCATGGCAAGAAGATGACGTTCAAGGTGGCCGCGTTCCCCGACCTGTCGTTTACCGCGACCATTGCCCGGGTGGGCGGGACGATGGACCCGAAGACCCGCACGATGCCGGTCGAGTTGGACGTGCCGAATCCGAAGGGGCAATTGGCTCCGGGCATGTTCCCGTCGGTATCGTGGCAAGTGGCGTCGAAGAGTTCGGTGTTGCTGGTGCCGCCAACGGCGGTGGCTGTGACGACCGAGCGCACGTTCGTTTGCCGAATTCGCGAAGGCAGGGTGGAGTGGGTGGACGTGACCCGCGGTGCCGTTTCGGGGGGGCTGGTGGAAGTTCGGGGGCTGTTGGACGAGGGGGATGTGATCGCGCGCCGGGGGACGGACGAGTTGCGTGTGGGGATGCGGGTTCAGGCTAGCGTGAAGTAGTAGTTTGCATTAGGAGCCCGTTACTGCGAGGACGGCGTCGTAGAGTTTCTGCGCAATCCCCAGTGCTTCCTCGGCATCAACTTGGTCCGGTTCTCCGGGCGAGTCTAGATACCGGAAAGTGACTGCATAGTCCGGCATTCTGGCCGCCGCGTCCAGAAGCGAGGCGAGTCCAGATTCGACGCGGATGCACTGTTCCGCGAGTTCCTCCAAATCATGGGTCTTGCGAAACCCGACTGCATGAAATGTCAGCAACCCTTTCATGACCTTCTCCGCCGCTTGATGGCTGTGGAATACTGATGAGGTTGCTTCCTCCGTCGTCAGAACTCTGGCGGCCTTGAGATCGCGGGCCGCAATGAATAGCCATCGCCGGGCCTCGCTACGCAGCGATTCGACCTGAGTCATACAGGAGCCGTCCTTCCCGAACCACGGCGGCCGGAATTGAAGTCGAGACATGTGCCGCCCGTCGTTCAAATTCTTCCAAAGGCATGCGGACCACGTCGGTGGCCGTGCCTACACCGCGAAGTGCTCCGCGGATGCCTGGCTTGTAAAGGCCGTGTGGTGCGTCGTCCGGCAATACCACGCAGAAATCCAGATCGCTATCCGGCCCGGCATCGCCGCGCGCTTCCGAGCCAAACAGGTACACGCGGACAGGCTGGTAATACTCCACCAGCCGACGGGTGATCTCGTCGATCACGTCCTGTTTGGAACTACGGACTTCCATGCCTCCAGAATACCGAACATATGGATCGGCAGCATGCCGAACGCAAGCAACACCTCCCCACAACCAATGTCGAGCAGTCCGATAGAATAGATGCATATGTCTCTCCGCATCAACGACGAAGCTCCCAATTTCACTGCCGAGACTACGCATGGCACCATCAACTTCCACGAATGGATTGGCGACGGCTGGGCCATCCTCTTCTCGCACCCGAAGGATTTCACACCGGTCTGCACCACCGAACTGGGTTACATGGCTGGTCTGCAGCCCGAATTCGAAAAGCGCAATTGCAAGATCATCGGCCTCAGCGTCGACCCCGTCACCAGCCACGGCAAGTGGGCCGCGGACATCGAAGAGACCCAAGGGCACAAGGTTACCTATCCGATGATCGGCGACCCCGAACTGGCCGTGGCCAAACTCTACGGGATGCTGCCGGCGGATGCCGGGACCACGTCCGAGGGTCGGACCGCCGCGACCAACGCCACAGTCCGCACGGTCTTCATGATCGGGCCGGATAAGAAGATCAAGCTCATGCTGATCTATCCGATGAGCACGGGACGGAATTTCGACGAAGTGCTCCGTGTTCTCGATTCGATGCAGTTGACGGCCAAACACAAGGTCGCGACGCCCGTGAATTGGAAGTCGGGCGAGGATGTGATCATTGTTCCGGCCGTTTCGGACGAAGAAGCCCGCCAGAAGTACCCGGCGGGCTGGAAAGCTCCGAAGCCGTATTTGCGGATTGTGCCGCAACCGGAATAGCGAATAGGCCGGGCGGCGACGGATTCCGTTCTACGGTTCCCGCGCCGCCCGGAAACCGGTCATCCGGTGCGCCTGGTACGACGGCCAACCCGCCGTCCGTCCATACGCCCGCAAATCGAACGCCTCCACGAAAAAGCTGCCACCCCGGACCACCCGGTACGCCCCCGTTGCCGGTCCCTTCGGGTTCTTCTTTGCCGACGTCGAGTAGTAGTCGCGGCTGTACCAGTCCGAACACCACTCCATCACGTTACCGCCCATGTCGAGCGCCCCGTACGGCGATGCACCCTTGGCAAAGCTGCCCACCTTCATGCCGGTGTCGAACTTGGCCGACCCGACGTAGTTGGCAAAGGTGCGGTCTATCGTATTGCCCCATGGGTATTTGCGCTGGTCGGTGCCGCGCGCGGCTTTTTCCCACTCGGCCTCGGTCGGGAGGCGGTACTTCTTTCCGGTCTTGGCGCTTAGCCAGTTGCAATAGGCAACCGCAGAATCCCAGTTGACGCCGAGCACAGGGTAGTCGTCACTATCCGCCGTGGCACCTCCGTGGTTGTTGGCCTGGGTCCAGTAGGGCACTTGATCCTTGGGGAAGGGCCGCCCGCCGGGCCAGAACTTCGGGTCGTCGTAGCCCGGATCGTCCCGGAACTTGCGCCACTGCCCGTTGGTGATCTCGGTCTTGCCGATGTAGAAGGCATCCAGTTCCACCGTGTGGACGGGACGCTCGCGCGGCAGTCCGTCGCCGAAGTTGTCGCCCATCTTAAAAGCGCCGGCAGGGACCAGCAGGAAGTCGCCGAAGCCGTCATTGACGGTCTTCTCCGGTCCGGCGGCGCTCAACAGCGTTGCCGCCGCAAATGAAATAGCGATGAGTCTGCGCACTATTCCTTGCCGCCCGGAATGAAGTTGCCCTGTTTGAGGAAATGTTCGAGGCGTCCCATCCAGTCCGCGAACGTGCCGGAGGCGTATCCGTCGCCGAAACCGTGGTGACCCTTCTGGTAGACGTGTATTTCGGCTGTAGCGCCCGCACGGGTCAGATCCATGAAGAACTGTGCCGAGCCGACGGCCGGACCGGTGTCACCTGCGGCGGCCATCAGGAACACTGGAGGAAACGCCTTCAGATTCTCGCCCGGCGTTGGACGACCGCCCGGTCCGTAGACCAGCGCCAGGTAGTCGGGACGGGAACTGAACCTGTCCACCGGGTCGGCCGCGTTCGGATCGCCGGGACCGCTGGCGTTGACCACGGGACGGCCCAGATTGCCGCCCGCCGAGAAGCCGATGTAACCGACCCGCGCCGGGTCCAGCTTCATCTCCGCGGCATGGGCCCGGACGATCTGGATGGCTCGCTTGCCGTCCAGCACCCGCGCGTCCTCCCCATACTTTGGGGCGAGCCGGTAGGTGAGGATAAAGGCGGTCACCCCCCAGTCGTTGTAGCGCTCGGCAATGTCCAAGCCCTCGGCGCCGTACATCAGCATGATGTTCGAGCCGCCGGGAGCGATCACGACCGACCCGCCATTCGCCTTGCCCGCAGGGGGCGCAAAGACGGTAAGCAGCGGTGCGTCGAGCGGTGCGTCGCCCTTGGCCAACGGAACCTTGCCAGGCTCCCAGAGGGGGATGTTGTAGTTCGAGCCGGGAGCGGGTTTGTCGGTGGGCGACTTCGCTTCAGCCCCGAAAAGGGTGGCGGCGAGAGCCAAGGTTGTTGCGAACGTGCGGAGAACCATTGCACCCAGTTTCTGACGGATCCGGCAGGCTGTCAAGGGCTACGGCGTTTTCAACGTCCCGACCAGTTCCGACACCTTTGAAACGCCCAACTCGGGCAGCAACGCTCCCAATTCGCGGGCAATCCGGACCGGCGCGGCAGGATCCCAGAACGTCGCCGTCCCCACCTCGACCAGCGACGCACCTGCGATCAGGAACTCCGCCGCGTCCTCGCCGCTGGCGATGCCGCCGATTCCGATGACCGGGATCTTGACCACCTTCGAGGCCTGGTTCACCATCCGAAGCGCGATGGGCTTGATCGCGGGTCCCGAAAGTCCCCCGTATCCAGCCCCGATGCGCGGCTTGCGGGTCCGCACATCGACGGCGAGGGAAATGAATGTATTGACCAGCGAGATCGCATCGGCCCCGCTGGCTTCCGCGATCTTGGCGAAGGGCTCGATGGCCGCCACGTTGGGGGACAGCTTCACGATCAGCGGACGTCGCGCTATGGCTTTCGCCTGGGAAACCAGCTCCGGCAGTGCCGATTCGTCGGCACCGAACGCCAGTCCGCCGTGTTTCGTGTTGGGGCAGGAGACGTTGAGCTCGTAGGCCGCCAGTCCGTCGGCGTCATTGAGGATGCGGATGGTTTCGAGGTAGTCCTCGGCCTGGTAGCCGAAGACGTTGGCGATGATGGGGGTGTCGAACTTCTTCAGCTTGGGCAGCTTTTCCGCCACGAATGCCCGGGCACCCACATTCTGCAGGCCGACGGAGTTGATCATACCCGCACGGGCCTCCCAGAGGCGGGGCGGGGGATTGCCCTTAATGGGCTCGCGCGACAAGCCCTTGACCACGATGCCACCCATCGAGTGCAAGTCCACAAGGGACTCGAACTCGGCCCCGTACCCGAATGTGCCTGACGCGGCCAGCACCGGGTTGCGGAACCTGATCCCGCAGACGGTCGTTTCCAGCGGGTTCACTGCTTCGGTGCCGACTTCTTGACTGCCGCCGGTGCCGCCGTGCCGCCCTTCAGCATCTTGTCGATTTCGGTCCGGATGTTGACTTCCTGCTTGTCGAGGAACTTCTCGTCCCCGATGTACTGCGACCGGATGTTGAAGTTCTTGTCGATGAAGACCAGCCCGGGTACGAAGTAGGGGTCGTTCTCCGGGATCTGCAGGAACTGGAGGACGTTGCGGGGCGTGGAGAAACCGCACGGAAAATTCAAACCCAGCATCTTGTTGAACTGCAGGACCTGGAGCGGGGCGTCCTTGTCGAACGTCGTCCCGAGGATTTGCACGCCCTTCGCGGCGTACTCTGTCTGCACCACCGACAGGACCTTGGCCGTGTTCTGGCAATGTGGACAAGTCGTGAACATGAAGGCCATGACTATCGTCTTCCCTTTGTACGAAGTCAGCAAGGTCTGTTTGCCGTCGGGCGACTGAATGACGAATTCGGGTGCCTTGCGCGGCAAGGTGGCTCCGGCGGCCAGGCTGGTGGCAAGGGTGAGTGCGGCAAGGAACGAGACGAGAGTACGCATGCTTCGTCTATTTTACGTGATGGGTTTCAAGGGATGGCACAGATGAGTGGTTTTGCGATGTTTCGGGCGCTGGTCGTGATGGGCGGGCTGTTCGCGCTGCCGGGAGGTCTGGCTCCCGACACTGTCGGCGCGGCCTGCCGGATGGTGCCGGAGGAGCGGATTGCGCATCTGCGCGCCGAGTTGGCGGATGTCCAGATGGATTTGATGCGGATTCTGGAAGTGGATCCGGCCACCACGGCGGACCTGCAATGCCGCGAGGCTGCGCTGAAGTATTCCTTGCGCGAAGAGCAAATCCGGCGGGACCAGTCGCGCGGACAGCAGTGCGGATGATTCCACTACATGTTTGTAGTGCTACAGATTTGTAGTGGATTCCGTCTAGGCATTCCCATCCAGAGCGCACCAACGTTTGGCAGCACTCGTCGATCCAAAGGCTCATTCGCGGATGGTAGGATCGTACCTGTTTCCCGACGACAGATGTCGAGGAAGCTCGGAGGATCAATTGAAGAAACGTGGAATGCTGCTCGCGGCAGCAGCGCTCGCCTTGGCCGGAAATCTTTCGGCCGCCAATGTCACATGGACGCTGTCCGGCGTTGATTTTGACAGCGATTTCAACTACGGGGGTGCACTGACGGGCCTAGCGGGGTCGTTCGTCTACGACGCCGACACCAACACCCTCAGTTCTGTCAGCATCACAGGCAACAACGGGCTGCTCACCAATGCTGTGTTTGTTGGACAGAACAATATTCTCGTCACCTCGGCGGGCGGCCCGGACCTTACTGGTCTTGGCTTCGCGGACTTGGGCTTCGTCGACTCCATGACGAACGCCGGCGGAACTTCTGCGGTGTCGTTCGTCTATTCCGGAACCTGCGCGAATGCGGGTTGCGACCGATTTAACACGGCTGACGCGATCCAATCCGGCAGGGGTTCCATCGTGGGCGAGGCTGGCACGCCGGAGCCAGGTTCCATTTTCCTTCTTGGGTCAGGGCTGTTCGGGATACTCGGCGTCGCGCGCCGGCGCCGATAGTCGTTCCCTTCAGGTCGCGACTTGGCTGCGTGTTCATCTGCCGGGCTGCGACCCCAGAATTTTCGTGATGATTTGCTGCCTGTTCGATGACAGCGACTTCAACCGCGCTGATCCGCGACCCGGCGACGTCAACTGACGATGGGTGGTCAATCCGACGCCTTGCCAACGATTACGGCAGCTCCGTATCGGACTACCGGTGAACCCGGAGGTGGCTACTTTGCAGTTGCCGGGCCGAATCGGCAGTAGCTACGCCTACTTGCCCGGAGCGATCCGAAACGGTCTCCCACGTGCTGAGAACCACTACGAGGAGACTCTCCATGCAATATGAAGGCAACATCACGACAAACGATCCGGGTACGCGATATCGGCGCGTGCTCTCCGCCAGCACACTAGCTGGTGATCAGGTCCAGAACCTGGCCGGCGACGACCTCGGAAAAGTGGATCAGATCATGATCGACATTCCGGCTGGCAAAGTGGCCTACGCCGTCCTGTCCTTCGGCGGATTCCTCGGCATGGGCAACAAGCTCTTCGCCGTACCGTGGAGCGCCCTCAAGGTGGACGAGGACAAGAAGATCTTTGTTCTCGACATCGACAAGCAGAAGCTGGAGAACGCGCCGGGATTTGACAAGGACAATTGGCCGGACATGGCTGATGGCGCATGGGGAAAAGGCATCTTCGGCTACTACGGCGCGGTACCGTACTGGGAGACGAGATAGCCGACAAGACAACGCCGGAGTGGCGGCGGCAGCATATAGCTAGGCCTGGGGCTAGCACCGCCTCCACTCCGCCCTTGCCAGCCTGAAAAGGCGGGTTTCATCATCTGAAACCCATGGGTATTCTGCCGACAACTACCACTACTGGAGAAGAGCATGGAAGAGCCAATGCCGTATTCACTGGGTGCCCGCAGCGCGGGTGCCAGAAACGAGAATTCAGCCGGAAACGAGTCCAACTCGTCCGGTGTGTCGTGGGCCGCGGTCAGCGGCGGTGCCTTTGTGACTGCGGCTTTGTCTCTTATCCTGCTGGCGCTTGGTGCCGGGCTGGGTTTGTCGTCCGTGTCGCCATGGTCGGGCGTCGACGCGTCCGCGTCGGCGCTCGGGACGGTCGCTATCGTCTGGCTGATTCTCATGCAAGTCATGAGTTCGTCCATCGGTGGCTATCTGGCTGGCCGACTGCGAACGAAGTGGGACAACATTCACACCGATGAAGTCTACTTCCGCGATACCGCGCACGGCTTCTTGGCATGGGCCGTTGCCTTAGTGATCACAGCGGCTTTCTTGGCCTCCGCCGCCACTTCCATGGTGGGGTCGGCGGCGCGCATGGGTGCTGGTGCTTCGGCGGGTGCCGAGCGGGATGTCACTCCCAACGACTATTATGTGGATGCACTATTCCGGTCGGACAATGAAGGGCCGGATTTGAACCGGGCGTCGGCGCGCGGCGAGGCTGGTCGCATCCTGGAGCATTCGCTTCGGCATGGGCTGGGGAGCATTCCGCTCGCCGACAAAGCCTATCTGGCCCAACTCGTGACTATCAGGACCCATCTCAATACGAGCGACGCACAAAAACGCGTGTCCGATGTGTTTGCGGAGGCTCAACAAGCCGCAGATACCAGCCGTAAGCTGATAGCGCATTCATTGTTGTGGACATTTGTCGCTCTCTTGATTGGCGCGTTCTGTGCAAGTTTCACAGCGACCATCGGTGGCCGGCAACGAGATCATGTTGTGGTGGTTTAGCGGGGCTGTCAAGCTCTGGCCGCCGTTCAAGGCTGGGCTCCTGCCGATTGCTGTCGGGGGAGCACGGCGTCTAACCGAAATTGTCAAAAAGGAGGCTGAGCGATGCGTTCGATCTTACTGTTGTTTCTCGGTGTACCCATCCCGATCATCATCTTGATTGCTGTATTCACTCACGCGTGATCTTCGGACTGAAGGTCGGCAAATGAGCCGCTCCTTGGCGGCCTCGGCGCGGGAATGCCCTGATTCTACTGAAGCTGGGTAGGTGTTTTAAGACCTTCGTATCCGGAACGCCCCGAACGTCACGGCCGCCCCCAGCAGCAGCATCGTGCTGTCCCGCACAATCGTCATCGGTCCCAGCGCCTCGCCCGACCCGAAACACCCGCAGTCCACCTGCAACCCCATCGCGTACGACCGGATCAGTACCCCGAGGAACAGCGTGATGATCAAGCTCCCCAGCAGCGCGAACCACCGCAGCCAGATGCCCGAGAGGATCGCTACCCCCAGTGCCACTTCGGCCCACGGCAACGTCTTCGCGATCGGCTCCAGCATGTCGTCCGGCAGCAGCTTGAAGCCGTAGAGCGACACAGCGAACTGGGCCCACGGTTCCCGCAGCTTGGCGATTCCCGCTGCAAGGAAGATCCCGGCAAGACCCAGCCGCCCCGCCAGCAACAACCACTTCCAATGGTGTGGCTTCATTATTTCGCCAGCAACTGGTCGATGTAGCTCTTCAGAATCGGATACGGCAGGAAGCCGTCGATCTTGGTGCGCTTGCCGTTCTTCACCACCACCAGCGTCGGGGTCTGGTTGACGGCGTCCTTGTTGCCCTGTGCCATGTCGGAGGTCACGGTGTCGTCCAAGTGGGTGTCGTTCTTGACGATGTCACGGATCTTCGTCATCTCGGCCGCCGTCAAGACCTTCGCCACAGCCGCGTCGATATTGCCGTTTTGCGACCAGTCCCCCTGGGTCGTGAAGATCTGCTTGGAGACCAGATCATACTTGCCCATCTGGCCAGCCGCATTGGCGTACCGGGCCGCAGTGCGGGTGTACTTGTGCATCGTCTCCAGCAGGTAGTCGCGGTGCAGCAACTGGACCTTGCCGGTCGCCACATACTCCGCAGTGAAACTCGGCAACACCTGGATGTAGAGATTCCTGCACGAGGGGCACTCGAAATCCGTGTAGACTTCGAGCGTCATCGGTGCCGTTGGCGATCCCGACAGCTTGTAGTTCTTCGCAGCGGCACCGGTGGTCGGCGCGGCGGCGGGCACGGACTGGGTCAGCAACGCCAGTGCGGCGGTCAGTGTGATGAGCTTGGTGCGCATGATTTTACCTGCTTCTATGATAGGACGCCAACGGGAGCGAAAGGTCGCCTTCTACAGTTGGCGCAACATGGCCTTCACCTGCCCCACCGCATACGCCCATCCGGCACGCTGATTGGGGTCGTCCGGGAACTTCGGCACATGGTCGGGATGCAGCAAACGCGGGTACTTGGTGGCGTTGAGCGCCCGCAGGCAGGCCATCATGTCGTTGTTGCCCGCGTCGATGAAGGTCTCGGTGTACTTCTCCCTTGGCACACGCATGACCACGTTGCGGAAGTGGACATGGTTGATTTGATCCCGTGCTCCGAACCACTGGATCGTCTCGATCACGTTCGATCCCATCTCGCGGGTCACGCCCGTATCGAGCGTGATGCCGTTCGCCGGACTCTTCACCGTCTCGCAAACCCGTTTGAGGCCGTCGACCGCGCCCAGGATTTGCTCGATGCCCCGGTACTTCGGCGGCGGCGGGTCGTTCGGATGCACTGCCAGCCGTACCCCGGCGCGCTCGGCCACCGGCACCACGGCTTTGAGGAACCGCTCGTAGCGTGTCCAAAGGTCTGCGGCGCTGTGCGTACCCACGTCATCCAACGGCGGTAGATTGCGGCTGCGGTCGTAGTCGTGGACCGCCATCACGGTGTCCCCGCGCCCCTTCTCCTCCGTGTAGCCGCCCATCGCGCGCAAGGCGTACCAGTTGTATTCGACAACGGGAATCCCGACCCTGCCCGCGACCCGGATCGACTCCTGCACATTCTCGATGTCCTTGGCCGCGCCCGGACGCCCCAGGATTGCGTCACGGAAGTCGTGCAGCATCACATTGCCGAGCTTCAGTCCGAATGACTCGACCCGCTGCCGGGTGCGTCGAAGATCCTCCTCGCGCCACGGGACCGTCTCGCCCGGACGCGCGGGAACCACCCGCCCCTCGACGGTATAGGTCGGCGAACCGGGTCCGCCGGTTGTGACCCACTCGACCCCGAGTTGGACGAGGAACCGCAGCGTGTCGTCGTTGAGGTTCATGGCGGGCATCGTGAGCTTGACGCCGCCCTTGAGCTCTTCGGCCCGTGCGGGAACCAAGGGAAGGACCATGCCGCCCGCCAGCAGGGCGCGTCTTGAAATCATGACGCAAATGCTATCACGAACGCGCTACTTCTGGGCGAGCTTCTGGTCCAGGTAGCTGCCGAGGATGTTCGCGGGCATGAAGCCGCTGATCCGCTCCCGCTTGCCGCCCTTGACGATCATGATGGTCGGCGTCTCGGTCAACCCGTCCTTCTGGCCCATGGCGAAGTCGGCGGTAACGGAGTCGTCGAGGTGCGAGTCGTTCTTGACCATCTCCCGGATCTTGACCATGTCGGCTTGCGCGAACACCTTCGCCATCGCCCCGTCAATGTTGCCGTTTTGCGACCAGTCGGCCTGCGTGGTGAAGATCTGGGTCACGGCCATCTCGTACTTGCCGATCTGCCCCGCCGCGTTGGCGTAGCGTGCCGCCAGCTTGGAGTACTGGTGTCCGGGCAGCGGGAAGTCCCGGTGCAGCACCTGGATCTTGTTCGTGTTCAGGTACTTGGTCAGGATTTCCGGCATCGTTTCGAGGTACAGCCGACGGCAATGCGGGCACTCGTAGTCGGTGTAGATTTCGATCGTGCATGCGGCCGAGGGCGAGCCTGAGAGTTTGAAGTTCTTGGCAGGAGCAGCTTCTGCCGATTTAGGTGCGGCGGGCTTTTTGGGCGCGGCGGTCGGGGTCGAGGGGGCCTGCGCGAAAGCGGCCAGCGCGGAGACGAGAAGGAGTGCGGTTCGCATCTTTTCCATTATGACGCGCGGTACGGATTGTTGTGAGCCAAGTATACTGATTTCGATGAACGCCCCTGTCACCCGCCGGTCCCTGTTCGCGAATGCAATGCTTGGTTCGGGCCTCGCCGCCCTGTCGCCATGGTCCGTGCCGAAGCTTTCCGCCGCCGGTCCCGGCGAACCGCCCTACACGCTCTCGATCAACATCGAACTGATGTTCCCCCGGACCATGCCCAAGGGCCAACGCGTGGAGATCGTGGCCGCGCAAGGTTTCAAGGCCTACGGCTTCTGGAACGCGACCGAAGAGGAACAGGAAGCCATGCTGAAGGTCCAGCAGCGCACCGGCATCAAGTGCTCCAGCATCACCGGACCTGGCTCGACCGGCAGTTCGACTGGCCTCACCAAGCCCGGCATGCAGCAGGCCTACTTCGACGACATCAAGGGCAAGGCGAAGATGGCGGCCAAGTTTGGCGGCGCGATGCCGATCATCTTTGTCGGACGCCAGCAGCCGGACGTCCCGTGGAAAACCCAGCGGGATCAGATTGTGTCGGGGTTGAAGGTTTGCGGTGACATTGCCAAGGAGCAGGGCATCACGCTGGTGGTGGAGCCGCTCAGCACCTCGCCCGGCCAGACGCGCATGGCGTTGGACACGGCGGTTGAGGCATTCCCGGCGGTTGCCGAGGTTTCGCACCCGAACGTGAAGGTCTGCTACGACATGTACCACCTGCAGTTGATGGAAGGGAATATCGCGACCCACCTGCGCGAGGGCCTGACGAAAGGGTGGATCGGTTTGGTGCAGATCGGAGAGGTGCCAAAGCGCTTGGAACCGGGCCAAGGTGAGATCGACTACGCCTACATCTTCCGGATACTGCGCGAGTTGAATTACAAGGGTTTCGTGGATACGGAAATGGGGACGAGCACGACGCCCGAGGCTGCGATGCAACTGACGCGCAAGATGACGCTGGAAAACTGAGGCGCACCTCGGAATCCCCGCCTCAACGCCGTGGGGATTCCGAGGGCCCGGTACGTCTCTACGCCAGAGCCTTACCGTACATCGCCAGCAAGCGGCCCCAAGCCTTCTCCGCCAACTGCTCGTTGTATACGCCCGAATCCGGCGGACACCAACCGTGCGCGGCACCGTAGACTTCAATCTCAGCCGAAATCCCGGCCTTGTCGAACGTCTCCTTCAGCGTGTCCTTGTCCTTCGGCGAGCGGGCGTCGTCATTCTGCGCGACCGCCACCAGGAACTGCGCCTTGGTCTTGGACGCCTGCAGGTGCGGGCTGTTCGGATTCGCTGTCACCAAGCCGCCGCCGTGGAACGATCCCACCGCGCCGACGCGGTCCGGCACTGCCGCTGCCGTGCGGAACGCCATCGGGCCGCCCATGCAATAACCCTGCGTACCGATCTTCCGATTTTTGGCCACCGACGGTTGCCCGTCCAGCCACCCGATGAAGGCCTTCGCGTCGGTGAAGTGCGTGCCTTCGTTCAGTCCCTGCGCCAGAGGCATCACCTGCTGGATCGGAGTGGTAGCGCCGTTTTCCGCCGTCGGGGCCTTCTTCGCCCGGTAGAACGGATTTACCACCAACACCGAATAGCCCGATTCCGCGAGCCGCTTGCCCATTTGCCGGAATGCCGGGCGCAGGCCGAAGATGTCGGGCCACACCAGCACTGCGGGCGCGGTGCCAGTCGCCGGATGGACGAAGTAGCAGTCCGCCGTTCCGTCCGGGGTCGTGATCGTGACCTCGGATTCCACCACGGTGGCCGCGTTCGCCACTCTGGGCAGCATCATGGCGATGCCGGCTCCCACCATCACGCCGAACTGCTTGCGTGTCACTAGACTGCGCGCTTCGTAGTCCTGTCGGTCCGCTTCAAAATGATCCTGATCGCACATGTGTGACTCCTCCCAGACATTTTACCCGAACACGCGGTTCACGGTGTTGGACCCGGGGGTCTCTCAATCAACGACCGCTGCGACCGGCATCTCTATACCCGGTGCACGAAGTACGCCATCCACCGCATCACGCACGCCACTTGGAGTCGCGATCCATCCTCGACGCTGGCGGGGATCGATCAACCAGCAGACCGGAACGCCCATTTCGAAGTAGTCCCGGATGCGCTCCATAAGTTCCTTCATGGTGTCGTCCTTGGAAAGGACCTCGATGCAGAGCTCGGGCGCGTGGCGGATGACGGACTCGTAGGGCGCGTCGGCCCGGAGCAGACAGACATCGGGAATCCGGAAGCGCGTTGCCGTGACTTGGACGCGCTGTTCCGGCAACAGCCGCTTCCTGAGGCCGGGATACACACCGGCTAGGTAATAAAGGATCTCCCGCTGTGCGGTGCTGTGGTCCCTTTCTCCCAAGTTCCGCTCCAAGACCTCGCCGTCAACGTAGTCGCAGTCTGGCCGGTACGTCGAATTGAGATACTCCGCAACCGATACGAGTGCCGCCGCTGCCGCCATACCTACAGCGTACTCCAATCTCAGAAATAGAGTTTCGCGCCCAGCTGCACCGTACGCGGATCCCGGTACCCGGTAACGGTTCCGAATAGCGAGCTGGTGTTGTTGGTCGAGCCGAAAAGGCTCGGATTGGTGTGATTCAAGGCGTTCGACGCCTCCGCGCGGATCTGGAACCGGAACCGGTTTTCCGGTCCGAAGACCACGTTCTTGGAGAACGAAAGGCTGAAACCGACATAGCCCGGTCCCAGCAGAACGCTCCGACCGGCGTTGCCGATGTGGTGGTCTCCCGCGACGGGATTCTTGAAGCAAGCGGTGTTGAACCACGCCAGCCGGGTGCTGGAGACGCCCGCGTAGGGGTCACACAGAAGGTCGGGACGGGCGCTCGCAGCCCCGGGGAGGATCCCGAGGGCAGCCGGGTCCCAACTGGAGGTCGTCACGGTATACGGCAGGCCGGTGTACAGGCTGCCGATTCCGGAGAGCTGCCAGCCGCCAGCCGCCTTGCCGACGATACCCTTCTGCGCCGTGAAGAACGGCAGCATATAGATGAAGTTGACGTTCGCGACTTGGCGGCGGTCGAAGGTCGCACGGGCGTAGTCGGCCTTAAAGTTGTAGCTGTTTTGGGGCGCGTTGGACCGGTCGCTGCCGTTGTCGGTCATGTTCCGGGCCCAGGTGTATGCCAGCGAGATCTGGTTGTCGCCCTTGAAGCGCTTTTGCGCGAACACCTGCAGCGAGTGGTAGTTGGAATTGAACCAGGGCTCGACCACGTTGATCGAGCTATAGCCCTTGTAAGGGCGGAGCAGATTCAATGGTGCTTCCGCCGCAGTGGAGGTGTAGTTCGTCGTGGTCGGCGCGAATCCCGACGTGAAAGCCAAATTCGGGGCGACCTCGTTGATGTCGATGATGCCGAGCAGGTGAGTGCCCTTGGTGCCGACATACGACGCGCTGACGATCATATTTCGGGCCACTTCGCGCTGCAGTTCGAGGCTCCACTGCTGCGAGTACGGCGTCTTGAATTGGGTCGGCGTGCCGCGCAGGATCTTCGGCGTGGTGCTGACCGCGGCGGTGCCGCCCGCCGGGTTGTCGAGCGTCACGTTGGAGAGCGTGACGGCGTTCACGTAAGGCGGATTGGCGAAGATGTTCTGTTCGAAAGTTCCGTAGAGGGTCGCGTCGTAGAAGATCCCGTAGCCGCCGCGGACAGCGGTTTTGCCGTTCTTGTAGGGGTCCCAGGCGAAACCGAATCGGGGCGCGATGTCTTTGGAGTCCTGGCTGGAAACCTTGTTGCCCCAAGGGGAATTCTTGCCGTTGATGATGATGCCGTTCAGGTAGTTCTGGGCGTTGGACGTGAGCAGCCCGCCCGCCGTCATGGCCGGTACGGCGGACGCTGAGTACGTGCCCGGATCGAAGTTCGTCAGCTCGGCCTTCTCATCCCAAGGTTGGCGGAACATCGAGTACCGGAGGCCGATGTTGATCGTCAGGTTGGGCTTCACGCGCCAATCGTCGAGTCCGTACGCTTCCCACTGGACGGCGCGCATGTCCGGCGTCACGTCTTCGGAGGATTGGGTGAATGTCGCAACGTTGCCCGTCAGGAAGTTGGCGAACGACTGCTGGAACGTTGAGGTGGTCGACGGTACGCTGGCGGGCGAGAATGCGAACGTGCCCTGGTTGCCGGATGCGGCGTTTTCCGTCTTCTGGTAGTGGTTCCAGGTTCCGCCGAATCGGAACGTGTGCTTGCCCTTCACCAGCGTCATGTTGTCGAAGAGGTTGTGGTTGCGGTTGTAGTCGCGGTAGGAGCCGTAGCCGAGGATGGACGTGCCTCCCGAGAACGTCAACGTCGGAACCAGGGGCAGGGTGACCGGGAACGGCAGGTTGGTCTTGATGTCGGGCGAGGCGTGGGCGTTGATGTAGCCGGTCGGGTCGCTCAGAATCGCTCCGAACGAGAGGCTGTAGCCCGCGTCGTTCAGCCAGTTGGGCGAGAACGTCGAAGTGGCGTGGAAGTTCCAGTTCCGGCCGGGCGCGTTCGTCGACGTGATGCCGATGTTCGGAATGCTCGAACCCAGCGAGAACAGCCCCTGCGGCTCCTGCGTGGGGATTTGGTCCCGGAGGTAGCGCGCCGCGATGTGCAGCTTGGGACCGAAATTCTGGTCGATCTTGTAGAGTTCCTGCTCGAAGTTGTAGATGTTACGGAACAGCGACACAAGCGTGTTGCCCGAGGAGGGCAGGGCGATGTGCGAGTAGATGTCCTTCAGGTACGCCTGCGCGACCGGGTTGATGAGCGACGGGGCCACCGTGGTCGACGTCGCGTTGCATGTGCTGCCCGTGTAAGAGGTGCAGACCGCTCCGGGGAACGTGCCAGTGGCTTGGGCTTGCGTGGGAACCGTCGCGGTACCGGTCGAGTAGGTGATCACGCGCCGGAACTCTTCGGAAAAGAAGAAGAAGGTCTTGTTCTTCTCGGTGTTGTAGTGGCCGGGGATGTAGACCGGGCCACCGAGGGTCCAGCCGAAATCGTTGTACCGCAGCGGCGCGACCGCGGACTTGCCGTTGGCGTCCAGATTCACCTTCGTGGCGTTGTTGTAGAAGTTGTTGGCGGCGAGTTTGTTGTTCCGGAAGAACTCGTACACATCGCCGTGGAAGCCCGCTGTGCCGGATTTGGTCACCACCTGCACTTGCGCGCCGCCCGCCCGTCCCGCTTCAGCGGAGTAGCCGCTGCGCATGACCTTGAACTGCGCGATGGCGTCGATGCTGGGCGTGTTCAGGAGAGTCTGGTTGGAGCCGCGGTCCACATTGTCGGAACCGTCCACCTGCCAGGAGCTGGAGGAGTTGCGCGCGCCGTTGATGGCGAAGGGGATGGTGGCTGTCTGGCCCGAGGGCAGGGAAGTGCCGACATACAGCTGGTCCACCGAGGCTGAACTGACTCCGGGCATCATCGCTACCAGTTGCTCGTAGTTGCGGGTCACCAGCGCCGATTCGCGGATCTGCGCCCCGTCGATGGTGGTCGACTGCTCGGACCCGTTCTGGAGTTCCACTTGGACTGCCGAAGCTTCCACGGTGACCGTCTGGGTTGCGTCGCCGAGTTCGAGCGCGAAGTTGACTGTCAATGCGTCGGTCACATTCAGGATGACGTCCTGCCGGACCGCCTTCTTGAACCCCTTTGCTTCCACGGCGACAGAGTACTTGCCGACTTCGAGGAGCGGCGCACTGTAGTTGCCGGAATCTTCCGTGCGCGCGGTGCGCACAGCGGTGTTCCGGGCTGTGAAGGTGAACGAGACGGTGGCTCCGGGAACGGCGGCACCGGAAGGATCCGTTACGGTGCCCGCGATGGAACCGGTGTTCTGTTGCGCAAATACAAGGCCGACTGAAATCGCGAGGGTAGTCGCGAGGCGAAGTGCTGTCATCAAGGTGTAACTCCCTTGATCACTACTTTAGCGCGAGTTGCGGTACCACTCCAGCGTCAGACGCATGCCCTCTTCGAAGGTGTATTGCGGGCTATGGCCTAGATCTCGCACCGCTGCCACAGTGTCGGCCTGGGAATCCCGGACGTCGCCTTCGCGAGGCGGCCCGTAGACGGGAGGAATGGAGACGCGTTCGATGCCCTGCAGCAGGCTCCACGCCTCGTTCAACGTGATGCGCCCGCCGTTGCCGCCGTTGTATACTTTTCCGGAAACCACCTCGGCCGGCGCCTTGGCAGCCTTCAGGTTGAGGGCGACGACATCTTCAACGAAGGTGAAGTCGCGCGATTGACCGCCATCGCCGAAGAGAGTCGGCGACCGGCGATCCAGCAGGGCGGTCATAAACAAGGATAGAATCCCGGAATAGGGACTGGTCGGGTCCTGCCTTGGGCCGAAGACGTTGAAATACCGGATGCTGACCGTTTCGAGCCCGAAACAGGAGGCCCAGACCGACATGTAGTACTCGCCCATCAGCTTTTGGGCTGCGTATGGCGACTTCGGATTGGTCTGCATGGTCTCCACCTTCGGCAATACCAAGGTGTCGCCGTAGCAGGAGGATGAGGCCGCATAAACAACCCGGCGGACACCGGAGTCCTTGGCGGCCCGCAGCACGTTGAATGTGCCGTTCACGTTGACATCGTGCGACGGGACCGGATCGTGGATGGAGCGCGGCACGGACGGGATGGCGGCTTCGTGGAAGACCACCTCCACGCCATCCATGGCTTTCCGCAGGGCGTTGTAGTCCCGGATGTCCACGTTCAGGAAATCCACGGAGTCCCGGACTTCGTCGAGGTTCCGCTCATTTCCGGTAAGCAGGTTGTCAACGACGGTGACACGGCTGGCGCCGTCACGCAGGAGTCCGCGCACCAGCGCCGACCCGATAAAACCCGCGCCTCCAGTGACTAGATGGCGGTTCATTGGCGGGCCAACGCCTCCTGTTTGCGGAGATACTCGATCGTCTCGGTGGCGATACGCTCGCCGCCGATCTCGAAGTCGAAGGCTTCCAGCGACACCCAACCGTCGTAGTTCAACCGATCCAGAGCGCGGAAGATGCTGACGAAGTCGTAGTCGCCAGTGCCTGGGTGGCGACCGTCCATCTCGTTGACGTGGACGTGGCGGATCAGCGGGAAATACTGCTCGATCAGTTCGTCGTGGGGTGTGGTTTCATCCTCGGCGTTGTGGCAATCGAACATGGTGCGGACTGCCGGGCTGGCGATGGTCTTCACAACTTCGGCGGCGTCGGCCAGCGTGTTAACGACGTCGCTTTGGGACTTCGGCAGTGCCTCCATGAGCAGTTTGACGCCGCGTTCGACCGCGCGGGGAGCGATGGACGCCATGCCGTCGACGAAGTTCCGGGTTGCCTCGGCGGATGTCAGGCCGCCGGTGGAGGAGCGTTGTTTGGGGGATCCGAAGACCATGACCCCGTTCTCGCCGAGGTCGGCGCAGAGGTCGACCAGATTGCGGACGTACTCCCAACTCGCGGTGCGCAGGGCTGTATCGGGGGTGGTCACGTGGATGGTCTTGGGCGTGACCAGCAGCCAGTGGAGCCCGGCGAAGCCGACACCTTCCTCGGCCATGATCCGGCGGTACTCGCGGCGCTTGGCCGCGTCGATTTCGAGCGGGTCGGCGGCGAGGGTGAACGGCGCGATTTCAATGCCGTCGTAGCCCGCGGTCCGCAGGACGCGGCAGACCTCGGCGAAGGACTTAGGGTCGGCCTGTTTGTAGCGCCCACCACTGTGCGGGGCCTCGAAAGCCTCGTTGCACATTGCGTATCGGAACGGATTTCCCATCAGTTGCTTTCCATCGGGCGGTTGGATATCAACCCCCTAGTTTGCCAGATGCCCGAGCGCGGAGTGCGCGCACGCGATCATGGTGTATTGGAACAACTTACGGTTCGGCATGAGGTGGTGGTCACGCGCAAGGGCTCGGCCCGCATACGGGAGGGGCATCCATGGGTGTTCCGGGGCGAGATTGTGGGCGCGGTCGCGGCGAAACCGGGCGACACGGTGCGGGTGCTCGACGACAAGGGGAAGTTCATCGGGCAGGCGCACTACAGCACGAGTTCGCTGATCGCCATGCGGATGTTGTCGCGGGGCGGGGAAGCGGTGGATTTTGTCGCCCGGATCGATGCCGCCCAGCGCTTGCGGGACATGGTGGTGGCCGGCACCGACGCCTATCGTCTAGTTCACGCCGAGGGCGATTTCCTGCCCGGCCTGATCATCGACCGGTACGCGGATTGTTTCGCCGTCCAAGCCTTGGACCAAGGGATGGACCGGGCGCTGCCGAAGATTGTGGACGCGCTGGAGCGCCTCTATTCGCCCCGCGCCATTGTTGCCCGCAACGACGCCTTCGTCCGGACTCTGGAGGAGCTGCCCCGCGAGACGAAACTGCTGACCGGAACCTTGGACGCTCCAGTCCCGGTGCGCATGAACGGTTTCGCCATGGAGGCGGATCTGCTGCACGGGCAAAAGACCGGAGTCTTCCTCGACCAGCGCGAAAACTACGAGGCGGCGGGTCGATACGCCAGGGGCCGTGCGCTTGACATGTTCACATGCACCGGCGGGTTCGCGATGCACTTGGCCCGGAACGCCGATACTGTGGAGGCGGTCGACTCCAGCGGTCCGGCCTTGGAGACGGCACGCCGGAACACCGCGGCGAACGGCCTCGAAAACGTGAAGTTCCGGGAAGCTGATGCGTTCGACCTGCTTTCCAGCTACGTTTCGTCGCGGCGGATTTTCGACACGGTCGTGTTGGATCCGCCCGCGTTCGCCAAATCCCGCGCCCAGATCGACGCTGCGGTCCGGGCTTACAAGGAGATCAACCTCCGGGGGCTGCGGCTGTTGAGTGCGGGCGGGATCCTGGTTACGAATTCGTGCTCCCACCACATTGATGAATCGACCCTATTGGGCGTGCTGGCCGCGGCGGCGCTTGACGCGGGCAAGACACTGAGGATCTTGGAGCGGAGAACCCAGGGGCGGGACCATCCGATCCTGCTGTCGGTACCGGAGACGATGTACCTGAAGTGCATTATCGCCCAAGTCTGCTGAGTATACTTCTTCAATAGGTCCTGTTGCCGATATGCGCCAACCGAAATCGCCGAAGCCCGGCCGCCGCCAGATCCTTTCCCTGGGGGCGGGTGCCGTCTCCCTGGCATCCTGCACCAAAGCTCCCGAAGCAGCGATCCCTGCCACCGCCGGGAATGCCGCCAACATGCGGCCCTACGGCGAGCGCTCTTCGTTTGAAAAGCCGGTCCGCGCCATCCGGTCTCTGTCCGCCAGTTCCGGAACCGGATCGAGCCGCGTGCCGCTAGCCGACCTCTACGGGATGGTCACGCCGTCGTCGCTCACCTACGAGCGGCACCACGCGGGCGTCCCGACCATCGACCCCGCTGCGCACAAGTTGCTGGTCCATGGGTTGGTTGATCGCCCACTGGTGTTCACCATGGACGACATCCGACGGTTTCCGTCGGTTTCCCGCATCTGCTTCCTCGAGTGCGGCGGCAACAACCTGAGTGACCAGCGCGGCGAATCGTCGCCCAATGTCCAACAGAGCCATGGCTTGCTCAGCGGAGTGCAGTGGACCGGGGTACCGCTGTCAATCGTCCTTCGCGAGGTTGGCCTCCAGCCCAAGGCGAAGTGGATGGTGGCCGAGGGTGTCGACAATTGCCGAATGGCACGAAGCATCCCGATCGAGAAGGCGCTCGACGACGCGCTGCTTGTCTACGGCCAGAACGGGGAGGCATTGCGGCCGGAGCAAGGTTACCCCTTGCGGTTGGTCCTGCCCGGGTGGGAGGGCAACACGAACGTCAAGTGGCTGGGTCGGCTGAACTTGGTGGACCAGCCCGCCATGTCGAGCAAGGAAACCGCCTATTACACGGAATTGCGGTCCGACGGCAAGGCCGAAATGTTCAGTTTTGTGATGGAGGCACGGTCGGTGATCACAAGGCCCTCCGGCGGTAGGAAGATTGCGACGGGGCCGGGATTCCATCAGATCGACGGGCTGGCGTGGTCCGGGCGCGGCAAGATCAAGTTGGTGGAGGTGTCGGTGGACGGGGGGAAGACCTGGGGCAAGGCCGAATTGCAGGAGCCGGTGCTCGACAAGGCGCTCACTGCATTCCGCTTTCCTTGGAAGTGGGACGGTCAGGAAACGGTGATCCAGTCGCGCTGCGTGGACGAGACGGGTTACTTGCAGCCGACCCGCGAGGAACTGGTGGCGGCGCGCGGGCTGTTCAGCGGCTACCACTACAACGCCATCAAGCCGTGGAAGGTGATGGCGAACGGAGATGTGACGCACGTTCCAATCGTTCTGTAGAGACATTCTGGGATTCAACATCGAGACACTTTCAGGTGGACACCTACCTTTCAAACGCCGGAGGACGACATGGAGCGGCTTTCAGCCTATGACACCGAGACACGGTTCCGGGCCAGGGCCGCGCGGGGATCTGCGGAAGACGGCTTGCCGCTCCTCGACAGGCTGGATCAAGCTTTTCAGGACGAATGAACCTCGAAACGGCAGTTGGCCGTGTCAGTGTGCATTTTCGCTTCCCCCAACAAACGCTCCGTCGCGGTCGCGGCTTCCATGAGAAGGCCCCCCTGTGTCAAGGGGTATTTCCGGTTTTTTCCCGAACGGGGTCGCAGGGGCGGAGCCCCTGTACCTTTCCGGCCGCAGTTCGGCCGGTAACCAGGGCTGGCGCAAGCCAGCT
>CAIVPR010000163.1 GCA_903907865.1 uncultured Acidobacteriia bacterium
ACTGGTCAAGGGATGCGACCCGAGCGTCCAGCCAAGGCCGGAGTGGATGGCGGTCTCATGCCGCCTTCCCCCATTGATGTTCAACAGCCGCCACCATTAAGGATAGGCCAAAAACTGTCCATACGATGGGGTCCACCTCACCCTTCGCGGCGGCGTCCGGCGCGCCCGGCGCGTTGAATATAGTTTGCAGGAGTTGGTGGCACATTACGAAGGAAAACAGCCTTCAGTTGGCCGACATCGACACCCATCTCGAACGTAGTCGAACTCGACAGAACATTGATCTCGCGCCGGAGGAACTCGCGCTGATAAGCTCCAGCCGCTTTGTTGTCTAGTTGGGCAGTGTGTTCCTTGACGATCAACGGAAGCGCATCGGCCTCTTTATATCGGTGGAACCAGTGATTATTTTTCAAATGGAGCGCCAAATCCTCCGATGTGATCGCATTGACGCTTCCGGAACAACCGGCAACATAGCACCTGCCGTGGATGGCTACAGAGGTCAAAATTCCGCAGCGGGAGCATGAAAACCACTGGTCCGGCTGGCGGACGATCAGAGCCTGATAGTCAATCTGAAACTCGTTCGGATTGCCCCCATGTTGAGAGATTACCTTCAGATGGCGAAAAACGGTCCAGACTTCGTCCAGTGCCCTGGAAACAACTGCCTCGTCTGAAATGATGTCAACACCGAGGAACGCGCTCATGATTTGAGCCTGTGGTGCTCGTCTCACCACTGCATCTTTTGTCCGCTTTGCAAAGTACGGGTTCCACCGCCGCCGGTCGCGCCCATCTTTGGCTCCGGCGTCCTTATGCAGGAACGATACTTCCTTCGGCCCCTGTGCCATGATGTGCGCCAGTGTAATTCCGTCAGGGAGCCGAATGGCTCGCCGCCAAAGGAATACTTGAAGGAGGGCCTGAAGGACCCCAAAACCAGCATCCTCACCAAATGCGAAGAGGGCAGGCAGGCTGCGCGGGAGCTCTCGCCTCTGCCGTTCGTTCCAGTCGTATTCGGCGGCCGCAATGCCGAGCCCCGAGAGCGACCTCCTGACTCGTGGGGTAGCGGTAAACTGGTCCAATAGTGAAATCAGCGATTCCTGACGAAGCCGCCGCCGGTCATCATATCTAAGCTCCGATCCCTTTGCTGTTCGCGAAGAATACTCACCATCGCCATCCCCCGTCTCCCGAATAACAAGGTAGGCTTGGCTTCGGGCTTTATCCAGAAAGCGGTCCGCGATCTCCTCAAACGAAGCGCATCGGCTCCGGCTCTTCAGGACGCACTCTGTTATTGCTTCGGCCAGCGGGCGCATGTACTGCGTCTCAGCGGTGGTTCTCTCCAGGTAGGGGGCGAAATGCGCGGCCCTTTGGCGGCTGTCGGAAAACGCAAGGAGCTGACGCCCTCCCGCCGGCTTGTCGTCGCCATCCAGATCGCATGGGAGTGATCGAATGATCGCCTCCGCGAGGACCGCTGTTGGTGCGTCCTCGCCAGTTGCGAACTCCCTGAATACACTGGGGTAGGATGCCGCCCGCCCGTAACAGAGAGGACAGACTTTGTAGGCACCGGACTCGTCGGACGGTGGAATAGGGCAAAGCACCACGTGGTTCGGGAGGTTACAACATCCTCGTAGCGCATCGTCGCCCGATCCGATCGATCTGCAATGCACGCACAGCGTGACGTCTGTAGTGCCACCCTCGTCATCGTCGTCCTGATCAGATCCAAACTGCTGCCAGGCCAAAAGGACCTCATGAGCATCAAAGGGAGGCCGTAGCGTCTGCCATTTGCCTTCATTGCGATACAGTCGAACAACTGGCAACCCACAATGCACGCAACTAAGCAGCGGCAAAGACGCCTCGGCGCACTCCGGGCACGAGTTTCTATCCTCCAGTATCAATGTGCTCCAGGCAGTATGTGGATGCGAACTCCTACCCTGGCAATTTCTGGACACGCAAACTGAGCCACCTTGCAAACCTCGGAACAGCAGATGGTATCGGGCCGGAAGCAGCGGAGCATGCTCCGGGCTCAAACGGGCATTCGCCCCAACAATCACCAGCCACTCAGCGATCCGTCGGGCATCAGCCGAATCGTCGTTCCAAAGTAGTTTCGCGACAGCGGCTATCGTTAATGGGTCCTGCGACGCTGCCTCGTGTAGCTTAGATAGTTCGCAATTGCGCGCCAGCACCTGATAAAGGAATTCGCCTGGCCTTCCCTGCTGCGCGGTCGCCACGGAGAGTGGCAGTCGAGATTTCGAAACGAGGGCTGCCAAGGCAACCATGTCATCCAGAGCAGCTATCCACTGTTCGAGACTGCTGTCGTCGGGCACGACCTCGCGGTAGCGTGCGAGATCTATTGAGGGATCAAGTGTTTCGTGAAACGTATGGGTGCGCTGACCGAGTATCACGTCCGGCCCGGAAAAAGAAGCACCCGACAGATTACTGCCAAACTCAGCGATCCTGGCGCAGTCTTCCCCGAGCGTAGCGCTGGTCAATATGAATTGGATACCGCAACCTGAGAACGCCAACTGAAGCCGTCGCATTAACAGGCCGACCTCAATACCCTGCGCACCCGCATAGCTGTGAGCCTCATCAAGAATTACGTAGCGCAGGCGTTGATGACGGAAGACGTCCGCATCCTGAGGCCGCAGCAATAAATATTCGAGCATTGCGAAATTTGTGAGCAGTATGTGAGGCGGTTCAGCCCGGATCTCTCGCCTCGAATACCGCTCGTTCGCTATGACATCCTCATCGTCGGTGTCGCGCCCCCGCATCTCGGGGGTATCTCCTGTGTAACGGCCAAACGTGACTTCGGGCAACGGTGCCAGCAGCTTCCGCATTCGCGTCAGTTGATCGTTCGCGAGAGCGTTCATTGGGTAAACGACAATCGTACGAACTCCGGGTCCGGGGTTTCGCAACGCGTCATCCAGTGCAGGGAACAAGAAACACTCGGTCTTACCACTGCCGGTCCCACTCGCCACGATCACATTCTTGCCTTGCTGGGCTTTGGCGATGGCCTGAACCTGGTGCGCATAGAGGCGGCGCTCCGGATCAAAGTGGGCCTTTGGCATCGCGGAGAATCTCTTGTGGAGAGAAGGTGCGCTCTTGGCATCAATGAGATCGCGCGAAGTGAGTCCTTGTAAATATGCGGGCAGGACCGTAAGAAGAGGCTCACGGCTAACCATGTTCTCCTCTTGAAGCGCAGCCCAAAAGCGAGTTTGCAGTTCGGGTTCGTTGTCCGGGACATAGTTGGCGCTAAACAGATAGCGTCTGTAGGTGCTGACCACGTCATCGTGCAGTTTTCTAATGTTGAGCTCAGACATTTCGACTTTTCCTTTGAATCAAGTCGGCCAGTGCCGCGTTTGCGAGAGAGGACCTCTCGGGAAGGGGCAGGTAGCCGTAGATGTACTCTTGAACGGAAGTAAGCTTGCAGCAGACGACGATGTGTTTTTCATTTGAGTTAACAAGCTCGTGCCGAAGGGGTGTCTCAGCGAGGGCGAGCCCGAGCAGCCCGGGCGGGTCGAGTCGCCCACCGAGATGATTGCGAAACAGCGTCAGGCCGCGATCTATTAGGGCGACTTTCACTCGAAACTCTCGCACAGCGCGGACAGAAATCCGTTCACACTGGTCTTTGGGGCACGAAAAGCAAAGGACTGGCCGGTTGTTTTCCAGCATCACGCCTTCAGGAAACGCCTTGCATTTGGAGCACGGAATCTCCGAGGCCAGCTCGATTGCCTGCTGCAAGGTGAGACCGAGGGATGTTAGCTCGACATTGTGTCTTGCCGCATAAGCCCTGATCGCACCCCGGCCTCTAACCTTCAGGCTAAAGTCCCGATGGCCGGAGATATAGACGTTAGAACGAATGTGTACGTTCGAGCTAATGGGACCCCTCCAGCCTGTACACGAATCGCAATTCCTCCGTCTCCTGAACAACTGGAGACTTGCCTGTCTTGGCCGATACACCCTGTATGCGGAATGTCTGATCGGCAGTTAGCGCATACTGCAGGCAGACCTCTTCTTCCACAAAGCCCTGGACCGGAACCGTAAACCTGCGCAACGGTGAATGTTTCAGTTCCCCGGGGCGCATCCGGTTGAGGATAATACGCGCATCATGACCTCCCGCACCTGGTGCCCGCTGGTCGATGATGGCTAGGTTCAAAGTCAAGGTCGGCCCCGGTGTCGTGTCGCCGGGGTCGGCCAGTGGAAGCTGATCGGAATCGCTCAATTCCAGGGAAATTGTCTCTGCGAGCGAAAAGCAACCCGGCCTCCCCTCAAGTATCGAGGCTCCGTGAGCCACAGCCCAATCTGGGTCGCTCGGCCAGTGGAGTCGCGCACGGAAGCGAGGATCGGCTTCCAACCTCTGGCGCAGCAGCGGCAATTTGCTGGAGCCTCCGATAACAAGGATCTGGTCGACTCGTTCCGGGGAAATACCCGCCGCTACAATCGCTTCCGACAGTGTCGTCATGGCATCTTCGACGAACGGAGCCGACACGGTATCAAGGTCCTCCAGGGTTAGCTCTACGAGCGACTCGCCTCCGTCATAGTCGATGGCGATGACACCGTCGCCCAATGGATCAGAAAGGGCGCACTTCTTCTTTTCGATCTCGCAGATCAGCCTGTCACGATCATTGTCGGCCACAGCTTCGAACGGTTTTGCCGGGCCGCGATCCTGCACTATTCGCCGATGAATAAGCTTCGCCAACTCCCTGTCGATATGGATGCCCGCGCTCCGAAGGCCCTGCGTCCAGCGTTCGGAGATTCCGTCTCCGCGTATCTCGAGGACGCTTACATCCAGCGTTCCACCGCCCCAGTCAAACACGACGACATACGTGCAAGCGCGCACACTGTTCCACTCGCGGACGAGCGCCGCAGTCGATTCCTGTACGAACGAAGTGACCTTAATCTCAGCGATCTCCGCCGCCTTCTTAAGTAATCGGCGCGCAGATGGACTCATCCCCACCGGAACACTAAACGTTGCTGTTGAAATACCGCCATTGCCGCCGTGATAGAGGCGATAGCGCTCTGAAAGCTGTCGGAGGATCACCGAAACGAGATGTGGCTTTGTCCATTCGCCCGAAAGAATCTGAATTGGATTCGGCGACTCCAGCTCTTCCTTCACGGAAGAAATGACGTGATAGCGGTGCGGCTGCGCTAGGTACGTTTCCTGATGCTCCCACACTTCGCGGCCGCACCGCACATGGCCAGTATTCTTGTCGATGAGAAGAATGGATGGAAGGGGGTGGCCATCTTCGTCTCCGTATTTGTTAATGGACCGCGTACGTCCATCGATCTCAACGCAGGTTGTATTCGTGGTTCCAAAGTCGATTCCTACATGCGCCATGTGCTACTCCGCCTTCACGCGTATTCCCCGCCGTTCAAGCTCGTACAGGACTTCGTGCAGGCGAATGAAAATCCGTTGGGCACTCTCGGGGCTGACCTTCGTAGACTTGTCGGGAACATCGCGCACCACCCGGCGTATCGCGAATCCGATATCTTTCTTGATCTCGTCAATTCTGGTCTCTGCAGTGCCTTGAACCTGTCGCGCTAACGCCTCCTTCTCCTTGGCCGCTTCTTCACTCAAGCGCTGCTTCTCTCGGGTCAAGTCAGCGACACTGGCATCTAGGAATGCAGCCCGAGACTCAATGTCGCGATGCGCCAATGGCCCGAAAGCGAAGGTCCCGCCCGAGCGGTTCCGGCTGTGCCGATGGGGTGCCGGGCTCATCGGGTATGAGTGCGGGTGGTAGTCGATCCTTCACCATCGAAGTCCCACCCGAGGCCGGTGAGGTCGGCGGGGACGTCGCTCCAAGTTAAAGTCGCCATCCCGGCGGACCGCTGAGCTCCGCCCTCGCCCTAACCTTTCCGTCGACGCGGGCGAGGCTAGAAACCCGCGGGAGGCATCGCCACACCCCCGTTCGTTGAACTGTGGTTCTCTGCCGCAAACCGCTTCCATGGTCTCCCTTATGCTGGGCCGAGCGTTAAGCCACCGTCGATAGTCGAGATCACGACCCCGCAGGATTGGCTCCACGCGCATGGATCCGGCAGGATTTGGGATGGGGCACGGGTTCCGATGAGCGGAACGGATAGGAGCGCAACGTACTTCAAGGACTTCGCCAGCGCCGCCCAGTTCCTGTTCACGGTGACGCTGGAGATGCCCTGGGGCAAGGAATGCTTCCCCCGCGTCCGCCGCCCCGACAAGCTCCGGTGGTCCTCAGCATCGAGGAGGTCGAGCGCTTCTTCGAAAAGGTGGGCACGCTCAAGCACCGCGCGGTCCTGATGCTGTGCTACGCGCGGGGCTGCGGATCTCCGAAGCTGTCAGGATCCGGATCGCCGACATCGACTCGGACCGCATGCTGATCCGGGTGGTCGAGGGCAAGGGCCGCAAGGACCGCTACGCCGCCATGCCCAAACGGCTGCTGAAGGTACTGCGCAGCTACTGGCGCGCCGAACGCCCGAAGGACCACCTGTTCCCCTCCTGGCGCGAAGGGCGGCCCATCTCGACCCCGTCCGTGGCCGTCGCCTGCCGCAACGCCGCCATCCGCGCCCGCATCCACAAGCGGGTCACAGCCCACACCCTCCGCCACTCCTTCGCCACCCACCTGCTGGAACAAGGGACGGACACGAGTGACCACGGGCGCAGCACCATGCCGGACTTAGCCAGGATAAGGTCGGTGCCAGTCTTCGCCACTGGTCAACAGGTCCTGCTCGGACATTCCAACATCGAGACCACGGCCCGCTACGTCCGGGTCTCCACCGCCCTAATCGGGGCCACCACCAGCCCCCTGGACACGCTCGGGCAAACCCCGAGAAAGGGGAAGAAGAAGTAGCCGTGCGGCAGGCCCTCGAGCTTGCCGGCATCCTCCGACAGGCACGGGGCGGCCCACCGGGCCGCCCACGACCTCCCGCTCCAGCAACTGCGGGCGATGCGGGCAATCGAAACGTGCTGACCAGAAGCGCAGACTAAGACCGGACTTATCCGCGGCTAAGTCCAGCGGTGCGGCTTCGCTCCTGGTCGGCCGCGCTCGGCGGGCATGTCGAGGAGTGCCGCCAATGCGACTTCACACGCATCGCCTACAACTCCTGCAGGAACAGACACTGCCCGAAGTGCCAAGGGGCGGAGCGGGCAAAATGGCTGGAAAGCAGGACCGCCGACCTG
>CAIVPR010000164.1 GCA_903907865.1 uncultured Acidobacteriia bacterium
CTGGTGGCACCGGCTTTCGTTTTCTACAAAGTTGCGGCCGGACGGGGCGCGGCGGTTTTGGTGAAGCTGCTCGGGGAAATCTTCGCCGGGATTCTTTGCAGCGACCGCTGTCCGACCTATTTGAAATACCACAAGGGCACGCTGCAGTTCTGCTGGACGCACTTCAAGGGGAATATCCTGGGAGCACTCCAAATCGCGAAAACAACGGATGCCGGGCGGTTTTGCCGCGACGCGTTGTCCTTGCACGCCCGCCTGTTCCGCCTTTGGCACCGCTTCCGCGCCGGCCCGGCCGCCGGCGACCCGATGACCCGTCGGCAACTGATCCTGGGGTCGATCCAGAAGCGGTTCTTCGCGCTGGCCCAACGGAACCTTGACAGCGGCGACCGCGACGTCCGGAACCTGGCGCGCGCCCTGTTCCAGCACAACGAAAAGTTCTTCGCCTTCATCGAACACGAAGGCGTCGAGCCCACCAACAACTCCGCCGAACGCGCCCTCCAGTGCGCCGTCCAGTGGCGCAAAACCAGTTTCGGCAGCCGCAGCGCCGACGGCGAGGTCGCCATGGCCCGCCTTCTCACCGCCACCCAGACCTGCCGCGTCCAAGGCCGCAATCCGCTCGACTACCTCAAGCAAGCCGTCCGCTCACACCGCGCGGGCCTTCCAAGCCCCTTCACTCCTCCCCGCCAAACCACGGGGCTGAACTGTTACGCGGCCGGCAACTACACGCAATCCACCCACCAGCAGCAGCAGTTCGGCGGCAGCGTCGGCGGACCGGCCATCAAGGACAAGCTGTTCTACTTCCTGACCTACGACGGCTCCCGCAAAGTGGCTCCGATCAGCTACCTCAGCAGCTCGACCTTCCCGCAGACTTGCGCGGCCCAGATTTCGGCCGCTGTTTGCGCCGCCGCGAACACCTTCGCCAAGTCGATCCTCGGCTCCTATCCCCGCAAAGCTAATCTGGACGTGGCCTTCGGCAAGTTGGACTACCAAGTCAACTCCAAGAACCATGTGAACGGCTCGTTCAACTTCGACAACTTCAAGGCGCTGAACTCCTACCAGTCCTCGCCGACCTATTTGGGTACCTCGCTCACCGCCAACGGCACCAACATCATCCACGAGCGCATCTTCGTCGCCAACTGGGATTCCGTAATCTCCAGCTCGATGGTGAACAACTTCCGCTTCCAGTGGTCGCGCGACCTTGAGGTCACTTCGGCCAACGGTTCCGCCCCCAGTGTCTCAGTGGCGACTAATGTGCTTGGCTACGGCCTGCCCAACGCGCTGCCCCGTCCGGCGTTCCCGGACGAACACCGGATCCAGTTAACCGACGTGCTCTCCTACACCAAGGGGCGCCACAACTTCAAGTTCGGCACCGACTTCAACGCCATCCACGAACTGCTGATCAACCTGTTCCAGGGCGGCGGCGTGTACAGCTACACCGGTGCCAGCGCGTTCAGCAACTGGGTTGCGGACGTGAGCGGAACCAACCTCGGCGACGGTCTGACCGGCCGCCACTTCGGCTCCTTCGTGCAGGTCACCGACCCCGTCACCGGCGTCGGCAAGGACGACTTCTACGACAAGGACTTCGACGCCTTCGCCGAAGACTCCTGGAAGGTGCGCCCGAATCTGACCCTGAACCTCGGCGTGCGTTATGACATCCAGTTGATCCCGGCACCGCCGAAGCCCAACACCACCACCCCGCTCACCACGCTCTACACCTCGACGATCCACATCGACAAGAAGGAGTTCGCTCCCCGCCTCGGATTCGCATGGTCGGTCAACAAGAGCACCGTGGTTCGCGGCGGCTACGGAATCTTCTACGCGAAGACGTCCAACAGCACCTACTACGCGACGCGCGTGGAAAACGGCTTCTTCCAGCAGACCTACAACTGCACGCCGACCACCTGCCCGCAGCTCAGCTTCCCGAACCTGATCTTCACGCCCCCGGGCTTGGCGCCGGCTGCTCCGTTCCCCGGTGCGCTCACCCCGCAGGTTACCCCGTTCAAGCCGGGCTCCAACACCGCAACGACCCGCGGCCAGTCACCGAATTGGCTGAATCCGCAGGTGCATGAAGGCGAGTTCGCCATCGAACGCCGCGTGGCCGACAATACCAGCATTTCGGCCAGCTACGTGTTCAGCCGCGGCCTCCGGTTGCCGATCTTCATCGATTCCAACCTTGCGCCGTCCAACTCCACCAAGTCCTACGACGTGACCAGCTCCACCGGCGTGACCTCGCAGACCGTGTCGGTGCCGTTCTACACGACCCGCCTCGATCCCACCGGTCCGATCCTCACCGGCTACAGCGATGTCAACTCCTGGTACAACAGCTTCGTGCTGTCGGTCCGCCGCCAGATGAGCAAGGGCCTCGAGTTCACCGCCAACTATACTCTTTCGAAGACGGTTGATGGCGGCCAGGTGACCGGTTCCAACGGCACCTTCAACGGTACCGACTACTCCATCGACCCGTACAACCGCAAGCTCGAATACGGCCTGTCCGACCTCGACCAGCGCCAACGGTTTGTCGCCAACGCCATGTACGTGCCGCAGTTCACCAGCAAGTTGTCCAAGCCTGCCAAGATGATCTTCGATGGCTTTAATTTCTCGGCCATCGTGACCGTCTCAACCGGTTTCCCGATCACCCCGTTCCTGAACATGAGCTCGGTCACGGGCGCACCGGACGGCGGTCCCACCGGCGGCGTGGTCAACAACTCCGGCACCGGCAACGGCGGCCGCGCTCCTTGGATTGTCCGCAACCCCTATACCGGCCCGAGCTTCAAGGCTGTCGATTTCCGCATCGGCCGCGAGTTCAAGATTTGGGAGAAGGTGCGGTTCAACGTTCTGGCCGAAGCGTTCAACGTTTTCAACTTCACCAATGTCCTGACGGTGAACACGACGGCGTACAACTACTCGGCTGCTGGCTCCGGCGTCTGCGCCGGCCACTCCAACGGCTGCCTGGCGGTCAACCCGACCTTCAAGGCACCGTCGACGACCAGCAACAACCTGTACGGTCCGCGCCAGCTGCAGATTTCCGCCAAGCTGGTGTTCTAATCCGATCCGCAGTTCAGTAGCTACACGAAGCCCCCGACGGTCGAGCTGGCCATCGGGGGCTTCGTGCTATTCTGGTCTTTCGCGCGGATTTCGATCCGATAGCGACCTTCCCAACGGAGAGATGGCCGAGCGGTTTAAGGCGCACGCTTGGAAAGCGTGTGTAGGGGAAACTCTACCGAGGGTTCGAATCCCTCTCTCTCCGCCATTCCATCCCTTTTGTTTTCCATCAGTTAACAGCCTCTTTCCTTCCGTGTACCTCTGGTGTCCCCTTCGTTGAAGCGAGTACCAGCGTGTCCCTCGCCCATGCGCCCCTGACGTCGGCCTCCAATTGCTCCTGTCTGGCGGCAACCCACGGGTTGTAGTGCCTCTGGGTGACCCGTATCGAGGTGTGTCCGAGCAGAATCGACACTCGCTCCAGAGGAACCCCCTTCAACAGCAGGTCAACAGCGAATGTGTCGCGGAATCGATGGGCGTGACCGTCACGGATGCCCGCGAGCTTGAAGAGTTTCGAGAGATAAGCCATGTAGTGGCGTGAAGTGGCCTCCTTGTCCGACGTTCCAGACCAAAAAAAATACTGCTCATTCCCGCGTTCGACCGCGTCAAGGGCGTCCAGCACGAACCTCGGAAGCGGGATTCGGACTGGCGTACCGGTCTTGGCGGAGTACAGGAAGAGCGTGTCGCCCACGATCCGGTCACGCGACAAGGAAACGGCGTCCCCGATGCGCAGCCCGCTGTACCTCAGGAGCAGGACAAGCGCTCGAAGCCTCCGCCCGTTCCATTGCCCGGTACGCCCGTACGCGTCGGGGTACTGGTCGCAGGCCGCCAGTATCGCAGCCATCTCATCGGGGCTGAATGGCAATGTTGGGTTCTGGCGGACTTTCGGACCCTTGATCGTGGTCGCCGGGTTCTTTTCGACCCATTCGGACTCGACACAAAACCGGAAGAACGCACGGAGCCGTTCGAGCTTCTTCGACGCCGTGAGCGGGCTTTGTGTCCAAGTATCGTAGTACTGTCGAACCATGGGAAGGTCAAACTCGACCAAGTAGCGGATTCCCTTTTCCACGGCGAACGCCTCCAACTGCTTGCTGTCCAACTGGTACTTCCTTATCGAACTGGGCATCAGCCGCCTTCGTTCAAGGTCCGCCATGAACTCCGCCGTGGCCTCGGACACCCTGACGGGCTCCGCCTCCTTCTTCGCACCGGGAACGGCGGTCGCCCCAGCAACTCGATTGCGTTGTCGATGCGTTCCTGCAACTCTGTCTTTGAAACTGCGGCCATGTTCGTTTCCTTGCCTTTCGTCTGTTGAATCCGGGCGGACCGTGCCGCCCGGAACGAGGATAAGGCTGGTCGGGGTGGACGAATTCGGACGGGGGAATTTGTCGGGGCGGTTCAAGGCCAAACCCATGCCGGTCAACCGTGGCCGTCCCGACCAGCCTCGCCTTCCTCCCGCTTGCGCCTCTTCCTGATCGCGTCCATCAGGTCCCTGGCCTCGCCTTTCCTCCGGTAGCGGTTGTGCTTTTCCCAACCTTGAATGTGCCTCACATAGAGCTCAGGCCCCCGCATTCCCGCCTTCCAGTCCTCGTAGGCCCTCGTAACCCTCGCGGTGGGGCGTCGTCCGGCCTTGCGCTTGGGAGTGATCGCGGAACGCAGCGCGTTTGCCAGCCTCCCGCATTCCTGCTTCGAGAGACCGCCGCCCCAATGCTTGAGGATTTCATCCGCCGCGCGCGTGACGGCTTCCTTGGCCTCTCGGAAGGCTTCGGACTCGGCTGGGGCCGCGGGCCTTGCCTTGCGTTGCGCCTTGCGCTTGGGCGGGCGCTTGGCGGGGCGGGCCTTCGCAATCTTTGCGCGCTCTTCCTCCTCCTCCCGCCGCACGCGCTCGTCAAGGTCCGCGAAGACGGCGGGGTCCCTCCATCCCCCGCCTCCCTGCCCGCTCTCGGTCGTTCCGCCGCGCCGGGCCTTGCCCAAACCGTCCCTTTGCGGCACGGCTTGGGGACGGGGCTTTAGGGGCGGGGTAAGTGGCCTGTTTCCACCGCTAGGCATCGGCTGGAACCTCCCCCCTTTTCGGCAAGGCCTCCAAAGTGCCGGATTGGTCGGCAACCGCCGCCGCGTGCGCCCTCCTTACCGCCGTGGGGCTCGCGTTCAGGCTCTTGGCGATCTGCCTCCAAGACAGACCTTCCTTGCGCAACTCCGCCACCTTGTCGCGCCTGAAGACGACGCGCGGGCGTCCGACTGGCCGACCGCTCCGGGTGCCCTTCTTCCTGACGCGCTCCATTCCCGCGCGGGTGCGCTCGCCCAACCGGAGGCGCTCCTGCTTTGCGACCGTGGCGAGGATGGCGAGAACGGCCTCCCGGAAGATTCCGCACGAATCGAGGTACTGCTCGGTGTGGGACCGCCAGGCGACGCCGAACGAGTCCAGCCGCTCCAAGTGCTTGAGCGTTTCGAGAACCCCCTCGCGGCTGAAGCGGTCGAGGGACCAGAACAGGAGGACGTCGAAACGCCTTTGGGCCGCGTCGCCCCACATGCGCTGGAATCCCGCGCGGTCCGCCTTGCCCCCCGATTCCTCGTCTGTGTATTCGTCGACAATTAGCCACCCCTGCGTCTGGCAGAAGTGGCGGAGCTGGGCGCGCTGGTTGTCCAGTTCCTGACGCTTGCGCGGGCCGCTGGCGGTGGCGTCGCGCCGGTCGGCACGGGTGGAAACGCGGAGGTAGAGGGCTGCGCGTTTCGTGCATGAAAACGGCCCGGATTGTCCGTACGGCGGAGGGTCGCCGGGTGGTCCCGTGTACCCGCCGTGTACCTCCGTTTGGCTGGTGTGCCGTTTTTGGCGTTTCTGGCGTCTTGTAGAATCAATAACTTGCGTGTTCTCAATGGCGTCGGGTAGTTCGAATCCCTCTCTCTCCGCCATTTTCTTTGTTCCTGTGGACACTTCCAAGGCCGTTGTGCTCGTTTCCATCCTTCTGCCATCGGAAGTTGCGGCGGCGGATGTGCGAGACGCCAAGATTCCCCCCGACCACCCGCACCGATTCCGCCGCACGCTGGCGAAGATTGTTCCTAAAGGGTGCAACCGTCGAGGACGTCGAAACGCTCCAGGTGGTGGCTCAGTACACCAAGAACGGCACAGTGCTCTTTCCCCGAAATTGATGCACAACTCTTGGCGCAGGTTTTCAACTTCGGCGTTGAATCCCACGTGACAGCCTCGACGCTATGGTCTGGGCGATAGGGGGTCTTGTGGAGCAGGGGCTTGAGCTGCCGAGGACTCACTGGATTGAGGCGTGAGGTGTGAGGCTGGGTTCAGTTTGCGCCTCCGGAGAACGTCGTCTGTCGTAGCCTCGGCATATGCTCAAGTACCTCCACGACTTCGTAGGCAACGTTGGTGTAGATGCCAGTGCGCGGATCGCGAGATTGTTTCATGGCGAGGACTACTTTCAAGCCGTCTCCGGGTGCGATTGTGATCATGTGGTCGGAGAATTTTGTGTGAAACGCGCTGTCATTGACTGGAGCCGAAATCTTGACGCCGCGCCACATGAATTCCCACTTGCGGGTTGAGCGCTCGAGAATCGCCTTCACAATTTGGAGGTCGCACTGTTCCTTCACAACCCGCGTTTCCGGGTCATCTTCTTCTGTGAGGGCAATCTCTCTAATCGTTTCCTGAGAGATAATCACGTCCGGGGGCGGTGAATCCATCTTTGGGACGAAGGCAATGCCCTTAACTTTGTCGTCAGCGCTAATCCCTTCAAGCGTCTTGCTGATCGCTCTCTTGAATTGTCCATTTTGCTCGGCGATTCGCGTGGCATCGTAGACAGTTCGGGGGATGATGATTCGGTCGTGCCCTTGCTCCACGACAACTTCATCGGCATGGATTTCAATCTTAACCTTGTCGGGTGGCGACAGCAGTTGAAAAATAAAGCTTGCGATGACGCTCAGAACAACGCTGCTGACGGCTTGGGCAGAAAACAGATTGCCAGACTCTTTGTAGACCGCTCGTAAGAGGGCGCGGAAGCTGCCAGGACCAACAGCTTCGACCACAATCTCGATGTCGTAGCCATGGTTTATTGATGCGTTCGCAGCTTTGGCGGCATCTGCAATTCCAACCAGCGTTGAGGCAAGCGTGTAGGCGTTGATCCGTTGGCCTTCTGTGACGAAGTGGATCACGAAGGCGTCTTCGAATTGTGCGACGTTGATGGTAGCCACCTTCGGTGAGGATATCACCCTCGTGTAAACGGTCCGGCGCTCTGGCGAACTCCGAAAAGGTATACTGGGCTCGACAGCCAGAGTGAAGTCTGGCGGAGCTTCGAGTGGATTTGCAGACTTTTTTCACTCTGATACCGGGTGTCCTTAGCATCGTCGGGTTCTTCGGCTGGCTTTGGCAGTTGAGCCACTCCGAACGCACGCGGGGATGGGCTATCGTCTGGCTCTCCGTGTTCTTGGCGTTCGCTCTCATCACGGTCGTGCTCTACAAACGCCAACGTCCACAAGCCAGCGTGAGCGAGGAGTCGGCAAAGACCCGCCAAGAGTTGAGCGAGGAACTTCGCAGGAATCGCATCGACGCACAGGACGGCACCGCCGAGACCAACCGGCTCGTTAGGGATATGCACGCTGCGCTCGCAGAGGTTCTTCGCGTCCTTGCATCACCGAACGCTTCCGTTGCCGACCTTCAAGCTCAAATTGCCGTTCTCACCCTTGCCAAAGCCCGTGCCGAGCAGATTCCTGACCTCGGTACTCGGCGCTCAGTCACCGCCGACATCAGTAAGCTCCAATCCGCAGTTTCGGAGAAGGCACGAACTCAGGCGTCGGTTGCGGTTGCGACACCACGAGGTGAGGGTGCCGCTGCCGTTGTGAAGTCAGATGTGCCATTGAGCGAGGCGAAGCAAGCGAGAGCTCCGAAGAACCCTGACGTGATCGTGTATTCCCTCCTCAGCAAGAGTCAAAGGAATACGGAGCCAAGCGCAACTACTGCCATGCCGAAGCAAGTGGTGGCGCCAATGAAGATAACGGCTGTATCTTTCTTTTACACTGACGATATAGTAACTGATTCTACAACTTATACGGCAACCATACAAGGGGATGGTTTTGACCCAGCGACGGTTGCCGTCACGATTGACGGTATGGGGTGCCGCCCGGGATTCATAAGCAATTCGGCCTTGGGTAATAAGACCTCTACATCTATTGTGCTGCCCAATCTCACATTGCCTCGGCATGTTGTATGCTCGGCTATTGTCAAGAATGACAGTAATGCCCAAAGTGCGACTATGCCGCTACTTGTACCCGGCCGCTAGAGGCGAAATGCTCTCGTCCTCGGATTGAAGGGGTGAACAAGCACGACGGCCCAACCGTCGCCTTCCACGTCAAGGAGGGGAAATCATTGCCGTGTAGATGAATTCCTTCCTCTGAAGAGCATTGATTACAAAACTGTCGTGATCACTTCGCCTTGCACCTCGGTGAGCCGCTCCCGACGTCCCTGGTGCAGATAGCTCAGCGCGTTCTGCTCCAGCCCGAGTTGGTGCAACACCGTAGTGTGGATATCCCGTAGATGGTGCGGTTCCTGAACCGCACTCAGTCCGATTTCGTCCGTTGCGCCCGCCGCCACGCCGCCTTTGACGCCGCCACCGGCCATCCAGACCGTGTAGCCGGTATTGTTGTGGTCGCGACCCTTGCCGCCCTGCGCCTCCGGGGTGCGTCCGAACTCGCCGCCCCAAACCACGAGCGTCGATTCCAGCAGCCCGCGCTGCTTCAGGTCCTTCACGAGCCCCGCGATCGGCTTGTCCGTCTTGGCGGCCATCCGCAGGTGGTTTTCCTCGATGTCGTCATGCGCGTCCCATTGCGAAACCGCCGGACCCCCGGACACCAGGACCACGAACCGCACACCCTTCTCGACCAGCCGACGGGCCAGCAGGCAGCGGCGGCCGAAGTCGTCCGTGACGGGGTCGCCCATGCCGTAGAGGTCCTGGACGTGCTTCGGCTCGCCGGAGATGTCGAAGACCGCCGGGGCCTCGGTCTGCATCTTGAATGCGAGGTCGTAGGTGTTGAGGCGCGCCGAAAACTCCTCGTCGTCGGCCTGCATGCGGGCCCCGTCGAGGTCGTGCACCAGCTTGAGCGTGCGCGCCCGTTGGGCCTCGGAGACGCCCTGCGGGAGTTCGAGGTTCAAGACCGGCTTGCGTCCGGCGCGGAAGATGTTGGCTTGGTAGACCGACGGTAGGAACGCGTTCGAATACACCGGCTGGCCGGCCTCGATGGTTCCGAACGGGTCGGGAATCACCACGTAGCCGGGCAGGGAATCGCTTTCGGAACCCAAGCCGTACATGGCCCACGCGCCCATGCTGGGGAATCCGGGGATGATGCGGCCGGTGAAGAACTGGTACTGCGCGGCCGAGTGCACCACTGCGTCCGAGGTCGTGGACCGGATCACCGCCAGGTCGTCGACGCATGTCGCCGTGTGGGGCAGCAGGTCGGACACCCACAGCCCGCTCTTGCCGTGCTGCTTGAAGGTCCGCTTGGTGCCCATCAGGCGCGGTTCGCCCTTGATGAACTGCCTCGGGACGCGTCCGAAACTGGCGGGCATCGGCTGGCCGTCCAGCTTGTTGAGCAGCGGCTTGGGGTCGAAGGTTTCCAGATGGCTCGGCCCGCCCGCCATGAACAGCACGATAACCGACTTCGCCTTGGCCGGGAAATGCGGCTTCTTTGCTGCCAGCGGATTCACCCCCGCGGCCTTCGCCCGTTCCTCCGCCAGCATCGCGGCCAACGCGACCGAGCCGAAGCCGTTGAAGGCGTCCGTGATGAATTCGCGCCGGTTGCGGGTGGGTTTCGAGTGCGGTTCCATGTCAGTCCACGTACAGGAAATCGTTCACTAGGAACATGGCGAGGGCGAACTCGCTCAAGGGGTTGTCCTTCAGAAATGCCGCTGCCGCCTTGCGTTCGGCTTCAACCGGTGGACGGCCCGCAGCCAGCTTGTAGGCGAGGTCGATCTGCGTGTCAACAGATCCGCCGGCTTCCCGGTCCAGCCGCGCCGCAAGCTGCAACGACATTTCGCGCGTCAACGTGCCGTTCATCAGCTCCAGAGCTTGGGGGGCGTGCGTGCTCGACTCCCGTCGCGCGCAGCTCAGCAGTCTGTCCGGCGAATCGAAAACCTCCAGGAATGGCAGCCGCAGGTTGCGCTTTTCATAGAGGTACACGCTGCGGCGGTAGAACTGGCCCGGATCGGCGTTCACCGCCCACTGCGACGGCTTGTACGCCAGCCGCAGCAACTCCGGCTCCACGGGCACGATGATCGACGGCCCGCCCTTCTGCAAATTCAATTTTCCCGCCACCGCCAAGATGGAATCGCGGATTTCCTCGGCCTCCAATCGACGCCTCGGGAACCGCCACAGCAGCTTGTTTTCTGGGTCTTTCTCGGCGGCGTCGGGTGTCGTGGCGCGGTATTCCTGCTGGTAGGTGTTGCTCAGCAGGATCATACGGTGCATCGGCTTGATGTGGAACCGCGCGTCGACGAACTGGTTCGCCAGCCAATCCAGTAGCTCGGGGTGCGACGGACGCGACCCCATCCGCCCGAAATCGTTCGGCGTGGCCACGATCCCGTTCGAAAAGTGGGACTGCCAGATCCGGTTCACCATCACGCGCGCCGGGAGCGGATTGGCCGGGTCGGCGATCCAGTTCGCGAGCTTGGTGCGCGGCGCGGGATCGTCGTCGTCGAGTTCGGGTGCGCCGTCGGGCAGCAGTACCCCCGGCACGCGGGCCGACACCTTGTCGAGCGGTGCGGCGGAGTTGCCGCGCGTGAGGACGTGGACCGCCATGAACTGCTTCGGGTCGTTCGCGACCGTGTTCAGCAGCGGCAGAGGCTGCGGCAGTTCCTTTTCCTTCTCGATCAGCTTGAGCTCGATGGCCTGGCGCTCCGGACCGTCCTCCTTCGGCAATGACTTCCGCAGTTGCGCCATCTCGGCCTCGATCGCGCCGTTTTTCCTCTTGAATTCGGCCTCCTCTTGGTCGGTGTAGAGGGGCACGTCGACCTGCTGGGTCGGGGCGAAGAAGGCCTGCATCCGGTAGTAGTCCTTCTGGCGGATGGGGTCGAATTTGTGGTCGTGGCAGCGCGCGCAGCCGATGGTCATGCCGAGGAAGGCGCTGCCGATGACGTTGGTCATCTCGATCAGCTGCTCGTTGCGGTTGTATGCGACGTCCTGGTTGCCGGCGTTCTTGCGCAGGGCTCCGAGGCGGTGGAAGCTACTGGCGATCAGGAGGTCGTCGGACTGAGGGGTGGCAATCTTTCCTGCCAGTTCATCACCCGCCAGTTGCTCTCGCAGGAAGACGTCGTAGGGCTTGTCGGTCTGGAAGGAGCGGATCACGTAGTCGCGGTAGCGCCACATGTCGGAACGGTGGGTGTCGTACTCGAAACCGTCGCTTTCGGCGTAACGGACGGTGTCGAACCAGTGCGACGCGGCGCGCTCCCCGTATTCGGGCGATTCGAGCAGGCGGTCGACGAGCTTTTCCCACGACTTGGGGTCGGGGTCGTTGACGAAGGTTTCGACGTCGGCGGGGGACGGGGGCAAGCCGGTGAGGTCGTAGTAGACGCGGCGAATCAGGGTGCGTCTGGATGCTTTTTTGGCGGGTTTGAGTCCCTCTGCGTTCAGTTTGGCGAGGACGAAGGCGTCGATTGGATTGGCAACCCAAGCGCGGTCGGATGCCGATGCGAACGTGGGAACCGGGGCTTTGGAGCGCGGCTGGAACGCCCAGTGCCGCCGCTCGGCAGCAGTGTACGTTTCCTTCGGACCGACCACCGGACCAGCAGCCAAGGCGATTCCGGCCAGTGCGGCGAAGGCGGCCATGCGGAGTGTGCGCGAGGTTCCGAGCATCGTTTCAATCCCATGTTAGCGCGGGCCCGGTCCCTTGACCCGGACCCCCAGCATGGAGGATACTCGGAGCGTGGAGACATACGCCGTAGTGATCCATAACGAGCCCGAGGGCGGTTATTGGGGGGAGGTTCCGGCGCTGCCGGGCTGCTATTCCCAAGGGGAAACCGTGGACGATCTGATGTTCAACATCCGGGAGGCCATTGAAGGCGTTGTCGCGGTGATGAAGGAGCGTGGACAGCTTCCGGACCGCTCGATCCAGATCCTGGACATCGCCGTGTGAGGCCGATCACGGGGCGGGAACTGTGCCGTTTGCTCGAGGACCGTGGCTGGAGACTGGCCCGGATCAGCGGAAGTCACCACGTTTACAGCAAGCTAGGGCAGGTTCGGAACATCTCTGTGCCCGTGCACGGCAAGGAAACACTGAAACCGGGCTTGACCACCAAGATCGCACGCGATGCCGGGCTCACGTGGTAGTTTTCGCCCAACGTGATTGCGTCCTTGCTCGGGTTCGGCAGCGCGTCGGCGGCAGTCCAGATACTGTCGAGATCGGACTCAGCCTCCGGCAGAAGCCGAAATGCTCCATCAGCCTCTGGACTTTCCTGCGGCGACCCGCGCCAGTCCCCGGCGCTTGATGTCGTCGGCCAATTGGCGAGTCGCTTCGTAGCTGGACACAACCCGGCCCTCGCCACGCGCGAATGAGGCCTCGGCACTGTCGAGAACGGCGCAGACTTCCATTCGCCGACGTTCCCTCTCTTCCCAAAGCGCCATGCCCTGGAACACGGCCTCCTCAGGGTTTCGCAGACGACCGCTCCTGACGGCAGCCTGGACGAGCGCATCTTGGTCCGCGTCGAGCGTCACTTCCATAGGTTTCAGCATAAGCCGCACGGGAACCAGCAGTCAAACTCCGACGCCGGAGCGGTCCAGATGCTCAATGGCTTCCGCAGATACTTCATGGCGGCTTGCCATTCCGCTACAAAGGCTGCCCCCGCCGCCCCCGCAACTCCTCGATCCGCTCCTTGATCCGCTTCTCAATCCCCCGCTCGGTCGGGTAGTACCACCTCTTCCCTGCCAGCGATTCCGGCAGGCATTCCATCTCGTTGACCGCGTCGGCATACTGGTGCGCATGCTGGTAGCCGCTCCCGTACCCCCACGCCTTCATCGCCTTCGTCGACGCATTGCGCAAATGCATCGGGACGGGCTCCGCGCGACCGTTCCGCACCTCCTCCAGCACCGCTCCGAGCGCCTTGTAACCCGCATCCGATTTCGGCGCGACCGCGAGATAAATCACCGCCTGCGCGATCGCCAAATCGCCCTCGGGAATCCCTAGGAAATGCACCGCCTGCTGCATCGCGATGCACTGCTCCAGCGCCCTTGGATCCGCCAGACCGATGTCCTCGACTGCGATCCGCACCACCCGCCGCGCGATGTACATCCGGTCCTCGCCCGACTCCAGCATCCGCGCTAGCCAGTAGAGCGCCGCGTCCACGTCGCTCGACCGCACCGACTTATGCAGCGCCGATACAAGATTGTAGTGCTCCTCCCCGGTCTTGTCGTACAGCAGAACCTTGCGGCCCAGCACCTGCGCGACGATCTCCTCCGTGATCCTGCCGCCCTCGGAAGCCGCCGCCGCCACTTCCAGCGAATTGTACGCCGACCTTGCATCACCGTTCGACGACGCCGCGATAGCTTCCAGTGCCTCGGGATCGGCCTCTACGCCGACTTCCGGCAGAGCCTTCGTCAGCAGGACCGCGATCTCCTCGTCCGTCAGCGCCCGCAACATGTACACCTTGGAGCGCGAAAGCAGAGCGGCGTTGACCTCGAACGACGGGTTTTCCGTCGTCGCGCCGATCAGCACGATGTCGCCCTTCTCGACGTACGGCAGGAAGGCGTCCTGCTGGGCGCGGTTGAACCGGTGGATTTCGTCTACGAACAGGATGGTCCGGCGGCCCAGCGACCGCAGCCGCTCCGCCTCCGCCATCACCGTCTTGATCTCCTTGATCCCGCTCAGGACGGCGCTGAAGGGGACGAATTCGCCCTTCGTCATGCGCGCCACGATCCTGGCCAGCGTGGTCTTGCCGACGCCCGGCGGACCCCACAGGATCACCGACGTGAGCCGGTCGCGCTCGATCTGCGTCCGCAAGGGCTTGCCGGGGCCGAGGATGTGCTCCTGCCCGGCGTAGTCGTCCAGCGTTTCCGGGCGCATGCGGTCCGCCAAGGGACGCTTGGAGTCCGGGGCGCTCGAAAACAGCGGCGCGGTGTCGAACAAACTCACACGTGCTCCCGCTGGCGGCTGGCCTCGTACAGCAGCACGGCCGCCGAGACCGCCGCGTTCAGGGATTCGACACCCTTTGTCGGGATCGTGATTCCCCGGACCACTGGCCGCAACTGCGGTCCCAACCCCGCACCTTCGCTCCCGATCGCGATGGCGCACGGTTGCCGCAGATCCGCCTCGCCCGCGCGCTGGACGCCGGGCGCGAACGGCACGGCCCCGTAGATCGCGACCCGCCGCATCTCCAATAGCTCCAGCGCCTCGCCCGCCGTCACCCCAGCCACCAGCGGCATCCGGAACAGCGACCCCGCCGATGCCCGCAGCGTCTTCGGCTGCTGTGGCCCCGTCGTGCCCTTGAGGAAGACCATGCCGGTGGCTCCGAACGCTTCGGCCGCCCGCGCGATGGCACCGGCGTTTCCCGGGTCCTGCACGCCGTCCAGCACGATCACCAGACTCTGTTCCCCGAAAACGTCGTCAAGCGCCCACGCCCGGGGACGTACCAACGTGATCACTCCCTGCGAGGTCTCGGTGGACGCCACTTCCCGGAACACTGGGTCCGCCAGCCGCATCACCCGCGCTTTCCCGGCCAGCCCCCGGATTGCTTCAGGGTTCCGCGCCGACTCCGCGACCAGCACCACCGGCGTCTCCAGCCCGCTCCGCCGCGCCTCCTCCAGCAAATGCAACCCCTCCGCGATCCAGAGGCCGTCCGACGTGGCGGTCCCTTTCGAGACCGCCCGCCGCACTTCTTTGACCACAGGATTCGCCGGACTGGTGAATGGTTCGAGCACTACTGCTGCGCCGCCTTCGTCGTTGTGGTCGTTCCCGTCGTCGTGTTCGTCAATGTTGTGATCACCTGCCGGGGCGCCCCCGGAACCTTATTATCCTGCGGCTTCTCGCGGTTCAGTTCCCACATGTCCACGCTCTGGTCGAAGTCGCCCAGCAGGTACTTGCAGAAGTAGTCCGCCCTCAGCCACTGGAAATACTCCGCACGCGCCGCGTAGGCATGCCGGACGCCCGGAATCAGCACGAAGTCGAACCGCTTGTTCGCCTTGATCAGCGCGTCCATCAGCCGGACGGTGTTCGAGGGCGACACGTTGTCGTCGATGTCGCCGGTGGAGAGCATCAGGTGCCCCTTCAGGTTCTTCGCGATCTCCGAATTCCTGTCGATGTCGTACTCGAAGTGCACCTTGCCGTCCTTGTCGGTCACTTCCTTGACGCCGTCGTGCTTCTCGCTCCACCAGCGGTTGTAGATGTTGTTCTCGTGGTTGCCGGATTCCGACACCGCGACCTTGAAGAAATCCGGGTAGATCAGCATCGCCGCAGCAGACATGAACCCGCCGCCGGAGTGGCCCGTGATTCCGACCCGCTCGATGTCGATGAACGGGAACCGCGTCGCCAACTGCTCGATGGCGGCCTTCTTGTCGGCCAGCCCGTAGTCGCGCAAGTTGTTGTATCCAAAAGTGTGGTACCACTTCGAGCGCTGCGGGTTGCCGCCACGGTTGCCGACCTCGATCACGATGAAGCCTAGATTCGCCAGCGCCACATTCGCGTTCTTGGGCGAGAACGACTTGGTGACGGCTTCCGTCTGCGGGCCCGGATACACGTACGCGATGACCGGATATTTCCTGGCCGGATCGAAGTCGAACGGCTTGTACATTACGCCGTAGAGGTTCGTCATGCCGTCGTCGGCCTTGACCATGAAGGCTTCGGGGAACTTGAACCCGGCCTCGAGCGCGCGGGACATGTCGGTCTTTTCGAGGTCCATGATCTTGGCCCCGCTCGCGTCGTAGAGCACCGATTCCGGCACTGTGTTCACTTTGGAGTAGGTGTCGAGGAAGAAGCGGCCGGTGTCCGACATCAGGATCGCGTGGTTGGAATCGCCCGGGCTCAGCAGTTTCATGCCGGAGCCGTCGAGCTTCGCGGAGTACTCGTGGAAGAAGTACGGGTCCTCGTTCTCCTCGCGCCCGTTCGCCATCAGGTACAGGGTGCGGGTTTTCTCATCGACCCCGGTCACCTGTTCGGCGACGAATTCGCCTTTGGTGACCTGGTTTTTCAGAGTCCCGTCGGCGGAATACAGGTAGTAGTGGCCCCACCCGTCGCGCTCGGACCACCAGAGGATCTCGCTACCCCCGTTCAACACCCGCAACGGGAAGCCGCCTCCGCCGCCTGCGGCGGACGGCGTGATGTCGATGTAGACGTTCATCCGCTCGGACACGACGGCCTTGGCCTCGCCGGTCGTCGTGTTGGCGACGCAGAGGTCGACGCGGTGCAGGTCCCGGCTGGTGCGTGTGAAGTAGAGCTTGTCGGACCCCGGCGCGGCCCACTGTGGCTCTGTTTTTTCCTTCTCCCGCGCGCGTCCCGACGCCGGTGCGGCGGCGAGACCCAGCGACTGGTCCTGCCACAACTCGGCCTTCACCGCTACCCGGCCCTTGCTGGCGACGTCGAAAACTTCCATGTGGTCCACCGGTTGTTCGGCCTCGCCGGGCATCGCGTAGGGTTGCGTTTCCAGTTTGGGGCGCGGGTTGGCCAAAGAATTGATCACCCACAGCTTGGCCACCTTGCGCTCGTCGCGGCGGACCACGGCGAACTTATTCGAATCCTGCGACCATGAGATCCCGATGGGGCGGACGCGGGCGTTCTTGTCGTTGGTGTCCGTCTGCTCCTGTTGGGTTTCGCCTTCTTGCAACTGCTGGTCAATGCCAGCGTTGGCGCGCGCGGCGTAGCTGAAGTCCTCCACGCCGTCCGTGGTGATCTGCGTTTCCTTGATGGACGTGTCCTTCGGGTCCTTCTTGGCCTTGGCGAAGTTCTCGGCGTCCATCATCCACAAGTTGTGGTTGCGGGCAAAGACGATCACCTTGTCGTCCGGCGAAACCGATACCCAGCGGGGTTTGGCGGGCGGCTTTTCGTCGAGCAGCGTCAGTTTGCCTGCCGCGAGGTCGTATTCGAAGGTGAGCGTCTTCGTGGTGGCTGCCGGGTTGGCTGCGCCGGGAGCGCCGGCGGCGCGGCGCTGCTGGGGATCGTCGTCTTCATCGTCGGGTGTGGTGGCGGCTTTCGCGTCTTTCGCGGCGTCGGCGGGCGACGGCTTCTTTTCACCAGGAATGACGGCTTCCTTGGGCACCGTCACGTCGAACTGGATTGTCGTGTCCTGCTTGACGAACTTCAGCGTCCGCATCGGCAGGTGCTGGGAATCGTAGGGCAGCCCGGTGGCGACGGTGAGCGCGGACGCCATCTTGACGGGGTCAAACACCAGCGTCTTCGTCTTCTTCGCGGGATCGACCAGCATGAAGCGCCGACCCTTCGAATTCTCATACACGTACCAGAATCGGTCTCCATCCTCCAGCCAGTGGGGTGTCACGGCGACGTCGAAGATCACCTTGCCGGTCTTCGATGCCGTCCAGCGGCTGGCGAGCTCGTAGTTGGCCTTGGTGACCTTGCCCCCGGCAGAAGCGGGAGGGTTGGGAGCGGTTTGCGCCGCCAGAGGGTAACTGGCGACGAGAAGCGTGGCGAGGGTTGGGACGAAACGCATGCGGCTGGACTCCTTGATCTTTGTGCGGTGATGTTTGGGCGATTTCTTCGGGCTGGCTTGTTGGTTACAATGTCGTCATCAGGATAACGCAGCCAATACGCGCGATTGCCTTGGTCGCGGCGCTCCTGGCGACCGTGGCGTTGGCGTTCCTCACGGTGCTCGCCGTCCGCATGGGCCGCGAAAGCATGCGGGACGACGCGCGCGCGGCCGACGTCATCCTGGTGATGGGCGCGGCCGAATACCGGGGCCATCCTTCGCCGGTCCTGAAACGGCGCCTAGACCACGCGGTGGAGCTTTACCGCCAACACCTGGCCCCCTATGTGATGACCACCGGCGGCGCGGGCGGCGACCCGGTCTTCACCGAAGGAGGGGTCAGCCGGTCCTATTTGATCGACCGCGGCGTACCGGCGGAATCCGTCATCGTCGAGGATGTGGGCGGCTCGACGGCCCATTCGCTCGCCTCGGCCGCCGAGATCTTCCGCAGCATGGGCCTGAAATCCTGCATCGTGGTGAGCGACGGCTATCACGTGTACCGCGTGAAGCGGATCCTGCAGCAGCAGGGGTTTACCGTCTACACTTCGCCGCGCGAACTGGCCCCGAGCGAATCGGAGTCGGTGTCGGCGTTCCGGCGGGCGTTGTTGCTGTTTCGGCAGGCGGTAGCGTACTCGATGTGGCGGATGGGGTTGCGGTTCTGACTATTTCGGATACCACTCCAGGATCTTGACCTGCACTCCCGAGCCCTTCAGTCCGGCCTCGAATACTTTGAGGTCCGAGCCCCTGTGGTGGTACGGGTAGACGACCGCCGGATGGAACGCCTTCACCGCCGCCGCAGCCTCTTCGGGCGTCATCGTGAACGGCAGGTTCATGCAGATGAATGCTGCGTCGATGTTCTTGAGCGCCAACATCTCGGGCACGGCCTCGGTGTCGCCCGAAAAGTAGAACCGCTTGCCGCCGAAGGTCAGCACGTACCCGTTGCCCCGGCTCTTGTCGTGGTAGACCTGCGCCGGGGACGGCCCCCGCTTGAGGTTGTAGGCGGGAACGGCCTCGATGGTCCATCCTTCCCACGTTTTCGTCTGCCCGTTGGCGATGGCGTTCACGATTTCGATCTTCTCAACCACGGCGGGCGGGCCGTAGAGGACGGTGTTCTGGCCTTTGATCTTGTCGATGTTGGGCTGCGACATGTGGTCGCCGTGGATATCGGTGATGAGGATGAGGTCGGCTTTGGGAAGGCCTTCCAGCTTGCCCTGGGCGGGGTCGATGTAGATGACCTTTCCGGCGGCCTCGATCAGGACGGTGGCGTGCTGGATGGGGGTGATTTTGACCGGTCCGGCGGTGGTTTCGAAGGTTTCAGCGGCAGGGAGGGCGGCGGCGCATGCGAGCAGGAGCAATGTGCGGATCATGTGCCCATCGTAGCGGATGGGGGTGACGAGTTGATAAGTGAAGTGGTCGGCTTGTGGTCAAAGTGTTCATCAACTACGCTTGGCGGGATGTTGTGGTTGCGGATGCAAGCTTTGACAGCGGCCCGGAGTTGGTCCTTGTTCGCGAAGTTGGTCCGCAGATGGCCTTAGGGCTGGAGGAGGCTAAAGACGATTTCAACCTGGTTGATCCAGCCGGCCGAAGACGTCAATCCGGTGACGAGTTCACGAACGTATGCCAATGACCGCTATTCGCCTATGTGGCCGTTGCGTGGCTACCAAGGCGTGCGCAACTGGGGTGACTATCCACGCGTCTACAACAGCCAGCTCTTAGGTGCTGAAGGTGATAGTGCGGGGCTGAATGTATAAGTTCCAAGTTTGGTCCTGGTCTTCGGGTGTGATTCCCTACTCCCGCAGCCCGAACGTGAACACCGCGTTCCCCGCCGGGATTGAAACGTACTGTTTTCCGTCGACCGCGTACGTCGTTGGACCAGCCGACACCTGTCCGCCCACCATGGATTTCCACAGCATCGCGCCCGTCCGCGCGTCCAACGCGTAGAAATACCCCTCGCGACCGCCCGCGAAGACTACGTCGGATGCCGTCACGAGCACGCCGCTGTCGGTGACGTCCGTCATCTTGAATTTCCACTTGATCGCGCCCGTGCGCGGGTCGACGGCTTGGATCGCGCCATAGCCAGCCTCGGGCAGCCGAGTGTTGGTCGGACCGGGTCGCAACCCCGGAACGTCGTGCGTGGCGCCGCCTGCGGTGAACTGGTTGCCTTCGCGGTACTCCTCGGTGCGGCTGGTGTAGACCGAGGAGGTCTCCATCCAGGTCGGAATGTAGAAGAGCCCGGTGTGCGGGCTGAAGGCGGGGTTGTACCAGTTGGTCGCGCCCTGGTTGTTGGGGTAGAGGTTCATTCCTTCGGGCGTCGAGTGCCCGGTCTGGATGGGACGGCCCTTGGCGTCGAGTCCGGTGGCCCAAGTAACCTTCTCGAACGGCTTGCCGAGCAGGAATTCGCCCGTGACCCGGTCGAGCACGTAAAAGAAGCCGTTCCGGTTGGCGAACATCAGCAGCTTGCGGGGCTTACCCTGCCAATCCATGTCGGCGAGCACCGGCACCTGGGTCGCGTCGAAGTCGAACTCGTCGTGCGGGGTGAACTGGAAGTGCCATTTCAGCTTGCCCGTATCGGCATCGAGTGCGATCACGGAACTGGTGTACAGATTATCGCCCTCGCGGCCGACCCCGTTCCAGTCGGGGCCGGGATTGCCGATGCCCCAGTAGATGACGTTCAGGTCGGGGTCATAGGAGCCGGTGGTCCAGATGGAGCCGCCGCCGTGCTTCCAGGAATCGCCAGCCCAGGTTTCGTGGCCGGGCTCGCCGGGCTCGGGGACAGTCTTGAAGCGCCAGATTTCCTTGCCGGTTTCGGGGTCGTAGGCCGAGAGGAAGCCGCTGATGCCGTATTCGCCGCCCGCGGGACCGGCGATGATCTTGTTCTTGACAACAAGGGGCGCAACGGTGACGGAATACCCGGCTTCGGGCCTGCCGAGGCGGGTGTTCCAGACCTCGTGGCCGTCACGGGCGTCGAGCGCCACCATGTTGCCGTCGATGGTGCCCATGAAGAGGGTGTTGCCAAGAATCGCGAGACCCCGGTTGAGGCGGCCGCAGCAGAGCCGGGCGGCGGGAGACGGCGTGTAGGCGTGGGTCCAGAAGATGCGGCCGGAAATGGCGCCACGACCACGTTCGGCGGCTGGACGGTGTAGAGGACGCCGTCGACCACGAGGGCGGTGGCCTCGTATTTGCTGTCGGCCTCGGCGGGGGCGCGGGTCTGCAGGACCCATTTCAGTTCCAGGTTCCGGGCGTTGGCGGGCGTGATCTGGGTGAGTTTGCTGTAGCGTTGGCCGTTGAGAGCGCCGGAATAGGTGAGCCAGTTGGCGGGTTCGCGGTCCGCGTGCTGGATGCGGTCGAAGGAGACTTGTGCGAACGCGGGCAGGGCTGCGGTCAAGAGGGCAAGGAAGCGGGGGTTCACCCCGATTTTCAGCATCGCGATTTGTGTCCTTTCAGGGTCGCGAGGTACGCGACTGTGTCGGCCACTTCCTGGTCGGTCAGCCTGCCCTTGTAGACCGGCATGGGCGAGTTCTTCATGATCTCGAAGTCCTTGATGGAGGCTTTCTGGAGCGAGCGCAGGTGGCCGGTGGAATCGAGGATCTGGAGGCTGTAGGTGTCTTGGTTGAGCAGGCGGGATGGCTGGATCACGGTGCCGTCGTTGCGGACGGCCTTCAGGGTGCGGTTGTCCGGGCGGATGTCGGCGCTGGGGTCGAGGAGGGCACGTTCCAAGTCGACGGTGCGACGGGTGGCGCCGATCTCGCCGAGGTTCGGGCCGAGGAAGCCGCCTTCGCCGCCGATGCGGTGGCAGTTGAGGCACTGTCCCTTGCCGGTCACGATCGCCTTGCCGTTGGCGGGGTCGCGGGTGGTGATTGCGCCGAGCAGCGTCCGGGGCGAGGCGGCCATGGAATGCAGGTAGCCCACGATCAGGCTGGCCTGGCGGTCGTTGTAGTTGCCCGGAGGCATCGGGGTGCCGGGGACGCCCCTCTGGACGATGCCGACGAGTTCGGCGTCGGTGGTGGCCCGTCGGAAACGGTTGGACGCCAAGTTCACGCCTGAAACGCCATCGCCTTCGGGGCCATGGCAGATGACGCAATTGGCGAAAAAGAGACGGCCGCCGAACGAGACTTCCTCGGGGGAGAGTCCGTGGCCTTCCTGGGCCGTGAGTGGAATGGCGGCTAGCAACAGAGCAAGGAACGCCCGCATAATGGGGCTAGCGTATCACAAGTTGCTTGGGATTGCGCTGCGATCCCGGTCAAGGTCGCCAGATGCTTGAACGCATGACCGAAAAGTGCCCGTCGAAGGTCCACACAGGTAGCGCCAGCCTCCGGGCCAACCGATCTACCACCGCATCGACGAGGGTAATGGGCTGGTCGGAGAATTTGTTCAACTTGGCTACGCCTTCCAGAAAATCCAGAGGTTGGGGATTTACAGGGACACTCCCAGACAGAATCTCATCGAGCCATCCAGCCGCGTATTTTCCTCCAAGGCGCCGGAGGACTAGCGTGTGGGTCTCGCAAAGCACAGGAAAAGGGACCAAGATTGCGAGGCTGTCTGCGGTGATCGCTTCCAGTTCGCGATGTGCCCGTTCATGGAACTGATCGGACGGGTCCGAAAGCGCGTAAAGCGGGCCCGTGTCAGCGAGAACAGCACGGCTCATTCGGCAGCCAAATAGCAATCGTGTGCGATGCTTATGTCGTCCAACCCACTTCCCATCGCACTCGGGGTCACGCGAAGCCGATGTCTCGGCACCGCCATGCTCCGATTTGCCAGAAACTCCTCAAGGGCCGACTGGATCACTTCATCGAATGGAGGAGGGGCATCCTGCTGTCGTAGCCAGGAATCCAACTGGATAGAGATGTTATCGCCGATGCTGATCGTGGCCTGTTTCATTCTGATCCCAATCTAGCATCGAAATACTCCGCAGCTTGTCGCCGGAACAGGAAATATGTGAGCGGTATGAAGATTGCGACATGCACCAGCAATTCCTGGACGGAGTGGAATGCGCTCAATCCCACGTGGAACACCATCCAAGCCGCCAGCAACCAGCGGGCCCAGCTCACGTGCCGGAGCACCAAGCCGCCTCCGACCGCTGCCAGAAGATTTGCCGATCCGGCCAACGCCAGCTCGGTGACCTCAGGGCCCCAGTGCCGGAACCGTTGGACCGTGTTGAGGAAGCCGATAAAGCCGGTTGCCACGAAGATCCAAGCGACTACTGTGATCGTGACGGATCGCTGTTTCAGATAAACCCCTTTGTCCTAACGCACAGGCCGTGGAACCTGCAGGTCGTCGCAGATCTTGCGGACCAGAAAATCGTTGATCTCGCGATGCCGCTGCACTGATGAAGACCGCTTCCTCTCGGGCTGAATGAAGACGCTATGCGAGCCGCCTTCCCTCGACAATTCGCAGCCGCAGCGCTCGAGAGGTCGTATCAAGTCGACACGTTTCATGCCGCAGTCAGGTGGAACTCCTCGCGAATGAAATCAGTCCCGGCAATCGTGGCCTCGGCAAGTTCACGGTTGGCTTCCAAGACCATGGACACTGCTTCCTTGAGGTTTTCCCGCGCCTCTTCGAGCGTGTCGCCCTGGGTGTTCGCGCCTGGCACCTGTTCTACAAATCCAATCCAGCCTTCGGGAACCTTAATGAACACGGCATCCATCTTCGGGGGGGGGCATATCCGAATCCTAACACTGCCTTGCCATGAATGTGAAAGTCAGGCGGGGCCCGTCCGGCGTCGGACGGGCCCACCACGGGAAACCCTACACAATCGCGCAGGTGTTCGACAACTCGCCAATCTCTTCGACCCGGATGCGCACCACGTCGCCCGGAGCCAGTGCCACTTCCTCCGTGACGATAATCCCGGTGCCCGTGCAGAGCACGCTGCCGGCGGGAACCGGATTCGACCGCACCAAATACTCCACGATGGTCTCGATCTTGCGGTGCAACTTGCCTGTAGAGGTCGAGCCCGAGAACCGGATCACGCCGTCGCGGATGATCTCGCACGTCATGTGGAGGTTGTACGGGTTCTTGATCTCGTCCGCCGTCACCATCACCGGGCCGAGTGAGCAGCACGCCGTGTAGACCTTCGACTGCGGGAGGTAGAGAGCGTTCTCACGCTCGATGTCCCAAGCCGAAACGTCGTTCGCCAGCGTATAGCCGACGATCGCGCCCTTCTTGCCCAGCACCACGGCCAGTTCCGGCTCCGGCGCCGTGAACTTGGAATCCGCCCGGATGCCGATGTTGGCTCCGGGTCCGACGCAGACGCGCGCCGTGCCCTTGAAGAAGATCTCCGGCCGCGCCTCGCGGTACACGTACGCATACATGCCCTCGCGCGTGCCCTTCTCGGCTTCGACGGTCTCGCCATCGCGGAAGACCGCGCTGGTTTCGTATGTGCAGCCGGATGCCCACACCTCGACGGGGTGGATTGGAATCAGCGGCGTGGCTTCCACCGGATGGCGGCTGGCCAGGTTCGAGGCCAGCTCGGGCAGTGGCGTGTTTTCGGCTTCCGACCGGTTGATCAGGTCGATCAGCGTGTGGGCGGGAATCGGACGTGCGATCCCATCCTCGAATATGGCCGCAATGACGGCCCCGTTTTGACGGACTTGTCCCAATTTCATGTCGTTGAGTCTCTTCTAGTACTTCATGTAGACGGTCTTGTAGTCGCTGTAGAAGTCCATCGCCGCCGGACCCTGTTCCTTGGGGCCGAAGCTGGAATCCTTGGTGCCGCCGAAAGGCAGTTGGTACTCGACACCGGCGCTGGGGAGGTTGATGGTCAGAAGGCCGGCCTCGGCGCGGTAGACGAAGTCCATGGCGCGGGAGAGGCTGGAGGTCTGGATGGAGGAGGAGAGGCCGAACGGGATGTCGTTGGCGATGCGCATGGCATCCTCGTAGTCCTTGGCGCGCATGACAGCCAGGACCGGTCCGAAGACTTCCTCGCAGGCCAGCGTTGTCGTCGGCAGGACACCCGCGAAGATGGTCGGCTCGACGAAGTAGCCCTTGTCGTATTCCCCGCCTGTGAGTCGGTTGCCGCCGAGGACGGGCTCGCCGCATTCCTTGCGCGCGATTTCGATGTAGCGGAGGGTGGTTTCGAGCGCGCCCTTGTCGACGCAGGGGCCGATGTCGATGCCGGGCTGCATGCCGTCGCCGACCTTGAGCTTTTTGGTGCGTTCCACAAGTTGAGCGAGAAACTCGTCGTAGATCGAATCTTCAACGATGGCGCGGCTGGTGGCGGTGCACTTCTGGCCGGTGGAGAAGAAGGCCGCGTTGCAGACATTTTCAACGGCTGACTTGATGTCGGCGTCTGCCAGCACGATGGTGGGGTTCTTGCCGCCCATTTCGAGCTGGATGCGGATCCGGCGCTTGCTGGCTTCGGCGTGCAGCCAATGGCCCACGTCGTTGGAACCCGTGAAGGAGATTGCCTTGACCGCGGGCGAGTTGACCATTGCGCCGCCCAGTTCGGCACCGGAACCGGCGACGAAGTTGACCACGCCCTTGGGGACGCCAGCCTCGTGCAGAGCCTCGACAATGCGCCATGCGCAGAGCGGCGAGGACGACGCCGGCTTGACGACGATCGTGTTGCCGCAGATCAGTGCCGGGGCCATCTTCCACGCCGGGATGGCGATGGGGAAGTTCCACGGTGTTACGAGCCCGACCACACCAACCGGCTTGCGGATGGCGAAAACGTGGACGCGTTCGCGTTCCGAAGGCACCATAACGCCGTCGAGGCGCGAGCCTTCGCCCGCGAAGTAGCGGAAGATGTTGATGGCGCGGCGGACTTCGCCTTTGGCCTCGGGAAGCGTCTTGCCTTCCTCGCGGGTCATTTCAGCGCCAAGTTGGTCGAACTTCTTCTCCAGGATGTCGGCGGTCTTGTACAGGATGTTGCCGCGTGCCGGTGCCGGCATGTTGGCCCAGCCGGGAAAGGCTGCCGCCGCGGCGTTGGTTGCGGCAAGCATGTCGGCGGCGCTGGCCTTCGCGAAAAGGCCCACAATTTCGTCGGTGTTGGCCGGGTTACGGTCTTCGAAGGTCTGTGGGCTGGAGACCCACTCGCCGTTGATGTAGTTGTTGAAGATCGGTGTGGAGCTCATGGTTTTGGATTCGATGCGATTCGGTTCGGGGAACCGGCTGGAGTGGTGCGTGCCGGTTCGGTGAGAAAATAGGCGTCTTCGCGTTCGAAGCCCGCCACCTGGGATACCAGGTTGGCGGGGAAGAGCGCCAGATCGGTGTTGTACTTCTTGATGGCCGCGTTGTAGCGGCTTCTGGCCCGCAAAACTTCGTTCTCGGATGATTCTAGCGATAGCTGCACTTTGCGGTAGGCGTCGCCGGATTTCAACTCGGGCCGCGTTTCCAGCACGACTAGGATCTTGCCTATCGCCGCGTTGATGCGGTTGTGGGCGTCGATCTTATCCAGCGTGGACGGGGCGGTGTCGAGGGCCGCACGGGCGTTAGCCAATTCGCCGAATACCGGGGCTTGGTCCGGCATCGCCGTACTCAGCGCGTCGGACAGGGCCGGGAGGATGTTCGCACGCTTCCGCAGGCCGGATTCAACGTGCTCCCATTCCGTTGCGATGGCGGCGTGCTCCGTTTTCAGCCGATCCTTTTCGCCGGCAAACACGACCGCCCCCAGCACGAGGGCGAGGATGATCGCGACGGCAATGGTAGTGACGGCCTTCATCTAGCAGTGGCGTGTTGGGACGTGAAAAACCCCGCCGGTTACGATTCTATCGCGTCCGACTGCCCGAGTGACGGAAATGTCCACGGACCGCGCGCTTCCTCCAGACGGACAGCAATGTCCAACAGCGTTTCGTCGCTCCATGGCAGACCGACCAGTTGGATGCCCACGGGGAGGCCGTCCGTTGTTTGGTGCATGGGGATGGTCAGGGCGGGGAAGCCGTATAGGTTCCAGATGAGCGCTGGCATCATTGCCTGAAAAAGGCCGATCGCCTGTCCCCCGGTCTCGAAAGATCGCTGCTGGTGCTGGAAGGCGACCGTACCGCAGACCGGCGTCAGGAGTACGGTGCAATCCTGATCGCGCATCTGCTGGATCATGCCGGCCCGCATGCGGTCACGGGCCGCGAATTGCTTCAGAACATCGGTTGCCGTTAACGGCGAGGGTGGCTCCGGCGCGCCCAGCTCCGTTGCCGTCCAGTGGACTTCGGACTCGCGCCCCCGGAAGTACATTCGAAAGAATTCGCCCGGCAATTCGGAGAGGACGAATTTCCAGGCGTTCGGGGCGCGCTCGGAACCCTTCGGCTCGAAGAGTTCCACAAGATGTCCCAGGTCGGACAGCAGCTTGGCGGCATGCTGCAAGGCCTCGGAGACGGCCTGCTGGACCGGCACCTTGTAGAAAGTCGGCCAATACCCGATGCGGGGCTTGCCGCTGGCTGGAGGTTGCGGCGGGAGGGGCACGGAATAGGGATCTTCGGGGTCGTAGGCAACGAGAACGTCAAACAGGAGCCGCAGGTCGTCGGCCGATCGCGCCATGGGGCCTACGACGCTGGCGAAACCGCTCGGATTCGAAATGGCGGGAAAATGGCCGGTGACCGAGATGCGTCCGGGTGTGGGCTTCAACCCGGCAATTCCGCAGAAGTGGGCCGGCACGCGGATGGACCCGCCGCCGTCGCTGCCGATGCCGCCAGCCGAAAACCCCGCCGCTATGGCCGCAGCCTCGCCACCGGAGGAGCCGCCGGGAGTTCGCGAGACGTCCCACGGGTTGTTGGTGCGTCCGGAGACGTGGTTGTCAGTTTCGTAGCTGCGGAGGAATTCCGGTGTATTGGTCTTGCCGAGCACGATGGCTCCGGCCTGTCTGAGCCGGGCGACGGCGAAGGCGTCCTTGGCCGCGGCATGGCCGAGCCGAAGGCGGCTGCCTGAGAGCGTTGGAAAGCCCGCGACATCGAAACTGTCCTTGACGGTGACGGGGACGCCGTGGAGGGGTCCGAACGGGGCTGTGGAGTTTGCTGCCATATGCGCTTCGTGCTCGGCCTGTTCGGCCATCAGCACGGAAAACGCGTTCAGGCTGGGATTGACGGTCGCTATGCGCCGGAGATGGCGCTCGACGAGTTCGACTGGGGAAATATGGCGGTTGTGGACGAGCCGGGCCTGTTCCCGAAGTCCTTGCACGGCGAAATCCACCTGCGGCTACGCGGTGGCGGCCAGCACGGGCTCGGCGTCGTCAGCTTTCAGTTCGTCTGTCTTCACGAACTGGTAGCGCTCCATGGTCATGGCGACTTCGTAGGTTTCGGCAGTATCGGGGCGACGACTGCGAAGCACTTTGCCGAGGCAGCGGATGCGGACCGGAGGGGTGGCACCGGAAAGCGTGATCACGTATTCGATGCGTCCGCCAACTTCGACTTCATACGAGGAGACGAACGACACACCGCCGGAACTGATGTCCCGCGTCTTCTCGTTGCGGTTAACCCGATGCTCCCCGACCTGGACGATCTGGAGGGGCAACTGGAGCTTGTATCGTTGTGCTCTTCGCTGTTCCAAGTTACTACTCTAGACCCATCGTCGCACGGAATCAACCCCCAAAACCCATGAACGTACTAGTACCACCGGGAAAATGCAAATAGGGCGGGATGCGAACATCCCGCCCTATCGGAAAACTACGGATGATGGGACTCTTACGAGACTTTGGCGAAGATCATGGCGAAGGTGAACAGCGCCAGCGATTCGATCAGCGCGAGGCCGAGGATGAGCGCGCCGCGGATGTTGTTGGCGGCTGCGGGGTTGCGTGCCATGCCTTCAACGGCGGAGCCGATGGCCTTGCCTTGGCCGAGGGCGCAGAGGCCGGACGCGATCGCCATGGCGAAACCGGCGGTCACGGGGACCCACTGGTTGCCGCCGGCGGCGGAGGTGCCGCCGCCCTGGGCGAACATCGGGACCGCGACGAACATCATCGCGACCATCAGGAACATGACTTTGTTAATGGACTTCATTTGTTTCTTTCTCCTTGTTTGACGATTGGGTGTTGATTATTCACCGTTCGGAGGTGGTTGCGTTCCTCGCCTGGGGGCGGGAGGCCTCACGCGAATGGTGGCATAAAGCCGGGTTGGTTTAGTGCTCTTCCGCGATCGCCCCGCCGATGTAGATCGCCGACAAAAGGACGAAGATGTAGGACTGGAGGAGCGATACGAAGACGTGCAGGCCCATGAAGATCACGGGGCCGACCAGATAGGTCAGGCTCAGGAACACCAGCGTTAGCTGTTCGCCGGCGTACATGTTGGCGAACAAACGGATGGTGAGCGAAAGGGGCCGCGCCAGATGGCTGATGATCTCGATGGGCAGCATCAGCGGCGCCATGGCGGGGATCGGGCCCAGCAGGTGCTTGGCGTAGTTGACCGCGCTTTTCCGAATGCCGACGATGTTGTAGTACAGGAACGAGCACATCGCGAGCCCCGCGGGAACGTAAACCGCCTGCGTCGGGCTCATGAAGCCGGGAATAATACCGAGCAGGTTTGAGAACAAAATGAAGATGAAAAATGTCTCGAGCAGGAAGATGTGGTGGTGTGCGTCGTGCCCGATCTGGTCGTGCGCCTGACCGCCGATGAATTCGTGGATGAGCTCGAAGACGTGCTGCAGGGTGCCGGGCTTGTCAACCGACAGGCTGCTGCGCAGAACCGCGAACACGGTCAGCATGAGCAGCGCGACAACCAGTTGCATCACGATGTGGTCGGCCCAAGGCTCGCTCGGATTCGCCGCCTTCATGTTGACCAACCCGAGCAGAGTGTTGCCCAAACCCGCCAAGTGGGCGTTGAAGAATTGCGCCAGCCATGTTTCGTGCGTCATGTTTTGTGGTTTTTGAAGCTTGCCAGTTCGTACAGTATCGCGAGGATGACCGCGCTGGGGAAGGTGAAGAACCCGTAGACCGCCCCCTCGCCGCTAAACCCCGAAAAACGAAGTATACCAAACGCACCTAAGGTCAACGCGCTGAAGCGGATAAAGACTCCGAAACCACCCGGTCCGCCACGCTCTCCGGCGGTCGCCGAAAGGGCCATGCTGTCCACCGCGCGCTCGATCAAGCGGAGGTTCAACCACGCCACGAACGAGCCGATCGCGAAGCCGCCGGTCCACATCAGGCCGCGCAGGACAAAGCCGGCCACGGTCCCGACGGCGGCCAGGGCGAACAAGAGTTTGGGGAGCCGGGCGATGGTTGCGTCAAACTGGTTGTTCATTTTTGTGGTGAATCGTCCTTGCCCACCTCGCGCACCAGCGAGACGAAGCCCGCCACCGCTCCCAACCCGAGGAAAAGAAAGCGGATCCAGCTCGTGCCGAGCAGGTGGTCAATCCCGTAGCCCATCCCGTAGCCGACAAACGTGGAGATCGGAATCACCAGGGCCAGCGACGTCATCTTGGCAAAGGCACGCGTAGATTCCGGGTCGAGGGGCAAGCCCAATTCTACCCCCGGTCCGTACCGGAACGTACGGGGATTGACAATTGCACGGTATAGTCAGAAACTTGTAGCCGTCAAACAACGACGAATTTCATGAGACTGACACTGTTCGTCCTCCTCCTGGCCGCGTTCGCGCACGCCCAATCCACCAGCACCGCCACGCTTTCGGGCGTCGTCACAGACCCCGCCGACGCCGCAGTGGGTGCCGCCGGTGTTACGGCCACCAATTCAGCCACAGGCCTCGCCCGCAAAGCTTCCACCGGTCCCGACGGCGTGTATCGCATCGACCTCCTGCCTCCGGGCGAATACGACATCCGAGCCGAGCACAGCGGTTTCAACGTGACGGTCCAGAAGGGCGTCTCCCTCACCGTGGGTGCCGCGGCGACGGTGGACCTGAAACTCCAGATCGCCTCCGGCGCCACGACGGTTGAAATTGTCGCCGACGCCCCGCCCGTCGAAACTACCCGCACCCAACAGTCCAACGTAATCGAACAGCGCGCCATCGCCGATCTCCCCATCGACCGCCGCGACTACCTCAGCTTCGCGCTCCTCGCTCCAGGTGTCTCCGATTCCAAGGCCCACGCCGACTCCAACACGTACCGCGTCAAGCAGACCCCCGACTCGGGCCTTTCCTTCTACGGCAGCAACGGCCGCGGCAACACCATCAACGTGGACGGCGGCGAATCCAACGACGGCGGAGGCGGCGTCCGCGCCACCATCGGGCAAGAGGCCGTGCGTGAATTTCAGGTCAACCGCTCCAACTACAGCGCCGAATACGGCGGCTCGCGGGGCGGCGTGGTCAATATTGTGACCAAAGGGGGGACCAACGAGGTCCACGGCAGCGCTTTCGGATTCTTCCGCAACCAGGTGTTCGATGCCACCAACCCCTTCAACGTGGTGCTGAACTCTGACAATTCCGTCAAGCGCGTGAAGCCGGATTCGTCCCGGCAGCAGTTCGGAGCCACTATCGGCGGCCCCATCGCCAAGGACAAGACGTTCTATTTTCTCGATTACGAGCAGCAGCGGCGCCGCGAATCCACCGCCGTGCCGATTCTGACGGACCTCTCCGTTTTCGGCCCCACGCCCGCCCAGAAGGCCATCCTGTCGCAGCTCCCAGCGTCCGCGGCGGCGCAGTTGACTGCGGCCCTCTCCACCCCGGCTTCTGTCCAGCAGATGTTCCAGCTCAACAGCGGCATCTTCCCCTTCCAGACAGACCAGAAGCAGGGACTGGTCCGCGTGGACCACCAATTCACCCAGAACGACCAGCTCTCGTTCCGATTCAACACCAGCAAGTTCTACGACACCAACCCCAACGTCAGTGCGCTTACCGGCATCTCGCGCGGCTTCATCCAAGATACTTTCGACGGCGTCGGGTCGCTGGGCTGGATCCACTCCTTCTCGCCACGCCTGATCAACGAGGCCCGTGTCCAGTTCGACTACTACGACCAACTTACCGGCACCAACGACAAGTTCGGCCCAGCGCTGGAAATCGCCGGTTTTGGCAACTTCAACCGCGACCGCTTCCTGCCCAGCGAAAGCATATCCCGGCGCACCGAGTTCGGCGACAACCTGACGGTGAACCTCGGGCGCCACACCCTCAAGACCGGCGGCTACGCCCTCATCCGGTCCGAACACAGCGATTCGGCGACTTTTTTCAGCGGACGCTTCACCTTCGGCTCGCTGCCGGGGGGCTTGGTCAACGCGGCCCTCGCATCCACCACCATCAACGCGCTGCAGGCCTTCAACCTGGGACTGGCCCAGAGCTACCAGCAGGGCTTCGGCAACGGCATCGTCAGTGCGACCTACCCGCTGATTGCGGGCTACGTCCAGGACGAGTGGCGCGCTTCGCGAACGCTGACCCTGAACGCGGGCTTGCGGTATGAGGTGGACAACCGACGGGCTCCGCTGCCGACCGACCACAAGGAGATCGCGCCGCGTTTCGGTTTCGCATGGAGCCCGGACGCGAAGACCGTCATACGCGGCGGCTACGGCATCTACTACGCAACCATCGACTTCCAGATCGACTACAGTGTCTACGCCCTCGGCATCCGTCCCGACGGCTCGCGGCCGATCGCGCAGGTCCTGACCACGATCCAGACCGCCGGTGCCCAGAGCGCGGCGAACATTTTCACCACGCTGCGTGCCAAGGGCGTCATCGGCGTCCCCACGCCCCAACGCTCCATCACCCCGGCGGACCTCACGCAATTCGGCATCAACATCAGCCAGACCGGCCCATTGCCTCCGCTGTCGGTGGTTTTCAGCGCCTCGCCGGGCTATAAGAACCCGCAGACCCAGCAGGCCAGCCTTGGGATCCAGCGGGAATTCGGCAACGGATTCACCGGATCGGCCAATGGCGTCTTTGTGCGGGGCTCGCACTTGACCGACGCCTACGACAACAACCTGCTGTCGACAGCCCCGTTCGACAAGAACATCGGCACCCAGAACTACGCGGCGGACGCCACCCATCCGGGCGGCTATTTCGTCAATCCGCTGATCTACCAGAGCAATGTCTACGAATCCAACTCGAACTCGTTCTATGGCGGCCTGATGCTCGAAGGCGCCAAGCGGATGGGGCGCAACGTGCAGATCCACGCCAATTACACTTGGAGCCACGCCACCGACGAGACGACCGACTACAACAGCGACTTCGAGCCCAACAACCAGTTCTGCCGCCGCTGCGACCGGGCGTCGTCATCCTTTGACGAGCGGCACAAGGTGGTGGCCTACGCGGTGATCCAGACGCCGTCGCATGCCAACGCCCTGTTGCGCGACTGGGTGCTGTCGCCGATCTTCCAGGCGCATTCGGGCCAGCCGTTCAACCTGCTTGTGGGTGGCACGGACCTGAACAACGACCGCCACAACACGACCGACCGGCCGGCCTACGCGGGCCGCAACACCGGATTTGGGCCAGCCTACTGGGCTTTCGACACCAGGTTCCAGCGGGCGATCCCGTTCGGGGAAAAGCGACGCTTGGATTTCATGTTCGAGGTCTTCAACCTCTTCAACAAGCTGAACTACCAGAGCGTGAACAACGTGGTGGGGAACTACGCCGGTCCGTTCAATGTGACGGGACGCCACGACCGCAACCCGACCGACCAGCTCGGTTTCACGTCGGCCTTCGATGCTCGTCGCATGCAGTTGGGGCTGCGCTATACGTTTTAACAGCGGCGCAGCTCAAGCAAGCTGCGCGGCTTCGGGGAAGAGCACAGCCTGCGAAGAGTCCTGGTTCTGTGCGGGCCTGGTATCCGACGCGGCAAGTCCGTGCCGTTGCCGGATCCGTTGGAGCCTTTCCCGGATGGTGTCGCGGTACGGACCCCGAAGGTAGGCATCGGACTCGAAGCGTTCCTGGTAGCGTCGGAGCAGGTGCGGGTAGTGGAGTTGCAGGAACGGGAAGAATACACGCTGCGCCGAGGGCATCAGGAACAGCACGCCGCCCGCCAGCCACATCGCGCCATGGGCCTTCGCGGCGGCGGCCAGCTTGTCCAGCCGGTCTTCCTGGTCCGTGATCAACGGCATGATCGGGTTTGGGAATACACCGACGGGTATGCCCGCGTCGGCCAGTTTCCGTACAGCCCGCAGCCGCAGGTCGGGGTGTGGCGCGCGGGGCTCGAGCAGTCGTGCCAAAGTGGCGTCGACCGTCGTGATGGTGATGTTCACACCCACACGGTTGTGGACTGCGATTTGTTGCAGCAGGTCGATGTCGGGTGTGACGAGATCCGACTTGGTGGTGATCGTCAGGTCCACGCCGCGCGCCATCGCGAAGACCTCCAGGATCTCACGGGTGCGCCGGAAGCGGCGTTCGGCGGGCTGGTAAGGGTCGGTCGCGGTGCCGATGGCGATGCCGTCGCGCCCGTCGATCTTGCCCAGTTCGCGGCGCAAAATCGGACCGACGCGGGCCTTGGCGAAGATGCGGTCTTCGAAGTCCCTGCTGTCGCGCAACTCCATGAATTCATGGGTGTAGCGGGCGTAGCAGTAGCGGCAGGCGAATTCGCAGCCGCGGTAGGGATTGATGCTCCAGCGGAACGGCATCTGGCCTCCAGCCCGGTTGAGGACGCTGCGGCACTCGATTTCCGAATACTGGACGACGCGCTTCGCCTCCAGCGTTACACTCTCGGCGGCGAGCTTCGCGATTCCGACCAAGCGGGTTGCGGAAAGGGGTATTGCGGGTGCGGCAGACACCCCTCTATTTTCGCCTTTTATTCGCCTTTGTCAAGGGTGGGCAGCGGCCCCGATACGACGCAGGCATTGACGCCGCCGATCCCCATCGATAGTTTGCCTCCCAGTCCCTTGGGCGCGTCGCAGCCGGTGTTGAACATCATCCGGTTGTGGAGGTGAGCGATGGAGGGGTTGAGGTCGGCCTCGGGGAGAGTCGTCGGGAACAGACGGCCGCGCTGGAAGCCCAGGTATTGAGCTGTCAGTTCCCAGCCGCCGCCTGCGCTCATGCCGTGTCCGAAAGTGCCTTTGCGGGCCGTGACGAGGACCGTTTCGGGGAAGATGGTGCGGAACGTTTCCACTTCGGAGAAGTCGCCGGGGGTTGCGGTGGCGTGCAGGTCCCACGATCCGAGGTCGGAGGGTTCAGCCCCCGCGTCGGCCAGCGCCTGGTTCATGGCGATGGTGGGGCCCTCGGCGGAAGGCGTGATGATGTGGTGCGCGTCGGAACTGACGCCTACAGCCAGAGGCTCCATTCCGAGGGGCTTGAAACCCTTCGAAAGGCAGTAATCCATGTCGCCGACGATCCAGACGACTGATCCGCCGGCCACGTGGGTACCCTGCAGCTTCGTCAACGGGGCGGAAAGCTTGCCGTCAGCGGCCAGCACGCGGGCGGAATGGAAGGAGCCGACGGTGAGGGGATGGGGGGGCGGGTCGGTTGCACCGACCACCACCAGTTTGGCCTCACCCGACTGGATCGCGTTCATCGCCAACTTGAGCGCCACCCCGAAGGTGGAGCAGGCGGCGACGGGCGCAAAGGCCAGTCCGTGGATCTTGCCGAGTATCGAAATCTGGGCGGCCGGCGTATTGTGGATGTTCCAGATCACATTGGCCGAGACCTTCCACGGGGCTTCAGGCGCACCCCATTTTTCCTGGAGGCGGTTGCGGCGCTTCTCTTTCTCCCGGATGGCGTGTTTCTTGGCGTTCTCGACGTCGCCTTCCACAACCAAGCCTTCGATCCCTGCCAGTTCGTCGAGGTACTCCCGCAATTCGGAGGAGTGCGCCACCCAGTACTTCGACCATGCAGCATCGGCCGCGTCACGGTCCTCGAAGGCCGAGGATTCCGGTGCTGGCGGAACGCCGTCTGCCTGCGCGCCGCCGTCGAGGTAGGTACGTAGGTTGGCGTTGCGCTCGGGGTTGGCCCAGAAGCGGTCCCACCGGCGTTGCGATTCATACAGCCCGATGCTGGCGTGGTGGATTGTATCCAAACTTCCCAGGCCCGTACCGACGTATACCTGCGCCTCCGATCCCAAACTGTTCAGCTCGGATTCGAGACCGGGATTCTGTCCCAGTGCTTGGATGAAGGCCCCGATGGCGTAGAGCGCCGGCAGATCCATTTTCTCCTTCAGATTCTGGAAATGGCGGGGGGGGAAGCGGGCGTTGATCCAGTCCCGGTAATCGTCGATGTCGAACTCGGGAACGCCGACGAGGAAATTGTCCGGGCCGAAGCCGTTGAACGGCTGCAGCCATGTTCCGGCGGTTCCCAGATTCCTTTCGAACGCCTCGACATTGGGCGACTTCGGGGCTACGACGCCCCATCCGAAAACGCCGGTCCGTACCCGACCGGTCCTTACTTGTTCCAAGCGCTCTCCATGGAGTCAGGGCTCGCCGCTACGTACATTCCTTAAGGATATTTCATGTGTTTTGCTGGCTGCGGAACCGGCGGCCAATGCGGACGGGAAAGGGTCGCGTGCTACAACGATCCTTATGACTCCGGCTTTGACAAATGCGGGCGAACGGGCGGCCACCGAACGGGCGGCAAAGATCAAGTTGCTTTTGATGGATGTGGACGGCGTCCTGACGGACGGCAAGGTCTATTTCCTGCCTTCGGCGGACGGCGGCGTGACCGAGCTGAAGACGTTCGACTGCCAGGACGGGATCGCGTTGCAATGGTGCAAGTGGAAGGGCATCCGGACCGGCGTCATCAGCGGGCGCAAGTCGTTTTCCACCGAGCAGCGCGTGCTCCAGGCGCACATGGACTACAACTACCAGGGCTTCATCGAGAAGATTCCGATCATCGAGGAGATCATGGCTGACGCGGCGGTGACCAGCGACGAGATCGCGTTCATCGGGGATGATTTGACGGACGTTGTGGTGTTCCACAGGGTGGGGCTGGCGATCGCGGTGGGCAACGCGAGGCCGGAAGTGAAGGGCGAGGCGCACTACGTGACACCGTCGAGTGGCGGGTCCGGGGCGGTTCGCGACGCGGTGGAGTTCATCTTCAAGGCACGGGGTCTGTGGCAGGAGATTTTGGACAAGTACGAGATCCGGGGCGCGGTATAGTTGGAGCAGATTTCGGTACGAGGAGTAAATATGGTCGTTGATTTGACCCCGGAGCAGGAGAGCCTGATCGAGTACGCTGTCGAATCGGGCCTCTATCGGAATACCAACGAAGCGTTTGTCCAAGCGTTGGAGTTCCTCCGCGAACAATTGGACGTCGAAGTGTGGCTTCGCCGCGATCGAGAGGCGGTAGCGGCAAAAATATCGAGGGGCTTCGAACAGTCCCAGCGCGGACTGGCAGTTGACGGGGATGTCGCTTTGGAGATGCTCCGCAAACGCCGCGCCACGTCGTTCGACGAACGCCGGTGATGCCTCCGCATGGAACCGGTGTTCAAGCTTACCCCTGAAGCCATTGAAGACTTGGATTTGATCTGGCGCTATATTGCGAGGGCTAGTCGGAGCGCGGCCGATAGGGTCGAGGCCGAGATTGTGACCGCATGCCGGCTCTTGGCCATCCATCCCGAAATTGGCAGCAGTCGGCCTGAAGTCACCTCATTGCCTGTGCGCTTTTGGACGGTTTCGCGATATCGAAACTATGTGATAGTTTACCGTCCAGAGTCGTTGCCTCTGACGGTCGTATCGATACTCCACGCGAAACGCGATGTTCGATCGGTACTGGCAGGGAGACTCCTCAACTAGCGACCGCTTCGACGTGCCGTTCCAATGCGATATGATGCCCGTGTCGTGCTGAAAACCACATTCCTCCCGGTGCTTCTCGCCGCAAGCGCCCTTTCGGCCCTGGCCGCCGACCAGCATCTCCTCTACGTCGCCAATCCCGGCACCCGCAACTATGTCGAATACGGGGGCATCGGCCTCACCGTTTTCGACATGGACAACGGCTACAAGTTCGTCCGCCGCATTCCGCTGTGGGACGCGCCGCCCGCTGGCAAGGAACCCGAAAACGTCAAGGGCATCGTGGCGAGCGCCAAAACCGGGCGTATCTACGTCTCGTCGCTGAACCGCATGATCGCGGTTGACGCCATCACGGGCAAGCGGATCTGGGACAAGACCTACGAGGGCGGCTGCGACCGAATGGCTATCTCGCCCGACGGCAAGACGCTCTACGTGCCGCAATTGGAGGGCCCGAATTGGCACGTGGTGGACGCGGCCAACGGCAATGTGGTCGCCACTATCGAGACCAAGTCCGGCTCGCACAATACGATCTACGCCGATGACGGCTCGAAGGTCTACTTGGCGGGGCTGAAGTCGCCTCTTTTGTCGGTTGTTGACCCGAAGACGCGCAAGGTTGCCGGCACGGTGGGCCCCTTCGACAACGTCATCCGGCCCTTCACTGTGAACGGGTCTAACACGCTCGTGTACGTAAACATCAACGGTCTGCTGGGCTTCGAGGTCGGGGACATCAAGACCGGCAAGATGTTGCACAAGGTTGTGGTCGAGGGCTACAAGCAGGGGGAGGTGAAGCGCCACGGCTGCCCGGCGCACGGCATCGCGCTCACGCCCGACGAGAAGGAACTCTGGCTGGCCGATTGCGCCAACAGCGCGATCCACATTTTCGACAACACGGTGATGCCGCCCAAGCAGGTGCGCAGCCTGAAGGCGCGGGATTGCGTCGGTTGGATGAGTTTCAGCATGGACGGCAAGGCAGCGTTCTCCTCGACAGGCGAGGTCTTCGACTCGGCCACCAAGCAGCTCGTCGCGTCGCTCAAGGACGAGGCCGGGCACCAAGTGCAGAGCGAAAAGATGCTGGACATCGCGGTTTCGAACGGCAAGGTGGTCGCTGCGGGGAACCAGTTCGGCGTGGGCAAGAAGAAGTGAGCGGGACTAACGCGTTCCGGCTTGTGCCTTTTCTGCTGACAGCGCTGCTGGCACCGGTACTGGCGGCCAGCGACAAGGCTGACCAGAAGTTCTTCGACAGCAAGGTGGCACCGATTCTGACCAAACGCTGCCTTCCGTGCCATGACACGGGCTTGGACAACGGGGGCATTTCATTCCGGGACCGGTCGTCGCTCCTCAAGGGCGGCAAACGGGGACCCTCCATTGTGCCGGGCAAACCAGAAGCCAGCGTCATGATCCAGGCGCTGAAGCACGAGGGAGAGTTACAGATGCCGCCCGGTCCGGCCTTGTCTGCGAAGGAATCGGGGGTGCTGACGGAGTGGGTGCGGCGCGGGGCAGCATGGGGCGAAAAGTTGCCGATGCGCCGCAATGGTCCGTACTAGACGATATTTTCCTAAAGCCTAAAGTAATGCGGGGCTCGCGCCGATAAGGATATTGGGAGCGCGCGTCCGTGCATCAGTTTGACATCACATTGAAGTTGCTGCTGCAGGGGCCGTCCGCCGCCTTGCTGAGGAGGCTGAGCGGGGACAGGGTGGTTCGATGGCTCGAAGTCGAGACACTCAGGGTCGAGGCGCGCCGAATGGACCTGTTGTGCCAACTGGCGGACGGCGGCCTGTTGCACATCGAATTGCAGAGCAGCAACGATCCAGATATGCCCATGCGTATGGCCGAGTATGCCTTGGCTGTGAAACGGCGGTACGGGCGGATGCCGCGGCAGGTCGTGCTCTATGTCGGACGCGCATCCATGCGCATGTCGGACGTCCTGGAGGAGGGCGGTATGGCCTTCCGGTACGAACTCGTGGATTTCCGGGAACTGGACGGCGACGAACTTCTCGATAGCCCCGATGTGGGCGATAATGTACTTGCGGTACTGGCGCGCTTGCGGGACCATAGGGCCGCGGTGGCGAAGATCGTCGAACGGATTAGGAGCTTGGAGGATGCCAGCCGAGATCAAGCCGTGGGGCAGCTCGGGATTCTTGCAGGGCTTCGGGGATTGGAAAATGAGGTACAGGAGGAACTGGGAAAAATGCCGATTGTTGTCGACTTGATGGAGAACCAGGTGTTCGCGCGGGGGGTTCAGAGTGTGGCTGTCAAGGCGAAAGAAGAAGGGCTGGCCGAAGGCAAGGTCACCGGTCGGGTGGAAGGCAGGGTCGAAGGGCGGGTGGAAGGCGAACGCACCCTTTTGCGTCGGTTGATCCAGAAGCGTTTCGGCAGCGTGCCGACTTGGGTTGACGAGCGATTGGTCGACAAAACTCCCGAGGAACTGGAATTGCTCGGGTTGCGGCTGTTGGACGCCCAGAGCATTGCGGACCTGTTGATCTAGGCCGAGCCGTTTTTCCATTTTCGACCGCCTCGTCTAACACGTCGAACACAGGATCGGGTGATATGATTCTGGCGTTACGACACCATGAATCGCCGAAGACTGCTCACGCTCGCGATGGCCTCGCTGTCCACCGCCGCACTCCGCGGACAAGCCGAAGGTGCGGGTATCCGAATCGCCCACCGGCTCGACTGGAAGGGCCTCAGCGACGACGACCTCCTGTTTCTCCAGCAAATCGGGCTCAAGTGGGTCCGGCTCGAGTTCGGGGAAGCCACAAACGGAGCAGAGCCGGCCACCTTCGAAGTCCTACGTCAAGCCCGCGACCGCTGCGCCCGCTTCGGCATGAAAATCTTCTCCGGCGTCCACTATTCCTACCGGTCAAAACGCGTGCAACTCGGTCTGCCCGGTCGCGACCAGGACATCGAAACCTACATCCAGTTCCTGCGCAACCTCGGGAAGCTGGAGATCCCGGTCGCGTCCTACGACTTCCACCCCGCCAATACCTATACGACCAGCATGGTGCGGCGAAACGGCTACACAACGCGTGAATTCGATCTCGCGGATTTCCGAACCAAGGTTGAAAAGCCAGCCTTCGAGCGCGAGTATTCCGCCGACGACATCTGGTCTGCCTACGAGTATTTCGTGAAGGCGACGCTGCCCGTGGCAGCTGAATCGCACGTTAAGATGGTGCTGCATCCAGACGACCCGCCACTGGCGAAGATGAACGGCGTCGCCAAGCTTTTCACGCACTACGACGGCTACCACCGGGCCGAGCAGATCGCGGCGGGGAGCCCGTGGTGGGGGCTCACTTTCTGCGTCGGGACTTGGTCCGAAGGAGGCGCCGCGATGGGCAAAGACGTCTTCGAGATGATTTCCGACTTCGGCGGACGGGGCAAGATCTTCGAGGTCCACTTTCGCAACGTCACCGGGCCGCTGCCGCATTTCGTCGAGACTTTCCCCGACGAGGGGTATCTCGACATGGCCAAGGTTATGCGCGCGCTTCACCAAGTGAGATTCACCGGGGCCGTGGAGCCGGACCATGTGCCAAAACTTGCGGGCGATACTGGTGTGCTGCGCGCCGGGACCGCTTACTGCATCGCCTACATCAAGGCATTGATCGCCCAAGCCGAGGCGTAGTTGGCCGGCCTTGGGATAATGGCCCCAAGCCAGCCCATGACAACCAACGAGATTCTGCTCGCCCAGAAGGAATTCCTCTTTCCCGCCGTCTTCCACTACTTCAGCGAGCCTCTCGTTGTCGAGCGGGCCAAGGACCAGTTTGTCTGGGACGCCGACGGCAACCAGTATCTAGACTTTTTCGGTGGCATCGTGACAGTCAGCGTCGGTCACTGCAATGAGGCGGTGAACAAGGCCGTCCACAGTCAGATCGACACCTTGGAGCACGTTTCGACCGTGTTCGTGAACAAGCCGCAGGTGGAACTGGCGAAGAAACTCGCGCAGATCAGTCCGGAGGGCGGGCCCACCAAATCGTTCTTTTCCAACAGCGGCACGGAGGCCAACGAGGTGGCGATCCTCGCTGCGCGTTGCTACACGGGGTCGAGTGAGATCGTGGCTCTTCGCCATGGCTACCACGGCCGCAGTGCGCTGGGCATGGGCCTGACCGGCCAAAGCTCTTGGAAGCTGGGCGCTCCGCAGGCGGGAATCACCCATGCGCTGAACGCCTACTGCTATCGATGTCCGTTCGGGCTCGAGTACCCGTCGTGCGACGTGCGTTGCGCCACCGATGTGGAACAGGTAATCCGCACTACCACGTCGGGCCGCATTGCGGGCATGATCGCGGAGCCGATCCAGGGCGTCGGCGGCTTCATCACGCCTCCGAAGGAGTACTTCGGGATCGTGGCCGAGATCGTGCGCAATTATGGCGGCATCCTGATTTCCGACGAGGTTCAGACCGCGTGGGGCCGAACGGGCGGCAAGTGGTTCGGCATCGAGCATTGGGGTGTGACGCCGGAAATCATCACATCGGCCAAAGGTTTGGGTAATGGGCTGCCAATCGGACTGACCATGGCGCGCGCCGATGTGGCGGACTCGCTGAAGGGCCTGACGATCTCGACTTTCGGCGGCAATCCGGTTGTGACGACGGCGGCCAAGGCCGTGATCGACTACATCGAGGAGCAGAATCTGCCGTCAAATGTCGAAGTTGTCGGGACCTACCTGCGCCAAGGGCTGTTGGGGTTACAGGAAAAGCACGCGTTGATCGGCGACGTTCGGGGCATGGGACTCTTATTGGCCATTGAACTTGTGGAAGACCGCAAGACGAAGACCCCCGCGACCGCCGCGACAGCCCGGTTGATGGAGGCCGCGCGGCAGAACCGCATCCTGATCGGCAAAGGCGGCCTGAACGGCAACGTCATCCGGATCTCGCCGCCCATGAATATCGGCACCGGCGACGTCGACGAATTCATCGCGAGGTTGGACGCGAGTTTGGAAGCGGTCGACAAAAAGTAGGGCTAGGGCTTCACGCAACTGAAATTGGCCGCCTCGTCGATGCTGCCCGTGCCCTTGTACCGCGCCACTTGCGGGTAGGGGCATAGAGGCCGCGTACGGACGACTTGCGAGTTCACGATACGGCTGGCCTGGATCACATCCGGAGCCTTGCCAGCCTCCACCCAATCGACCAAGTGCGTTGCCACGTCGAAAGTGGAAGTGCCCACGCCCCCGCCGCAATGGAACATGCCCGGCACCATGAACAGGCGCGCGAATTCGGGGGTTGCCGGACCCATCTTGGCCAGCACGTCCTCGTAGTATTCCACTCCCATGCGCGGGTTCAACTGCGGGTCGGCCCAACCGAAATACATCAGCAGCTTGCCGCCCCGCTTCTTGAATGCGGACAGATCGGGATCGGTCGCGTCCAGTATCTGGCGGACGAAATCCAGGCGCTCGGAGTCCTTGTCGATGTCGAAGCGCGCGATGGCGTCTGCGTCGGTCACTCCTGCCAGCGGGGTCCCCGGAGCCAGGAAGAAGCGGATAAAATTGCGGGAGTACGTGGTCCACGCCCCAGGTCCGTTCGGCCCGTCGATCTCCTGCCCGATCCACCCGCTCTGGCCGTTGGGTCCGGCAATTTCCGCACCCAGAGGCCAGCCGGGAAAGAATCGTTTGCCCTGGCGAGGGACATCGTTGTAGATCCGCGCTACCGCCGCAATTTGGTTGGCAGTGAAACACTCGGCTTGCTCCGCACCTGCGCAGCGGGGAAGGTCGCGATCGGGACGGAAATCGCACTTGAGGGGATCGTCGATCAGCCCGTCCTTCAGTCCGTCCTTCGCGTCGCAGTGGTCGTATACCTTCTTCGCCAGCAGGCCCAGCTTCTCCGCCGGAAACGGATTCTGAGCCAGACCCTGCATCCAATATGCCCGCGACAGCTGGATTCCGGTGTTGTACAAGCCCGGTGCACCCGCGATGATGCCGTCGAAATCGGCGGGAAAACGCTGGGCGATGATCATCGCCTGCCGGCCGCCAGTGGAGCAGCCGTCGAAATACGACTTCGACAAGGGGTTCAGGTAGTACGCCTTGATGACCCGTTTGGCCGATTCCGCTGTGACATGCAGGGCGCGGAAGCCGAAGTCAATTGCCTTCTGCCGGTTGAGTGCGAAACTGGCACCGGGCTCGGCGAGTGCCGAATGGCCGGTGTCGGTGGCGGCGGTGACGAAACCAGCCTTCAACCCGCGGGATCGGTAGCCGACCCTCGCGGGCGCTTCAAAGGATTCCCCCGCGAAACCGCCGTTGCCGAACATGTAAAGACGACCGTTCCATGCGGTTGGGAGGTTAACCTCGACATTCACCTCCGGCTGGACCATCAGGTTCACGCGGCAGTGTTCCGGGGTTGTCGCCGACGCCGGGACGATCACCGCCGAGTAGACCGAAAATTCAAAGCCAGTCAGGCTGCCGAGTTCGGAACATGCCAGCCTTGGCTTGGCTGTTGCCGAGGGCACCTTCCAGTCGCGGAACTGCACAGCGCCTCCGCCTTGGGAGAGCAGGGAACCGACTGAGAGGATGGCCGACAACAAACGAATGGGAACGCGCATCTCGCGATAGTCTACACTACTCTAGCCTTCGCAGCCCAATTCCCATTGCCAATCGTGGATGATCACAATGTTACCATTACATGGGCCGTGTTGATCCGACACTGCCCGAGCCCAAAAACAAGGACGAAACATTGGTAATAGACATCAAGAATTTCTTCGACAGGGAACTCCCTGCTGCGATAGCAACCAAGCCGGACGAAGCCAAGCAAGTGGGCGCGTCCTACCAGCTCAACATCACGGGGGTCGGTGAATGGTTTGTTGACCTGAAAAGCGACTCCCCGCTTGTGTCTCCGGGCAATCCCGGCGGCGCGGACTGCACGATCACCCTTGCGGAGGAAGATTTTCAAAAGCTCAGCGAGAATCCGCAGGCCAATGGAATGCAGTTGTTCTTTGCCGGCAAGCTCAAAATCGCTGGCGACAACATGTTGGCCATGAGACTTTCGGAAATCTTTGCCCTGAGGGGCTGAGTCCGCCGAACGTCTTTCCGAATACCCGGCATTCGTAACCGGCCCTAGCATCGGCCAAAGAACAGGTCATTTTGCCGCCGACCTGTTCTTTGGCCGTCTGCCGGCCCACTTGGCAGTCCGCCACCCACCGCTCAGTCCGTCATCCTGGCCACGGGACGCCAGACATGGAACGCGTCCTCCAGGACTGCTTTAGCAAGAGGCACCCGTGGGCCCCGAGCCTGGAGCTGACGGACGCGACGCCGATACGCATTCCACGCAAATGGATTTTTATTCGGGTGGTGTTATGCTGAATGAGACCGCAACTCAACCGATGCGCGAGCTCCTACAGGACGCCCATTTCGCACTCCGCATGGCCCGCCGGAGTCCAGGTGCGACAGCCGTTATCGTGCTGTCGTTGGCACTGGGAATCGGCGCGAACACCGCGATATTCAGCGTCGCGGAAGCGATGCTATTGCGACCGCTTGAGTTCCCCGAACCGGACCGATTGGTCGATATCTGGCTCAAGACGCCGAATCTGGGCATCCCCAGGGATTGGCTGTCGCCCGGCGAGTATATGGACCTCAAGACCCAGACCGACGTCTTCGCCGATACCGCGATCGCGTTGGGTGATAGCTTCAACGTCACCGGTATTCCGGTGCCGGAACGCGTCGAGGGCATGAGGGCGTCGTCCAGCCTCTTTCGAATCTTAGGAGCCCGAACGGCGGCCGGACGGGCATATGGCGTCGAGGCGGACAAGCCGGGTGGTCCCAATGTCGCGATCCTGACCAACGGCGTATGGAGGCGCGTTTTCGGCGCGGATCCGAAGATCATTGGGCGACCGATCACGATCAACGGGCGCCAATTTACTGTGGTCGCCATCTTGCAGCCGGAATCGATGCGAATTGCAGACGTCATGCCGGCGGTCGGCGGCGTGGAGAATCCGGAAATCTTCATTCCCGTTCCCATGGGACCGGAGGCGGCCAACAACCGGGACGAGGAGAACTACAACGTGGTGGCGCGTCTGGCACCCGGGGTCAGTTTGGAGCGGGCGCAGGCGGCAGTTGCGACTGTGGCGGGACGGATCCGGGAGAAGGACCGCCGCGACCGGACGTTCGACATCTACTTGGTCCCACTGATGGAGCAGGCGGTGGGCGGTGCACGGCGGACGGTGTTGGTGCTACTGGCGGCCGTAGGCTTGGTCCTGCTCATTGCCTGCGCGAATGTTGCGAACCTGCTGTTGGCGCGAGCTTCGGCCCGCGAGAAGGAGGCTGCAATCCGGTCCGCCCTCGGTTCCGGCCGCGCGCGGTTGGTCCGGCAAATGCTGACCGAGAGCATGGCCACCGGATTGGCCGGGGGAATTTGCGGGATGGCCCTGGCTTGGCTCCTTATCAGCGCGATCCGCGTGATGCAGCCGGGGAACATTCCGCGAGTGGAAAATGTCGGGATCGACGCGACGGTATTGTTCTTTGCTTTCGGGGTGTCGTTGGCGACCGGAGTCCTCTTCGGAATGGCTCCTGCGATGAGGGTTTCCCGTGTCGACCTAGCGAGTAGCTTGAAGGGCGGGGGACGGGTGGCCCAGTCGGGTCACGGCGGAGATCGGCTCCGAGGGGCCTTGGTGGTGGCGGAAATAGGACTTGCCACGATGCTGTTGGTCGGGGCGGGATTGCTGGTGCGGAGCTTCCTGGAACTCGGGCGAGTTCAACCTGGCTTCGACCCGGAGGGCGTTTCGTCGCTGCGGATCTCATTGCGGGGCCAGAACTTCAGGCAGGGAGCGCAGGTCTTCGGATTTTTCCAGCGCCTTCGGGAGTCGGCATCCAGGAGTCCGCAGATAAAGGGTTTGGCTGCCGTCTCGGCTTTGCCGATGGGCGGACCGGGTGGTTGGGGCGGCGTGGACGTGGAGGGATATTTGCCGCCTCCGGGCCAGCCCGAACTACAGGTTGACCTGCGCTCCGCGACACCGGGCTATTTCGACGTGATGAGGATCCCGATGCTCGCCGGCAGGGGTTTCTCCGACAGGGATTTGAAGGACAGCACGGGAGTCGCCATTGTGGATGAGAAGATGGCGAAGCGGTTCTGGCCCAACCAGAAAGCGGTCGGCAAGAGGCTGCGCTTGAGCGGCCGGAGTCCATGGTTGGACGTGGTTGGCGTTGTTCGGACCGTTAAGCAGGAGGGCCTCGATCTCGACACCCGGCCGGCGGTGTACTTTCCGCACACGCAACTCACGATGCAGACGATGTTTGTCGTTGCGCGAACGCTGAATCCGGCCGAGATCGCAAGGCAGATCCGGGCATTGGACCCCGAGCTGCCTGTCTACAGCGTCGCAACGATGGGCGATGTTGTGTCGAAGTCGCTTGCGGCGCGCAGGTTCTCGATGCTGGTCCTGGCGACTCTGGCGGGCTTTGCGGCGTTGCTCGCGGCGATCGGCATTTTTGGCGTGATGTCGTATCAGGTGACGCAGGAGACCAACAGCATTGGAGTCCGGATGGCGTTGGGGGCGCCCCCTTCCGCGATCCTGTCGATGGTCTTGCGGCGCGGATTGCTTCTGGCCGCGATCGGATTGGCGCTGGGATTGTCCGGCGCAGCCTTCGCGACGAAGGTGATGGAAAGCTTGCTCTTCGGCGTTCAGCCGCTTGACGTCGAGACCTTTATACTGGTGACGGCGTTGGTCGCCGCAACGGCGGTGGCCGCAAGTCTGGGGCCGGCCGCACGCGCGGCACACGTGGATCCTGCGCGGGCGTTGCAGGGGGATTGAGCGGCAAGCGCATGAAGGTTCGCAAGCTGGTAGCCGACGACATTCCCGGAGCGCTGGAGCTGTCCACCGTTGTTGGCTGGAACCAGACTGCGGAAGATTGGCGATTGACCCTGGAGCTGTCGGACGAGGGGTGTTTCGGGATCGAATGCGAGGGCCTATTGGCTGCTACAGCCTCGTTGATCTGTTATGGCCGCAGGTTGGCATGGGTCGGGATGGTCCTGACACGACCGGAATTCCGTCGACGCGGGTTTGCGCGTCGACTGCTCGCGGAAGTGCTTAGCTTGGCGGACAATCGAGGCATCCAGACGGTCAAGCTCGACGCGACGGCGCAGGGGCAACCGCTGTACGAGAGCCTGGGATTCATCGCCGAGCAGGCGGTGGAACGTTGGTCACGCGACGGCGCGCAGGCCGAGAGGGCGCCTGTAGATCGGGACCGGCTACGGGAGTTCCTGTCTCGCGGGAACGTTACTGACGAGATCGCACTTTGGCGGAATGGCCGGGTGGCTTCCTACCTCGGCCCGTGTGTGTCGAAGTCTCGGGAAAGCGCACGACAACTAATCGCAGAAACCTTGGGGACTTCCGGCGAGCGGTGGTTTTGGGATCTATTGCCTGAGAACCGGAATGCAGCCCAATTGGCGGCTGAGTTCGGCTTCAAGGTGGAGCGGCCTTTGGTCAGGATGTACCGCGGAGAGCCGCTCCACGTGGACCAGTCGCGGCTCTATGCAATCGCGGGGTTCGAGTTCGGGTAGGGAAGCCGAGCCTACTGCGGGCGCGGAACGGGTTGGCCCAGTACGGGTGGCTGCTGCTCGGCGGCGGGTCCGAAGAACGCGTCGTCAATCGTCACAGTGGCCTTCGCGCGCATCGCGTCGATAGACTTTTTTGCCAAGTCCGGGCGCATCGCCTTTTCAACATCCGGCTTGACTTCGGCGATCGGCTTGGACTTGTGTTCGGTCACCTGGATGATGTGGTAGCCGAAAGGGCTCTCCACGGGGTCGCTGATCTCGCCGACCTTCTGCGAGAATGCCGCAGTCTCGAACGGAGGCACCATCATGCCGCGGCGGAACTCGCCCAAGTCTCCACCCTTTTCGGCGGAACCGGTGTCGTCGGATTCCTTCTTCGCGATCGCGGCAAAATCGCCACCTGCGGACAGCTGCTTCTTCAGATCTTGGGCCTTGGCCAGAGCCTGTTCCTTGGTCAATTCGGGACGTCCTTCCGGCGCGGGCATCGGAGCGCCCTTCACTCGGATCAGGATGTGCTTGGCGACGACGCTCTCATACTCGTTCTTGTGCGCGTCGTAGTATTCCTGAATGGTCTTGTCGTCAACCTTGGTGTTCTTCTGGATCTCTTCGAACATCGCCTGGGCCAGCATATTCTCCCGCTGGAACTTGAGCTGCTCGATCATCTTCGGGGTCTTGTCGAGCCCCCCCTTGACTGCCTCGGCGGAGAGAAGGTTTAGTTGGACTAGGTTTTCGGCGAAGGCGCGTTTGCCGGCGGTCCGTGCATACGCTTGAAACTGCGCCGGGAGGGCCGCGACGATGGATTCCCATTGGCCCACCGTAATTTTGGTGGTGCCGATGGTGATCACAACCTTGTTTGGATCCTCCGGGGCGGCGGCAGGGACGGGCGCGCCCGGCTGGACCATGGTTGGCATTGTTGTGCCCTGGGCCATGAGGGCGACCGGTGCCAGGATGGCGGCGGAAAAGCAGGCGCTGGATAGGAAGAATGCGGTACGCAAAATCACATTTATCATTCTAGCTTGAGTGGACGAGCGGCGCGCCGATTCGTCCCGAAGGCGATTGCAGCCTGTGGCAGGGGATACTGAAGGTTGGCGACTTTGGCGCAATCCGACATCGGGGGGCTCCCGCCCATCGGGCCCGAACTCCCTCCCGGGGGGGGCGGCGGAGGCGATGGGGGAACTCCGAAGGGCACGCGCGGCGCTTCCGTCACGGGCATCTTCGTGCTCATGTGCGCCAGCGTCATGACCTTCGCGGCTCTGGTATCCGCAATGGTCGTGCGACGGGGCCTGAACGACTCGGACTGGAATCGGCTACCGCTCCCGACGATCCTTTGGTGGAACACTGCGTTGCTGCTGGTGTCCAGCGTCGTGGTCGACATCGCGCGGCGAAAGCTTCGGCGTGGACAGAGGACGGAATTCAATCGTTGGTGGACCGTCGGGGTGGTCCTCGGAACGCTCTTCTTGGTGGGTCAGATCATTGCATGGACCCAGATCGACCAACGCGGCTTCCTGATGGCGCGTAATCTGGGCACGGCATTCTTCTACGTGCTGACGTGGACTCACGCGGCGCACGTGGTCGGGGCCTTGGCAGCGGTCTGGTATGTCGAATACCGGGCGTTGCGCTACGAATTGGGTACCAGCGGCCGGACCTGGGTCGTGGTCTCCTGCATTTTCTGGCACTTCCTTGATGTCCTCTGGCTGTGCATCATGGCGCTTTTTGTGTTCTGGGCATGAACGATTTTCAACAGTACGCCTTGCCCTTGTTGACTCCCTATTGGGCAACCCGCCAGCGGCGGATCACGGGGTTGGTCATCCTTGCGAACACGGCATTCTTCTCGGCGTTGCTCGGGACGTTTTTCTACCTGAAGTGGAACGCGCTGGATTGGCCGACACCATTCCACTTCCCGTCCATGCTGATGGCGGTGGCCTTGACGATGTTCGGGCTGTGTGGCAGCGTGACGGCGGTGGTGGCGGACGTGGCGTCGCGGGATACCGAAAGCCTCGAGGCGGCGCGCCGATGGATGGCGATTGCGGTGATCAGTTGGTTCCTGTTCCTGTTCCTAGAAATCGTGGAGTGGGCTCACCTGTGGTTTGTGGAACAGTTGGGGCCGGGAACACCGTTCGGCTCCGCGTTCCTGTTGGTTACGGGCGCGCATTATTTGGCAGCCACTTGCTGCCTGGTGTGGCTCGGGTGGGCTGCTGCGGGGGTGGGGCGTCGGGACTTGCTGGCTCCGGCGTTGTATTCGCACTTCCTGGGCTTCTGGTGGATCGTAATTGTGGTTACCGTGTACTTCCAGAATGCGGATTTGAGGGGAATATGAGGTTGTCGGGGCTGGTCGCACAGTGCGTGATGTGCTACCGGACGGCCGCGGCGCAGCAATGGGCGCGGGCTCGGGTGCTGGACGCGGGAATCCTGATTCTACTGGTGCCGCCGTTGCTGGTGGTTGGAGCTATTGTGGGGCTGGCGTGGTGGAAGGGTCGGATGGCTCGGCCTTCGATCTAGGGCGCAAAACGAGGACGACTACAGCTGCGAGGAATCCGCGCCAAGTCCAATTGGGGCTGCGTCTGGAATTCCGAGCACGCACCACTTTTGTTCAGACGGCCTTCCGTGCGAAAGTATAAGAGAAGGTGGGTAAATTCGCGATCCGACTGGCAGCGCTCGCGCTGCCTCTGATGTTTGGCCAGAACCATGCCTTGATGGCATGGCATGCCACGGGTCCGTTCGGCGGTGACGCCGAGCTGGTGCGGGTTGTGCCGAAGGTCAAGGGCATGGTGATCGCCGGTTCCCGCAACGGTCTTCTCTTCACTTCGACGAACGGTGGCGCATTCTGGAACCCTGTTTCTTTTCCTGCGCAGTTTGCTGGAGTCCTGCATGCGTTGGAAGTGGATCCGCGTTCGGATTCCGTGTGGTACGCAGGTGTCGAGAGCGAGCAGTCCTGGTTGGCCGGAGTTTGGAAGACGGCTGACGCCGGGCGCACGTGGAACTTGATCCCGGCGACGAAGGGTTTTTCGGTATGGTCGCTGGCCGTGTGGGCGAAGAATCCGGATGTTGTGGCGGCTGGTACGGGCTCAGGCGTATTCCTTTCGAAGGACGCTGCGGCGCACTGGTCGCGCATTTCCGCCGAGGGAGATTCCGAGTTGCGGCCGGTAGTTTCCTTGGCGTTCCATCCTGGAGACTCCAACACGTTGTATGCAGGCACGACGCACCTGCCTTGGAAAACCGTAAACGGTGGGAAGTCCTGGCAGTCGATCCACGAGGGCATGATCGACGATTCGGATGTCTTCAGCATCAATGTGGACGCGACGCACCCGGACCGTGTCTTCGCCAGCGCGTGCAGCGGGTTGTACGGCAGCACAAACGGCGCGGAAAGGTGGGCCAAGCTTGCAACGCCGCCGGGGGCATTCCGCACCTACTTTGTGGCCATCGATCCCAGGCATGTCGAGATTGTGTTTGCCGGAACCACCGAAGGCCTGATGCGGTCGGTGGATGGCGGCAAGACTTGGCGGAAGGTTAGCAACGAGGCTGTCCGGACCGCGGCCTTCGATCCTTGGGTGGATGGGCGGATCTTCTTTGCCTCGTCGTCTGCCGGCATGATGGTGAGTACAGATGGTGGAGCAACCGCGCACGAATCGAATTTCGGGTTCACCAATCGGAATTTCACCACGCTGACGGGCTCGGGGGCCAATCTCTATTCGAGCAGCGTGTTTGAGCCTGTTTCGGGCGGTGTCTACCGTACCGACAATTTGGGCTTGCGCTGGGCCCGTGCCGGCGAACAGCCTGCAGACCAACTGCTGTTCATGGCCGCCTCGCCCGACAATCCCAAGGCACTTGCTGCGGTAGGATATCGGGGGATTATGGAATCCGCCGACGGCGGCAAGACTTGGACGTCCAAGCGTACCCCGCCCCCGGGCGCGAAGGTAACCGCGCTCCTCCCCACGGGCAACTCTGTCCTGCTTGCGGGGACAGACGCCGGGCTGTTCCGGTCCACCTCGGATGGCTGGGCGGCATTGGCAGGGTCGCCGGTAACCGCGATTGGACATTCCGGAAAGATGTACTTCGCATGGACCGAAACCGGTGCCTTGGCGAGTGGCAACCCAAGTGCTGGGTGGAGTGCCTGTGGCATTCTTCCCGAACAGGCCGGCCCTCCCCCCACGTGGTATGGGGTCGCCTTCGATTCCGCAAACCAGTCAACCGCCTTGGCTGCCACTTCGGCGGGAGTCTACCGCTCGCTTGACGGTTGCCGGAGTTGGACTCCGGCGCAGAACGGTCTCCAGCCAGAGACTTCCAGCCTTGTCCTTTTTCACCCGACTCACCCCGGCGAGGCCTTCGCCACACAGGGTGGGCGGGTTTTCGCATCAGACGACAGCGGTAGCCACTGGTTGCCGTTGGATGACGAGGTGCCGAGCAATTCCGGGCCTTCGTCGTTGTTCATTCTGCCCGCCGCACCGGACCGGCTGTTTGCGCTTTTCCCTCGGCGCGGCGTTTTCTCAACGATTTTGTCGTCAACCGGGCTTTCGGCCAGGCCGATAGCCAGCACCCCGAATTTCCAAAAACAGGAGACATCACTTCAATGAACAGGAACCCTGAAATACGCGTTTCCCGCATGGCTACCCTGGCTGCCGCAACATTGGCCAGCTTGGCGCTTGCCGGGACAGCACTCGCCCAAGACAAGAAGGACGCGCCGAAGCCCGCCGCGTCCACGGAAGGGTACTCCCTTTACGACATCAGCCCTTTCGCCGGTTGGAACTGGTTCCAGTTTGGCCAGGGAAAGAACGCGTCCATCCACCGCTTCAGCAACTCGTTTGATTTCGGTGTTCGCGTGAACGAGAACCTGCACAAGTACATCAGCTTGGAAGAAGGCTTCCAGGAGGGTTTCAACGGCCTTCGTCTGCAACCCCTCGGCAGCAACCAGTACAGCAGCTTCAAGAACTCCAACAGCTTGGTGTACGGTGCTGGTGTCTGGAACTTTACGCCCCGTGGCTCGAAGTACCGTCCGTTCATCCTGGCCGGTCCCGGCTACATTTGGTACCGTCCGGCCAACACCCCGATCAATGGCATCGCACCCAAGACCGACGGTCGGACCGCGCTGGTGTACGGCGTCGGTTTGATCGTGAACTCGACCCCGAAGTGGGGTGTCCGTTTTGACCTGCGCGGCATGCGCTCCGGCACTCCGTCGATGAACATCGCGTTGCAGCCGGGTGCAGCGGGGTCCTACTATCTGCCCAACCACGAGAACCACGAAAGCTCCCTCGGTGCCAGCGTCGGGTTGGTGATCCGTGCCAAGTACATTGACACGACACCCAAGGTGGAACCGCCCCCCGTGGTTCCCGTCACTGTCACGGCTCCCGGTGCGGTGGCGAAGCCGGTGATCACCGGTACTAAGAACGTTTGCGCCAGCACCGATCTCCGCCTCGCTGTGGCCAGCCCGCAGTCGGGCGTGACCTATGCTTGGAAGGCCGGTTCGCAGTCCGCGACTGGTACCGGCTTCAGCCCCTCGACCACCGATGCCGGATCGAAGTCCGTGACCGTCACGGCCACTGGCGATACCTCGGCCACCACCCAGGTGAACGGCCCGTTCCGCAAGGGTACCCGCGTTTATGTCTCCAACACCAACAGCGCCTACAAGTACCAATGGACGGTGAATGGCCAGCCGGGCAGCACCACCAGCGAGCAGTTGTTGCCTGAGGGTGCCTCCACGGTTTCCGTGACAGTAACCACCTCCGGTTCCGCGACCAGCGACGCCTCCTTCTCCGTGGATGCCCTGACCAAGCCGACCATCCAGTTCTCGGTCAGCCCCTCGACGGTTGCCTACGGCGCGACGGTTCCTCTCGCCGCCCGCGCGACCGGTTCCGCCTGCACCGACCCGGTGACGATCCGTTACTCCGGCCAAGGCGTTTCGGGCAGCACGTTCGATTCGAAGGCCCTCACCTTCGATATGAGCAACCGCCTGAAGCTGCAGTCGAAGACGGTGCCGATCACGGCGACCGCTACCGACTCCAAGAACCAGACCGCGACCGCCACCTCCAACGTGACCGTCACGCTGCAGCCGGTTGCCACCCACCAGGACATCCTGTTCCCGGCCCGCGGCTCGCGCATCAATAACGTCGCGAAGCGCTACCTGCTGGAACAGATTGCTCCCCAAGCCAAGGCTGATCCGCAGGCGAAGGTTATCCTCGTCGGCCACAAGGAAGCTTCGGAGAAGCTGCCGAAGAACCTCGACGAAGTACGCACCAGCAACGCCGCAGCCGTCCTGACTGCCGGTGCCGGTACTGCGGGCAAGGGCGTTTGCGCCAATTTGGACCTCTCGCAGGTTCAGATCAAGTCCGTTGGCACCGACCAGGCTGCCGAGAAGAAGCCGTTGTTCGGCGATGCCTCGGTGAAGGAGCTCGCTGGTCAGGCCGTCAAGCAGGGCACGAAGGGTGCCGAAGACCGCCGCGTGGAAGTCTGGTTTGTGCCGTCCGGCGCTGAAGTGCCGGCTGGCCTGAATGGGCTGAAGACGGCGGTCGCCTCCAAGGGCTGCCCGAAGTAAGGCTTGGTGCAACTAGCGCAATGGAAAGGGGGCGGCCTTCGGGCCGCCCCCTTTTTGCTTCTTGCGGTCGTTGATGTTGCCTAAGCCTCGCGCAGCAGCCACTTGGCCGCGTTGCGCTGCATCTTCTCGTACTCCGGGTTCCACAGGACGCTGATTAGGTGTCCCGGGGCCATGAAGCAGACGCGGCCTTTGCCGTACTCGTAGGCCCACACGGCCTCGGCGGTGTTGCTCTTCCGTCCGACGGCGTCGGTGTAGTCCAGTCCGTCCTCGTTTACGCTGCGGGCGAGGACATGTTTGGGGTCCTTGTCGTAGACCACATAGTGCTGCTCGTCGGTGACGACGAAGTCCTTCACACCCTTGGTGATCGGGTGGTCCGGGTTCGTGATCTTGACCTTGAACGGGCGGATCGGCGGATGGCCGACGTAGATCGCTCCCTCGACATCCCGGTAGTCCTTGTTGTTGATCGAGGTCTCGCTATTGTTGTGGAACGCCCACAACGACCCGCCTTCCGACACCCACTGCTTGATCCCCTTGCCCTGTTCCTGCGTCATCCACGAGGTGTAGCCGGATCCTATCTTGCGCTGGATCGGGGGTACGCTCACGACCTTGTCGGGCTTCTCGTTCCAATAGATCTGGTGCCAGTAGCCGTTGTTGTAGCGGCGACCGTCGCGGAACATGATCAGGATCTTGTAGTTGCGCAGGTTGTCGTAGGTGAGGAGTTTTTCCTGGTCGGTGAAATCGATGTTGAGGGGACCGTCTTCCACGAGGGTGGCGGTGAGGGCGGTGCGGATGTAGTCGGAATTGTGCGATTCGTCGCCGCACAGGGCGAAGGCATTGGCCTTGGCTGGACCGGCGGGAAAGGCTCGGGGGATGGCGGCGGAGCCGAGTGCGGCGCAGGCCGTGCGGACGAGGGAACGGCGGGTAATGGCGTTGGTCATGGAAATGTTATATCGCGTTTCCACGCCCAACGCCATCCAAACGAGCAGATTTTACAGAGACGGCTGCGGCGGCTTCACCGGGTCCCACGCCACGGCACCCTTGCGCTTGGTCTGTCGCCGGTACAGCTTGCCGTCCTGCGAGACGTACAACCAATCACGGTTCTCGCCTCCGAATGCAATGTGTGTTGCCACTCCGGCGCGCGGGTCGTAGACCGGCGGGTTCAGGATCATGTCCATGCGGCCGCTGGCGCTCTCCATTTCGATGCCCATTACGGTGCCGCGGTACATGTTGCCGGAGTTGTCGATCGCGATCTGACCGGTGGTTTCCAGCGTCGTCTGGGGCGAGGTTTCGAGCCGGAAGAACGGTGCGCCGTTGGTAAGGCTGCCGTCCGCCGCCACTTGGAACGACCACGGCTCGCGCGTCCGGGCATCGTTCACGTTCAGGAACGCTTGGTCGGGGGTGAGGGCGAGCGCCGTCGGGGCCTCGATGCCGCCGCCGGAATACACGGTCTTGCGCTGACCCTTGGCGTCGATGCGGACGATGGTCTTGTGGGACGGGTCCGTGTAGTAGATGTCGCCGGCGTTGGTAAGCGCGAGGTCGAAGGCGTCTACGTTGGTTGCCACCACCTTTTCGGCTCCGTCCGGTCCCCAGGACACGATGCGCCGACCGGTTGACTGGATCGCATAGATGCGACCGTCGGACCCACCGCGCAGGTTCTTCGCGCCGCCCGCGTTCTGCTTGAAGACCACCGACTTCCCGTCGGCTCCGACTTTGTACACCTTGTTCGACTTGGAATCGACGAAGAAGACGTCGCCAGTCTTGTTGACCGCGATGCTGCTGGCTTGGCCGTAGTCGCCCGCGATGGGTTCCCACTGTTTGTCGGGCGTCACCACGTTGTAGGCTGGCTGGCGGAACATCGGACCCCGTCCGCCACCACCGCGACCTGCGGGAGCTCCCGCACGACCTGCCGGTCCTCCAGCGCGACCGGGCGGCGGCGGAACCAGCTCGGGTGCGTTCTGCGCGATCGGGGCAGGGTAGCCTCGCCACAACCAGCGCATGATGTCGGGCATCACCTCGGACGACTTGCGGGTGCTGTGGGCCTCGCCCTCGTACAACTCGAACTTGTGATCGTAGCCCGAAAACGTCATGGCGGCGTTCATGTTCTGGTTCTGCAGGGGCCAGTTTCCGGCGTAGCTGTCGATGTCGGCGGTGCCGTCCTGGAGGAAGACGCGGATCGGGCGCGGCTCGGTCTTGCGGATCCAGAACGGAACCTGGTTGGCCCCGCGCATGTCGACGAAGGTGCCGATTAGATACAGGACGCGGTGGAAGACGTCGGGTCGGTACCATGCGGCCATGAAGGCCCCGACCGCGCCCGTGCTGGTGCCCGCGATGGCGTGGTCGTCGGGGTTGGTGGAAAGGTTGACGGTCTTGGCGACCTCAGGGATCAGCTCCTCGACCAGGAAGCGGGAGAAGTTGGGGCGGACGTCGTCATACTCCCAGTCGCGGCTGAATCGGGCGAGCTGGGTTTCCGCGTTGGCCGGGGGGAGGACGCCGGGATTGACGAAGATGGCGGCCATGGGGGGCAGTTCGCCTTTGGCGATGAGGTTGTCGAGGATGACCGGGATGCGCATGCCGTTGCCGGCATAGCCGCTGCCGTCGAGGAAGACCATGTAAGGCGCGGGCTTCGCGGGGTCGACCTTGGCCGAGACGTAAACCTGGTAGTCGTGGGGCACGCCGGGGTAGATCTTGCCCGGCGCGAGCACGCCCTTGGTGAGGGTGCCGTGGGGGACGTTGGGCTGGACCGTGGAATCCGGGCCAAAGTTAGCCTGCGGGGGCTGGGCAAATGCGGTGGCTATTGGGACGAGGGCCAGAAGTGTGGCTGAGAGGAGCTTGTTCACATGGGGATTCTATCGCAGCCGGGATCGTCACAGGCAACAAAGGATGACAGGTGCTATCAACTGGCAGAATCGTTGATAATGGAGGCAGCCAGAACTATGATGGTAGCCCCCGGTGTGGAGTTGCCCGAAATCGAAATCGCCGAAATCTGCCGCCGCCATGCGGTCCAGGAACTCGCGCTGTTCGGCTCCGCCGCTCGGGGCGAGATGGGCCCCAACAGCGACTACGACTTCCTCGTCGACTTCCTCCCCGACGCACATCCGGTTTGCTGGGACTGGCGGCCATGATGCGGGAACTCAGCGGCCTCCTCGGCCGCCCCGTTGATTTGGCGGTAAGACGGGCCTTGAAACCACGGGTTCGACCGGTGGTGCTGGCCGAGGCCAAGCGCGTGTATGCGGCGTGACCGGCAGCGCCTTGAAGACATGCTCGCTGCCCAGCCTTGACGGCCCCGCTCCCTACCTAAAATCCGCCATCAACTCCGCCAAAGCCCCCGACCCCGGGCACAACTTCGAGAACGGCAACGACCCCAACGGTTCCGCGGGCGTGTTGTTCATCTCGTGCATTTCCGGCACGCTCTCGTCCGCGAACAGCACCCCGGTCACGACCTCGCCCTGATGCGCGCGAAGGTATTCCATCGCCGCCATGCGGTCGGTCACGTCGTAGCCTTCCGGCACCTTCGTGAAGCGCAACGAGCTGCCGTCGTGCATCTGAATCGTCGTCGCACCCACCGGCCCGATTTCGCCAACGATTTCGTTGGCGTGCGGCACGAAGTCCGACTCGGTCGCGATATGGTGCTTGCCTCGGGTGTACTTGTAGCTCTTGGTCGAGCCCTCGTGGTCGTTGAAGGTCACGCAGGGGGAAATCACGTCCACCAGCGCGAAGCCGCGGTGCGCCAGACCAGCCTTCAGGATCGGCACCAACTGCGCCTTGTCGCCGGAGAAGCTGCGGGCTACGAAGGTCGCGCCCAGCGTCAGAGCCAATTGCACCGGGTCGATGGGCGACATCTTGTTCGCCTCGCCCTTCTTGCTCTTCGACCCGACGTCCGAAGACGCCGAGAACTGCCCCTTCGTCAACCCGTACACGCCATTGTTCTCAAGCACATACAGCATGTTCAGATTGCGGCGGATGGCGTGGCTCAGGTGGCCGATGCCGATCGACAGCGAATCGCCGTCGCCGGAAACGCCCAGATAAGTCAGCGTCCGGTTGGCCGCGTTCGCGCCCGTTGCGATGGCCGGCATGCGGCCGTGGGCCGAGTTGAAGCCGTGCGCGCCGCCGACGAAATAGGTCGGGGTCTTCGACGAGCAGCCGATTCCGCTCAGCTTGGCCAGCATGCAAGGCTCGACCGAAAGTTCCCACAATGCCCGGATGATCGCCGCCGTGATCGAATCGTGCCCGCAACCGGCGCACAACGTGGACATCGACCCCTCGTAGTCGCGGATCGTCAGCCCCAATTCATTCCGCACCAAGCTCGGGTGCGTCACCAGTGGTTTAACGATAGATGGCATTCAATTCCTCCAGCCGTGCGGTTACAGCATCAATCACATGTTTCGCGCTCAGCGGGAACCCGCTGTAGATCAGGATGGGCTTGATCTTGTCCTTCGAAACCGGCGTCTCGAGCGTCAGCATCGAGCACAACTGCCCGTCGCGGTTCTGCTCCACCACATAGCAATAGTCATGCGTGGCGAGGAATTCCTCCACATCGGCGTGGAACGGGAACGCCCGGATACGCATGTAGTCCATCGGACGGCCCATGTCGGCCAGCATGTCGAGCGCCTCGCGGACGGCCGGGTCGCAACCACCGATGGTGATCATGCCGACCTTGGCACCTTCGCGCTTCTCGATGATCGGCGCGGGCACCCAACCGGCCGCTTCCTTGTGCTTCAGGAGCAGGCGGTCCATCACCTCGGCGTAGAGGTCCGGGGTTTCGGTGTAAACACCGTACTTGTCGTGGCCAGACCCGCGCGTGAAGAACGAGCCCTTCGAGTGGATGCCCGGCAGCGTGCGTGCCGCCACCGCCGTGCCGTCGGTCGGCAGGTAGCGGTAGAACTTGTCGAGGCTCTCCAACTGCTCCGCCGTCAGCACCTTGCCACGGTCGGGTGTGTAGGAGTCGTCCCACGTGAACTTGGGCGTAACCCAGTCGTTCATGCCGATGTCGAGGTCCGACATCAGGAACACCGGGGTCTGGAAGCGTTCGGCCAGGTCGAAGCACTTCGGGGCGAACTGGAAGCACTCGTTCGGATTGGCCGGGATGAGCAGGATGTGCTTGGTGTCGCCGTGCGAGGCGTAGGCGCACTCGAACAGGTCGCCCTGCTGCGTGCGCGTGGGCATGCCGGTCGAGGGGCCGACGCGCTGGACGTCGACGACCACGGCCGGGATTTCGGCGTAGTACGCCAAGCCGAGCAGTTCGTTCATCAACGAGACACCCGGTCCGGCGGTCGAGGTAAACGCCCTCGCGCCGTTCCAGGATGCGCCGATGACCATGCCGATGGCGGCCAGTTCGTCCTCGGCCTGCAGGATGGCGAAGTTGTTGACGCCGGTTTCGGGGTCCTTGCGGTACTGTTCGCAGAATTCCTTGAACCCGTCCATTACCGACGTTGCCGGCGTGATCGGATACCATGCCGCCACCGTCGCGCCGCCGTAGACACAGCCGAGCGCCGTCGCGGTGTTGCCGTCAATGAGGATCTTGTCGTCATTGGCGTTCATCGTCTTCAGGTGGAATTCGAGCGGATACGTGAAGTTCGCCTTGATGTAATCCGCGCCCAGTTTCAGGGCCTTTTTGTTGGATTCCCGCATGGCCTTTTTCTTGCCATACTTCTCCTCGAGCAACTGCTCCACCACGGCCGCGTCGATATTCAGCAGCTCGATCAGCGCGCCGGCGGTGGCGATGTTCTTCATCAGGATGCGCTCGCGGGGCGCGCCGAACGCCTCGTTGCACATCCGCGCCAAGGGCACGCCGATGTAGTGGATGTCGTCGCGGATCAGCTCGTCGTCCAGAGGCCACGACGAGTCGTAGAGCAGGAAGCCGCCATCGCGTACTTCGGCGACATCCTTTTTGTAGGTCTGCGAGTTCATGGCCACGATCAGGTCGTAGTCCAGCGCGCGGGCCGTGTAGCCCTTGGCGTTCACCCGGATTTCGTACCACGTGGGCAGGCCTTGGATGTTCGACGGGAACAGGTTCTTGCCGGATACGGGCACGCCCATCCGGAAGATGGCCTGCATGATAAGGCCGTTGGCGCTGGCCGAACCCGTCCCGTTGACGTTGGCCAGTTTGATTGCAAAATCGTTAATGCGGCTTGGCATTGCTTAGAGGGTCCCGCCCGTTACCGGCGTCCCGGCGTAGGAAATCAACAGCTGGAATTTCTGCATGTCCCACGCGGCCGTGGGGCACCGTTCGGCGCAGAGGCCGCAGTGGACGCAGACGTCCTCGTCCTTGACCATCAGCCGCGAGGTTTGCGGCAGCGCCAAAGACGCGAACAGCGCCTGGTTGGGATTGACGGCCGGGGCGGAAAGTTTCGTCCGCAACTCCGGCTCGGGGGCGTCCGGCGTGATGGTGAGGCACTGGACTGGGCAGATGTCGATACAGGCGTCGCACTCGATGCAGAGTTTGTCTGTGAAGGCCGTTTCGACGTCGCAGTTGAGGCAGCGCTCTACCTCGCGCGCCACCTGTTCGGGCGTGAAGCCCAGTTCGACTTCCACATGCAGGTCTTCGAAACGCTGCACCAAGTCGACGTGCTTCATCTTCTGTCGGGCGGCCTTCTCGTAGTCGTTCGAGTAGCTCCACTCGCTGATGCCCATCTTCTGGCTGACGAGGTTCATGCCCCAGGCCGGACGGTCTGTGACCGGCGTGCCTTGGCAGTGGCGGTCGATGGAGATCGCCGCCTGGTGGCCGTGTTCGACAGCCCAAATGATGTTGTTCGGGCCCCAAGCGGCGTCGCCGCCGAAGAAGACGCCCGGCAGCGTGGACTGGTGGGTGGTCTTGTCGACCACGGGCATGTCCCACTTGCCGAAGTCGAGGCCGAGATCGCGCTCAATCCAGGGGAACGCGTTCTCCTGGCCGATGGCGAGGATCACGTCGTCACAGGGCAGGATGACGGAATCGATGATGGTGGAGCGCTTGGCGTCGGCGTCCCATTCGAGTCGCTCGAACTCCATGCCGACCAGCTTGCCGTCCTCCACCACGAACCGCTTCGGCGCGTGGTTGATGACGATGTCGATCTGCTCTTCTTCCGCGTCCTCAAGTTCCCACGGGGAGGCCTTGAAGAACTGGCGGGGACGGCGCGCCATAACCTTGACGTCCTTGCCGCCCAGACGGCGGGCCGACCGGCAGCAATCCATGGCCGTGTTGCCGACGCCGATGATGAGGACCTTTTCGCCGATGCTGTCGATGTGGCCGAAGGCGAGCGAGCCGAGCCAGTCGATGCCGATGTGGATGTTGGGGGTGGAGTTGCCGTCGGCATCATACCGACCGGGCAGGTCGAGATCCTTGCCGCGCGGGGCGCCGCTGCCGATGAAGACCGCGTCGTAACCTTCGTCCAAGAGCGCCTTGAGGCTGCTGACCGGCGAGTTGTAGCGGATGTCGACGCCCATGTCGAGGATCGCGCTGGTCTCTTCGGCGAGCACCTGTTCGGGCAGACGGAACGACGGGATGTTGGTCCGCATCAGGCCGCCCGGCTTGTCGTACTTCTCGAACATGGTGACCGAATAGCCGTGGGGCATCAGGTCGTTGGCCACTGTGAGGGAGGCGGGACCGGCACCGACGCAGGCGACGCGCTTGCCGTTCTTCTTTTCGGGGGCTTGGGGAAGACGCGCCGAGATGTCGCCGTGGTGGTCGGCCGCGACGCGCTTCAGACGGCAGATGGCGACGGGTTTTTCAAGACCTTCGCCCGCAAGCGACGGCAAGCGACCACGGCGGCAAGCCGGTTCGCAGGGCCGGTCGCACGTGCGCCCGAGGATCGCCGGGAAGACGTTGGACTCCCGGTTGAGCATGTATGCGTCGCCGTAGCGGCCTTGGGCGATCAACCGGATGTACTCGGGCACGTTGGTGTGGGCCGGGCAGGCCCACTGGCAATCGACGACTTTATGGTAGTACGCCGGATTGCCGGTGTCGGAGGGATTCATTCACTCGTTCCTTGGAGGGAGCCTGAAGGGGTTCTGGACGTACAGAGGCCGGGCTCAAGTCAAAGAGAGTATTGTATCGAACGGGTTTCGATGGAGGCGGCAATGGGGCTTTCTCCTCGTTGACGGGCCCATCCAAGCCCGCGAGGGCCCATCCCAGTTCAAATGAAGAGTTCGACGCCGGTGTTAAAGAAGGTTGCTAGCTTCTTCGCCTGAGCTTTGCTGATGCCGCGCTTGCCTGTGACAATGTCGGATACTTGGCTGCGCGTTCCGAGCACGGGCACCAGGTCCGCTTGTTTGAGACCCCGCTGCTCCATGAAGAACTTGACTACTTCGCACGGGGGATAATCGGGGGATTCGCAAACCGGCTCGTAGACTTGGACGAGGGCCGCAAGCAGCTGCCGGAGAGCAGATTCCTCCGGGGTCAATTGCCGGGGCGGAAAATCCAATGCTTCCATACGCTCCACAATGCGGTCGTATTCCGTTTCGTTTTCTGGCAGCCTAGGCAGCTCGGACGCCAGAAGTCTGCCGTAGACGGCAGGGTCGAAATGTGCTTCGGTCTTTATCAGGTCCATTTCATCCACTCCTTGCGGTCATATTCCTTGTGGTTCAGGAGGGCCTTGACATAGATTGTTTGCGACATGTACGAGACACGCACAATCAACCTGTAGCTTCCGCCCATGATATTGAAAATTAGAACGTTGCCGACTTGATCGGCGTCCGGAAAGTCTTTCCGAACCTCGTGCAGCCCGCGCCAACCGGCACTTTTTGCAGCGCGAAACCAGATGTCCGCTTGAACGCATGAAGCTGGATGCCGCTCAGCCATCTTCATCAAGTTGGGCTTGCTGATCACGTTCACAAGGCCCATGATAGCAAAACGCGAACTCCAATGTAAGCGGAATGCGTACTGCGCGCTTTTGGCACAAGGCTGTTCGCGTCATTGGCCTTCTTTGATGAGAATACACGGGCGCTGGCGGTTATGATGGGAACTGATGGCTGTCCATGATTCCTTGCTGCACGAAATTGTCCGCCGTGTCTTGACGGTCGCACAGCCCGTCAAAATTATCCTGTTCGGCTCCGCCGCGACAGGCCAGATGACCCGCGACAGCGACATCGACCTGCTGGTTGTTGACAGCAAGCCGAAGCATGCGCTCCAAGAAGTGGTGGATATCCGGAAAGCCATCGGCGACGTGGAATACCCCGTGGATGTGCTGATCATTGCCAAGGACCGGTTCGAGGCCACGAAGGATTTGGTCGGAGGCATCGCGTTCCCCGCGCACAAGTACGGACGGGTGATTTATGAAGCCGCGTGATGCAGAGATCCGCGGCTTGGTGGCCCAGTGGTTGCAGAAGGCCGACTTGGAACGGCTCAGAAGAAGATCATGCGCTCGTTCCGGACGCGTTCGATGAACGCGTCAAAGCCCTGCTTAACCGTCCGGAAGCGTTCTGCTGTTGCCGCGATGCCCGGCGGGCCAAAGAGACCCGAGTTTAATACGCTGCGAACCAGGGGCGGATCGGACCCGTCTTCCATTGGTGCCGTCCTGGTTTGAATGGAGTTGCCTGACGTCCGCCAAAGGAATCGCCCGCAGGCACCCCGCTTGGAGTTCTTGAACCCGACCATTCCCGCAAGATACTCGAAAGTGTCGAACGCCTCGGCATATCTAGAGTCATCTGGCAAAGAATCCCGCATCACGTCCCTGAGGGCTTCGAAAACGTGGTCGTTCGATGGGGTGTGATGCCGCTCCAGACCCGGCAACTCAAACGCGAGGACCGCCTGGGCGTTGACGACATCAACAATGGGACGGTCATTCGGATCCCAAACGTGGCGCACGTTTGTTTCCAAAAGCCGTCGCAAGGTTGAGAACTTGCCCCGTGCCACCGCTCCGAGCCCCAACGCATAGAGCGCCAGCAATGATGGATAAAGTCGAACGCAAAACCAGACTTCTGCGCCTGAGTGTGGGCCCGGATCATCCGCAAGCCGCTTCACCGCCGCGCAGAGGCACTCAACCTGATACTCATCAGAAGCCCAGTGTCCACCGCAACCCAACATCGCCGTCAACACCCGCATCGCGGCCTCATATCGCGGCAGCGTCGCCAGAATCAACGCTGCTGAAGGAGCAAATCGACCCGCTTGAAATGCATCCGAATGGATCACGGTATAAACCCGCTCGACCTCCGCATTCACCAAGTCGCGAAAGTCAATGGGCCTCAAGGGCTCCTGCAAGTACTTTTTCATCCGCGCGACCGCAACCTTCGCCGGGAGCGGATCGCTTACCGAAAAAGATTCCAGCGCCGAAACCTTCTCGACCAACTCCACAAAGAAACGGTCGGCTCCGTCGATGGAAATCTTCTGGGCACCCCTGCTGCTGATCAGCCGCTCGGCCTCCGGCGTCGTCGTTCCCTTGTAAGCGGCCCAGAAAGCGCCGAATCGGCGGTTCGGGCAGCGCTCGATTGCTCGCCGCAACGCCACGTCCCACTCCGAGGACCAACCGCAGACCACCAAACCGTACTCGTCGAATACGCGGTCCAGCAACCCATCCATCGATTCGTCGAACGAGGAGACCTCGTCGAGAGTGTTCTTGCTGCGCGTATCCAAATAGTCGCCATGGATCTTGATTACCGTGCAGGGGGAATGCGCCAGAGGCAGCGCACCACGGACTGAATCGCTCGATGCGATCACAGACGCCTGAATTTCCAAGTCGGCCAACGCCTGCTCCATCAGCCGGTCAAAGTTCGTTGTCAGGATGACACGAACGTAGCCCTTCGCGACCAACACCGCCACCGCCCGGTGGGCCTCGGAGGGAGACTTCAGGCCTTCCGACCGCTCGTCCTCCGTCGGCTCGAAGTACGGACGCAGCAGTTGCATCCGTTCAGCCGGTGTCACCGTCAGTTCGTCTAAGAGATGGGAATAGTCCGCCGCACGACCGGTTGTCCTTGCGTACCAAGCATCAGGCTCTGGTTCGCATTCCTCACCGCGCAGCCGGGCAAACTTCCTGATGAGATCCAAGGTCACATCCCAGCCCGTCGGGATTCCAGCTGTACGGGAGATTCCAGAGCCGAGCAGCAGGGCATAGACACCTTTGTTTGCCTGAATCGCCAGCGCGAGCCGAAGGACGGGATCCACCATGTCTACAAGTCTACGTGCCACTGCGCATCGATTCGGGCTCACAAAGGCAGAAACACAATCTGATTCCGCCATTCACTCGCCTCTGACGACGCCCAGAGCAGGACAATGTCTTCGATGACTTGGCGGATCTCGACGGTCTGGGACACAATCACCAAGCCGGGACTGGCATTTCGGGCGACGAATGCGCGGAAATAGCTAGGCATGGTTTCCCTGTCGTGTGAAACAAGAATCCGGTTCTCCCGTGCCGCGACAGCCAACACTGCAGGGTCTGCTATCCCCAATATCCCGGCGGTCTTGGCGGTCCAAATGTCAACTGCCGGCTCGCGTCGAAACACGCCGGAGACGATCTTCCCGTTCAGATTCTCCTCTGCAATGAACCTTGGACGCATGGGAAAGTCAACGAGCCTCGCAGCGCTGGCTGCGACTCACGCATGCACCCCGTGCCGTGCCTCGTCCAGTTTAGCGTAGAGTAGGGGATTCGCGACCCTTTGTGCGTGCGCCATGTCCGCGAACCGGGCTTCGCCTCGTTCCAGGTAGCCATCCATCTCGACCCGCCGACCGAGGTAGAACGTGATGCCACCATAGACCTGCTCCAACGACAGTGATGGATAGCACTGCACGATCCCTTCGGGCGTCTCGCCCCGCAGGAACTGGTAAACCACCGATTCCAACGAAACCCGGCTTCCGACGAAATAGTATCCGCTTCCGCGCTGTTCAATATAGGACGACATCTATCCATGAGTATAGTGCCTGCGGCGCGAGGGAATTCCTGTCGGGCATTCGTATTGACTGACAACCGCGAACACTTGGAGCCTGCGCGCTCCCTCAGCACCCCGCGGTCGTATTGGACGACTACTCCTGCGACTCCATCCACTTCGTAAACGCCGCCGCCGACATCGGGCGGGCAATATGATAGCCCTGCGCCTCCGCGCAGCCGAGATCCCGGAGCATTGCAAGCTGCCGGTCCGTCTCCACCCCCTCCGCAATCGTCGGCAGCCCGAGGTTCCTGGCCATCCCGACCAGCCCCCGCAATAGCGCCACATTGCCATCCCAGTTTGATTCGCTCGGCATGAACGACCTGTCCAGCTTCAGCGCACTCACCGGGAGACGCCGCAGTTGCTCCATCGACGAGTAGCCCGTGCCAAAATCGTCCAGCCACAGTCCCACCCCCTTCATTCGCAGTCGGATCATCGTATCCAGCGTTCGGGACAGATCATGGATCGTCGCCGTTTCCGTCAGTTCGATGTTGAGCATGGCATGCGGAACACCCGTGCCGTCCAGCAGGCTGAAGACGCGTTCCGGCAGTTCCAAGTCCTCGAAATCGCTCGCGGTGAAGTTCACTGAGATGGGGAGCGCCCGTTTGGGGTCAAGTCCGGACACATGTCCAACTGAGGCGGTCAACACGGCCCAATTCAGCTTGGTGATCAGGTCGTGTTGCTCGGCAACTGGAATAAAGGTGCCGGGAAGCAGCAGACCCCGCGTGGGATGCCGCCAACGCGCCAGCGACTCCGCGCCGACAACGAGGCCGCTTGCAATGCTGATAATCGGTTGGAAGTACGCCTCGATTTGCGCGTTGTCAATGGCAGCCTCCAGTTCGCCCGGCTCCACCAAGGTCTGCGACGGGGACGTGGTTCCGCCTCCCGTTGACAAGGCATTCTTTACGCCGAGTAGCGCCTCGAACAGGTCCTCATAGGAGAAAGGTTTGGCCAGTGCCCCCATGAACCGGAGACCGTGGGCGTCCGCCAGCTGTGCCGCCGTGGACAGCATCCTGCCTCCCAACCCGCTGACTAGGAATACTGCCGAGCCGCTCCTCGACGCGGCCAACTCCCGAATGAGTTCAACGCCGTCCTTGCCGGGCATATGGAGGTCGAGCACGATCAAGTCGAAGACCGCGCGTTCAGCGAAGAAGTCGACGCCGTCGCTTGCCTCGGCCAGGAAACCGACATCGCTTGCGGCCATTCGGATCAACTCGGCCACATTGGGATCGTCGTCCACCACCAAGAGGGTGGGCATGCTGAGGGGATCCATCATGCGGCACCTCCGCCATGCCCAGGCACGCCGGCTAGCAAGTCGCCAAGCGTATCCAGAAGAATGTTTGGCGAGTATGGTTTTTGCAGGTACACTGCTCCGGAAGCCGCCAAGTCTTCCAAGGTGATGTAGTCATGCGCGTACCCGGAAACATACAGCACCCGCAGGCCCGGCCGTGATTGCTGAAGCGACCGCACCATCTCGGGACCGCTCATTCCAGGCATCAAGACATCGCTGACAACCAAATCGATTCGGCTCCTGTAGTTCGCCGAGATCCCCAAACCAGACTCGCCGTTCGATGCCGCGAGCACCCTATACCCGGCGGCCTTGAGAATATTGCCCCCCAGATTACGCACGCTATCATCGTCCTCCACGTCCTCCACCAGGAGTATCGTTCCGGTACCCTTGGTCGCCCTCGGAACTTCAGTTGCGGGTGTCGACACTGGCACAACGGCTCCTTCGGCCACAGGGAAGTACACGAGGAATGAAGTTCCCTGACCAACCTCGGTCTCAACTTGTATGAAGCCACCGCAACCCTCCACAATACTATGGACAGTCGCCAAGCCCAAGCCGGTCCCGACACCCTTCGCCTTGGTTGTGAAGAACGGCTCGAACATATGCGCTTGCACCTCGGGGCTGATGCCTGTTCCATCGTCGGCGACGGTCAGCCGCACAAAGGTGCCGGCTCGGTCGGGCGTGGATTCGTCGGCGTTGATCGTCACGCGTTCTGTTCGGATGGTCACCGTTCCGCGCCCGGGTATAGCGTCACCGGCATTGATGCCGAGGTTCATCACGACTTGCTCGAATTGTGTGGGGTCGGCCAGCACCGGCCCCGCGTCCGGAGCAAGTTCCAAACGAAGCTCCACATGCCCCCGCATCATACGAGAGAGAAGCTTCTGCGCACTCGTTATCGCTTGGTTGGGATCCAGTATCTCTTTCTTCTCGATCCCCTTCCGGCCAAAGAGCAGCAACTGGCGCGTGAGCGCGGCCGACCGCTGTCCCGCGTCGTGGATGGCCGACAAATACTTGCCATGACTGCTGTCGGGCGGCACTTCTTCCAGCATCAGCGACGAGTACCCGTTGATCACGGTCAGGAAGTTGTTGAAATCGTGCGCAACCGCGCCCGCCAGCCGCCCCACCGATTCCATTTTCTGCGCCTGTTGGAACTCCTGCTCCAGCAGTTTCCGCTTCGTGATGTCGGATCGGGTACCAACGAGTCGCGTTACCCGCCCATCCCCGTCGCGTTCGGCAACCTTGAAGTGGGTTTCAGCCCAAACGTACTGGCCGGATTTGGTCCGAATCCGAAGCTCCACCCGACACGAAGACGCTTTCCCGGACATCAGCATCCAGCCCTTGCGTCGCGCTTCCGTGGCGTCGTCGGGATGTTGCATCTCCAGCACCCTCTCACGCGTCACCACAAATTCTCCAGGCTCATAACCCAACATCGTGAAGAATCTGGGGGTGACGTACCATTTGTCGGTGTGCGTCCTCCAATCGAAGTAGGCCTCGTTGCTTGCTTCCAACGCCAGTTCCAACCGTTCGGTGGTGATCCGCAGTTGCCGCTCGGAGATTGCGCGTTCGCGGTGAAGATCGAGGCGGTCCAGGGCTAGCGAGAACCCTTTGCCGACCTCGGCCACGAGCTCGATCTCCTCGGCGCTAAAGAACGCGGGTTCGGACGAGAAAAGACCGAAGATGTTGACCGTTTGGCCGTGGCGCTTGATTGGCAGCGTAATGGCGGAGCGCAAGCCGTGCCGGGCAGCAGCCTCGCGCCAAGGCACCATGGCCGGGTCGGTGGTGTAATCGGGTGCGGCCACGGGCCTGCCTTCCCGGATACACCTTCCCGCCGGTCCAGAGCCTAGAGGCCCGGAATCAGCCACGATCCTGATTTCCTGTAGATATGCGGCCCCCGGTCCGGCGGTCGCGACAGGCACAATACGGAGCGTTTCCGGTTCCACCCGGCCCACCCATGCGATCCGAAAACCGCCCGATTCCACCGATGTCGCGCACACGTCGTGGAAGAGTTGCTCCTCGGATTCGGCACGGAAACTGACCGCATTGCAACGGCTCAGCACGGCGTAAAGGTGGTTGAGCCGAGCAATCTGCCGCTCTGTTTCCTTACGCTCGGAGATGTCGCGGACAATCGCCTGGCACATGGTCTGGCCGTCCACTTGCACCAAGCAGGCGCTGACCTCCGTCGGAATCACACTGCCGTCCTTGCGCACGTTGAGCGACTCGTACAGGAGACTTTTCTCCGTATAGATCCGCTCCAGCATATCCGAGAAATGGGCCTTCTGGCTCTCGGGCTTCAATGCGAACAGCGAAAGGTCCAGCAATTCTTCCCGCGAATACCCGAACATGGACGAAGCTCGCTCGTTTGCCTCCACGATCCTGCCGTCGCGCGTCGATAGGAGAATCGCGTCGTTGGCGAAGCGGGCCAGGATCTCGTATCGTTCCAGCAGTGCCTGCCTTGCCGATTCGGCCTCACGTTTGTCCCGACGGATTTGCGATCTGTAACGCCTAACCAGCACCAGCCCGGCGGCGCTGGTGAGCGCGATCAGCAGAGCGCAGAAGACTCCAATTTGAGCTGCCTCCCGATCCATGGGCTCGAATGCCTCGGCGCGATCCATCTTCGCGACGATGTACCAATTTGTTCCGAACACCGGCTGCAGCGACGCTACCGTGGACATGCCCCGGTAATCGACTCCGTCGGCGCGATTGCCTGGCCGGTGCGCTGCGGAAGTCAATTCCGTCAACGCGAAGGGCTTTCGCAAGCGCAAGGCCGAACCTGGTTCCCAGCGCGACTCGTTCAAGTACAGAATCGAATCGCCGGAGCTCTGCACCAGCAACAACTCGCCGGTGCGACCTGCGCCTGGCCAGTTCCGCAGGGTTGGATAGGGGTAGTGCGTCGGGTCGATACCGAGAACGAGAACGCCAAGAGGCTTGTCGTCAGCACTCGACACGGCAACGGAAAGGCTGAGACGGGGATGGCCCCCGGTCGAAGCCCGGCTGAAATCGTTGAAGTAGTACCGGAAAGCGGAACCGGATGTCGCATCGGCCAATTTACGGTAGTAGGACTCGTCGCCCTGCAATGGCCCCGACGCCAGCCGTACATTGCCTGCGGCCGAGACCAGAACCACATTCTCATAGTTGTATTGGACGCGAACCGCGTCCAACATGCTCTGCACCTGGCGTGTTTGCTCCGGTGTCCCGCTGCCCCGCATTACCTTGTCCAGGGTGGGCATCAGTTTGGTGGAAGCGGCCAAGGTGTGGGCATCCGCCAGTCGTTCGCGACGCCAAACATCCAGTTGGACGGACTTGTTTTCGGCTATTACCAGCAACCGGCTGTGGATCTCGCCATCAAATGCGCTGTACCGGGTGCGGACATGCATGAGTCCGGCCAGACAGATCGCAGCGGCCACACCAACAATGGCTACGACCGTCAACCGGGAGACGGTGGCGTCCCTGGCGGTCCGCGAAATGTCGTTTTGTTTTCGGTTGCTCATCGACGCGGTCGGTGCTATCTCCAGTCTACTCCATTGCGACGGTATTCGGGCGCAGTAGTACTAGAATATCGCAAACGGTGGACTAGGCGTCCTAGACCATTCGGCCGCAGTCGTGTTGACCGCATGTGTGACGCGCCTACTGCTCGGCACCCCCGCCGGAAGCCCCGGCCTTTTCCAGATACGGAATGCCCTTTTCCATCCAGTCCGGTGCCGGCGCGCCCTTCAGGTAGTGGTCGAAGAACTGCTGCATCCGGATCGCGTAGTCCTTCTGGTTGGGCCGTTGCCGGAGGTTGTGCGGCTCGCCGTTGTAGCTGAACATGTAGACCTCCTTGCCCAACCGTCGCAGGGCGAGGTAGAACTCGATGCCTTGGTACCACGGCACGGCGTCGTCGGCATCGTTGTGCATCATGAGGACGGGCGTATGGATGCGGTCGGCTTGGAACAGCGGCGAATTCTCCAGGTAGCGCATGGGGTATTCCCACAGGCTGCCGCCGATGCGGCTCTGCGTTTTCTCGTACTGGAATTGGCGCGGCAGGCCGGTGCCCCAGCGGATGCCGTCGTAGGCGCTGGTCATGTTGGCGACCGGCGCTCCCGGCGCGGCGGCCTTGAAGCGGTTGGTCTGGGTGATCATGTACGCGATCTGGTAGCCGCCCCAACTATGGCCCTGGATGCCGATGTTGTTCTCATCCACATACCCCCGGTTGACCACGTTCTGCACGGCGGGCAGCACGCACTTCAGCGCGCTTTGGCCCGGATAGCCTGTGGTGTAGACGATGTCCGGCGTCAAAACCAGATACCCGTTGCTGGTGTAGTAGCTGAGGTTGATGGTGTTGCCCGGACGCGGGTCGACGAAGTGGTTCACGCTCTGCGATAGGCGCTCGTAGAGGTAGACCAGCATCGGGTATTTCTTGTTGGGGTCGAAACCGGCGGGCTTGTAGAGCGCCGCCTTGAGTTCGCGCCCGTCGGCGTTGGTGTATGTGACTAGTTCCGACGTGCCCCACGCGAGGTCGGCCTTCTGGGGGTTGGCATCGCTGGATTTCTTCATCGAGGCAAACTTGCCGTCGGTCACCAGCAGGTCGGGGTATTCGCTGAAGGTGCCGCCGGCGAGGACGTAGACATCGGCGTCCTTGGCCTTCACCGGGAGGGTGAATTCTTTGGCGGCCATGGCGAGAGTGGTCGTTTTGCCGTTTTCGAGCCGCCAGAAGCCGGATTCGCGCGTATCCTCGTTGACCGCGTGCAGCAGCAGAGGTTTGGAGGTGTCGATGGTCTCCTCGTCGCGTTCCAGCCGGACATAGCGCAGCGTGGTGCGGGCTTTTCGGCCCGCGTCGCCCGTCAAGCGCGAGGGTTGAGTCCCGTCGGGCTTGAGCAACCAGAGGTCGAACCGGTCGTAGACGAGGGCGCGGCCGTCCTTGCTCCATCCGGCGAGTCCGTAGGAGGTGGGCAGGTTCGGGGTGTCGTTGTCCTCCTGCCAGAACTTGACCGGTAGCGACGCGGTTAGGTTGGTGACCTTGCCGGTCGCGGCGTCGATGGAGCTCCAGTCCTTGCCATCAAAGACGATGCCGAACTTGCCGTCGGCGGACCACTGCGCCACTCCGACCTGCCGCTTGACAGCCAGACGGCGCTGTCCGGTGGCGGTGTCGACCACATAGGTGTCGCGGACACGCTCGCCGTAGTCGGCCTCTGCGCGGTAGGCCCGGTCGTCGGTGCCGAAGGCGCGGCTGCCGTCTGGCGAGGGGGTGAGGTCGGCCATCGTGGGGTCGGCGAGTTGGATGGACTTCTTCGTGGCGAAGTCGTAGGAGGCGCGGTAGGAGCGGGCGCGGTCGGCTCCGACGCGGGCTTTCTGGATGGGCTGGATGTAGTCGTCCTTGTAGCTCCAGAGGTCGAAGGTGGCCTTTTCGTCGTCGGATGCCGCGGCTGCGGCGTTCGGACGGCGGACGGGTACGGCGGCGAGGCTGTAGAAGAGCTTCGAGCCTTCGCGCGAGAAGAGCAGGGGCGCGGCACCGGCGTCGGCGATTCGGTATCCGGCGGGGGCGTCGGAAACCACGGCGGACGCGGCGGCGGAGGACCGGTCGGCGGCATAAACCGCCAGTTTGGGCGCCTTTGAGGCGGCGTCGTCGCGGTCGGAGAGGAAGGCGATGCGGGTTTGTCGGCGGTCCAGCAGCAGTTTCGAGTATTTTCCCTTGCCGGTGGCAAGCGCGGACGGTTCCGATCCAGGCGCAACCGCGTAGACACCGTTCGTGTCGCCGCCCTTGGCGTTGACGGCGAAGTAGACCTGCTTGCCGTCCTTGGCGAAGGAGAATTCGGTGACGTCGGAGTAGGTCTTTTCCGTGCCAGCAGTCAGGGAGCGCAATACGAGATCCGCCGGGGCCGATTCGCCGCGTCGGGCTCCGGCGGGCGCGGCGGTGCCGGATTCCTTCTGGTAGGCGACCCAGCCGTCGATGTCATCGGGAATTTGGAAGCTCTTGACGCGTTCGATCCGAATCGCCGCGCCGCCAGCGGTCGGCAGGATCACGAGGCCGCCCTTGGGCATGTCCTCGGGCTTCTTTTTGGCTTTTTTCGCAGCGTCGGTGTCAGCCTTGGAGGCGAAGGTGGTGAAGACGACGGTCTTGCCGTCATGGGAGAAGGCGAGACTGATCGTCGGGGGACGCGGCGGAACTTCGGATTCGGGGTCCGGGGCCGGGGGCGGCGGTTGCGCGCCAGCCGGTTCGCGGTGCTCCGCTCCGGTCTTGAGATCGCGGAGGACGACCTCGCCGTCGCCCTGCTGAGGGAACAGCCCGTAGGCCAGATAGTGGCCGTCGCGGGAGAGGGTGATGGCGGAAATGCTCTTCCATGAGTCGTAGTCGGCGTGCGTAAGGGGTCGTGTGGCCCCGACGCAGAAAATGGGGAGCGCGATGGTGGCGGCTATGGCTGCAACGGCGGCGGAAATTCGCGACATGCGGCTGATTATAGCGCGGGATCGGGGCGGGTTGGTCTACTATGGGAACAGGATGCAACTCGCACTCCCAGAGATCGCTTTCCCGGCTGTGCTGACGTTCGACCGCGACAGCGAACGCCGTGCGGACATGCTCGACGACGAGAAATTCTGGGCCCTCTGCGAGGCCAATCCAGACACCGGATTGGAGCGCACGCCACAAGGGGAGGTCGTGATCGTGCCACCAGCAGGGGGGGAGTCGGACTATCGTTCTGCCGAGACTGTCGGCCAACTGCATGCTTGGGCCCGGCGGACCCGCAAGGGGAAGGTCTTCGGGTCTACGGCTTTGTTCATGCTTCCCGACGGGTCGGCGTTGTCTCCCGACGCGGCATGGGTGTCGAATGGTCGGCTGGCGGAGTTGACGAAAGCGGAACGGCGCAGATTCCTTCGGCTTGTCCCGGAATTCGTGGTCGAGGTCCGGTCACCGAGTGACAGGTTGTCCACGGCGCGCAAGAAAATGGATCAGTGGATCGCAAACGGGGTTGAACTTGGATGGCTGGTGGACGGCGACGCCCGATGCGTCCACGTGTACCGCCCGGGCACTGGGCCGGTTGTCCACTCGGGGGAAATGCTGGCCGGCGAAGGCCCGTTGGAAGGGCTGGAGTTTTGGTTGTCGGAGTTGTGGGACGGGCTTTAGGGCCTCGTGAATCGGCACGCGGCATGCAAACGACACCCGACGACACAGTCAAAGCCCCAACGTAGTCCGCAAGCCAGCTTCCACGACCGCGAGGTCCTCAATCCGGCCTATAACTCTGGCAATCTCCAACCGGTGGATGGTGGCAAGGTTGTCCGCCATCACCCGTCGGCAATTCATCATACGCGTTCATCTCCGGTCGATCCCAGTCCTCAACAAACGTAGCAAGACGCTGGCGAAGTCCTGCGGCTTGCTCCCGGTCGATCCCCGCACCGGCCAAGTCGACGGATGTAGCTGAACCGACCCAAGTCACGATCACGTTTGCGCCATCTGCAATATCCAATGGCTGCAGAACGTCCACGCGTCCGTCTCGGTAGACACCTTCCACAGATCTCACCATGTTTCTATTATGCCCTGAAAATCCTGCAAGGACCGGGAGTGGATCGCTACGGATTGCAGGCGCGAACCAACGTAACGAGATAGCACCGAACTTTCCTTGCGTCACGGGATTCTTGGAGCCAGAACTAGCCCCCTATGCGAACTTCGGCAGTGCCGCCATATCCGTCGCTCGCACCGGTTCCGGAGCGTCCTCAACATGCGCGATACCAGAACCGCCGTCGCTCCGCCCATGCCGGAATGTGCGACGGACTCGGGGCCCGATGGATTCGCGGCTACGGATCGAAGGACAATCAAGCTACGGAAAACACCGTCCGCGTATTCCGGAGCTCGGTCGAATTGAAGGCCGAGGAATACCGGTCTTGGCAGAACCGACCCGCCAAAGAGCGCCTCGTCGGCGCGCGTTGCGCTACGATGGAAATGCCATGGAAGTGCTCACTTCGGACGGGATTGAGATCCTCATCGGACGCGAGGATGACGGCCGCTGGTGGGCCGATATCGAAGCTCTGCCGGGTGTGATGGCTTACGGGTTCACCCGAATTGAAGCGCTTGATGCGGTCCGCTCGCTGGCGGTCGCCGTGGCCGCCGATTGCATGGAGCACGGCGAGTTCGTTCCTCCACCCTTTGTGAAGTTGGTTGAAGAACTGCGACCACTTGCACTCGCATGAGCGTATGGCGCTCGGTCAAGGCCAAGCAGTTGTTGGCCGCACTACTCAAGATTGGATGGATGGAGACGAGGCGGCGCGGATCCCACCGCAGGTTGGCTCGTCCGGGTTGGCCCGATTACACGTTTGCCTTCCATGACAGTGACGAGGTTGGGCCGGGTTTATTAGGCCAGATTGCGAAGAAGACAGGGTTGCGTCCCGAGGATTTCTAGAAGGGCAGCCCCACTACGCGAACTTCGGCAGCATCACCACATCCGTAGCCGGCACCGGTTCCAAAGGCAAATCCGCCTTTTTCCAAGCCCCCAGCCCGCCCACCAAAACCGACGACGGAATTCCGCGTTCCGCCAGCATTCGCGCCACCCGCACCGCCGTCGCCTCGTTCACGCACGTGCAATACAAGACGATCTCCCGTTCGCGCGGCAACATCCCGATGTGCTCTGCCAGCGCGTTCGGCTCAAGCCGCAGCGAGCCTTGGATCCGCATCGTGCCCGCGTCATAGTAGCCGTGGCTGCGGACGTCGTAGATCACCACGGACGGATTCCCTGCGACTTCGTGCGGATGCACCGTCGGCACCGGCGTCTCGTTCCGCGACTTCAACCACAACCGCACCCGGTTGCCCAGCCAAAGCGCGAACAGCCCTGCCGCTACCCAACCCATCAAGGTCCCCATGCTCGAATACCCGCTCGCGATCTGCCGCAGCACACCGCTGAACAGGTAGCCGACGCCGAACCATCCCCCCACATACAGCGACGCGCCGAGGAAATCCAACGGGAAGAACTGCTTCGCGGGCAGGTTCATGCTCCCCGCCAGCGGTGCCGCCATCGTGTTCACGCCCGGCAGGAACTTCGCGAAGAGGAGGATGACGCGCCCACGCCGATGGAAGATCTCGGCGGACTGCAGGATGCACGCCTCGGGATTCAACGAAAACCTGCAGAGCATTCCCAGCAGCCACCACCCGGTGTACCGGCCCGCGAGGAACAGCAAGGTGTCGCCGATCAGCATCGCGACCAGTCCGGTCCCGAACACCGCACCCGGATGCAGCAGGCCCCGCGAAGCCGCTCCGCCCGCTCCCAACAGCGCCAATGCCGCGGGGACCGGCATTCCCAACGACTCGGCAAGCACCATGCCGAACAAAATGGCATATCCGTGCTGTTCGAGAAGTAGTAGCAAGCCCTCCATGCAGACTTCTTGGATGCCCTGCTACGCTCTGGCGATTCCGTGCGCCCCGCCTTATTCCGGCAGCGGCAGTCCCTTTGTCTCAGGCGCGAACGGCAACGCAATGAGGCCCACCAGGAACACGAGGCACATCGACACGCCAGCCCAACGCATCGGTTCCGCTTTTGCCCCGAAGACGTCGCTGGTCAAATATCCCAGGGTGAACGGCCCGGCGGCGGCGGCAAAACGACCCACGTTGTAACAGAAGCTGGTTCCGGTGCTGCGCAGGCGCGTCGGGAACAGCTCCGCGAAGTAGATGGCGTAGCCGCCGAAGAGAGATAGCTGTGCGAAACCCATCAGCGGGATCATCCAGAAAATGTCGCTGATCTGCCTCAGATTCCAGAAGGTGTAGGCGGTCATGCCCATCGCGGCCACAAAGCTGATGGCGAACGCTTTCACGCGACCCGTGTAGTTCGTCAGATAGGTGAACGCATAGACGCCGAAGAACGCGCCCAGGTTTTGCAGGAGCGACGTCACGCCGATCCAAGTCGTCACCTTGCCCGCCAGCGCGGCGCCCACCAGGCCCTCGGCCTTGAACGTCTTTTCCAGCACCGGACGGAACAAGTCATAGCTGAAGAACCCGATGCCCCACAGCCCGACGATGCCCGCGAATCCCAGCAGGAAGCCAACGATGGAATTCTTGCGCCAACGCGGGTCGGCAAAAAGCTCCCCGTAGGACCCCATTTTCTTCTTCTCGGCGCGCGCCTTGAGCCAGCTCTCCGGTTCCTTGAGCTTCAGGAAGACGACGATGGCCAGAGGAGCCGGAATCGCGCCCGCGAGGAAAAGGTAACGCCACGCACCCGTGATCGAACCCGAAACCTCCATCTGCCCCAGAATGATCCCGGTCAGCGCGGCCATCATGTTTCCGACCGCAGACGACGCCTGCACCATGCCCAGCGCGTAAGGCCTTGCTCGCGCCGGAATTGTTTCCGCCACCAGCGCGACGCCGATGCCAAACTGTCCGCCCACCCCCAGCCCGCACAGGAAGCGGTAGACATTGAAATCCCAAATGCTGGTCGAGAGCAGGCTGAGCCCGGTGAAGATCGTGTACGAGAGGATCGTGATCATCATCGTCTTGGAGCGGCCCAGCCGGTCGCCCAGGACTCCGAAGAAGACTCCGCCGATGGCCCAGCCGATCATGAAGATGGCGGTGGCCCAAGCGGCCTGCTTGCCGACCTCCCCCGCCGTCGCACCCTTGCCCAGCAGTTCCGCGATCGCTGGACGGCGCGCCAAGTTGAACAGCTGCTGCGCCATCGTGTCGAACATCCAGCCCATGCTGGCGACGCTCAACACAAACCAGTGGTAGCCGGTCAACTCACGGTACCAAGCGTATTTCGGCTCTGTCTTGGCCGAAGATTCTCTGTTGGACATGAATCTGCAATTCTACTACGGGGTGGCGAACTGGAATATCTCTGGCTGGGCCAGACGCCGGTAGTCGGCAATCGGCATGACCACGGAGTCGGTAAGCGACCCGGCGTTGAACGCCACCCGATCGTTTTCGAAGACGGAAGGGTCGGTGTAAAGGGGAAAGGGAAGGATGGGCGGGCCGAATGGCGGCACCGACCCCGGCACGAGTCCGGTCGCTGCCATCAGTTCCTCGGGCGTGGCGAACCTTGTTTTCTTGGCCCCGAAATGACGCTTGATGGCACCGGAATCCAGCTTTCGGTCCGCCGAGAGGATAAATAGCCGGAAGGTGTCGTCCACCTTGATCAGCAGTGCCTTGCCGCCGACCCGCAGTTCTTCGCCGCGCGCCGCAGCCGACTCTTCCGACGTGCGGGTGGGTTCGTGGTGCACTTCGCGGAATACTACGCCCTCGGCGCGCAACCACTCCCGGATACGTGTGAGAACTTCCATGCCTGTCCCGCAGGATACCAGCAGTCCGGTTTACGCGTTCGGGGCCCAGATCCGGACCAGCAGGTAGCAGATCGCAGCCACAAACGCCGAGCACGGAATCGTCAGAATCCAAGCCCAGACGATCTCGCCCGCTACGCTCCACCGCACAGCCTTCATCCGGTTGACGGAGCCGACGCCCGCAATCGACCCCGCAATCGCATGCGTCGTTGAAACCGGCAAGCCGAGGAAAGTGGGGAGGAAGATCGCTATGGCCGCCCCGGTTTCAGCGCAGAAGCCGCTGCGGGGCTTGAGGCGGGTCAACCTCGACCCCATTGTTTTCACGATCCGCCAGCCGCCGGAGAGCGTTCCCAAACTAATTGCCGTGCTCGCGACCGCGATGACCCAGGACTACACGTGGTTGTCCTTCTGGAAGCCGATCGAAACCAGCAGCGCTGTGATGATGCCCATCGTCTTCTGCGCGTCGTTGGTGCCGTGGGCGCAACTGAACAGTGCCGAGGAGAGCAACTGCAAAGACCGGAACCAGCGGTCCGCCCGTGCCGGGGACATGCGCCGGAAACCCCAATGGACTGCCAGCATGAGGAAGTAGGCTAGGAACAATCCAATCAACGGAGAGAGCACCAGGAACGAGAGCGTTGTCGGCCATTTGCCTTTCACCAACCCGGCGAGTCCCGCCTTGGCTACCGCCGCGCCCGCGTAGCCTCCGATCAGCGCGTGGGAGGAACTGGTGGGCAGCCCGAGCCACCACGTGATCAGGTTCCACACCACCGCTCCCATCAATCCAGCCAGCACCAGATGCGGGGTCACGATGTGCGAATCGACGTAGTCCTTGCTGATGCTGGAGGCAACCCTCGTGCCCAGCAGAAAGGCGGCCGCGAAGTTGAAGAACGCCGCCCAGAGCACGGCTTGGAATGGCTTCAACACCCGCGTCGCCACAATCGTCGCGATGGAGTTTGCCGAATCGTGGAAGCCGTTGATGTAGTCGAAAAGAACCGCGATCGCGATCACGAACAGAGCCAGCGTGGTCATTGCAGTGGTCTCCTAACGGCCGGGTCTAGCTGTTCTTCACGACGATGGTCTGCAGGATGTCGGCGACATCCTCGCAGCGGTCCGTCGCGGCTTCCAGCGTTTCGTAGATCTCCTTGTACTTGAGCAAGGTGATCGCGTTGGTCTCCTCCGCAAAAAGCCGCGTGACGAGCTTCCGCACCAGTTCGTCCGCCGAGTTTTCCAGACGGTTGATCTCGATGCAGTCGTTCAGGTGGTTCTGTTTGGTCTTGAGCTTGCCGATGGCGAGTTCCAGCGTCTCGCTGCACTTCTGGATGATCTCGGCCAACTCGCCGATCCCGGTGCGGGCCGGGTCCACATCGTATGCGTCGAGCCGGAAGGCCGCATCCTCGATGTAGTCGATCACGTCGTCCAAGGCCGCGCCCAGCGCGTGCAGGTCCTCCGGATCCATCGGCGTCACGAAGGTCTGGTTCAACTTCGTGAACAGGGAGTGGGTGATCCGGTCGGCTTCGTGCTCGAGCCGCTTGATGTCCGCAGCCATACCGGAAATAGCCGATTGGCCCTTGCGGACACCGTTGTTCAGGAGGCGGGCGGCCTCCACGATGCGTCCAACCTGCGCTTCGAGCAGGTCAAAGAACTTTTCTTCACGTGGAAATAGTCGCACAGGCTTGTAACCCACTTTGTACCACGGGATGACAGTCTCGCTTCAATTGCGTTACAAATTGGTGACTTCCCGGCCCGTTCAGCGCTGGCAGAACGCAACCGCAACCCGACTTTCCGGCTCCATCGAAGCGGGGCTTATATGATTGCAGTGCAGACTTCTGGGTAAAGGTTTAGGGCACTAAGCTCACGCATGGCCGCTACAGTAGGGGTTCCAAAGGAAACGTTTCCGGGAGAGCGCAGGGTTGCGCTGACTCCCAAATCATGTGAGGCGCTGGCGAAAGCCAAGCTATCTGTCGTCTTGGAACAGGGTGCCGGCTTGGCGGCTGGCTTCCCGGACGCCGAATACGAGCGGCGTGGTGTGCGCCTCGCAACAAGGGCGGACGTGTTCGCCTCCTGCGAGATTATCGTGCAGGCACGGACGCCCGGCGCGAATCCGGTCGAGGGATCGGCGGACTTGCCCTCCCTCCGTGCCGGCCAGATCGTGATCGGCTATGGCGACCCGTTGACGGCCCATGCCGAAAACGCAGCCGTCGCAGCCACCGGCGCAACCCTTTTCGCCACCGAACTGGTCCCCCGCACCACACGCGCCCAAGCTATGGATGCGCTGTCCTCCATGGCGAGCATTGCGGGCTACGAGGCAGTGCTCTTGGCCGCAGCCGCGCTGCCCAAGATCTTCCCGATGATGATGACTGCGGCGGGCACCATCACCCCCGCCAAGGTTCTCGTGTTGGGAGCGGGCGTCGCCGGGCTTCAGGCCATCGCCACCGCGCGCCGCCTTGGAGCGGTTGTCAGCGCCTACGACCTGCGCTCGGAAGTGAAGGAACAAATCGAAAGTCTCGGCGCGAAGTTCGTGGTCCTCGACCTCGATACTGGCGGCGGCGGCGGTGGCGGCGGCTACGCCAAGGCCATGGACGAGGCTTTTTACAAGCGCCAGCGCGAACTCCTCACCGAAGTGATCCGGGAACAGGACGTCGTCATCACCACCGCCGCCGTCCCCGGCCGCAAGGCCCCGGTGTTGGTTACCGCCCCGATGGCCGAGGCGATGGCCCCGGGCTCGGTGATTGTCGACATCGCAGCCGAACGCGGCGGCAACTGCGAATTGACTCGCGCGGGCGAAACCGTCGTCCACAACGGCATTTCGATCATCGGCCCCACCAATCTCGCCTCGCGCGCACCGTTCCACGCGAGCCAGATGTACGCGACCAACCTGGTTAACTTCCTCAAGTTGATCACCAAGGACGGAGTGGTCAACATCAACATGGATGACGATATCGTGCGCGAAACCCTGGTCACCCGGGACGGCAAGATCGTCCATCCCAAGCTTGCACCGCCCCCGGAGGCCCCCGCAAAGTGAACTTCGAATTCGGACTCTACGTTTTCATGCTCGCGGCGTTTCTAGGCTTCGAGTTGATTCGGAAGGTGTCGCCGCTCCTGCACACCCCGCTGATGTCGTTGACCAACGCCATCGCCTCCATTTCCGTGGTCGGCGCAATCCTGATCTCCGGCGAGGAGCACGTTAGTACGCTCTCGCGCGTCTTGGGCTTCATCGCGGTGGTGGCTGCGACCACCAATCTCGTCAGCGGCTACCTGATCACGGACCGCATGCTGAAGATGTTCAAGAAAAAGGGTCAGAAATGACACTCTTCGCGCTCTTCTACCTGGTAGCTGCCGGGCTCTTCATCCTGGCGCTGAAGTGGATGAATTCCCCGGCCACCGCGCGCCGCGGCGTGTTCGCGGGAGAGTTGGGCATGCTGCTAGCCGTCGTGGGCACACTCATGCGCCACGAGGTCGTCAATTACGAATGGATCATCGGGGGGCTGCTGCTGGGTGCTGTAATTGGAGTGCCCCTGGCACTGCTGATGCCGATGACGCACGTGCCGCAGCGGACCGCGATTTCCCAGGCTTGCGGCGCGCTGGCATCTGCGCTGATCGGCACGGCCGAGTTCCTTCGGTTGCACCCCGGCGGCTTCATGATGGTTGCCCTCGGCGTCGAAATGCTGCTGGGCTACCTCACTTTCACGGCCAGCCTGATGGCGTTCGGCAAGCTGCAGGAAGTGCTGCCGTCGCGCCCGGTCACTTACAAGGGTCAGAACTACGTGAATCTGGTGATCTTCCTCGCGGCGGCCGGGATCGTCGGGGCGCTGGTGGTGAATCCGGCCAACTCTGGATTGTTTCCGGTGTTCATCGCTTTGGCGATGTTCTTCGGCGTCCAACTGATTCTGCCGATCGGTGGCGCGGACATGCCCACCGTCATCGCGCTGCTCAACTCCTACGCGGGGCTTTCCGCCTGCGCCATGGGCTTCGCGCTCGACAACAAGCTGCTGATCATCGCGGGCGCGCTCGACGGTTCCTCCGGCTTCATCCTTTCGATCATCATGTGCCGGGCCATGAACCGGTCGTTCACCAACGTCCTGTTCGGCGCGTTCGGCCAAGTCCAAGCGGGCAGTGCGGCGACAGAGGCGCGTCCCGTCCGATCCGCCAGTCCCGAGGAAGCCGCGGCGATCCTTGAGGACGCCCGCAGCGTCGTCATCATCCCCGGTTACGGTATGGCCGTCGCCCAGGCGCAGCACAAGATCCGCGAACTGCATGACGCTCTTGTGAAGCGCGGCGTCGACGTCCGTTTTGCCATCCACCCGGTTGCCGGACGTATGCCCGGGCATATGAACGTTTTGCTGGCCGAGGCTGATGTTCCCTACGACAAGCTGATCGAGATGGAAGACATCAACCCCGAAATGGGCATGACCGACGTGGCCCTGATCGTGGGTGCCAACGATATCGTCAACCCGGCGGCGAAGAACGATCCTACAAGCCCCATCGCCGGAATGCCGATCATCGAGGCGACCAGGTCGCGCACCGTCATGATCATCAAGCGTGGCATGAGTGCTGGTTTCGCGGGCATCGACAACGAACTCTATTACATGCCGAACACGCTCATGCTGTTCGGCGACGCCAAGACCTTCACCGGAAGTTTGGTGAAGGAACTGGCTGGATCTCACTAGCTTTGCGGTGAAGCCGCCGTCCATGCGGCCTTGCGTCCCCACTGTCGTGTCGATCATCGAAACACATGGAGACTAACAAGATCAAGATCGCCAGCATCATTACCCGGCTGAACATCGGCGGCGCATCCATCCATGTGCTCTTGCTGTCAAAGCACCTGCGCTCGCGTGGATACGACACGCTTCTGCTCGCGGGTGAGTGCCAGGAGTCGCAAGGCGACTTGCAACAGCCGCTGGGACCAGACGACGAGTTCATTCCGATCCCGGAGATGGGTCGAACAATCTCCGGTGACGATCTTTCAGCCTTGTGGCGCATTTACAAGCTCCTCCGCCAAGAGAAGCCTGACATTGTCCACACCCACACCGCGAAAGCCGGCTTCCTCGGTCGCGCAGCTGCTGTTCTCGCGGGTGTTCCTGTAGTAGTCCATACGTTCCACGGCAACAGCCTGCGGAACTATTTCTCGCCTCTCGGAAGCTTCGTGTTCCGGAACATCGAGCGCGTCCTGGCGATGTTCACTGATTGCATTTGCGTCGTGTCGGAGCAGCAGGCCACGGAAATCGGAGAAACCTTCCGGGTCGCCCCCAGGAACAAGATCAAGGTTGTGTCGCTGGGGCTGAACTTGGAGCGGGAACTTGCCATGGAGCCCCCGAAGCCTTCGGGTACGCTGACGGTCGGCTGGTTCGGGCGGCTGGTGCCCATCAAAGACGTTCCACTCCTCGTGGACGTCATGAAATGCGTGTTATCGAAGACCGACAAAGTTCGGTTTCTGGTCGCGGGAAACGGCCCGGAACGCGCAGCTTTGGAACAGGCTGTGCGGGATATGCCGGGTAGACTGGAATGGCTCGGCTGGCAGAACGATATCTTGCCCGCGCTGAGCCGGTGCGACCTTGTAATTCAAACTTCCCGCAACGAAGGTACTCCCGTCTCGCTGATCCAGGGCATGGCGGCCGCACGACCGTTCGTATCCACTCCCGCGGGCGGTGTCGTCGACATGGTGGCACGCCCGATGCTCCGCCGGGAAGGCCAAACCGAGTGGTACGCGAATGCGGCGTTGGTTCCCGCGCGCCCGGAGGCTTTCGCGGCTGCTATCGCCAAGTTCCTCGCGGACCCTCAACTCCTTGAAACGATGGGGGCTAGCGCCAGGCAACTCGCTTCGGAGCGCTATCAGTATGGTAATCTTGTGGATACACTGGACCTCTTGTACCGGAACCTGCTGTCGCACACCAAGAGAATGCCCAAATGAGAATACTAATTACCGGAGGCGCAGGATTCATTGGTTCCCATTTGGCCGAACGTTGCTTGTCCGAAGGGTGGACCGTTTCTATCTTGGACGATCTCTCCACGGGCTCTTTCGGCAACGTCCTCCATCTGCAGGGTCACCCGAGATTCTCTTGTCGCATAGATACAGTATTCAATTCCAACACCGTTTGTGAGATGGTCGACGATGCGGACTTAGTATTCCACTTTGCCGCCGCCGTTGGCGTTAGGCTGCTGGTGGAAAGTCCAGTCAGGACGATTGAAACTAATGTGCGCGGTACCGAGGTTGTGCTGGCCGCGGTCGCCAAGAAGTCGAAGCCGGTGTTCCTCGCTTCCACCTCGGAAGTTTATGGCAAGAGTACGGATTTCCCGTTCCGTGAAGACTCTGACTTGCTCCTGGGGCCCACCTCGCGCAGCCGCTGGGGCTATGCTTGTTCCAAGATCCTGGACGAGTTCCTCGGCTTGGCCTACTACGCCGAAAAGAAAGTGCCCGTCAGCGTTGTCCGCTTTTTCAATACCGTGGGTACGCGACAGACCGGTCGATACGGCATGGTCCTCCCAAACTTCGTCAGGCAAGCCCTGGCCAACGAACCGATCACTGTACACGGAGATGGCGAGCAATCTCGCTGCTTCGCCTATGTGGGCGATGTGGTCGAGGCGTTGATCCTGCTCGTCAAGAGCGGCAAGAGTGTGGGCGAGATCGTTAATATCGGCAACGACGAGGAGATATCGATCAACGCCCTGGCCAGCTTGGTCATAGATGTCACCGGTTCGAGGTCGAATATCATCCACCTTTCATACGATGACGCTTACCGCCCGGGCTTTGAGGACATACTCCGCCGCATCCCGTGTCTCGAGAAACTCCAACGGCTTACAGGCTACAGGCCGACCACCCCGCTCCGGAAGATTGTCGAGCTCATGGTGGCAGACCATAGTGCGGTGGCCCTCAACTAGGAAGAATTGCCCATGCTGAGGATAGCGGAAATCTTCTTGACGGCGTTGTTGGTCAGCGCGGTTGGGACGTGGGCACTTATCCGCTTCAATGACCGGCTCTCACTGACAGCCGCGCCGACCGTTGATCGATGGCACAAACGCCCGACGCCGAACAGCGGAGGACTTGCGATTCTCCTTGCGTGCGCTGTCGGTTATCTCCTTTATTTGCCAGGCTATTCGCGCCTCACCACATTCCTGGCCGCCTGCTTCTCCGTGTTGGGCTTCATCGACGACCGGGTCCGACTCGCGCCACTCCCCAAGCTGGCCGTTCAGGTCGTACTGACTGCGGTCGTGATCGCAGCCGGAAATATCTTCAGTCCGACCCCGTGGTACTGGTTCAACGCCGCAGTTACCTTACTCTGGATCGTGGGGATCACCAACGCCTTCAACCTTATCGATAACATGGACGGTTTGTGCGCCGGAGTTGTCGTGATTGTTGCCGCGTTCCGAATTCTCCTCCTCGCGCGCCACGGGAGCATGCAGGAGGCGGGAGCCACGGCCTTGATCGCAGGTGCTTTTTTCGGTTTCCTGTTGTTCAACTACCATCCCGCCAAGATCTTCATGGGCGATTGCGGCAGCGTGCTGGCGGGCTTCGGTCTCGCGAATTTGGCCATTTCCAGCCCGGTAGCTCACGCCACGTCTTCGTTGTCAGCGATTGTCTGCGCTGCGCTCACGTTCAGTTATCCCATCTTTGACACGGCGTTGGTGTCGTTTCTCCGGCGCGCCAGCGGGCGTCCCATTTCCATTGGCGGCCGGGACCACAGCTCACATCGATTGGGATCGCTTGGCTTGGGCGAAACAACAGTAGTCTGGCTTCTTTGGGCCATGGCAGCCTTGGGTGGCGCCGCAGGGCTGTTGCTCGATGCTTCCCCCCTCGTGATCATGGTTGCGGCGCTTGTTACGGGTATCCTGTTCCTGGTATTTGGGATGTTCTTAGGCACGCTTCCGGCCTACCCTGTAGCAATCGAGGCGGGTATGTTCGGCCATGGGCCCATCCTGCGCGCCCTGCCGGTCTTAAGGGTCGGCGCGACACTATGGCTCGATGGCCTGTTGTCGGCAGTCTCGCTAATCAGTGCCTTCATGTTGCGCTGGGGCACGGAACTTCCACTTCATCGGCACCAGGTATTGGTTCACGCGCTCCCAATTGTGGCCCTGTGCCACATGGTCAGTTCCTTGGTGAGCCGAACCTTCTGTATCTCGTGGAGAGCCTTCGACATTGGGGACGCGCTCCGCGTTGGCGGTGCCGCAGCCCTCGGCGGAGCCCTTGCGTTCGGGATTACGGTAGGCGTCCACCTCGGGGAATTCACTCTCGGCGAACTGCTGCTCTACATCGCGATCTGTTCTATCCTAAGTATTCTGGTGCGGGCCTCCCTGCGCATCATGGCATGGGCGCTGGGCAGCGGGGCCTGTCACGGGGAGAGGATTGGTAGCCCTGCGCGGTAGATTTGGCGCGCAGTTGCGCGGAACTGGGCCTCTCTCCGAAGGCTTTGGGCCCCTCGCTCCGGGATGTAGGTTATGATCCAACTGGGGCCTGTAGAGCGCGCACGGCGTACGGCGACAAGGAAGGAGTTTGACGGAACCCCTCCGGTTCCGAAAGGAAAACTATGGAAATGAAGGGCATAATCCTCGCAGGGGGCAGTGGAACACGCTTGCATCCGGTTACCGAGGCGATCAGCAAGCAGCTCCTGCCGGTCTATGACAAGCCGATGGTCTACTACCCCCTCTCCACTCTCATGTTGGCTGGGATTCGTAACATCCTGCTCATTTCCACTCCAAGGGATCTTCCCGTCTACCAGAATCTACTCGGAGATGGCTCCCGGTTTGGCATCAGCTTGTCTTACGCCGAGCAGCCCAAGCCCGAAGGTTTGGCCCAGGCGTTCGTAATCGGACGCGACTTCGTTGGTGGAGGCCCGGCCTCGCTTATTCTGGGCGACAACTTGTTCTATGGTCACGGCATGCCGGAGCAGTTGCAAAAAGTTGCCGCGGCACCCGAAGGCGCCACCGTATTCGGGTACTGGGTCAGGGATCCCGAACGGTACGGGGTAGTGGAGTTTGATTCGCAGCACAAGGCCGTCGGGATAGAGGAGAAGCCCGTCCGCCCTCGCTCCAACTATGCCGTCGTGGGCCTGTATTTCTATGACTCCGACATAACGGAGATTGCGGCATCCATCCGTCCTTCGCCGCGGGGCGAACTCGAAATCACGGATGTCAACAACGTCTATCTCCGTCGCGGAAAATTGAAAGTCGAAATACTCGGCCGGGGTGTCGCTTGGCTGGACACGGGGACGCACGAATCGCTCCTCCAAGCCAGCAACTTTGTTCAAACCATCGAACAGCGGCAGGGCCTGAAGATCGGTTGTCCCGAGGAAATCGCCTATATGATGAACTACATGACCGCGGAAGAAGTTGACCGCGCCGCAAGGCGTTATGGCAACTCCAGCTACGGCATGTATCTTCGCACGCTTGTAACTCGGCCCGCCGTGTGAGTCGCTACTGCGCGATCCCTCAGTGATTCGAAATCACACCCGCCGAACCCAGCGCAGCGGTCAGTTGGCCGCTGCCGAGGCGCCCGTGGAAAACCTCCAAGGCAAACCCCAGGCACAACCGGGCGAGCACCGGATCATACCTCGGCCCCTCGTCGCGCAGGAACGCGTGCTGTCCATTCACCTCGATCCACTGGAAGTTCGCGCCCACCTCCTCCAGCCGCGCATGGAGCTTCACCCTGCCCTCGAGCGGGATATGCGGGTCCTGTCGGCCCCAGATGTGTAGCAATTCGCCCTTGATCTCGCCCGCGCGCTCCAGCGAGCCGTCCTTCTGCTCCAACCCCAGCGACCCCTTGTGGATGTCGGTCGCGTAGAAGCAGACGGCGGCCAGCACGTCGGGATTCATCGCCGCCCGGAAGGCGAGGTGGCCTCCTATGCAGATTCCCATCACGCCGAGGCGCCCCGTGCAGTCCTTCCGCGACGCGAGGTAGTCCAAAGCCGCCCGCGCGTCCGAATCGTACCCGGCCACAGGCTTGCCGATCTTGTTGGCGTTGCCTTTGTCGGCCCCCGCTTGGTCGTACGCGAGTACCGTGCCCGCAGGCTCGATCTCGTGGTAGATCTCCGGAGTCACCACCAAGTACCCGTTGCTCGCGAGGAACGCGGCAGTGCGGCGGATCGGAGCCGTGATCTGGAAGATCTCCGAATACAGGACCAAGCCGGGATACGGGCCTCTGCCGGACGGCCGGGAAACCAGGCTGCGCATCGGGCCGGTCGGCGTAGGGACTTCGACGAACTCTTCGGTGATGGTCATGCTGTCTTCCCTTTGGGTTTGTTTTGTATCGACGCCAACAGGCGTTCGGTGGAGTCGGCGATTTCACGGACGGCGGCGTCGAACGCTGCCTGGTTGGATTTCGACGGTGCTCGGAAGCCGCTCACCTTGCGCACGAACTGCAAGGATGCGGCGGAGATTTCGGCCGGAGTTGCGGGCGCTTCCGGCTGGCGTAAGACGTTGATGCTGCGGCACACAGCCACTATCGTAAACTCACGTTGATGATGGACGACTCCCTACACGAATTCCTGCATGTTCCAGAGAACCCGACCGGGGCCGGGCTGGTGCTGACCCACGGGGCCGGAGCCAATTTCCGAGCCCCGCTTCTGGTCGCAGTGGCCGAGGCGTTCTGCGCGGCCGGCGTCCGAGTACTGCGCACGGACCTCGCGTTCCGCCGCAACCGGGCCGGAGGACCTCCGTCTCCAGCCACGGGTCCTGCGGATCGTGCGGGTCTACAGGCGGCTGTCCAAGCAATGCGGCGTGAAGTCTCAGGACCAGTCCTGCTCGGCGGCCATTCGTATGGCGGCCGTATGGCTACCATGCTGGCTGCGGAATCCCCGGGGCTTGCCGACGGCCTGCTCCTGCTTTCCTACCCGCTGCACCCTCCGGGTCGCCCCGACAAGGCCCGCACCGAGCATCTGCCCCGGCTCACCACCCCGTGCGTGTTCGTCCACTGCACCAAGGACGACTTCGGTTCGGTCGAGGAGATGCGCTCCGCTCTGGCCCTTGTTCCGTCATGTCCCGCCCTGATCGTAGTCGAAGGGGCGGGGCACGATTTGAAGCGCGGGAAGTTCGACCTTGGGGGGCTGGTTGAGGCTATCGGGTGCCTGCCGTCGAGCCGGTAGCGCCCAACGGAGCAATCTTCAGAGCCGAGGCGATCTTCGCTTCGAGGATCTTCTCGTCGCCCTTCTGGTACCCGTTCTCGAAATACAGCACCTTGCCGTTCTCGTCCAGAAGGTACGAAGTCGGCGTCGAATTGATGCGGTAGTCCTTCGCCAGCGCGTCCTGGGTGCCCCCGATCAGCACCGGCACGTTGAAGTTCTTCACCATCGCCCAGCCCGCGATCAGATTGACTTCTTCGGGAAGGATGTTGATCCACACCACCGACAGCCCTTTGTCCTTATACTGATCGAACAGCTTCTGGACCTCTGGAAGCTCCACATTGCAATACGGACACCGCGGGTAGAAGAAGTTGACCAGCGTCGCCTTGTTGGCGAAGTCCTTGAGTGTCTTCCGTTTTCCGTCCAAGGTCTTGAGCACGAACGGCTTGAAGGTTTCGGGCGTCTTGACATCCGTCGGGGCCGGAGGATTTGTGATTTCAGCCAGCGCCTTCGCGGCGGCTGCCGTGGAAGGCTTGCGGACCGAGGAGATCAGGTTGGGACTGTCGACCGAGCCACGCTTTCCGGGCATCTTCAACGTGTAGGCCGCCATCCAGACATAGTTGGCGAACGCCGCGTCGCCCTCGTGGGCTCCGTTCACTTGTTCGGCCACGCTCTTGGTGCGGTCCCTGATCAGGACTTTGCCCACGCTGAACTGCAGCATGTTGTTGCCCCGGGTGTAGATGAAGCCGGGCGTTAACGAAACACCGAAACCCGGTCGACGGAACCCCAGGTCATCCCCCATCAGGTTCTTCGCCGGGACACCCTCCTCGCGCACCGCCAGCGTCATCGCCAATCCGCGGATCCTCGGTGCCGGATGCGTTGCCCCCACCTCGATCATGTACTGATCCTGGACCGCGTCGAACTGCGTCAGTCCCTTCGTGGCAGCCGGGGCGCTGTTCGTGGTTCCGCCATGCGAGGTCCAAAAGTCGTGGTGTCCGCCTTGGGTCATAGTGTAAGTGCCGTCCACGAACAGGACGGTGCTGCTGCCCAGACTCTGGAACACCTGGCCCGACATGATCATGCCCCACGTGCCGCCACCGGGTTGAACGGAATAGTCCGGGTACTGGGTGGTAGGGGTCGCCCCGTAGCTGGTGGCGATCAGGTTGGTCTGGTGGTCGTTGCCGGTCGGCATCAGCAGGCTCAGGCCGATCTGAGCGTTGTTGAAGCCGGAACGTTCGCTCTTCGGGTGTCGCACCCAATAGCCGAATCCGGCACTCACATCGCCGATCCCGGAGGTGTGCAGCGTTCCGTACTGCGATTGGTTGCGCCGGCTTGCAGACAGGAACGGGAGTGTTCCTGTAAGGCTCCAGCGCGGAGTGAGCTGATAGGTGACCGTGACGGTCTCAATATTCGTCTTCGATTGGACCTGCGTGCCCAACTGCTCCCGCGAGAAGTTCTCGGTTGGGCCGCTGAAATGGACATGCGAATAGACATGGCGAAACCCGCCAGTCACCGTAAAGTCGCCCGGCGACAAATAACCGCTCGTTTCAGAACCGCCTGACCCCAGACCGGAGCGAGAGATCACTCAACCTTGGGCAAAGGCCGGACCCGCGGGAACGATCAGGCCCACGAGTAGTGCGGCTGGTACGGCGAGGAAACGAGCGTCGCTGTATTTCTTACGCATCTTTTCAAGATACCTCACTGCGTGGCAGAGCGCGTTGTCCTTGTCCGTAGCCGCTCGGTGGTAGGCGAGCACTATGGCCCGCGGCCTTGGTCCCGTCGTGTCCCGCCCTCGTCGGAGTCGAAGGGGCGGGGCACGACTTAAAGCGAGGGAAGTTCGACCTCGGGCGGCGGCTTGATGCTACCGGGTGCCTGCCGTCGAGCCGGTAGCGCCCAACGGGGCAACCTTAAGAGCCGAGGCGATTTTCGCTTCGAGGATCTTCTCGTCGCCCTTCTGGTAGCCGTCCTCGAAATACAGGACTTTGCCGTTTTCGTCTAGCAGGTACGAAGTCGGCGTGGCGTTGATGCGGTAGTCCTTCGCCAGCGCGTCCTTGTTCCCCCCGATCAGCACGGGCACGTTGAAGTTCTTCACCATCGCCCAGCCCGGGATGAGGCTCGCCTCTTCCGGCAGGACGTTGATCCACACTACGGCGAGTCCCTTTTCCTTGTACTGGTCGTAGAGCTTCTGGACTTCGGGAAGCTCCATGTTGCAGTACGGACACCGTGGATAGAAGAAGTTGACCAGCGTCGCCTTGTTGGCGAAATCCTTCAGGGTCTTCCGTTTTCCGTCCAAACCCTGCAGCACGAATGGCTTGAATACCTCGGGAGTCTTCAGTTCGGCTGCTGTTGGAGGCATCGTTGTTTCTGCCAGCGCCTTCGCAGCTGCGGCCGGGGAATGCTTGCGGGTGGATGAGATCAGGTCCGGGCCCCCAACCGCCCCCCGCCTGCCGGGCATTTTCAGCGTGTAGTTGGCCATCCAAACGTAATTGGCGAAAGCGGCGTCGCCCTCGTGGGCTCCGTTCACCTGTTCGGCCACGCTCTTGGTGCGGTCGCGGATCAAGACTTTCCCTACGCTGAACTGCAATCTGTTGTTGCCACGGGTGTAGACGAAGCCTGGCGTTAGCGCAATGCCGAAACCCGGTCGGCGGAACCCGAGGTCGTCCCCGATCAAGTTCTTCGCCGGGACACCCTCCTGGCGCACCGCGAGCGTCATCGACAGGCCGCGGATCTTCGGGGCCGGATGGGAAGCGCCCACTTCGACCATGTACTGGTCTTGAATCGCGTCGAACTGTGTGAGTCCTGCCGTCGCGGCGGGCGCGCTGTTCGACGTTCCGCCGTGCGCGGTCCAGAAGTTGTGGTGTCCCCCCTGCGTCATGGTGTAAATTCCATCCACGAACAAGACCGTGCTGCTGCCCAAACTTTGGAAAGCCTGGCCCGACATGATCATGCCCCAGGTACCCGCGCCGGGTTGCACGGAGTAGTCGGGATACTGGGTCGTGGGAGTCGCTCCGTAGCTGGTGGCGATCAGGTTGGTCTGGTGGTCGTTGCCAGTCGGCATCAGCAGGCTCAGTCCGATCTGTGCATTGTTGAAGCCGGAACGTTCGCTTTTTGGGTGCCGGAGCCAGTAGCCGAATCCCGCGCTGACGTCACCGATACCGGAGGCGTGCAACGTTCCGTATTGGGACTGTTGGCGGCGGCTGGCCGACAGGAACGGAAGTGTGCCGGTAAGGCTCCAGCGCGGGGTGAGCTGGTAGGTGACCGTAACGGTCTCTTGGTTGACCTTGGACTGGACTTGAGTGCCCAGTTGCTCCCGCGAGAAGTTTTCCGTAGGGCCGCTGAAATGGACATGTGAATAGACGTGGCGGAACGCACCGGTGACGGTCCAGTCGCCCGGTTGCAAGTAGCCGTCGCTTTCGGAGCCTGCCGACCCCAGACCGGAACGGGAGATCACACAACCTTGGGCAAATGCCCGATTCGCCGGAATGACCAGAGTGAAAAGCACGGCGACGGAAACGGCGAGGGTCCGCGAGTGCTGACGGGTTCTATTCATCGCTGTAGGCTATCACACTTTTTGCGATGGTGTTAACTGGTTAACTGTCGACCCGTTAACCGTTGCCCTCTGGCCGTGTTTTGTTAGACTTGCCTCGTTGGTGCCGTCTCGTTAACCGTGTTTCGTTAACGGCGGTTCGTTAACGTGCCTCGTTAACCGAGGATGGAGCCAATCTTCTTCGTGGCGGTGGGAAACTTTCCCAGTCCCGAGCCCATCACGTTGTCGGCCACCGTCAGGTAGACGTCCCCGATGGTTCCCATCACCTTCGTATGCAGCCCGGTCGCCGTCTTGTGGTGCCCGGCGAGGACCATCGCCATGCCGCTGGCCTTGTGGGAGTTGGCCTCGGCATGCTCGTGGGTGAAGAGCAGGCAGGTATGGTCGAGGACGTTGCCCGCCCCCTCCGGGGTGGCCTTCAACTTCGCCACCAGGTAGGCGAACTCCTCCACATGCCACTTGCAGATGTCGCGGAGGATGCGCTGTCCGTCGGCACCGTCGCTGCCCGGCGCTTTGCCGTCGGCGTGTGTGTAGTCGTGGTGCCGCGCGGCGGTGAGGCCCAGCCAAGGGAACCGGGCCAAGCCCTGTCCCTTTGTGAGCATGTAGGATGCGACGCGGGTCTGGCGCGTCACGAGCGCGTGGGCCAGCAGGTCGCTCTGGAGTCGGGCGATGCGAGGCCAGTCCTTCATGTCGCCGTCGTAATCCGGTGCTTCCACCTTGCGGTACTCCGGCGGCAGGCCCGCGATGGACCGTTCCACGTCTCGGATCGCGGCCAACTGCTCTTCGACCCGGTCGGCGTCGTCCTTCGGCAGTTCCTTCTTCAGCGCCCTCGAATCCTCGCTGATGGCGTCGAGGATGCTTCGCTTGCGGGCGACCCAACCCTGCTCGCGTGCGCCGAACAGGCGGTCGAAGAGCTTGTTGGGGAGCATTTCGGGCGGCAACGGACGGTCGAAGCCCGACCAACTCATGTTGCGCTGGATGCTTTCGCCGAACGATTCCTGGGACACGCCGATCTGGATCGAGCGGAACCGGGAATCCCCGCCGATCTTGGCCGCGATTGCTTGGTCGATCGAGGGGCCGCCCGCTCCGTGGCCGGTGAACGGGGTGCAGCTAACCACACCGCTGATCGCCTTGTGGTGGCCATTGCCTGGTCCGGGAACGGTGGCCGCGGGATTGTCCAACCCCGTCAGAACATGGATATCCTCGCGGAACGGCGCGAGCGGGGAAAGGCACGGGGAGAACTCAAAGTCGCGTCCCGTGCCTTCCGGCATCCAGTACCGTTCCGGCACGCCGTTGCCGTTGAACCAGAACACGAAACGCGATTCGACAGGCACGCCGGCCGCATACGCCTCGCCCGTCGAGTTGAACATGCTCACGAGCGGAGGCAGGCCCATGCGCACGGCGGAGCCGGCCACCGTGGCACCCTGCAGGAAGCGCCTGCGGGAGATTCTCTTTCGTTGGGTGATCGTGTTGGCCATTAACCGCTATCATAACCGAAATTTTCTCCACCGGGCCCGCCCAGCTATAGTGGGATTTCAGCATGCCCGAATTGCGCAAAGATCCGGTGACCGACCGCTGGGTCATCATCTCCACGGACCGTGCCCGGCGGCCCGCCGACTTCGTCCGCGAACCGGTCCCGGATACCCCCTCGGGCCGCTTTTGCCCCTACTGTTCCGGCAACGAGTCGAAGACGCCCCCCGAAGTGCTGGCCTACCGGACCGGCACCGGTCGCAACCAGCCCGGCTGGAGCCTCCGCGTCGTGCCCAACAAGTTCCCGGTACTCGGCATCGAGGGCGATCTCAACCGCGAGGGCGAAGGGCTTTTCGACAAGATGCAGGGCATCGGAGCCCACGAGGTCGTCATCGAGTCGCCCGACCACGCTCTGAGCATGACGGACCTCTCCGACCGCGCCATCGAGCAGGTTCTCCTCGCCTTCCGGGACCGCATGCGCGACCTGAAGAACGACCACCGCTTGCGCTACGTCCTGCTCTTCAAAAACCACGGCGTGCCCGCCGGGGCGACGCTGGAACACTCGCATTCTCAACTGATCGCCCTGCCCGTGGTGCCGAAGCGCGTGACCGAGGAGATCGAGGGGGCGCAGAAGTACTACCACTTCAAGGAGCGGTGCGTCTTCTGCGACATCATCCGCCAGGAACTGCGCGCCGGGACGCGCGTTGTGACGGAGACGGACGAATACGCCGCGATCTCGCCCTATGCCGCCCGGTTCCCGTTCGAGACGTGGATTCTGCCACGTCGCCACAGGTCCCACTTCGAGGATACGGATCCCGCTCAGTTCAAGAATCTAGCATGGGTGCTCAAGTCGACCCTGCGGAAGCTGGAAAAGGTGCTGGAGCGTCCGGCTTACAACCTGTTGGTCCACACCGCGCCGCTGCAGGAGGCAGGTTCGCCGCACTACCACTGGCATATCGAGATCATCCCGAAGCTAACTCGCGTGGCGGGCTTCGAGTGGGGCACGGGTTTCTATATCAATCCGACCCCGCCGGAGGAATCGGCCCAGTTCCTGCGGGATGCGGGCTTGGCGTAGGGGATCGTTCGCCATCTCGGTCTCCGGTCCGCTCCCCGTCCGCCCCGCAATGCAATAATCGGAATTCACCGCATGCCGATCCGCAGCATGACCGGTTTCGCCCGTGTGGCCCGCCCCACACCCTTTGGCGAACTGACTCTCTCCATCAAGGCCGTGAACCATCGCGGCCTCGACCTGCATTTCCACCTCCCCGGCGACTTCGATCCCGTCGAGCCAGCCCTCCGTTCCCTGATCCGCTCCCGCGTCACCCGCGGCCACATCCAAGTCCAAGGCTCGTTCAAGCGCCACGGCGAAGCCGCCACCGCCGCCACCCTCAACGAACCCCTTTTCCGCGCTTGGCTCGCTGCCTTCCGCACCGCAGCCGAACTTTCCGGGCTCAACGCCAATCCCGACATCAGCGACGCTCTCCGCGTCCCCGGCATGCTGGATTCGCGCGCCGCAACCCCCGTGCCGGAATCCCACGACGACGACGCCTTCGCCGCCGAAGTCCTGTCCGCCGCCTCCGAGGCCCTCGACGAGCTGGACGCTTTCCGACTCCGCGAAGGTGCCGCCACCGAGGCTGAAATCCGCGCCCGCACCGCCTCCATCCGGGATATCGTGGCGCAGATGACCGACATCCGCACTCGCGCCCTGCCCGCGTTTCACAACCGGCTCCGCGAGCGCCTCTCCGACCTTCTCTCCGGCACCCACATCGAACCCGCCCGTCTCGCCCAGGAAGCCGCCCTGCTCGCCGAGCGTAGCGACATCAGCGAGGAACTTGTCCGCCTGTCGACCCACGCGGCACAGGTGGAAAACCTTCTCGCCGCAACCGGTGACACGGGTAAGAAGCTCGACTTCCTCCTCCAGGAGATGAATCGGGAAACCAACACCATCCTTTCGAAGACCGGCGGCCTCGGCGAACAGGGACTCACCCTGACCGACCTCGGCCTCGCCTCGAAGGCCGAAATCGACCGCATACGGGAACAGTCCCTCAATATCGAATGACCGGCGTCTTCATCATCTCCGCACCCTCGGGGTCGGGCAAATCGACCCTCGTAAACCGGCTTATGGCCGAGGTGCCCAAGCTTACCTTCTCGGTCTCCTACACCACCCGCAAGCCCCGCGGCGCGGAAAAGGACGGCGAGGCCTACCACTTTATCGAGCGCGGCGAGTTCGAAGACCGCATCGGCAACAACGAGTTCCTTGAGCACGCCGAAGTTTTCGGCAACTACTACGGCACCCACCGGAGTGCCCTCCGCATCGCCCGGGACCAGGAATTGGACTTGGTACTCGACATTGACGTGCAAGGTGCGTCACAATTGAAACAGACGATTCCCGACGCCGTCTCCATTTTCATCCTCGCCCCGTCGAGGGAGATCTTGGAACAGCGTTTGCGGTCGCGCAGTTCCGACAGCGACGAGACCATCCGTCGACGTTTGGCCGACGCGGCACGGGAGATTCGCGATTACAGCCGGTACGACTACGTGCTTGTCAACCAGGACCTCGACGAGGCGGCGGAAACGCTGAAATCCATCGTTCGGGCCGAACGGGTCAGGCGTGTGCGGGTGGAGGACAGGATTCGTCCGATCCTCGGGACCTTCGATGCCGCTTTAGGGGCCTAGCCGCCCCGGGAAGTTTAGAAAACAGATGACCGACGCACCAATTCGCAACAACATGCACTGCTCGATTCCGGACGATCCGGACCAGAGCACCTACCGTTTCATCATCGTGGCCGCCAAGCGCGCCCGGCAACTGCAGAGCGGACACCGCCCCGTGCTTCCGACGTCGTCCCGCAAGGCGACCGTGATCGCGATGGAGGAGGCACGCCGCGGCCTAATCAAGTACGACATCCCGATGCCCGTGCTGACTCCCGACGTCCTGCCCGAAGATTTCGCGGTGGAAGCCATCGCGTAAGTCGCGCGACCCGGCCCGGCACGTATGCGGATCGTTCTTGGCGTCAGCGGCGGAATCGCGGCTTACAAAGCTGCCGAACTTGCCCGCCAACTCGTCCGGAACGGCCATGACATCACCGTTGTTTTGACCAAGGGGGCGGAGGAGTTCATCCGCCCCCTTACCTTTGCCTCGCTCACTGGACGCAAGGTCATCACCGATATCTTTTCCTCCGCCAGTCCCGATGCCACGCTTTCGAGCGCCGTCGAGCATATCGGCGTCGCCCAAGAGCACGATCTCCTGCTGGTGGCCCCGGCCACGGCGGACGTCATCGGCAAGTTTGCCCACGGCCTCGCGGGCGATTTCCTTTCCACCCTATACTTGGCATTTCCCGGGCCGGTCGTCCTGGCACCAGCCATGAACAACCGCATGTGGGAGCATGCAGCCGTCGTCGCGAACGTCGCGGCGCTGCGGGCGCGTGGCCACGTGATCGTCGAGCCCGGTGAGGGCTACCTTGCCTGCGGCACCATCGGTCCGGGCCGTTTGGCCGAGAATGACAAGATCGTCGCCGCCGTCAAGGAAGTCTTCCGTCCCAAAGTGACCGATCTGGCTGGTGAAACCATCCTGATCACCGCCGGTCCCACCCGCGAACCTATCGACCCCGTCCGCTATATCTCCAACCGATCCAGCGGCAAGATGGGCTATGCTCTTGCCGAAGCCGCTCTAGAACGCGGGGCACGGGTGCTGTTAGTCAGCGGTCCTGTAAACCTGACGCCGCCTTCCGGGGCCGAGGTGGACAACGTCCAGACCTCCCAACAAATGCGCGACGCAGTTTTCGCACGCCTGCCCGACGCGACCGTGGTGATCAAGTGCGCCGCCGTGGCCGATTTCCGCCCGTCCAACCCGTCGGCGCAGAAGATCAAGAAGACCGCAGCCCGAATCTCCCTTGAGCTCGACCCGGCTCCAGATATCCTGTCCGAACTCGGCCAGAAACGCAACGGCTTCCTGCTCATCGGTTTCGCCGCCGAAACCGAGAACCTGCGCGAGTATGCCCGCAAGAAGCTGGAATCGAAGAACTGCGACATGATCGTGGCCAACCTGGTGGGCGGCGACGAGTCCGGCTTCGAGTCCGATGTCAACCAAGTCCTGCTCGTCCTGCGCAACGGCGAGAACATTCCGGTCGAGAAGGCTCCGAAGCGGCAGATCGCCGACCGGATCCTCGACCAGATTGCGAAACTGAGTCCCCGATGAGTACCCAAGATCTGCGAGCACGGTTGGAATACTACCGCGACCTGGGCGTGAAGGACCTGTACCGGCGGAGTGCGACTGCCGCGCAGCCCGCGCTTGTGGTCGAGAGTGCCCCCGAGGTCGTTTTTGCGCAGCCGATCGCGAAGAAGCCCGTGGCGGTTGCGCCGAAACCCGTTCCACCACCATTACCTCCTCCACCCGCACCCCGGATCGAGATTCCGAAAGTGACCGAAATCCAACTGCCCGGCATGGCGCCGGAAAACGACACCCTCGACCGCATCTGTTCCGACATTGGCGACTGTACCCGCTGCCGCCTCCACCTCGGGCGCAATAAGATCGTCTTCGGCTCCGGCAACCCGGTCTCGAAGCTGGTCTTCGTGGGCGAAGGCCCCGGTGCCGACGAGGACGAGCAGGGGCTGCCGTTCGTCGGTCGCGCCGGGCAGTTGTTGACCCAGATGATCGAAGGGACGTCCGCCAAGGAGGGCATCCCCATCAAGCGCGACGACGTCTACATTTGCAACGTCGTGAAATGCCGTCCGCCGGACAACCGCAACCCCGAGCCTGACGAGATGGAGATCTGCGGCCAGTTCCTGTTCCGCCAGTTGTCGGCGATCCAGCCCAAGGCCATCTGCGCCCTCGGCTCGACGGCGGCCAAGGCGCTTTTGGGCGGCAAGGACGGCGTCACCAAGCTGCGTGGCAAATGGCACAAGTGGCGCGACATCCCGCTGATCGTGACCTACCACCCCTCCTACCTGTTGCGGGCTTACAACCAAGACGCCAAGCGCGAGGCTTGGGAGGATTTGAAGAAGGTCCTGCACTTCGTCTACGATTGAGGACCTTTCAGGTCGCTATGACCGGGGAATGGACCCAGCGGGTCACACCGCCCCGCAGTCCGGTTACGGCTGGCTGAAAGCCCGCCATGAGGCGGCGTAAGCCGCCTTTCATCCGGATTGGTGGGCCAAAGGCCCATGGGCACTCCCTCGCGGTCGCGGCTCGGCGGAATCCACCGACACGGTCATTGCCATTGGGCCCTCCATAGCGCTTCGGGGGATACTTTTGGTGCGAACTCGCACCTCAATGCCAGTTCCTGCACGGCGAGATAAAGCAGGGCGACGGGAATGACCAGGACGGCGACGCTGTTGGCTGGGAGCGCGAATCCTAGCCATGCGGTCCTGTTCTCCAGGAACCGCCAGCGCTGGGACAGGCCGAGGGCGGGGAACACCATCGGAACATACAGGGCGATGCTGGTCGCGATGGCCATCCACCGCACCCACGGCGGCATCCTGGTGAAGCCCCTCCATGTCGGCAGAAGTACCAGCAATGCGGCGGCGAAGATGACGGCGCAGAACATTGCGTAGTCGATCGCCCGTTCCCGGAAGTCTCCATGGTGGATGGTGGCGTCGTAAGCGCGGCGGAACTGCCAAGTTATATATTGCTGGCTATACTCGCAACTGACCGCATACGGATTGTAGATCTGGAAGCTGCCGAACGGTACCATTGGCGGCCGGTGGGACTCGCCCCATGGGGCTGTGATTGTGGGAGCCGTGCCGTCTGGAGCGGTTTTCCATAGGTTGAGCGGGACTGTGAAATCCGGTTTGCCACACGGCGCGTGGGTAACTTGGATCGGCGTGTCCGGCTTCTTCGAATAGATTTGGTTGTGGACGGCGTGTCCGGCCATTAAGGATAGAGTGGCGGGAAGCAGTAGAGCCGCGAGAATAGTCCGGCGGGAGACAGGGAGCGGCTGAAGCCAGTTGATTCCCCGGTGCGCCATCGAAATACAGACTCCGCCCATGAAGCAGGATAGGTATCCGGACTGCGCCATGCCCTGAATGAATAGAATCGGTATCCAAATCGCGTATGGGAGTGTGTAACAGGACCGCACGAGGGGCATCAAGGCCAAGGCCGGAATTCGGTGTCTGGGTTCGGATGCCGACCGGGTTTGCGTACGCGGGTTGGCCGCGTACGACTTCGGCGCGACCCGATATCCGACGAAAACGATGACAAATGCCATGAGGGACGCGCCGAGGGTTAACGCACCGCCGTCCAGCAGAAAGGGTTTATCCGGTCGGAGGAAGCTGAGCCGGATTGCGGCCCAGAACATTACGGCCATCTCGAGGGCCCAGATCATAGTCAACGCTCGTCCACTGTAGTCGGGGTGGCGCAGGCACCAGACTTGGAAGGCCAAGACCGGAAGGACGGCTACCAGAAGGAATCCGACCGCGTTCTGGACCTGCGCCGGGGATATGTTGTGGCGGAAGAGCACATCCAGAAGCACAACGACCGACAGAAGAGCGCCGATCAGGGCCAGCAGGATCAGCGTCCGGGCCAGATACAGGGAGCGCACGGGAACTGGCATTCCGGCAAAGAACGCGTGCGTTGATCGCTGCATCGTCATGGCGACGCTTCCCACCAGTGGAAAGACCATGGACGCTTGCATCAGCAGCAGCGCTTGCGTCGAGTGCATGGCGCTGGCGGCGACCAAGAAAAGGGGAAGTAGAATCAGGAGGAACCGGGTGATCGAGCCCCACTGCAGTTCCACTTTGGCAAGCTGGCGGATCACGCGCCACCTCCCCACCGGGCCTGCCATTGTGCTTCCGGAGAGATCTTGGAACTGAATTCGCCCCGCAGCGCCAGCCGTTCCAGGGTCCAGTAGACGAGCCCCAATGGCAGCACGAGCAGTGCCACGCTGTAGCCGGGAAGCACGAAGCCGAGCCAGGCGACCGTGTTCTGGAGAACACGCCACGGCTGGGGCAGCATTTCGACGAGCGCCAACGCGAGGAATATTATCGACGCCGCAATGACCGAGGTCCACCGTACCCACGCCGACCTCGTGATGAATCGCCACCAGGCCGCGAGCAGCACCAGCATCGTCGACATGAGCGCCATGGCGGAGAATACGGCACCGTCCAGGATCGCCCTGCGGAAGGCGCTTTGGCCTTGGCTGGCGAGGTAAGCTCGTTCAATCTGCCACCAGGCGAACTTCTCGCTGTTCCCGCAGCCGACAGAATAGGGATTGTAGATCCGGATTCCCCCAAGCCGATCCACGTCGGGTTGTTGCGTCTCCCCCCAAGGGGCGCGTATTTCGGGTATTTCTTCGGTGTTGACCCGCTCCCACCAATTGAAGGGCAGCGCGAACGTGGGCAGCCCACAGGAACCTTGTGTGAGCTGAACGGGCATTCGATAGCCGTGCACATGGGTTGGGGTGTATGCGAAATGTCCTGCGAGGGCGGCGGCCACGGCAGGTACTACCAAGCCTGCCAGAATGGCCCGGCGTGAGACTGGCAGCGGCTGCAGCCAGTTGACGCCGCGCCAGCCAGCCAGCACGGCGAAACCGGTCATCAGGCTGGGGACATGGCCCGGTTGGGTGATGCCCTGCATGAAGAGGATCGGCCACCACATCAGCGTCTGCCACGAGTACAGGGACCGGAGCATCGGCAGGAATCTCCACGCGGGCAGCCGACGGCGGGTGCTGCTGGCTGACCCTTGGCGGATTCGGGGATTTGCGGTGAGCGACTTCGGCGCGGTCCACCAAGTCCCAACAATGACCGTCCCGACAACGAGGATGGCGACGGGGGCCATTTGCCAACCGCCCATCCAATGTCGGTCGAGCCCATTCCTGTCGAAGAAGACTGCGAGGTAGACCAATAGCCCTTCCACTCCGGCCAGCGGCGCAAGGAGCCACACCATTCCGCGTGGGTTGCGAAGTCCCGACGCCTGGTAAGCCAGCAACGGGAGCAGGGCAAGCAGGGACCAGCCCAGCATACGCCAATACTCCAGCAACGGGGAGGTGCTACCGACCACCCCGTCGAGCACCACAACTGCCACGATGGGCAGGACCATCGCGGCCAACAGGATGCCTGTTCTCGCCAAGTAGATGGAGCGAACCGGAACCGGCAGGCCGGCGAGGAAGCCGGTGTTGGTGCGCTGCATCGCTATCGCTATGGCGCAAACGGTCGGGACCAGCGTCATGAGCTGCATCATGGACAGGGGCAAGGCGTCCCCCGGGTCATGCACAAGCAGGCGGGTTCCCAAAATGATGGCGATGGACAGCAGGAGTAGCGGCTGGATGGCGATTTCCAGCCGGGCAAGCCTCGCAATCATGCCCGGCCTCCCCCCACCATTTCAATGAAGAGTTCTTCCAGCGGCATGCGGACGCACTGGACTTCCCTCGGTCCGATTGCGGATGTGATGCAGGTGGTCGCCTCGTCGGGATTGCCTTCCATCACCAAGTGCCACATGCCGAAGACCGCGCGTGCCCGCAGGCAGCCGGGGATGCCCTCCAGTTTCGCTTGAACTTCGTTGCCGACGGGAAACACCGCCACGCAGATGTCTTCGCCGACGGACGCGACGTCGCGGTCGAGCCGTATCTTGCCCTCGTCGAGGAGCACCACGCGTCCCCCGATGCGCTCCACATCCCCCATGTGGTGCGACGAGAATAGGATCGCGGTGCCCTCGCGATTGAGCAGTTGGATCGAGGTCTCGAGGAATTCGCGGCGCGCGGCGGGGTCGAGTCCTCCGGCTGGTTCGTCGAGGATCAGCAGTTCCGGCCGGTGGCAGACGGCGCAGAGCAGCGCGACTTCACGGGCCTGCCCCTTGCTGAGTTTGCCGACCTTCTTGTTGGGGTCGAGCGCGAACCGCTCCAGCAGCGCGTGTTCGAGGGTGTGGTCCCATTTCGGGAACAGATACTTGTGGAATGCCGCGAGTTCGGCGATGGTGGAGCCGCTGGGCAGCGTCTGGTCTTCGGCCACGTAGCCGATGCGCTTCTTAACGGCGATTGGCTCGTCGGTCGGGGAGAGCCCGAAGACGCGGACCGACCCCGACTGCGGGTAGAGCATGCCCATGGCGATGCGGATCAGCGTGGTTTTGCCCGTGCCGTTGCGGCCGATCAGGCCCAATACCTCGCCGGGCTGCATCGCGAAGCTGATGCCGTCCAGCACGGGGACGCCGCGCTTGTAGGACCGCGTCACGTTGGAAAATTCGAGTACCGGATTCATCGTGCTTCCTTTTGGCTCCTTGTTCACTTCTGGCCCGCATTTACTTGGCGGAGAATCTCGACCACTTCCTCTATGCCCATTCCTGCCGACTCGGCTTGCGCCAGCATCGCGCGGGCGGCGTCTTCCACACGGCGGCGCTTGTCGGACTTGCTGCGTCCGGGCGGCTCGGCGCAGACGAAGGTGCCGCGTCCGCGCTGGGTTTCGATGTAGCCCAGCGCTTCGAGCTCGTCGTAGGACTTCTTGACGGTCAGCGGGGCCACCACCAGTTCCTCGCTGAGTTCGCGGTGCGACTTGAGCCGGTCCCCCGGATTGAGCCGACCGCCGAGAATGGCCTCCTCTATCTGCCGCATGATCTGGCGGTAGATCGGCAGGTCGGCCGAAGCGTTGATTGCGATATGCACCTATAGATATGTATATCACTAGGTCGCGTACGCGTCAAGCCCTACAATGGAAAAGTCCCCATGCGCGATTCCCGTCCCAGCCATACCGCCCTCCGCGTCGCGATACGGAGGGCCGAACACCAGGTGCTGGACGATCCGCGGGTGTTTGACGACCCGGTCGCGCTGCGAATCATTGGATCCGTAGCGGCTGCTGGGATCCGGGCCGGGGTGGTGAACCGCAACCAGCGCCTGTCGCCGTCGTTCCGGTCGTACATGGCGGTGCGCAGCCGGTTCACAGAGGATGAATTGGCCCAAGCCGTTGCGCGGGGCGTGCGGCAGTACGTGATCCTGGGTGCCGGGCTGGATACGTTCGCGTACCGGAATGTGCATGCCGGGGTCGGGCTGAGGGTGTTCGAGGTGGACCACCCGGCGACGCAGGCCTGGAAACGGGAGCAACTCGACGGGGCGGGGATTCCGGTGCCGTCGGAGGTGTGCTTTGTGGCGGCGGACTTCGAACGGCAGAGTTTGGCCGACGCGCTGGGGGCGGTGGATTTTGATCCCAAGCGGCCCGCGTTCTTTTCGTGGCTGGGCGTGGTGCCGTACCTCTCCGACGGAGCCTTCGAGGAGACGCTGCGATTTGTGGCGTCGAGTCCTGCGGGCAGCGGGATTGTTTTCGATTACGGGGTGGCCCGCGAAACGCTCAATCCGGTTCAGAAGAAGGCCTTCGATGCGCTGGCGGCGAAGGTCGAGGGCATGGGCGAGCCGTTCCGGCTGTTTTTTGCGCCCGAGGCGATGGCGGCCAGGCTGGCGGCGCTGGGATTCCAGAAGTGCGAGGACCTGGATCGGGAGGCGTTGAATGTCCGGTACTTTGCGGGTCGGACGGATGACCTGCGGGTGCGGAGCAATCTGGCGCGGTTGGTGCATGCGGAGGTTTGAGGGGGTGGTGGCGTTGGGGCACACTACTCCTGTGGTGGTTGGTCCTATGCCTCGGAAGTAGTAAGTCAAGCCGCTATTTGCGCCTCCGGTTCTTCTTGAATTTGTTGCGGGCGGGGTGGTTGGCGTGGGGCTTGGGTCCGTTTGGCAGTTTTTGTGATGTTGGGGGCGTGGGGGTCTCGGGTTCGTTTGGCAGAGCGTGATGTTGGGTTGGGTGCGGCGTGACGGCGTAGGTTGAGGGTTGGGGACCGCTTGCTTGCGCGCGCGGCTCCGTTTGAGGTTGGTCGGGGGTGGGGGCGGATTCGGGGTGGGCCGCGAGGGCGTCGAGTTGGTCGGCGAGGTCCTGTTCGGCGGCGGATTGGTCGAAGGTGGGGATGGGTTGGA
>CAIVPR010000165.1 GCA_903907865.1 uncultured Acidobacteriia bacterium
ACCAGTTTCGGCAGCCGCAGCGCCGACGGCGAGGTAGCCATGGCGCGACTTCTCACCGCCACCCAGACCTGCCGCATCCAAGGCCGCAATCCTCTCGACTACCTCAAACAGGCTGTCCACTCACACCGCGCGGGCCTTCCCGCAACTTCCCTCCTACCCGCCAAACCACGGGCCTGAACTGTTACAGACTTCGACTGGGGACCGCTAATCAGGGCTGGCAGAGTTAATTCAGTTCTGAACCAGTTTGGGGCTAAAGATATCTGGGTAGGGCTGTGTAGCAAGCTAGGCTGGTTCGTGCCGCGAGCGGGCAAGGCAGGCCTGATCGGCTTCACCAGATCCACAATGGGTGTGTATCAGCAAAGCCTCCCGGAGTTCGCCCATTCCGACTACTTCTACAAATTGAACTATGAGAGGAATTGGCTGCCTTTCCTTGACGGCGGCGAACCCTTGGAGCCGCAGACAAACACGGCTTCGTCCGGCACCCAACCGGTCGCATCATGAAATTGGATACTCGGTCTTCGATCCAGCCCAAGCCCCTGGCGGCAGTCACCCGTGATGCGCCCGGCACGCTGGGCCGATCGGCCAACCACCGTTTCCAGATCCGCCTTTAACCTACTCCCGCAAGCCAGCGGCCCTGAGGCGCCTAGCCTCGGCCTGTACCACCACAATCGACATCAACGTACCCAAGGGATGCGCGCCGACTTCCACTAGCGGGTGGTCCTTGAGACTCCGCAGCATGTCGATACTCTCGTCCTTCAGCGTCTCGATGGCCGCCGATTCCACGGGGTTCAAACCGTAATCGGCAGCAACCGCCTGGGTGTCGGCGTATAGCCTGCGCCGCAGAGGCTGGTCATGCCGCAAGTCGAACAAGAGCTTGTTGAGTTTGTAGGCTGAGGGCGACGGATGCTTGTAGAACTGGTACCCGCCCTCCGCCTCGAAGGTATACTCCCCCGGCTCAATCGACTGGATCGGAAGTCCGGCCTCGTCGCGCTTGTTGGGGAGGAACCGCATCACGGCGTGGCCGTGGTGCCACGTTGGCTGATATGTCAGTAGCTCGCCGGGCTGGTTCCCGATGGCACCGAAAACAGCCATCCACGGCAGCATCTCGGTGTTGCCAACCTGGTCCAACTGGTCGTTGGTCAAATCCAGCAGCACGTCATGGTTGCCCCGCTCCATGTGCGCGATTGCCCAATAGTCGAAGTCGAAGGCTGGCTGGGGGTATTTCCAGGTGCCAGGATAATGGGACATGCCCCCGCTGGCCACCAAGGCGACATTCTCCGGTCGCGACTCGATGATCTTCGCAATGGCGGCACCCAACGCCGCGCAACGACGGGCCCGGGGTAGGGGCGGAAGGTAGGCATTGATGAAGATCGGGATTACCGGAATCTTGCGGTCGCCCAGAACCCACTCGTAGACCGCCGCGAAGGAGTGCCCCAGGACGGCGTCCTGGGAGTACGCCATGTCGAAGTCTTGGTCCACCAGCTTTTCCAGAAGGTGTTCGGCCAAAGGCAGGTGCGTCGGGATGTTGTACTCCCGGCCCGCAAAGTTGGCATGCGAGACCTCGCCCGCCACGATGGCGAACGTCGGCACGGACGACAGAAAAAAGGTCTCCAGGTGGTCGCTGCCGAAGATGATGACGACGTCCGGCTTGGTTTCGTCAAGCGATTTGCCCAACTCCTCCATGGCCGCAATGTCGGCGTCCAACTGCTCGGGAATCTCCGTTGGCGGTCGCGTAAACAACTGCGGCGCGTGCACCGTGGCCATTGCCGCTACGATCTTACCCATATCGAATCCTGTCCGCGTCGCCTACTCGTACTCGACGCCCAATTCCTTCAACTTCGCTCGCAGACCGTAGAACTCGACGCCGAGTTCGCCCTTCCGCAGCCGGTCCCGTGTCTTTTCTTCCTTCGCAAGCCGAGCCTCGGCGGCTCTGGCGACCTCGGCGGCGCGTTCGCGCGGCACCACCACCACCCCGTCGGCGTCGCCAACCACGACGTCGCCCGGATTCACCAACATCCCGGCGCACACAACTGGAATATTGACCGACCCCGCCGTGTTCTTCACCGTGCCCTGCGCCGAAACCGCCTTGGCCCACACGGGGAACTGCAATTCCGTAAGCTCCGCCGTGTCCCGGATACCAGCGTCAATGAACAGGCCGACGATCCCGTGCGCCTGGCAGGACACGCCCAACAGTTCGCCGAACATACCGTCGGTCGAGTCCGAAGTCGTAGTCACCACCAGCACGTCGCCCGGCTGGCACACTTCCACCGCCGCGTGGATCATCAGATTGTCGCCCGGCTGCGAGGAAATCGTCACAGCCGTCCCTGCCACGCGCGCGTTCGGGTAGATCGGGCGCATATAGGGCTTCATGAGCCCCGTCCGTCCCTGGGCCTCGTGGACAGTGGCCACGCCCTGCCGACCCAGCGCCTTCACGACTTCCGGGTCGGGGCGTTCGATGCTCCGAACAATCCTGTGCCCCATTAACACAACTCCGATGTCACCTGGGGATACACCCGCTGGAACGCTTCGGCATACTTGACCCCCTTCGGGCCGCCGTTGCGGACCGCCTGCACGCCGCGCCGCTTTCCCAAATCCGTGTAATACTCCCAAAGGTGTTTCTGGGCTTCCATGGATTCCATCGAAGCGTTCTTGGTGTCCCAAACGGAAGTCACGTCGAGCAGCACGTGCGGCTTCCACTCGCATTGTTCCGGCTGGTGCGGCTCGAACAGGAACACTGGCGGGGCATTGATCGGCTTGCCCGCCGTCGACGGATACCCGAGCGCCTGGGCATAGACGCGGGTCTGCAGCGTGAGGTTGTTGGCCATCGGATGGTCCGGGTTGTAGGGGTCGAGGAACGAGTGCGTCAGCACGAACTCGGGCTGAAGCACTCGGAACTCGTCGACCATGGCGTCGATGGTCTCCTGCGAAGGCACAATCGGGTAGTCGCCCGAATCGAAGAAGCGGATCTCCGCACCCAGAATGTCGGCGGCGCGCGTGGATTCGGCGCGCCGGATTTCCTTCACCCGCTCAATGGTCATGCCGGGCTGCTTCCAGGCGCCTTGGCTTTCGCCGCGTTCGCCGAACGAGAGGCAGAGGATGCGCACGCGGTAGTCGCGGCTTGCGTACAAGGCGATTGCGCCCCCTGCGCGCCAAACGAAGTCGGCGGCATGTGCGCTCACTACAAGGACTGTCTTTTGGTCTGCCATATGCCTATTCCGCGTTCTCCTATTCAACCAGGGAAACGGGGTTGATCACCGCCATCCGGGTGACCTCCGCCGCAGTGAATCCAGCGTCCAGCAACGTCTGGGCGAACATGGCGAAGCCTTCGGATACGGGCGGATTGATGGTCTGCCCCAAGTCGGTCGAAATCACGCAGCGGTCCGGACCCACCTTGCGGATCGCGTCGAACACGTCGTCCCACGAGGCCTTGCCGGTGTGCATCGTGGTGAAACAGTGTTCGATGAGAGCGCCCAGGTCGGCCAAGGCGACCTGCTCGTCGGCGCTGAGGCTCTGCGAAGGGAACTCGGCGTGGGTTACCAGGATCCGGCGGAGTCCCATTTCCCGGCCCTCCCGCACAAGCGTCGCTATCTCCGTCCGACCGAGGTGGCCGGTGGCAAGGACCATATTGTACTTGCCGATCAGTTCGAGGCACGTTTTGGCGGCCAGGTTGAGCCGCCCGTCCTCGCCCAGCACCGTCATCGGCGCGGGAGAGATGCCGGTGGCTGCCAGTTCCAACTGGATCTTGGCCCAAAATGGCAGGTGTTTCTTGGTCCCGTCCGGACGACCGGCAGTTTCGTTCGCCGCATCCACGGTGGGCATCCAGACGATCTTGCAGCCGGAACGACCCGCCAACTCGACCGCAACCGGATTCAGTCCTCCGATCGAGTGGTTCAACGTGATCGCGCCATAGCAGGCGATGCCGGGCACGGCCTTGGTGACGACCTTGGCGCGCTCGGCGGTCGGGAAATAGTGGGACTTCAGCACAAAGCCCTTCAGACCTTTGCCGAGAAACTCGACAGCCAGATCGAGATCGTCGACGCGGCGTTCAATCACGTCGGGCGCGACGTGGACCTGTAGATCGTAGCCACCTTCGATGGCCTTCCAAGCTTGGTCGGTGGGGTTTAGGTTGGTCGCGCTGGGCGTCATGGGCAAAACCGGAGTATATCAGGAGGGACCGGGCCGGTGATATGGCAGTTTACGGGGACTGGAACTGGTATTCTTAGGATGACGATCCGCGATGACCGAAGCCGCCGAAACATCGAGCCTGGCAGGAGAAGCCTATTCCATAGTGCGCCAGCGGATTCTGCGCGGCGAGTTGACGATGGGCCAAGTGATCTCCCGCCGGAAGCTGGCGACGGAACTGGGCATGAGCTTCCTCCCTGTGTCCGAGGCGCTGCTGCGGCTCGAGTTCGAAGGACTGCTCGAAAGCCGTCCGCGGGCCGGGACTCGGGTGCGGATTCCCACCATCCAGGACGTTCAAGGACACTACATTGTTCGCGAGGCGCTGGAAGTGCAATCGGCGCGGCTGTTCGCCACCGCTGCGACGCCGGAAGAAAAGAACGAGCTGCAGCGGTTGGCGGTGCGGGTCGACGCAATGGCGGCACAGCCGGAAGCCGACCGATACCACTATTTGAGCCTGCACGAAAAACTGCACCGCAGAGTCGCGGAATGCGCCAAGTGTCCCACGCTCTCGGACGCCATCGAAAAGACGCACGCGCTCGCTTCAACGTGGATGTGTGTGGCGCGCCAGAGCTTTGCCGGTGAATTGAGGCGGACCCACCAGGATCTGGCCGACGCGTTGTGCTCGGGCAACCCCGACACAGCCGGCCTTGCAATGCGGAAGCATATCTTGGCCAGCCTGGAGCGGGCGAGCGAAAGATTGAAACCGTACTTCCAACTGAGCAAGGTGCGCGGGGCCACCTATGCTCGAAGCGGCACGAGGCGCAGCGCCTAAACTAACGCGGTGTTGACGGTTGATGCTTCGGACCGCCGCGCGGTGCCGCCCTTCACGCGGATTGGTGGGCGCAGGCCCATGGGCGCTCACTGGCGGTCGGGGCTCAGTTGATCCTGCCGAGCGCTACGCAGCCACGACGCTTGTGCAGTGCGCGCACCGTCTGGCCGCCAACGGAATATCGCTCAGACATTCCGGACATGGCTTGGTCGTAGGCGCGGCCGGAGCCTCGACCTGCTGCATCTTCGCCGTCAGCGTGTTGATCGGCACCACCACCATGTAATAGACGGCCGTAGCCACAATCACGAACCCGACCACCGCATTGATGAAGTCCCCCACCAAGAACTTGCTGTTGTTTACGGTGAACTGTATGGCCGAAAAATCCGGTTTGCCAACCACCGCCGCGATCATCGGCGTCAGCAGATCCTTCGTGAACGCCGTCACAACTGCCCCGAAGGCAGCTCCGACCACTACACCGACCGCCATGTCGACTACATTTCCCCGCAACAGAAACTGTTTGAACCCGTCCGCCATTTGTAGTAGTTCCTTCTTTGCATCAGTCTAACATGGCCGCATGCCGGGTGGCCAAATACCGGCCCAGCCGGTCCATCGCTGGCTCCAGGATCGCTTGGTCCGCCGCGTAACAAATTCGGATCGACCCCTCGCCACCGGCTCCGAACGCGACGCCCGGAGCCAACCCCACTTTCGTGCTCATCAGAAGGTCGCGGCAGAAGGCGAACGAGTCCGTTAACCCGTCGATCTTTGGGAACAAGTAGAACGCGCCGTCAGGGCTCGGCACGGTCACACCCGGCATGGTGGAAAGTGCCTGGAGGCAGAAATCGCGGTTCGCCTTCAGCCGCGCCAACATTGCGGCGACCTCGGACTCGCCATCGGCCAGCGCCGTTTCGCCCGCCTTCTGGGTGAAGCTGGGCGCGTGGGAAATGATGAACTCGTTGAGTTGCGTCGCCTTGGCGGCCAAGTCGGCGCGCGCCACCACCCAGCCGAGCCGCCAACCAGTCATGCAATACGTCTTACTGAACGAGTGGACCACGATGACCGCGTCGTCTCGGTTAGCCATGCGCAAGATCGAAGGGACCGGCGTGCCGAGGACCGGCGTGTCGTACCAAAGGCGGTCATAGACTTCGTCTGCCAAAATCCAAAGGCCGTGCCGGCGGGCGAAATCAAGCAATCCGCGTTGTTCGGCCTCGGTGGCCACCCAGCCGAGCGGATTCGACGGCGAGGTGTAGATCAACAACTTGGTGCGCGGCGTGACGGCGACCTCCAAGGCGGCCCAGTCGATGCCATACCGTCCGTCCACCAGCGGGTGGGGCACTTCGACGGGCTTGGCGTTGGCCATGGCGACAATCGACGCGCCATTGGGCCAGGCCGGGGTCAGTACGATGGCCTCGTCACCCGGATCGAGCGCGCAGCGGATGGCCACGTTGAGCGCCTGTACGCCGGAACTGGTGACGACGATCTCGCGCTTCGGATCCAATTGGACGGACTGCATCCGCGCGTAGTGGTCCGCGATGGCTGCGCGTAGCGACGGCAGGCCGGCGTTCTCGGTGTAGTAAGTAAAGCCGGCCTCCATCGCGCGGATTGCAGCGCGCTTGATGTAGTCCGGGGTAGGCTGGTTGGACTCGCCGAAGTAGAGCTTCAGCACGCCTTCCATCGAGAAGGCGATTTCCGCCAGTTCGCGGATTCGGGAGTGGGGGACGGATTGGACGGATTGCGCGAGTGTGGGGGACACGGTGGTCATTCCTTCGAAGTTTCTAGTGCGCGGTCGAGTTCAAGACGGGCTTGTTCCCGGATCAGTTCGTTGCGAAGTTCCTCCTCTGTGGGTAGGAACAGCCGGTACTTGGTCGCGAAAAGCTGCTCGTTGCCGTGGAGGACGGAATAGCGGACAACCGAATCGTCTTTGTGGGCGCAGAGAATGATTCCGACGGTGGGGTTGTCGTCAGTTCCGCGCCGCTTGTCGTCGTACATGCGGACGTACATGTCCATTTGGCCAATGTCCTGATGGGTCAGTTCTCCCGTTTTCAGGTCGAACAGAACAAAGCACTTGAGCAGATAGTGGTAGAAGACCAGGTCGATGTAGAAGTCCTTGGATTCGGTGCTGATGCGCTGTTGGCGCGCCACGAAGGCGAATCCCTTGCCCAGTTCGAGGAGAAACGACTGCAGGTTGTCGATCAAGGCGTCCTCAAACTGCGATTCGAGCAGTTTGCCCGTGCCTGGAAGGCCGAGGAATTCGAGCACGAGCGGGTCTCGGATAAACATCCTCGGCGAAAGTCTTTCTTCTTGCGCGACTGCATCGGACTCCTGTCGGACTGCGGCCCGGTCCTGGCTCAGGAGCATGCGTTCGTAAAACAGGGTGCCGATTTGTCGTTCCAGCGCACGCGTGCCCCAATTTTGGGATGCCGCTTCCGCCATGTACCACTTTCTAGCCTCAGGATCGTCGACCCGCAGGAGGAGGCGGTAGTGGGTCCAACTCAATTCGCGACGCAGTGCGTCGCGAATTGGAAAGGCCAAGTAGAACTGCCGCATGTGCCGAAGGTTGCTAACATCGAATCCCTTGCCGAACTCCGCCGTAAGGCTGCGCGCCAATGCGGTCATGAGGCCCGTTCCGTAGACGGCACGTCCGGCACCGCCCTGCTCGAATTCGACGATGTGCCTTCCAACGCCCCAGTACGTATGCACTTGGACGGCATCCACCGCCCGAAGCACGTGCTGACGGCCAGACTGGATGAGATCACGGAGATTGGAAACCAAGTCCGCAAACGAGGGCGAGCCGTTGGGTTGCGGGTCTATCGTTGCGATCTCCATGTTGTCCATCCAAGCCGCCGCGCCAATATGTGACGCAGTGCGTCACATATTGGGAAGCCTACCCGCCCCGCCGCTCCGCCCACCGCAGATACCGCATCAAATCGACCCGATGCTGCCAGACAAAATCCACGAACTCGCGCGGCGTGATCTTCTCCGCGTCCATGCCGGACCACGTTTCAATCCGCCACTTCAGATACGGGCTGGCCCACGGCCGCAGCCTGTAGCCCTTCGATAGCCGCCACGCCGCCCGAATCATGCCTACTGCCGGGGTTCCAGCCTGGTTCCGCGATCCTTGGTGGCGTAGTAGCCTTGACGGGTACGCGCACTCGGATTGCCGGGAGCCTTCACCGTGACCTTGATCGAGCGGAACGAGCCGTCCAGCGCCTGATTGCCGGGCGTATAAGTGATCGTGTACTGGTTGCGGATGTCGCGCGCCACCTCGTGCGCGATCTTTTCCACCTCCGTCACGTCCTTCGGATAGAACACCAGCCCACCTGTGCTGTCCACGAGCAGCCCAAGCGCGCGCTTCGCCTTGGCGGCCTCTTTGCGGTCCTCTTCACCCAGCAAGCCGATGGCGTAAATCAGCACATCATTCTGTTGCGCGGCGCGGACCAGTTCGGGCAGCGCCACGGAACTCGCGTTGTCGTTGCCGTCCGTCACCACCAGAATCACCTTCTTGTCCCGCTTGGCCTTCTTCTGCAGGTGCTCGATCGACATCATGATGGCGTCGCGCATTGCGGTGCCGCCCTTCGAATCGATCTTCGCCAAACCCTGCTCCAGCGCCTTGATGTCGCTGGTGAAATCGGCGTCGAGGTAGGCCTCGTCGTTGAAGTTCACCACAAACGCCTCGTCATCGGGATTGGAATCCCGCACCAATGCCAGCGCCGACGATTCCACCGCCTGCCGCTTCTCCCGCATGCTGCCGGAATTGTCGATGATCAGCCCGAGCGAAACAGGCACATCCTCATGCTTGAACAGCTTGATTTGCTGGGCGACATTGTTTTCCAGCACCGTGAAGGCGCTCTTGGTGAGGGTTGTCACCAAATGGCCGCCCTTGTCGATGACCGTCACATTGAGCGGCACCAGCCGGGTTTCCGAGGAGAACACGGCATCCCCTACGTCTCCCGGAGTTTGTGGGGCGGGCGGCGGCGTTTGGGAAGTAAGAAGAACCGGTCCGATCAGGCACACGATTCCAGCGGCGAGTATGGATCTCAAGATTTCGTCCTGTCCGTATTTTAGCGCCCGTCCGCTATTGCGTTGGTGCGTAGTACCCGGTGCGCCAGAAGGCGTGCAATTGCGGAAGTCCCCGCGGCTGGTTGATCTTCACCTGCACCTTGCGGTACTTCCCGTCGCGCGACGCATTCGAAGGGCTATAGCCAAGGACGTACTGGTTGCGCAGTTCGATACCGATCTTCGCCGCCACGTCGGGCAATTCGTTCAGGTTTTCCACGATGAAGTGGCGTCCGCCGGTCGGCTCCGAAATATCGGTCAGCAACCCCGGCCCGTTCATTTCCTCCGGCGTGCGGCCCCTCGACCCCATCGATTCGTAGATGCCGATCGCATAGATCTGCACGTCGGCCTCCTTGACGAAGCTCTTGAGTTCCGATTCGGTGTAGCGGCTCGAATTGTCTCCGCCGTCCGAGATCACCACCAGAGCCTTGCGCGGGTTATGGGCCTTCTTCATCGTGCGCAACGCCAACAGGACTCCATCCAGCAGTGCGGTGCGCCCCTTGGACTGGGTGAACGTCAGCCGGTTCTGGATCTCCTCAAGGTTGTGGGTGAAGGGCGTGACCAACTGCGGTCGGTCATTGAATTCGACCAGGAACGCCTCGTCCTCGGGATTTGCCGTCTTGAAGAACTCCGCAACCGACTGGCGCGACTTCTCGAGCTTCGGCCCCATGCTGCCGCTGGTGTCGAAAACAATGCCGATCGAAAGCGGCGCGTCTTCGCTGCCGAACGAAACTACCCTCTGCTTAACCTTGTCTTCGAGCACGTCGAACACTTCCTGGTCGAGGCCTGTGACAAAACGGTTCAGCGGATCGGTGACCGTGACCGGGATCAGAACCAGATTGGTGTCGATCCGGATATTCGCTTTTGGCAGCGGAGTCTGTGAAGTGTCGCCCGGCTTTGGGCGCGGGATGATATTGACCTGGCCTGTTGTCTGCGCTTGGACATGCGTAGGCACAACTCCGGGGAATAGGCCGATGGCGGCCAATAACGGCAAAATGGCGCTGGGGCGGGACCGCATTCGTGCTTCCCTTTCTGGTAGGAGTCTAGCACATTTGACCCCGCCCGTGGTTCCCAGCGCCACCTGGCTCATTTCGCCTCAACGCGCAGTTCGTTGGTCACGGAAAACACGCCGTGGACCCCGTTGGCGCGGATGCCGACGATGTTCTTGTCAGCCATGTTGGCGACCACGCCCTCGAGCCGGACATTGCCGTTCTTGACGATAATGTGGATCGACGGCAAGGCCCGGAAACCATAGCGCGTGGACAGCGCAGGGTCACCGTAGATCGCCCGGTAGGCGGCCATGCGGATGCGGTCGTCGTTGGGTGAGAGGGGCAGGACCTCGATTTCGTTGGTCACCTTTGTGACACCCTCGACACCCTTGACCACGTTGGCGGCGTCCGACTTCAGCACCGGTCGAGTCACATCTCCGACCAAAGTGACCTCGGTCCCGTTGATGGTGAAGCCGAGGTCGTCGAAAACGCCGAAGTACGGCAGCATGACGATTTGATGGCGGACCTGCTCGGCCAGCCGACCCTCCGCCTCGGTGCCTGTGAAGTACGGATCGAGATGGGTTTTCTTGTCCGGCTGGGCAGGGTCCTTGGCGAAGACGGCCGGAATGACAAGGATCCCGGCCAGAAGGGCGATGGCAAGTTTGTTCATGGTTTGAACCTCCTGCACAATCCACAGCAATTCATGTGCCAAGGTTTCGGGCGAAAAAAGGCGCTCGAAGGCGGTTCCAAGGGGACCCGGGGAGAATGTTGGTGGTTCCAGTGGTGGATTTACACCACTGTCATGCAGACCAGGTATAATCGCCCTCATGGCAATCATCGAATCCCACAATCCCGGCGCTCTCACCTGGCTCGAACTGGCCACCAGCGACCAAAACGCCGCCAAGTCCTTCTACTCAACGCTATTCGGCTGGGGCATCGACGACCAGGACATGGGCCCGGCTGGGGTTTACACCATGTTCACCGTGGAAGGTCGGAACGTGGCCGCCGCCTACACCCAGAGTCCGCAGGAAGCGGCGATGGTGCCGCCGCACTGGAACCTGTACATCGCAGTTGAGAACGCCGACGCGTCGGCAGCCAAGGCCGTTGAACTTGGAGGCACCGTGGTGATGGGACCGTTCAACGCCGGGGAATTCGGGCGCATGGCCGTGCTGGTCGATCCGACGGGTGCCGCGTTCTGCATCTGGCAGGCGATCACGAACCACGGAATCGGGTTGTCGGGTGTGGAGGGGACCCTGTGTTGGGCCGATGTCTTTGCTGGTCACGGCGAGAGCGCGGAGGCGAAGGCCGCAACATTCTATTCGGCGCTGTTCGGCTACGAGATCGTGCCTGGCGATGGCGGATATACCCACCTCAAGAACGGCAGCGAGATGATCGGCGGCATCCAGGCCTCGGCGCACGTGCCGCCCGGAGTTCCGCCCCACTGGCTTGCCTATATTTTGGTGGGCGACTGCGCTGTCGTGACCGGCAAAGCCGCTGGCTTGGGCGCCGCCGTCATTTTACCCCCGATGGAGATCGAAAAGACCGGCTTCATGTCGGTGATCAAGGATCCGCAGGGAGCGATGATCGCTCTCTTCCAACCGTTCCCGCGTGGGTAACGCAGTTTCGGCGTCCTGCGCTCCGTCATCCTCACTTGGGAACTGAAGACCTATGGCAAGGAACTTCAATGAACTTCAGGCCAAGATGGACCCGGAGGTCCGGGCCGCCAATGAAACGCGGATCCAACTAGAAGTCGCGAGGCTTGGGACCGTCGTCGCATCGAGATCTAGCAGCTTAAACCACGGGAACACGCTCCAAATCTTTGAGCCGAGGCAAAGCATCCAACGCGTTCCCCATGTTCCGTTGCGCGACCCGCAGGTCATAGATGCTCTGCAGGTTCAGCCAGAATGCCGCACTCGTGCCGAAGAAATGGGCGAGTCTTAGCGCGGTGTCACCCGTGATCCTGCGTTGGCCGTTCAGGATCGCGGTGACACGGTTGGTGGGAACCCCCAAGCTGCGGGCGAACGCGGCTGCGCTCATGCCTAACGCTGTCAGTTCCTCAATCAAATGCTCACCCGGGTGAATCTCAATCAACATCGTGCCTCCCTTACATTGCCCCTATTGGTAGTCGACTATCTCCACATTCGATGGACCATCCGACCCTTCGGGCCATTCGAAACAAATCCGCCACCGGTCGTTGATCCGAATGCTGAACTGGCCTTTCCGATCACCGCTCAATGACTCGAATCGATTGCCCGGAAGCTGCGATACGTCTCTCACGGAGCTTGCAGCCTCCAGACGATCCAGTTTCAACCGTGCCTGCCGTTCGATGCCGGAAAAGTCCCGGACGCGTTCGCCCGTCGCGAAGTCCCTCGTACGTTTGCCCCGGTAGCCGAGTATCAAGTTTCAGCATACCGCCCGTTGCGCGTTACGTCAAGCATAACGATTCCGCGCACCTCGCACACTACACCCCCCGAACCGCCCCCTCAATCTCCCGCGCCAACCCCGCGTAATCCTCCCCCTCCAACCGCAACGGCTTCCCGAACTTCACCACCGCCCGACCCGGAGTAGCCATCCGCGCCGTCCTGTGCAGCACCTTCTCCAGCCCCTCCAGCTTCACCGGCACCACCGGCACCCGCAGCCTCGACGCCAGCATCCCCACGCCCGGTTGGAACGGGAACATCGACCCGTCCACGGTCCGCTTCCCCTCCGGGAAAATCACGATGCAGTATCCGTCGCCCAGCAATTCCCCCGCGTATCGCAGCGCGTCCCGCGCCCCCGCCTCGCGCTGCGGCAACGGGAACGCGTTGAACACCAGCGACGCAAGGAAATAGCTCAGCCCGCTGCGGAACCTCGCGCCCAGCGAATACCGGCCCGGGTGGAAATACGCGTCGAAGAACTCCTTCGCCATCGCCGGCGTCGCCCGGTACCGCCACTTCCCCGGCAGCGCCCACAAAATCGACGGCACGTCGAAGTGGCTCTGGTGGTTGGACGCGAAGATCACCGGCCCGTCGATTCCCTCCAGATTCTCCAACCCCTCCACTTTGATCCACGCGAATAGCCGCGCCAACGGCAGGATGAACGTCGGCAGCACCGCCCGCCGTAGCATCCGCGCGGGCCACGACCGGTTCCATGTCGGGAACTCGAACGGCTCCGGGCCTGAACTAGGAGCCGCGACCACCCCCGACCGCGGCTTCGCCAGATCCGCCACAGTCCGGACCTCCGCGAACTCCTGCTCCCCGATCCGCGCCCCGGTCTTCTGCTCCAACTCCATCAACAACTGGATCCGGTCCAGCGAACTCAGCCCCAACTCGTCCAGCGACATGCCAGGCGTCACAGCCCGCGACCCCGCATACTTCCGGATCACGTCCTCCACCGACTCGCCCGCCGGAGCCGCCGCCGCAACCCGCTGCTCCCCCGCAACCCACTTCGCAATCTCGACCCGCTTCAGCTTCCCGGTCCCCGACGTCCTCGGCAGTGCCGACTCCGGCCACACCGAAAACGCCTTCACCCGCTGGTGGGTCTCGAGCTTGGAATTCGCCTCGCGCACAACGGACTCAGCCGCGACGCCCGAATCGAGCACCAGCACCGCGTGCACCTGTTCGCCCCGCGCCGTCTTTTCCGCCACCACGGCGCACTCCCGGACCCCAGCAACCGCATGCAACGCCCGCTCCACGTCGTCGGGATACACATTCAGGCCGTCCGGAGAGACGATCATCTCCTTCTTGCGCCCGAGGATCTTCAGCCGCTTGTCGGCATCCAATTCCCCGATATCGCCCGTGTGCAGCCAGCCCTCTGCATCGATATTGCCGGACTCCGCCGGCCCTCCATCCGCCGAGAAATAGCCCGGCGTCACGTTCGGACCCCGCAGCAGTACCTCGCCATCGGGTGCAATCCGGATCTCCACGCCCGCAATCGCCTTCCCGACCGACCCCTTCCGGGTCTCGAACGGATGGTTCAGCGTCGCCACGGGCGCGGTTTCCGTCAGCCCGTAGCCTTGGATCACCACGAAACCCAGCTTGCGCCAGAACTCCTCCAGATCCGGATCGAGCGCCGCCGCGCCCACGACGAACGCCCAGAACTTGAACCCGAACTTCGAGTGCACGCGCCGATACTGCCACCAGCGCTCGTACCACTTGCCGGATTTCGGCGGATCGTTCGCCTCGGGCACCGCCTGCTGGATCTCGTAGCGCAGCATCTCCAGCATCTGCGGCACGCAGACCAGGACGGAAATGCGCCTCCGGTGGATCAACTGCACGATGTCGACGGGCAGGTAGCCGGAGGTGAAATACACCTCGCCCCCGATCATCGCCGGAATGAACGCCGCCATCGCCTGACCGAACATGTGGCTGAGCGGCAGCAGGTTGAGGAACCGGATGGGCGAGAACGGCCCGATATAGCGCCGGTACTTGTCGATGCCGTGGTCGATAGGAGTCAAGTTCGCGAGGATGTTGCCGTGGGTGAGGGTTACGCCCTTGGGATCGCCGGTGGCCCCGGAGGTGAACAGGATCTCCGCCAGTTGGCCGGGCTCGGCGGGCTCGAAGCCGAGGAGCGGACGGGCGTCGTTACCCGGCTGGGAAACACTACGCAGTGGCCAAACGGGACAAACGACACCCCCGGGAACCTTCAGCCCCTCCCCGACCAGCACAACTTTCGCCGAGACAATCCCCGCAATCCGCGCCATGATCGCGCCCGAGGAACGGAAGTCGACCGGCACCGCGACCACGCCTTCGAGCAGGCATCCCCATACGGCGGCGATCCACTCCGGGCGGTTTTCGCCCCAGATCACGATGCGTTCGCCCTTGGCGATTCCGGCCTCGCGCATTCGGGCGGCGAAGGCGGCGGCGGCGCGCGCGGCTTCGGCGTAGGTCATCCGCCCGGAACCCAGATCTCCTTCATAGCGAAGGAATTGGCCGTCGCGGCGGCTCCAGATCCGGTGGAAGGCGGCAAGCGATGGAGGGTTGCCGATCAAGTACCGAGTATAATCGCGCATTGCTGCTTGAAGCGAAACGGATCGAGAAGAGCTACGGCGGAGTGCGGGCTCTCCGGCAGGTTTCGTTCGCCCTGGAGGCGGGCGAGGTGCACGCCCTTGTCGGCGAAAACGGCGCGGGAAAGAGCACGCTCATCCGTATTTTGACAGGCGCGGTGGAGCCCGACGGGGGCGCGGTGTTGCTCGACGGCCAGCCGATTCGCGACAACAGCCCCCACCGGTCGCGCGAACTTGGCATCGCGCCCATCTACCAGCAACCAGCCATCTTCCCCGACCTAACCGTGGCCGAAAACATCGCCCTCGCCAACGAGACCGGCGGCCTCTTCCGGCGCGTCCGCTGGGGCGACCGCGTCAAACGCGCGGCGGAGTTGCTGGAATCCATCGGGGCCGAAATCGATCCCAGGCGCCTCGCAGGATCGCTCAGCATGCCCGAACAGCAACTGGTGGAAATCGCCAAAGCGCTCGGCGGGAAAGTGCGTGTACTGATCCTGGACGAGCCGACCGCATCGTTGACCGAACGCGAGACCGGGCGGCTGTTCGAGGTGGTGCGCCGGTTGCGCGACAACGGCTCGGGGGTCATTTACATTTCGCACCGGCTTGAAGAACTGCCGAGGATTGCCGACCGGATCACGGTCCTGCGCGACGGCGAGACAATCGCGACGGTATCGGCCGCCGACACGGATTCGCGCGAGTTGATCCGCCTCATGGCCGGTCGCGACCTCTCGGCGGTCTTCCCCAAGCGCGAGGTGCCGATCGGCGAGCCTGTATTGCGAGTGCGGGGGCTGACGTCGGAGGCGGTCGGGATTCGGGACATCACCTTCGAGGTTCGCGCTGGTGAGATTCTGGGATTCGCCGGACTCGTCGGGGCCGGACGCACTCAAGTCGCCGAGGCCGTCTTCGGTTTGGCGAAGATCGACGCGGGCAAGATTCGGTTGAACGAAAGTCGGGTGTCGATCAAGAGTCCCGGCGACGCGATCGAGGCCGGAATCGCATATGTGCCGGAGGATAGGCGTCGGCACGGGGTCGCAGCGGAGTTACCGATCCGGGCGAATATGACGCTGTCGATTCTGGACCGGGTTTCGAATGGACCGATGCTGGACGAAGACGGGGAACGGATTGTCGCCGAGAGTTGGGCCCAGGACTTGCGGGTGAAAGCGGCGGGGCTGGATGCCCCGGCGGGATCGCTGTCTGGAGGCAACCAACAGAAGGTGGCTATCGCAAGGGCGTTGGCGACCGGGCCGAAGGTGCTGATCGTGGACGAGCCGACCCAGGGCATCGACGTGGGTGCCAAGGCCGAGTGCCACCGGATCCTGTGCGACATGGCGGCGCGGGGAGTGGCGATCCTGATGATTTCGTCCGAGATGGCGGAGATCCTGGGGATGAGCGACCGGATCGCGGTGATGCGCGGCGGGACAATCGCGGGGATTGTGAACCGCGCCGACGCGACGGCGGAATCGCTACTGGCGATGGCCCTGGGAGGCAGCGCGCAATGACCCGCCGCATCCTAGCCATCGGCGGCCTCTGGGCCGTCCTCCTAATCATCCTGGCCATCCAAGCCCCCGACTTCTTCGCGCCCGCCAACCTGCGCGACATGGCCGTCACCAACGCGCCCGCCTTGGTCGTCGCCATCGGCATGACTCTGGTCATCCTCTCGGGCGAAATCGACGTCTCCGTCGGCTCCCAATTCGCCGTCCTCAGCGTCACCGCCGGAATCCTCGCGAAATCCGGTCTACCCCTACCCGCCGTGGCAGCCCTGACCGCGCTCGCCGGAGCCCTCCTCGGCGGGACCAACGGCCTCCTCGTGACCGGCCTCGGCATCCCCTCCATCGTGGCCACCCTCGCAGCCATGGCCTTCTGGCGCGAATTCCTCCGCTGGACCACCCAAGGCGCATGGATTCAAGGCCTCCCCTCCACATTCCAGTGGATGGGCCTGACCCAAGCCCAAGGCGAAATCGCCATCGTCTCCAGCGCGGTGCTGCTTTTCGCGGTCGTCGCTTGGACCATGTCGAACCTGCAGCTCGGCCGCGCCGTCTACGCCGTAGGCTCCCGCCACGAATCCGCCCGACTCGCCGGAATCCCGGTATCCGGCATCACCTTCGGCGTCTTCGCCCTGATGGGCACCTTCACCGCCCTCGCGGCCTTCCTCGATTCCGTCCGCTTCTCGCAAGTCCAACCCAGCGCCGGGATGGGGCTCGAACTCAAAGCGATCTCGGCCGTCGTGATCGGCGGCACCTCCATCACGGGCGGCAAGGGCAGCCTCTGGGGCACGCTGATGGGAGTCGTCGTGCTGGCCGCCATCGCCCCGGCGCTGACCTTCCTGGGCGTCAACGCCTTCTGGGAAAAGGCCATCCAGGGCACCATCATCCTGGCTGCGGTCGTACTCGAACGTTCCGCCTCGAAAGGCGGCCCGCATGCTCGTTGAAAATCGCGCTGGCGGCGAGCGAGCGCTGTTCCTGCTGATCCTCCTGGAAATCGCCATCTTCGCCTACACAGGCCCGAACTTTCTCTCGGCGGCCAACGCCTTCGAAGTCGTCCGCCTGGGTGCAGAGCTGGGCCTGATCGCCCTCGCGCTGACCCCCGTCATAGTCACGGGCGGCATCGACCTCTCGGTCGGCTCCATGATGGGCTTCTGCGCCGTGGCCTTCGGCTACCTTTGGCGCGACGCCCACCTGCCCATCGCCGCCGCGGCCGGTTGCACCCTGCTAGCTGGCATCCTCGGAGGGGCCCTGAACGCGTTGGCGATCACGCGCTTCAACGCTCCCCCGTTGATCGTCACACTGGCCACCTACTCCCTATTCCGGGGCATGGCCGAGGGCCTGACGAGGGGCGTCGACAACTTCTCCAAGTTCCCGCCCGACTTCCTCTACCTCGGCCAAGGCTATATCGGAGGTGTGGTCCCGGCGCAGGCCCCGGTCTTCGCCGGGTTTGTTTTGTTCTACTGGCTGCTGCTGCACCGCACCACGCGCGGACGCGCCTTCCGTGCAATCGGCTTCGCCTCCGAGGGTGCCCGGTGGGCTGGAATCCCGGTCAATCGCCGATTGGCCCTCGCCTACACGCTCTCCGGCTTCACGGCTGCGGTCGCCTCGTTGATCTACGTCGCCCACCTCGGGCAAGCGCGCGCCGACGCCGGAACCGGCTTTGAATTGTTGGCGATCACGGCGGTGGTCCTGGGCGGCGCCGACATCCTCGGCGGACGGGGTAGCATCTGGGGCACGATGCTGGGCTTGGCGGCCATCGTGGTGCTCCAAAACGGATTGCGGGTTTCGGCGTTCCCCGCCGAACTCGCCGGAATCTTGACCAGCGCCATCCTCGTGGTGGCGATTGCAGCGGGACGCCGCACAAAACGCACGGCGCACGTAACGGTGCCGCAAGAAAATGAAGAAGACGATATGAAAAATTCACAACTGGCCGTGCTGAGCGCGGTGATCATTGCCGGATCGGTGATCGTGGCCGCCAGCAATTGGTGGCTCGTGCAGTCGGTGACGGGAAAGACCCCGGCGGTCCCCTTCGCGGCACCCTCGGGACCGACGGCGGCAACCAAGGCCCCCCACAGGCCCACCATCGCCATCATGCCGAAGGCCAAGGGCGACCCCTACTTCGTCAGTTGCCGCCTCGGTGCCGAAAAGGCGGCTCAGGAACTGGGTATCGACCTGATCTGGGACGGCCCGACCGACCTCGATCCCGCCAAGCAGAACGAGGTCGTCGAGGCGTGGATCACACGCGGCGTCGACGCCATCGCCGTCGCAGTGGTGAACGCGCCGGGAATTTCGACTGTCTTGCGCAAAGCGCGCGCCAAGGGGATCAAGGTCCTGACCTGGGACGCCGACGCGCTCGAAGACGCCCGCGACTACTTCGTCAACCAAGCCACGCCCCAGGGCATCGGCGACACCCTCGCCGACGAGGCCAACCGCATCCTAAAGGGCAAGGGAGACTTCGCCATCATTACAGGGGCGCTTACGGCTGCCAACCAGAACGAGTGGATCAAGTTCATCAAGGCCCGCACGGCGGCCAAGTACCCCGGACTGAAGCTGCTGACGATCCGCCCCAGCGACGACGACCGCAACCGCGCGTTCTCAGAGGCCCAAACCTTGATGAAGGTCTATCCGAAGATGCAGTTGCTGATGGCGATCTCGGCACCGGCCGTTCCCGGCGCGTCCGAGGCTGTGAAGCAATCGGGCCGCGACGACGTGAAGGTGACCGGCCTCTCGCTCCCCAACATGTGCAAGCCATACGTGGAAGCGGGCGTGGCCAGTTCCGTAGTGTTGTGGAACACTCTGGACTTGGGGTACTTGGTGGTGAACGCCTCGAAACAGGCTGTCGAAGGCACCTTGAAGCCCGGCGTGACGTCGATCGACGGCGGACGGTTGGGGAAGATCAATATCGAAGGCACGCAGGTGGTGCTGGGCAAGCCGCTCGTGTTCACCAAGGCAAACATCGGCCAGTACGATTTTTAGCCTCAATGCGGGCAGAGGGACCTCGGCCATTCATGCTATCCTGCGGTCATGCCGATTGAGGTGAAGATGATCGGGTCGAGCGGCCAAATCTCCCTTGGAAAGCAGTATGCGGGGCGGACGGTTACGGTTGAACAGGTAACCGAAGGCGTTTGGACGATCAAGACCGCACAGGTTATCCCGGACGATGAACTTTGGCTCCACACGCCGCGGATGAAGGCGAGACTGGACCGGGCCTTGGCGTGGTCCGACTCACACCCCCGGTCCGAGACGGACTTGGAAGCCTTGGCGATCTCCGTAAGCCCCCAAGTCTAGGCAGCCATGCCCATCCTTCTCGACTTGAACAATCCAGCGTTCCAAGATGACTGGTTTTCAATTGGGAAGGACGAGCAACTGGCCGTGTTGAGCTCTTGCCGCAAACTCCGGCAGATGGACTGGGATATGGTCCATCGAGACAAAGGCTTCCATTGGGAGGCGATCCAAAGCCGGAAAGGCCGGGACAACACAAAGTTGTACACCATCAGGATGAGCCGAAAGATGCGGGCAGTCGTCAAGCGGAGTGGAGACTACTTGGAATTCCTTGCGCTCCACCCCGACCACGACTCCGCATACGAATAGAACAGAGAACGGTCGTCCCTGCCCTACTTCGCCAACACCACAACCGAGTACGTCCCCGTCCCGCCCTTGATCTTCTTCTTCACGGTGTTCGTGGCCAGATCCACAACCGAAATGTCGCTCGTCGGCCCATTCGCGGTGAACAGGGTCTTGCCATCCGGCGAAATCCCGATTCCCCACGGCCGCTTGCCCACTTCAATCGACGTGTCCACTTTGTTCGTCGCGGTATCCACCACGAACACCTTGCCGCCACGGCCCGTACTCACGTACAGCTTCTTGGAATCCGGCGATAGCACCAACCCCATCGGCTTCACCTCGCCCGGCGTACCGAGTTCGATGGCCTGCGCCATCTCGTTCTTGACCGCGTCGAAAAGCACGATGCCGCCGTCATTCTCGGCGTTCACATAGCCGGTCTGTCCGCCGGGCATGAAGACAATGTTGCGGGGACGCCGTCCGACCTTGAAAACCTTCAGGAGCTTCGCGGAAGCACGGTCGATCACCGCGATGGTGCCGTCCTCCTCGCAGGTCGAATAGATCAGCTTGCCGTCCGGCGTGACCGTAACACCCTCGGGCTGCTCGCCGGTCTTCACCGTCTGCACCGCCTCGCCTTTCGCGATATCCACGAAACTGACGCCAGATTCATCCTCGTTCGACACATAGATGAACTTGCCGTCCTTGCTGACGTCGAAGTTCTCGGGATCGGAGCCTGCCTTCAGCACCGTGGTCACCATCAGGCGATTCACATCCACCACCGCGAGCCCGTCCGCCGACTTGTCTGCTGGCGGCAAGGAATCCTCGTCGACTCCGGGAGGGGCCGCTGGGGTACCGCTCAGGGCGACGTAGATCGTCTTGCCGTCGGGGCTGGCATGCATGCCGCGGGGCCGCTTGCCCAGAGCCACCGTCGCGACCACTTCCATGGTCGTGGAATCGATCACGGTCAGGTCCCCAGAGGTCTCGTTGGTGACATAAACCCGGTACCCCTCGTCCTTCTTCTGCGTATTGCACCCGGCCAGCAACACGAATGCCGTGGCAGCGGCCGCCAAAATCGGTAATCTCACGCGGTTCATTCCCCTTTGAACGTGAAGGCGATCTCTTCCTTGCTGGAAGCCTTCACGGTAATTTTCTGTTCCTGCACACCGTAAACTTCGTGCCAAGCCTCTATAGTGTAATCCCCCGGAGGAAGATCGGGAAGCTCGAATGCGCCGTTGGCACCTGTGACGGCGAAATACGGGTGCTCCACGGCACCGATCCAAGCACGCATCCACGAGTGGATGTTGCACTTGACCTTGATCATCACCTCTCGCTGGACGAAACGCCGTTTCAGCGGCTCCGTGCCCGGGTCCTGGCTCTGGTTCCACGCTCGATTGATCTGGGCCATCGGGTGGATGTTATGCGTCACCGGGTCGGAGTTGCTCACATTCAACGGCTGGCCCGTCTGGATGCCAATGACGCGCGGCGAAAACCCGCAGCCCTTCTGGTCGAGCACCACCGGCTCCTTGGGCGGCTCGAAGGTCTTGCCCTCCAACCCCGACTTGACATAGATAAAGACATTCGCCAGCGTGCCGTTCGGGTTCACCACGAGGGACTCGTCAAACAGCCCCGCAGCGTGCATTTTCGCGCACATCGGGTCCTCGCTCACGTCGATCTTCTTCCGGGCCGGCTTCTTTCCCCTGAACTGAATCTTGCCGTGCACCGACCCGGCGGTAGACGCGTCCACCTTGAAGTAGTCGGGCTTGGCGACCGGAGCCTTGTCGGCCTTTGGAGCCTCCGCCGCAGGCTTCGGGGCCGAACTGCAGGCGGCAAGTGCGATGGCCAACGCCGCCATGGCAAGCGTTTTCATCACGGCAGCACTTCCTTCGGGACTTCGCCCGTCAAAGATTCGAGAAACGCCACCAAGTCCTCGCGCTCCCTGCCCGAAAGCTCCAGCTTCTTGATGTCCTTGTCCAACTGCGGATTCGAATTGCCGCCGCCGACGTAAAAATCCACCACACGGCGAAGAGTCTTCGCGCTGCCGTCGTGCATGTAGGGACCGGTCTGGGCGATGTTCCGCAGCGTCGGCGTCCTGAAGGCACCCTTGTCAGCCTCCACCTTGGTCTGGGTGTAGCGACCCAGATCGGACAGTTCCCCTTCCGCGTTCATACCCACGCCGAGATTGTGGAACTTGCCGTCGCTGAACAGGGCGTACTTCTCTTCGATGGTATGGCACTTGACGCAGTTGCCCTTGGCCGGATCCTTGAACAGCCCCAAGCCACGGATCGCCGCCGCCGACAGGGCCTTCTTGTCGCCGCCGAACTGGTAACGGTCGAACGGCGAATTGCCCGCGATCACGGTGCGCTCGAAGCTCGCGATCGCCATTTGGACTTTTTCCAGTGTGACCGGACCCGGTCCGAAGGCTTTTTCAAACAGCTTGGGATACTCGGCGTCCGCGTTGAGCTTCTTGACAACCACCTCGTGGGGCATGTTCATTTCGACGGGATTCGCAACCGGGCCGCCTGCCTGGTCTTCCAGGCTGCCAGCGCGCCCGTCCCAGAATTGGACGGGGCTATACGCGGCGTTGAGGACGGTCGGAGCGCTGCGGCCTCCCAGCTTGCCGCCAACGCCGGTCGAAACCGGTAGACCGTCGGTAAAACCGTGCGCCGGACCGTGGCAACTGGCGCAGGAAATGGTGTCGTCGGCCGACAGCTTGGTGTCGTAGTAGAGCTTCTTCCCGAGGGCGATGGTGTCCGCGGTAGGCTTGTTGCCCGGCGGAATCGGAACGGGCGGGAGGCCCAGTGGAGTTTGGATTTCAACCGGGGTTCCGACCGGCGCGACGACTGCCGCCGGGGTTTTCGGGGTCTCTTTGGTGCTACCGCAAGATGTCAGACACGGCACCGAGAGCATGAGGATGACGAGGGGTGTCGTGATGGAGGCGTTTCTATGATTCGGTTCCATCTGGCCGTATTCTACAGGACGCCCCCCGATGAACGGCGATCCCCCTTATTTATGTATTCCAAATGCGAACACGCGACCGTCGTAGCCTGTCATGTAAATCCGGCCGTCGGACAGCGCGATGCCGCCGTAGTGGTTCCACGTGTCGATGGAATCCTTGCTGTTGTAGATTTCCTTGCCAGTCTCGGCGTCGAAGGCCGAGAGGACCAAGTGAGTCAAATCGATGCCGCCCGAAAAACGGGTTCCGGGGACCTGTCCGCCAGGTTCGCGCTGGGCGCTCAACCAAGCCGCATCGCGCTCCGCACCGGGTTCGCCAACAGCAACCTCGTTGGTGGGACCGCCAAAGCCTCCGCGTCCGCCGCCACGACCGCCCGGTGCCGCGCCCGGTGCGCCGGCCCGTCCCGGACCACCGGCACCCGGAGCCCCCGGCGCACCTCCCGGACCACCCCGACCACCGCCAGGAAAGCCTCGCAGGGCATCGCGGGCACGGTCGCCCGTCGCCACCGCATAGACGACCCCGTTTGCCGCAACAGGCATGCCCGGCAGGTCGAGGTCATGCGAAATCCACACCGGATCGAGCACCGGCTTGCCCTTCTCGGTCCGCACCTTGAAGGCCATGACACTGCCATTCACCGTCGGCCCATTCTGGTACTTGAACGAGGCCACGGTGTCCTTGGCCGCCGGGCCTTCCATCGGCACCAGGACCCAGCGCTGGCCCTTGGCATCCAGCCACGTCGAGACCGAGCCCCAGACGCCGTTGTAGCCAAAAGTCAGGGCGTCGTTGCCGTAGCGGGGCGAGGTGTAGAGGGGCTTGCGGTGGTCGGCACCTCCCAAGTCACCGGCGTCCAAGAGATAAACCACGCCCTCTTTGGCTGCGGCTGCCACCAGTGTCCATTTTTCGTATTGGAAGACAGTGGGACTGGAGGAGCCGAGGTCGAAATCCTTGCGATTGAGGTAGTCCTCGTTGGCCGGCGTGTATGAATCGGTCAAGCGCAGGTCGTTCGAAAGCCCAAGGAAGGTGTTGCCGAACCGACCGCTGGCCGGATCGTAGACGCCGTCGGCAGTCTGCGTGATCACGCCGTAGGGGGTCTTCACGATGCCGCCGCGTCCCCAAGGGCCCGAGCCCTTTCCTGTCGACGGGAAAAACCGGTAGATGGGGTGGGTGGAGTCCTTCACGTCCATGGCCACGATGCTCGACATGGCACCGGCGCAGCCGCGCGACGTATTCCCGTAGACCAAGTTGCCCGACAGCATCAGGCTCCAGTTGCGGGTATAGGCGGGGACGAAGGTGGTCGGCGTCATGCGGTCGTCGCCGTCCGCGATGCCGAGGCCCCGCAGCTTGCCGTCAGTGGTCAGCACATAAAGGACGCCGGACTTCTTGTCGATCGTTGGCGTCGCATTCAGATTGTTCGGGCAGTTGCCGGTCGCGGCTTCCTTCGGTTTATCGGGATTGGGGAACTTACGCTGCCAAATGACCGTACCGCTGTCGGCATCAAGGGCGTAGACAGTGTCCTCGCCGCCTGCGGTGTACACGACCCGCTTGGGCCCGTTCTTGGTGGGCACATTCTCCACCACCAAGGGGTCGGTTAGGGTGGCGTAGCCGTTGATGCGGGTGACGGTGGCGTCGAGTTGCGTCTTCCAAAGGAGGCTCAGATTGCCGACATTGTCCTTCGACAGGGTCTTTTCGGCACGCGCCCAGCCTGTGCGTTCGGGATCGCCTTGCCACGTGAGCCATTCCGTGGTTGGAGGGTCGGCCTTGGGGGCTGCGGCCTTGGACTTCGCCAACTGGTCCTCGAGGAACGCGACGGCGGTCTTGACGGAATCGGGATCGGCGGGCGGCGCGCCCTGCGGCGGCATCTGCCCCATCTTCATCACGTAGGCGGCCTTTTCCCACACCGCAGCCTGGGGCCCGACCGAAGTGGCGTACTTCAGCACCTCGAAGTTCACCTCGCCGGACTTCATCTTGGCGTTATGGCACTGCTGGCAGCTGGTCTGCAGCAGGGGCCGGACCACGGAGGCGAACGATGGCGGCGGCGGCGTGAAGGCCGGGGCACCTGGAGGCGGAGTCGGGGCTTGGGCGAAACAGAGCGAACTTGCAAGGAGTGCGGAAAGGCTGAGGAGTCTCATGGCTACGAGGGGGCCGGACAGCGCGGGCAAATGATCTAGCATTGATCGCGTGGCCCGGTCCGCTCGTAGATTATCACAGCCTACAGGAAGCGGCCAGCTTCCTTACATTTATTGAAACAAGCCCGGCGCGAACTCGGTCAGGTAGTTCCGCCAGTTGATCCAAGTGTGGGCTCCGGGGCTCTCCTTGAAGGTTGCTTGGAAGCCGTGCTTGTTGAGGAGTTCCACGGTTGACTTGCTGTTGGTGATGAGCGAATCGTTGACGCCGGTGCTGAACCATACCCGCTTCAGGCCCTTCTTGAGCGCCGCGTTGTCGAGATCGGCAGTATGCGCCTTCTCCCACACGTCGGAACCGCCGCCGCCCAGGATACCGGAACTGAATACGCCGATCTGGGAGAACTTGTCCAAGTGCAGGAATGCGATGTTCATCGTCTGGCTGCCACCCATCGAGAGGCCCGCGATCGCGCGGTGGGCGCGGTCGTTGACTGTCCGATAGTTTTTCTCGACATAGGGCATGATGTCGGTGACGAAGTCTTCCGTGAACTCGTCGCGGGGCGGAGGACCACCCGCAGCAGCCGCGCCACGACCGCCGCCACCGCCCATTTGGGCGCTGGTGTGGCCTGCGGGCATCACCACGATCATCGGCTTGGCCTTCTTGTCGGCGATCAGGTTGTCGAGGATGAAGCCCGCGCGCCCGACCGACGTCCATGCCTCGTCGCAGTCGCCAGCGCCATGCAAGAGGTAAAACACGGGATACTTCTGCGATCCGTTGGCCTCGTAACCCGGCGGCGTATACACATGCATGCGGCGGAACTTGCCCAGCGCCGAGGAGTGGTACGTGACGGCTGCGACGGCCCCGTGCGGGACATCCTTCGTGTCCATGGTGTCGGAACCAGGAACCACCACCAAGCTCCAGACGTTGGTGTTGGATTCGCTGATGGCGGGATTGCGTGGGTCGATCACGGCCACGCCGTTGACTGCAAAGGTGTAGCGGTAAGCACCGGGGTCGATGGGGCCGATGGTGGTTTCCCAGACGCCGTTTTCAGCCTTGGTGAACGTGGGGCCGGGATTCGGGGGTGCGCCGCGACCGCCGCCCATGAGTTGCGGGATGTCGCCGCCGCGCAGGGCCACCGTGGTGGCGTTGGGGGCGAGGATGCGGAAGGTCACGCGGTGGTCCGGCAGGACTTCCGGCGAGGTTACGACCGGGCCCTGGGGTCCGCGACCTGCGGCGGGTGCGGGCGCTGGTGCCGGTGCTTGGGCGAACAGCGCGGAGGAGAAGGTGAGGGCTGCGATGGCTAGCCGGGTTTTTCGTGGTGGCATGGGGAATCCTTTTACGGTTCCGAGCCTATCACAATGGGGAGCTTCCGATCACCTGCGTTTACTTTACCTTGGAAACGGCAGTTGCCTGCGCTTCAACTTCACCCGTTGGGTGACCAGAACACTCCCTTGCGGTCGCGGCTCGGCAACAGGCTGTTTCGGCCGAGCCGCGACCGCCAGGGAGCGTTGATTCGGAGAACCGAAAATGCGCCGCGGCACGGTCAACTGCCGCTTCTAGGTCTACTTACCTTTTGAGATTTGGCACTCACTCCACGTTGATCGGGCGGATGCGCCTTCCCGCCAGCACCGTAACCACCTTCCCCGGCGCAGCCAAGACGCCGAACTGACTTCTCCCAACACGACCGAAACCGGCGGTTGATTGCGTTCTACCTAACAGAAAGTAGGAAGCTAGATGAATAAACCACTCAAATCCCGCCGCTCATTCCTTTCCGGGGTTGCGGTCGCCGGTGCCGCTTCGGCGGTCCCCGGCATGCTCAAGGCGGAGGAAAACGGCGCGAAAATGGAGCCGCTGGCGAAGTCCACTTCGCCTTCCGAAACGGCACGCCAGCGCTTGGCGTATCAGGTCCGCCTCGCCGCCGCGAACTACCAGAAAGACCAGCCGGTCGCGGCCCATGCCGTCAACGTTGACGAAACCCGCTCCCCTTCCGGCGTCGTTTCCTACTCCAAGGGATTGATGCAGAACGCCCTCGGCGAACCGGATTCGCTGTCCTACCGAGCCTTTGTGAAGGCCTGCGAGACCGGGTCGATGGATAGCTTCAACCTCGTCGTGATGGGCGGTACGTCCAGGCTGGCGAATCCGCTGGGAGCCTACGCGTACGGCCTGGAGGGTGCCGACAGCCACCAACTCACGATGCCCGCCCCGCCGTCCTGCTCCAGCGCCGGGATGGCCGCCGACATGGTCGAGGACTACTGGCGCGCCCTGACCCGCGATGTCGCGTTCAACGACTACGGCACTGCGGGCCTGATCCAGCAGGCGTCCGACGACATGAGCACACTGTCGGCCTATTCCGGCGTCAAGGTAAACGGCAAAGTCACCCCCAACGTGATCTTTCGCGGGCAGACGGCGGGCGACCTGCAAGGCCCCATCCTCTCCCAGTTTCTGCTCAAGCCGATCCCATACGGCGGCACCATCATTCCGCAGACTTGGCGGACCTACACGCCCGGCTCCGACTACGTGACCACCTACGGCGACTGGCTCAACATTCAGAACGGCATTCCGCCCACCGCCACCCAGCAGTTCGACACGACTCCGCGCTACATCCGCAACATGCGGGACCTCGCCGCCTTTGTCCACAACGACTATCCCTACGAGGCGTTCCTCAACGCGGCCTGCATTCTGCAAGGGTTGGGCGGAGCGGTGGCGTCCACCACCAGCCCCTACGCAGTTGGGGGTCCGACAACCGGATTTGTGACCTTCGGACCGGTGATGGTATTCGACCTTGTCTCTCGAGTCGCCGCAGCCGCGCTGCGCGCCGCGTGGTTCCAGAAGTGGAACGTCCACCGCCGCATCCGCCCGGAGCAGTTCGCTGGACGCGTCCACAACCACGTAAGCGGTGCCGCCACCTACGCGCTGCACGCCGACCTGCTGCAATCCAAGGCGCTCCCGGCGGTGTTTGGCAAGACTGGCAACTACCTCCTGCCGCAGGCTTACCCCGAGGGAGCGCCGCTCCATCCGTCCTATCCGGCGGGGCATGCGTGCATCGCGGGCGCTTGCGCCACGGTGCTGAAGGCGATCTACGCCGAGAAGGCGGTGCTGGCCAGTCCCGTCGCCGCGTCTTCGGACGGACTCACTCTCAATCCCGTTACCGGAGTCAGCCTCACGGTCGGGGGCGAGTTGGATAAATTGGCCTCGAACGTGGCCTTGGCGCGGGACAGCGCGGGTGTCCACTACCGTAGCGACAGCGTCCAAGGCCTGCTGCTTGGGGAAAAGGTGGCGATCGGCATCCTGAGGGATTACCGGAGCACGCTGCCCGAATTCTATCCGGCGTTCCAGTTCACGGGCTTCGGCGGCGCTCTCATGGCGGTGTAGCGTCGTCCGGGGAGATGCGGCGGATCAGTTCCGCCGTATCTCCCTATGCAAGATGGGCGTCTTGGAAGCCGTCCGTGCCCGGGCTCGCTCCGAAACAGGCCGAGTGCGCGACACATCCTAGACGCGATGGCGGTTGGGCAGATATTCGGCGTCAACTCGAAGGGGCGGTCGCCCCGTGATGTTAGCGTAATGGGGTATGCGGTTCCTCGCGCTTCTCCTCATTTCCTTCAGCCTCCAAGCCGCGGACGGCGATTGGGCCTTCTACGGCGGCGACGCCGGGGGAATGAAATACTCCCCGCTGGACCAGGTCAACCGCGCCAACGTATCGCGGCTGGCCCCAGTCTGGACCTGGCACTCCAAGGACATGCACCCCGGGTCTAAGGGCGGCCTCCGCGGCAAGCAGTCGGCCTTCGAAACCACTCCCCTCTATATCGAGGGCTCGCTCTACGCCACCACCGCCTTCGGACGAGTGGTCGCGCTCGACCCGCTCACCGGCAAGGAGCGCTGGGCCTTCGACCCGCACGTGGATCCCAACGTCGGTTACGGCGATTTCGCCAACCGGGGCGTGGCAACTTGGGGTGCCGGGAAGTCCCTGCGCCTGTTCATCGGCACCATCGACGCCCGTTTGATCGCGCTCGATGCGGCGACCGGTCGCCCGATCCCGCAATTCGGGAAATCGGGCCAAGTCAACCTGCGGCTGGGCCTGCGCATCCCACCGCGAACCAAGTCCGAGTACGAGGAAACTTCTCCGCCCGTGGTCATCGGAGATTTGGTGGTGGTCGGTTCGGCCATCGCCGACAACGGGCGCACGGACATGGCGAGCGGCGAAGTCCGCGCCTATAACGCCCAATCCGGGAAGCTGGCCTGGACATTCGATCCGTTACGCGGGACCAAGACCGGGGCGGGCAACGCGTGGTCCATCATGACCGTCGACGCCGAGCGCGGCTTGATCTTCGTCCCGACCGGCAGCCCCAGCCCTGACTACGACGGCGGCATGCGCAAAGGCAACAACGCCTACGCGAACTCCGTCGTCGCCCTTGAGGCCAAAACCGGCAAGGTGCGCTGGAGTTTCCAGACCGTTCACCACGACCTCTGGGACTACGACGTGGCCTCCCAACCCGCCTTGGTGACGGTAAAGGGGCGGGCGGCCGTCGCCGTGGGCTCGAAGACCGGCAATCTGTTCCTTTTGGACCGAGAAACCGGCGCGCCTTTGTTCGGCGTCGAGGAGCGGCCCGCTCCGAAGAGCGACGTACCCGGCGAAGAGGCCTCGGCCACCCAGCCCTATCCGAAACTTCCGGCACACCTGGGGCCGACGCGGTTCGAGCCGTGGGGACCTACGGAAGAAGAACGGAAATGGTGCGCCGATACCGTCGCCAAGCTACGCAATGACGGCATGTTCACGCCCCCGTCGCTGGGCGGGTCGCTTGTGTTTCCCGGCAACGTTGGCGGCATGGCGTGGGGAGGCGTGGCGTTCGACCCCACGGGCGGCACGCTCTATGTTCCCTACAACCGGCTCGCCGCAGTGGTGCGGCTCGTTCCCCGCGCGGAGCTTGCCGCCGCGGACAAGGAGCGTCCCGACTGGGAAACAGCGCCACAAACCGGGACCCCGTACGGGATGCAACGGACCTTCCTGCTGGGTCCCAAGGGAGCTCCGTGCACAGCGCCGCCATGGGGACTGCTGGCGGCCATCGACGCCAACACGGGAGCGCTCAAATGGGAAGTTCCGGTCGGGAGCATTCCGTTCGCTGGGGACCACCCCGAACGAGGCTCGATTGCGCTGGGAGGCCCCATCGCTACTGCCGGAAAGCTGGTTTTCCTCGGCGCGACACTGGACCCGTACCTCAAGGCCTACGACTCCGAAACCGGCAAGGAACTCTGGCGCGGAAAGCTGCCGACATCGGCCCGCGCCACACCGATGACGTTCCGGGGGCCCGACGGCAAACAGTACGTTGTGATTGCGGCGGGAGGCCATGAAGTACCAGGCAACACCCAAGGCGACGAGTTGGTGGTATTCGGGCTAAAGTAAAAGCGCGGTCTCGCTATTGCGCGGACAGCTTCCGGTTACCGCGTACTGGCCTAACTAACGAGCCCTGCGCCGCAAGCCAGTTGCCAGCGCCATGAATCCACCAGCAAATAGCGCCAGACTACTTGGTTCCGGCGCAGTGCTGGTCCCGGTGACGATAGATGCGTCATCCACAGCCACGGACAAACCGCTATTCCCATAGATGGCGAGCCCCACCAGCGATTTTCCAGTGGCCAAAGCCGATGTTACGTCGAAGTGCTCCCAGTCTGTAGACAACGCGGTCACCACTGTATTGGATGTGGTGCTGTCGGAATAGAAGAAGTCCACCTCCAGCCCACTCGCGAGGAACTGACTGCTCACGGGAAAATGAGCCCAGAAGGAAACCTCCGTGATGTCGGAATTCAAAACAGCCGCAAAATCCTGCTCGAGTTCGCGGTTCCCGTCCACGGTCGCACTGTAGGTTCCGGTTCTCGCATCCAAGTTGGTTGCGGACCATAAGCATCCGCTGCACAAGTCATTCGCGTTGTACCAAGGCGTGAGTACGCCCGACTCGAAATCGCCGTTAACAAGAACCTGGCCTGCCTGGGCGGCAAAGGGCATTACCAAGAGCATTGCAAGAGACACGTATCGCATGAGACTCCTCCGAGAGCATACATCTTTGCGGGATGAATATATGAATTCCCGCCTCGTCAAAGCGTAGCACGCGCCACAAAGACATTGCCCCAGTCCGCTGCCACCTCCGCTCGGCTCGGAATTCAGCGGATGGTGCGCATGGCTCGGTAACATGTTGATGCTGCGAAGCGCCGACGGCAAACCGAAGATGCGGCGTGGCACGGCCAACTGCAGTTTTTGGATTTACACACTCCACAGCGACGGCTGAAATCCAAAGCACTCCCGGCAGGTTTCGGCAAAAGCGCTAATCGCAATTCAGTACACGAATCCCGCCCGTACAATGATGACGCCGAACGCGGCCCCTTCCGCATCTTTGTACGGATCGGAAACGTCAAGATCCACCAAAGTGTACCCTGTCCGGCTGATCAAGGCGGCGGCGACAGGCAGGCGGATCTCGTTCATCCCGTCGTGGTCCAGAGGCACCTTCGCCACCTCCGTACCGTTGACCGCAACCGACATCGTCCGGTGGCCCTTGGCCACAAAGTCCGGCACCCAGTACTTGGCCGTCAGGAAAGCCGGTGCGGGGAAGACGTCGAACTTAAACTTGGCGTGCGGCTCGGTCCAACGGCCGATTTCCGCACTGTCGCCGTCCATCACGCCTGAGACGACGTAGGCCGAGTGGTCGCGGTGGCTCATGTCCAGCTCGCGGCCGACCGTGTACTTCTGGAGGATGTGGAGGCGAATCGATTCGTTGATGTCGCGGTTGTCCAACTCCTCGTACCGGCCCGCGCCGAGGGCGAAAACGTGGTCGTAGTGGAGGGGTTGGCCCCGCTCGGGTCGCTGGTCGACGGGACCGTTGAGGCGGTGGACCACAATGGAGTGGTCGTTGTAGAACAGCCGGACGTTGAAGGCCAAGTCCCACGAGAGCGAGGGGAAATCGTCCGAGACAAACAGCAGCCTGGATTTGGGAGGCAGGGTCGGGTATTCCTGGCGCAGTTGTTCCGATAGGCGCAGTTCGGGGAGAATGCGGGGATCGAAGTATGGCGGCCAGTTGGTGGCATGGAAGGCGATGGCGGCGATCGCAATGACGGCGAACACGAGGCCGTCCAGCTTGTTGGGAATGCGGAAGAGCCGGACAAGGCTGAATACAAGGGCTGCGATGTAGATGCTGAGGCCGAGATCGGGGACGTATAGGACGTAGCCCGGGCGGCTGGCGATCAGGGCCACCGGGGTCACGGCCAGGGCGAAGAAGGCCAACCCGAAGGCCATCACCCGGTTGCGCAGCAGCGCTGCCGCGGCAATCATCGCAGTCAGGATTCCTGCGGCAACACCGGGGCTCAGCGCCGCCGGACGGTACGCCAGCATGCCGAAATACTCGCCCAGCCGCGTCAACCAAAGGTGGAGATCCGCCCGCGGACGGTACGCGGGAGTCATCATCAGTTCCGGGGTCTTGTTGACGCGAAGGAATACGAAGACCAGCGCCATCACGCCAAGTACGGCAAACAGCGGCACCACTTGCCGGACCCGCTGGCCCAAGGTCTTCGTCCACAGCGCTGGCGGCAGCACCAACATGACTTCATAGAGCCCGAGGATCGCCACCATGGCCACCCCGCTCTCCTTCGAATCCATGGCGAGGACGGCCATCAGGCAAATCCAGATCGACTGCCGGAGGCTCAGCCCACGGTCCTTCCCCCGCCATTCCACGTAAAGCGCCACCCCGAGCCCGGTGAACAGGAAGCACAGCCTGTCATATATGGTTCCCGCGCTCGTGTAGAGATCCTGGAACCGGCCGTGCACCAACGTAATCGCGACTGCTGCCAACGCTGGCCACACAGCCCCGAGCACAACCCGATACAGACGGAACGCCACATAGACGTTCAGCGCCAGCAGCAACCACATGAAGATGTACAAAGGCTCCGGGTGGAAACCGAAAACAGCGTAGAAGACCCGGTACACCACGCCTCCCAGCGGACGGTAGACCGGCGTCCAGAACATAGGGACCGAACGGCCCAAACGCCATGGATTCATGTCCCAGGCGAAGGTCATGTTCATCATGTCGTCGCCGGAGAAGAACGTGAGCATACCGCGCCACGTGAACCACGTGAAGGCCGCTACCAGCGCTCCGAACGACCACTTTTGCGGGCGGGTAAGTGTCAGCATGCCTGGTTCAGGGCTTTTTCTTGGCAGGCGCAGTTGGCCGTTTCACAGACTTCGCCGGGGTGCCGAGTTTGATTTCCTCCACGTAGTCCTTGTCGGGATCGGCGTCGGTCTTCATCTCCGGCTCCGGGAGCGGCTCCTTGGCCTCGACGGGCTTGATTTTGCAACTGGCGGATTCGATCAGGAAACTCGCCACGGTTTCCCACTTCTCGCCGTTGCGGCGTTCCACCAGCCATTCCGCCGCTGAGGCGCTGGCACGCACGCGAAGGTCCTCCTCGGCGCTTGGCGGGGGAACGTGTTTCAGAGTCGGAACCTGGTTCCCCAAGCCCCGGATCATCCAGCTTTCGCCGCCAGTCTGGGATTCATAGGCATGATAGCGACCGCCGGGCGACGACTTTCCGGCGTCGACAAACATTTCGCCGTGCTGCGCGGAGTCGAACCAGAAGCGCTGGATTGAGCCCGCACCGCCGTCTTCCGTCAGGGGGCGATTGCGCCAGGTTTGGCCGCCGTCGGTGGTTACCAGGAAGAAGGGATCGCGTGGGAGCGGATACTGGCTACCGCCCGAGGCCCAGCCGTGTTCGAGGTCGTAGAACTCCACCTGCTCGATGGCCGATCCCCGGAACCGCTTGACCGGTTCGCGCCAAGTTGTGCCGTTGTCGCCGCTGGAAAGAAAAATGGAAGCGATCGTGCCCGACTGCGCATGCATGTTTCCGGCCAGAAAGAGCTTCTTTCCCGCCGAGGCGATACCGCTCAGTTCGAGGAAAATGGAGCACGGCTCGTCTTCCGTGCAGACCAGCCCAACGGACTGCAATTCCTCTTCGGCGCATTCGAACGGGACCCTGATGGGCTGACCAGCGTAGCGCAGGACAGGCGGACCCGCGTCAACGGGGACGGCGGCAGACTGCGCCCATGCACAAGCGGAAAATGCAAAGAGGATTAAGCAAAAACGCGCGGAAATTGGGGTGCGGGCGTGTCCTAGGGTGAATGGGGTGGACGCGCCCGCGTGTCGTAACGGGGAATTGATTGTGTAGGCGAGGGTGTCGGGATCAAAGTTACGCATGGCGCAAATTTTCTTAGATCTCGAACATCCCCTCGAACAGAACACTTGTCAGGTAGCGCTCGCCGGAATCGGGCAGGATGACGACGATTGTCTTGCCGCGGAACTCGTCCTGCTTGGCCACCCGTACAGCGGCTGCGACGGCCGCACCGCACGAAATACCGCACAGCAGCCCCTCCTCGCGGGCGAGGCGGCGGGCCATTTCGATGGACTCCTCGTTGGTCACCTGCTCGGTGCGGTCGACGATGGAGAGGTCGAGGTTCCTCGGCACGAAGCCGGCCCCGATGCCCTGGATTCGGTGTGAACCCGGCTTGGGAGGCAGCCCCGCCATCGTCTGGGTGATGACAGGACTGGCTGCCGGCTCGACGGCGACCGACGTGATGGCCTTGCCCCGCGTGTGTTTGATGTAACGCGATATGCCGGTAATCGTGCCGCCTGTACCAACGCCGGAGACCAGCACGTCGACGGCGCCGTCTGTCGCCTCCCAGATTTCGGGGCCGGTCGTCTGCTCATGGACCAGCGGATTGGCGGGGTTGTCGAACTGCTGCAGCATCACGTAGCGGTCGGGGTTGGAAGCCACAATTTCGTTGGCTTTGGCGATGGCCCCGCCCATGCCTTTCGCGCCCTCGGTCAGCTCCAGCTTGGCACCGAATACCGAGAGCACCTTGCGGCGTTCCATCGACATGGTTTCCGGCATGGTGAGGGTGACCGCGTGTCCGCGCGCCGCTCCCACGAATGCGAGCGCGATGCCGGTGTTGCCGGACGTGGGCTCGACAATCTCCTTGCCCCTGCCCAGGAGGCCTCGGCGCTCGGCGTCCCAAATCATCGAAGCGCCGATGCGGCACTTGACCGAATAGGCCGGGTTCCGCCCTTCCACTTTCGCGAGAACCGTGGCTTGGGCACCTTCGGTTACGCGGTTGAGGCGGACCAGAGGGGTGCGCCCGATGCTAAACGAATTGTCTTCGAAGTACATGGCTTTCAGATCTCCCAGTTCGGTACAAAACGGCTGTGCTTCTCGTCCCAGTCCCGGACGAGCTGCGCGAAATTGGCGTGGCTCAGGACGTTGTCAAGGGCGCGGTCCACCGCGTCCCAGAGGTCGGCAAAGGCGGAGTCGGTGGCCCGGCGCGCCTTGGAGCGTTCCTCATTCCGGCCTTCGACAAAACGGAGAACGTCGCCTACGGTGATCGACTCGGGGCTCTTCGCCAATAGGTATCCGCCGTCGGCCCCTCGCCGGGACTCCACGAACCCTCCCTGCTTGAGGCTGGCGAGGATGAGCTCGAGGAACTTCTGGGGAATGGCTTGACGGCGCGCGATGTCGGCAATCTTGACCGGCTCGCCGCCGGGGCGGGAGGCCAAATCGAAGATCGCCAGAAGGGCGTACTCGCTCTTGACGGAGATGTTCACGCGTGAAGTTCCCTAATCCCTATACACTACTAGACATTAGTTTACGCGGACGGCGGCGTCAACAAGCGGCCGAAAAAGCGAGTGTGGCGGGCGTACCTGATATTCTGGTGAACCAGTTGTTGAATACTCTTCTTCCAACCAACTCGAGCAAGCCAACGCAGCCGGACGCGGCTGGAACGGGGCATCCTGCCCACTCGGCGCCTCGTGCGCTTTTGGTGAACCGATGAGCCAGCGCCGCGCGCTTCCACGTATCTGCATCGCGCTTGGCCTGCCCGATGTGCCGCGACTCCTCGAACAGGCAAAACGCGAGGCCGAGGCCGGGGAGACCTTCCTCGAATTCCGCCTCGACTATCTGCCCGACCCGGTTGAGGGTGCCCATGCGATTGCGGCTTTCCTCTCCGAGTACCCGGGCGTGGCTGTCCTCGCCACGTGCCGTCGGCACCAGAACCACGGCAAGTTCAACGGGAGCATCGAGGACGAAATGCGCATCCTCGAAATGGCCATCGGGGCCGGGGCACGCGCGATCGATGTCGAGATCGAGACCGCCGAACTGGTTCCTGCGCGCTGCGCGGAATTGCGGGCCCGGACGTGGCTCGTGGTTTCGTGGCACCATTTCGAGACGACCCCGCCAATCGACCCCGTCCTCAAGCGCATGTGCAAGGTGCCGGCCGATATCTACAAGCTGGTCAGCACCTCGCGTAAGCCCAGCGACACCGGCCGGATCCTCGCCGCGCTGGCCAAGCACCCCAAGGTGCCCCTGGTAACGCTGGCGATGGGCGAGATCGGTTTCCCCACGCGCGTGCTTTCAACGGCGATGGGCGCAGCGTTCACCTACGCGGCCCCGGCCCATGCCCACGGGACGGCGTCGGGACAGGTCAACGCCCGCCAGTTGCGCTCGCTCTACAGGCTGGACAAGTTCACCAAGGCCGCCAAGATCTTCGCCGTGATCGGCGACCCCATCAAGCATTCCGTTTCGCCCCAGGTCCACAACCGCGCCTTCCAGTCCAAGCGACTGGACGCGGTGTACGTGCCGCTTTTGGTGAAGCCGACCCAGCTGAGGGACCTCTTCACCTTTGCCGAAGAGTTGCCGATCTCGGGTTTCAGCGTGACGATTCCCCACAAGCGGCGGATCATGCGCTACCTCGATTCCGTTGACGACCTCGCAAAGCGGATCGGCGCGGTCAACACGGTGGTCCGGCGGGCCGGGAGGTGGCGCGGCTCCAACACGGACGCCGAGGCCGTCTCGGGGCCGCTATCCAAGCTGATCGCATTGCCGAAGGCGTCGGTGCTGATCGTCGGCAATGGCGGGGCTGCCCGCGGGGCCGCATGCGCGCTGGTGGACGCCGGAGCGAAGGTGTCGCTGACGGGGCGGAATCCGGACAGGGTCCGGGCGTTGGCACGCGCCGTGAATGGGGAACCGATGTCGCAGGACCAGGTGAAGATGCGGCACTTCGACGCCGTGGTCAACGCCACGCCCTTGGGCATGTGGCCGAACGTGGAGGAATCCCCGTTTGAAGGCAAAATTCCGGCCGAGGTTGTTTTCGACCTCGTCTACAACCCTCTCGAAACCAAGCTCATCCGCAACGCCAGGGAACAGGGCAAACAGGTGATTCCCGGCTGGAAGATGTTCATCGAGCAGGCCGTGAAGCAGTTCGAAATCTTCACCGGCGAAAGTGCTCCGCGCGCGGCCATGGAAACGGCGGCGCTGGACGCGCTGGCTGCGAAACGGGCCGACCAGAAACTGTAGGGCACCCATGGCGAACGAGATTTCAGCGGGCCGGGATAGAACCACCGGGACGGAAGTCTTTCAAGTCACGAACCACCCGTCCATCAACCACCCGGCGTATTTCCTGCAAAGTTCGTTTACGCCCGACGGGCGGAGGATTGTGTTCACTTCCTACCGGACCGGTTCGCCGCAGTTGTTCGCGGCGGATTTTCCAGAAGGAGACATTGAGCAACTCACGGACGGCGCGCCGATCCACCCGTATTCGCCAGCAATCCGCGCTGGACGGGTTTTCTTCATCCGGTCGGGGAGTATTTGGGTCTTGGACCTGGCGACGCGCCAAGAGCGCCTCGTGGCGGGCTTCAACGGGCAGTTGGGGGAGGTGTCGCCCGATGCCGACGGTGATTGGCTGGTCGCCGCGATCAAAACGCCGGATACCTGCGGGTTGGTCTGCGGTCGATCCGATGGCACCGGTTGGCGGCTGATCCCCTTCCCCAGAACCGTCATCCATCCGCAATTCCATCCGCTGGAACCGGAGTGGATCGAGTTCGCGGGCGATCCTGCCCCAAGAATGCACCGGGTACGGCGGGACGGCACCGGGCTGGAGTGCCTCTACGAGCACGGCAACGACGAGTTCGTAGTCCACGAAACGTTCCTCGGGCAAACAGGCGACCTTGTGTTCACCGTCTGGCCAAAGTTGTTGTGCCGAATGGACTGGACAACCCGCGCGGTCTCGACCATTGCCGAGTTCAATGCGTGGCACATCGCGCCCAACCGGGCGGGGACGCAGGTGCTCTGCGACACCAACCACCCGGATTTGGGGATCTGGCTGGTGGATGCGGCCGATGGAAGCCGCCGGAAGGTGTGCGAGTCGGATTCCACCAACCAGGGGACGCAGTGGAGGACTTCACACTTTGCGCTGAAAGAGGATTTCCTCGCTGCCCAGAAGAATAATCTAAGCTGGATGGAGACCCCGACCGACACCGTGTACGGGCCGCAGTGGACGCATCCGCACCCGGCGTTTTCGCACTGCGAAAGGTTCATCACCTTCACGAGCGACCGGACGGGGCACCCGCAGGTCTATGCGGCGCGGATCGATGGGTAAGGAATGGGGAGCACCATGGAAATAGCCGGCACGAAGGAGCGTCTAACCGTCCGCAATTCAAATCTCGCGGGCTCGAGCTTCGGCGACGTGAACCTGTCCGGCGCGACGTTCACGAATGTCAGTCTCGCCAAGGCGACGCTGGTCGATGTAAACCTCTCCGGGGTCTCAATCAGCGACGCAAACGTCGACGGCATGTCGATTGACGGCGTTCTGGTTTCCGACCTTAAGCGCGCCTACCGGGAGCGTAGCAGCAGGCCAGCAAGCGCCTCGGAATAAGTTTAAGGGCACTTCCTCGCGCCTGTTACCGAGCCACGACCGCAAGGGAGTGTTTGTTCGAGCCGTGCTTAGCTATTCACCCAATGGGCAAACAAGACCCTGTTCTCCCCTGAAGCGCCGGCAAACTGCAGAAGTATCATTCGACCAACAAATCCGCTAAGCGGTCCAATCGGATTTCCCACTGAGTGCGGCGGGCGGTTAGCCAGGTTTGAGCAGTTCCGATCCCTTCGGGGTTTAGCGCACAGGTTCGGACTCGACCGGTTTTTTGGGTGCTAACAAGGCCCGCATCTTCCAGAATCTGGAGGTGCTGGACAACTGCGGCCAAGGTCATTCTCAGCGGTTCGGCCAGTTTGGAGACCGAAACGGGGCCTTGCGTCAGGTGTTCGAGGATGGCTCGACGGGTCGGGTCTCCCAGCGCGTGGAAGACCCGGTCGGTTGGGGTTGTCATCTATTTCAAGTTGGCGGCCAGGCTGTTCAGGAGTTTGTTCCAGCCGGCTTCCCTCATGGTAGGACCGTCGGAGTTTTCGAAGAAGGCGGCCTGGTGGGTGAATGTCAGGTCGGTGCCGGTTTCGGTGGGGGTCAGGTCGAAGGTGGCCAGCGCGGCGGAAATCCGGTGGTCTCCGAGTGCCATGGAGGCCGCGATCACCACCCGCTTGTTCGGGACGATGTCGAGGTGGATGCCTTCGCTGGAAAGGGGAGTGCCCGGGAAGGGGGTCTCGGGGCCGAGGCGCGACATCATTCGTTCGGCACCTCCGACCTTGAAATCGAGTTCGTATTGCTCTGCCCCGTGGCCTCCTCCCACGAACCAGCTGCGCTTTTGCGCCGGATCAGAGAATGCGGCGAAGACACGCTCGGGCGGAACGGGGAAGCTTCGTTGCAGGACGAAGGTGTGATGGATGACGGTTGGATTCATGTATCGTTAAGTCCTTACTTTAGTATTGTTCGGGATCACCATATTGTCAAATTTCAGCTTAACTATTTTTACCCGCAAGACGGCGGCTCCCCGGATGGCATCGTTCTTGAGTCTGGCGAGAGCCAAGTTGGCGTCTGCGAGGGGGAATACCTCCACGGAGGGGTGGATGGGGATTTCGGCTGCGAGGCGGAGGAAATCATGGCCATCGGCCCGGGTGTTGTTCATGACGCTGCGGACGACTCGCTCTCCGTAGAGCAGCGAGTACGGGAACGACGGGATGTCGCTCATGTGGATGCCCCCGAGGACGACGGTCCCTCCTCGCGTGACGGCTGCCAGGGCGGCGGGCACCAATTCTCCGGCCGGGGCGAAGACAATGGCCGCGTCGAGGAGCTCGGAAGGCGGTTCGACAGCTCCTCCGGCCCATGTGGCTCCGAGTTCGAGGGCGAGTTTCTGGTGCCGCTCGTCGCGGGTGCAGACGAAGACGCGGGCTCCCCAGTGGCGCGCGACCTGGATCGCGATATGGGCGGCCGCTCCGAAACCATAGAGACCGATGGCGCGGCCTCGGGCGGCTTCCGCGGAGCCGAGGCCCGCAACGCGCAGGCACCGGAAGCCGATGATGCCGGCGCAGAGGAGGGGCGCGGCGTGCATTTCGTCGAAGCCCTGCGGGAGTGGATAGACGAACTCGGCTGAGGCAACGACAAACTCCGCGAAGCCTCCGTTGGTGGAATAGCCGGTGAATTGCGCGTTGGAGCAGAGGTTTTCGCGCCGGGTTAAGCAGAAGGGACAGTTCCCGCAGGTGTGGTGGAGCCAAGCCATGCCGACCGGGTCGCCGGGGTGGAGATTTTGGACGTCACAACCGCAGTGATAAATGGTGCCGACGATTTGGTGGCCCGGGACGACGGGCATGAGGCGGGTGGGTAGTTCGCCCTCGATGACGTGGAGGTCGGTACGACAAATGCCGCAATAGTGGACTTGGATGAGGACTTCGTCGGGGCCAGGCTCGGGGATGGGGACATCGGAGAGAACGAGAGGCGCGGTTTCGATGGGCGCGGGTTGGTGGAGGAGCATTACTCGCATATTGGAGTCTCATGCACCCAGGTTGCCAATCCGGCGGGATACTCTTTTTAGGTTGCGAAGGACAGCGGCCTGAAACCTCCAACTCCCCGCCGACCGTGCTGCACCAACAAATCAGCGATCAATTCCTGATGCCGGTCCCACCACTCGGCCTCTTCGGCCTCCGAGCGGAACTCGGGCACGTCAATGGCAACCGGCTCCAGTGTTTTCATCGGGTTTCCTCTGACTCTCGGTTTCGGTTCAGACTACGGGTTGCGGTTGGTAGGGCTGGACGTGAATTTCAGCCTCGTGCAGCCGGGCTTGGGCGTGACCGTACGCGGCCTGCATTCGGACCCAGATCTCGGGGGTGGCACCGAAGGCTTTGGCGAGGCGGATCGCCATCTCGGCGGACACACCCGCTTGACCGCTAATGAGACGGGAAAGGGTGATCCAACTGACCCCGAGGACCTTGGCCCCTTCGGTTACGGAGAGTGCAAGAGGTTCGAGACAGTTGACCCGGACTGATAGGCCAGGGTGGGGCGGATTCTTCATGGGCATTTGGCTAGGCGCCCCAAACTAAATGACCTCGACACCGTACTCGGGCATGCGCGGGTCAACCGACAACAAAGGCATGTTCTCGGCTAGTGACTGGGCCGCCAACATCCGATCAAACGGATCGCGGTGCCGCAAAGGCAGCGACTCAAGCTTGGCGAGATGCGCGACCCGAATCGTGAGCAGGGTGATGTGATTCTCCTTGATCTGCTTCGTCAGGTAGGCCACAACCGGCTCCGGCAAGGCAAGTTTGCCCGATTTGACCTTGATGAGCAGTTCCCAAATGCTGATCACACTGAGATAGACTTCGTTGGACTCACTCTCCAAAACGTCTTTTTGGGCGACCGACAGCTTGGGGCTGTCCGTCAGTGCCCACAGAAAGACGTGGGTGTCGAGCAGAACCCTCAACGCTCGAAACCCGCCAAGATCTCCTCGGGGAGAGGGTCGTCAAAATCGTCAGGTACGACGAAATCCCCCTTGGCTGTTCCGAGTTTCCGGCGACGGGGAGCGAGATCCACTGGCACGAGCCGCACGAGCTGCCGACCGGAACGAACAATGACCACGTCGTCGCCAGCCATCGCCTGGTCAAGGAGGCGCGAGAGGTGGGACCTAGCTTCTTGGACATTGGCTTCGATCACCATGATTCGATTATGGAATGGGCGCGGAGCCGGAGTCAATCAGACATGGACAGAAACCGACTCTTCGGGAGCCCAAAGGCGATCAGCCGTTGCCGAAGGCAAGACAGGGTGTGGGCGTCAGAGCATGCGAAAAGGAACGGAGCATGGGACTCGTAATAGATGCCAAACAGTCCTCTATCCGACAACCAATTCAGCTTGGCGCGTCTCTGACCCTCGTGGTCCCCGACCCGGCTCAAGCTCTGGTCGTAAGTGACGACCGCCTTCACGGACAGCCCTCGGAGTTGCATCGCGATGGTCGGCAAGGCAATGTGTGTCCGACCTTCCCTTTGATTCTTACCGTCGGGATGCCGGATACCCGTATCAGGGTCGTTGAGAATCGAATGACCGCTGGACGATGAGACTGCATCCAGAATCGGAATTTGCGTTAGAAGCGTAAACTCGTGCCGCACACCGCTCTCGATAAACCGGGGCTCAGCAAACAACGGTGCCCAGGCTGCTAGAGTTTGTTGCCAGAGACGCTTCAAAGCATCATAGGAGTCGCCAAGATAATCGCGTTTCATCCCTACCTACGCAAATATCCCCTCATGCACCGTCCCCGCCGTATCCGTCAACCGGAAATCCCGCCCCGAATTCCGATACGTCAACTTCAAGTGATCCAACCCCATCAGCGCCAACACCGTCGCATGATAGTCATGGATATGCATCCGGTTCTCGGCCGCATGATACCCCAACTCATCCGTCGCGCCATACGCGAACCCGGCCTTGGTCCCGCCGCCCGCCATCCAGATCGAATACCCGTACGGGTTATGGTCCCGACCATTCCCTGACTCCGAAATCGGCGTCCGCCCGAACTCTCCCGACCAGATCACCAACGTATCCTTCAGCAACCCGCGCGCCTTCAGATCCTTCAGCAACCCGGCAATCGGCTTGTCCACCTCCGCCGCATTCTCGTTGTGCTTGTTGAACAGGTCCGAGTGCTGGTCCCACTTGTAACTATGCGTGCACTGGATGAACCGCACATCCGCCTCCGCCAGACGCCGCGCCAGCAAACACTGCCAGCCAAAATCCGCCGTCTTGGGGTCGTCCAACCCGTACAACTTCTTCGTCGCCTCCGACTCGCCCGAAACATCGAACACCTTCGCCGCCTCCGCCTGCATCCGGAACGCCATCTCGAAGGACTGGATGCGCGTCTCCAGATCGTCGTCCTGCTTCCACAACTCTTGGTGCTTGCGGTTGATCGCCTGGATCATGTCCAGCTCGTACCGTTGCTGCTCGCGGTTCAGCCCCTGGTTCATCAAGTACTCAATCGGCTGCTTCTGGATCTCCGACACCTGCATCCCCGCATGCCCGATAGCCGTCCCCTGCACCGACCCCGGCAGGAACCCCGAACTCCAGTTCTTCGCCCCGCCATGCGACAGCGCCGGCTTGATCGTAATGTACCCGGGCAGATTCCGGTTCTCCGTCCCCAGCCCGTACAGCGCCCACGACCCCATGCTCGGCCGCGTGAACGTGAACGTCCCGGTAAACGTCTGCAACAGCGCCGCCCCGTGGTCCACGCCCTCGCCCACCAGCGACCGCACCACGCACATGTCGTCCGCGTTTTCCCGGATCAACGGAAACAAATCGCTCATCGGCAAACCGCTCTGCCCGCAGTTCTTGAACTTCCACGGCGACTTCATCAGTCCGCCGGTCTTGGCCGCGAACGTCAGCGGCTGCTTGATCGGCAGCGGCTTGCCGTCGTTCGCATCCAGGTACGGCTTCGGGTCGAGCGTGTCGATCGACGACGGCCCTCCGTGCATGAACAGGAAAATCACGCGTTTCGCCCGCGCCGGGAAATGAGGAGCCTTCGGCGCCAGCGGGTCGATCAGCACCCCGCCCTGCGTGGCCGCCTGCGCCTGGGCCTCCGCAAGCACGGAGCCCAAGCCCATCATGCCGAAACCGCAACCGGCGGCGCGGAGCATCGCCCTGCGTGACATCTCATTGCGGCGCGGAGCGGGGTGGAGGAAGTCTTGGATGTTCATGGTTTTGCTCGGGTAAACGCAGTCTCAATACACGTAGATGAACTCGTTGGATGCCATCAGGGCATGGCAGAAACTCTGCCACGACTTCAGTTCGTCAAAATCCGGCCACTTGGTGTGGAGGCTCTTGATGTAGGTCAGGCCGCCGTCCACCTCGTTCGGAGTCGGACGGCGGTCCAGAATCCGCAAATATGCTTCCTCGATCCGCTTCGAATCCTTCGGTGCCTCCGCCAAAACCTTCTTGGCCAGATTCTGCGCCTCGCGGATCACCAGCGGACTGTTCATCACGAACAGCGCCTGGGTCGAAACCGTCGTCGGACTGCGCTTGCCCTCGGGCGTCGTGGCGTCGCCGAAGTCGAACAGCATCCAGAGGGTCGGCAAGTTGGACCGGCGCAGCGGCAGATAAATGCTGCGGCGGTTGGTCGCTTCCGGATTCATCGAGATGCGCGTGGCGCTCGTCTCGCCATCCGTCCCGACCCCCGGGTCCAAGGTTCCGCCCATCGTCAGATCGATGTCGCCGCCAATTGAAAGGAACGCGTCGCGGATCTCCTCAATGCTCAGCCGACGCCGCGGGTAGCGCGACAGCAGCCGGTTTTCCGGGTCCTTCTCCTTCTTCGCCGCGTCGTACTCCGCCGACATCTGGTACGTCTTCGACATCATGATCTGCTTGTGCATCTTCTTCAACGACCAGCCCGTATCCATGAAGGTCGAAGCAAGGTAATCCAGCAATTCCGGATTCGACGGGCGCTCCCCCAGCTTGCCGAAATTGTCCGGCGTCCGCACGATCCCTTCCGTGAAGTGGCCCTGCCAAATGCGGTTGGCCATCACGCGCGCCGGGAGCGGGTTGCGGGCGTCGACAATCCAATTCGCCAGCTCCAACCGGCCGCTCTTCGACGTCACCGACGGAGCGGGCGCGTTCACCTGGAGGATGCCGGGCACCGACGGCTGCACCGGGTCGCCCAAATTGTGGTAGTCGCCGCGAAGGAAAACATGCTGCTCCACCGTCGGACCCTCCTTGACCGCACAGGCCATCGGAATCTCCTCGGTCGGGAGCGTCTTCTCCATTTCGTCGCTCTGCTTCAGCAGATCCAACATTTCCTTCGCCTTGTCGGGCGCAAGACCGGCGATCTGCACTTCACGAGTGCGGTGGAACGGGGCGTCGTTGCTCCACCAGACGTTGTAGAAGAACGGATCCTTGGCTGCGGTGACCTGCGGCTTCGGACCAGCCAGCTTGCCCGAAGACGGATAGCTGTTGCGCGCCGTGTTCCACCAGCTCAGATCCTGGTCATATTGATAGGCGGACTTGTGGAAATCCTCCTTGTACTCCGCCGCAACAGCATTCCGATTCGCGTCCGTGCTCGCCCGCCACTTCGCCAACTCGGGCGAGCTGGACGCCAGATACTTCGTCCACTTGGCCAAGATCGCCGGATCGAGCTTCGAATCCGCCGCCAACGGCTTGCCCGCAGCGAGCATGTACTCGACCATCTTCGCCTCGTCGGTGTCGCGGTGCTTCTTGGCGTCCCGGTCGAAATCGAGGATCTTTGCCACCTTCCGCTCGACATCGATGTACGCCGACCACTTCTTCCGAAACGCCTCGAACTGCCCGTCCGGTGCCAGCGGCGTTTGGATCGGATCGCCCGTCTCGCCCCCCGCATAGCTCAGCGTGCTGGCGAAAACTGCGGCGAACTGGTAGTAGTCCTTGGTCGCGATGGGGTCGAACTTATGGTCGTGGCAACGCGCACAGTTGACGGTCAGCCCGAGCAGCGCCTTCGAAGTCACCTCGATCTGGTCGTCGACCACGTCGTACCGCTTCAGCGGCAAATCCTTCTGCGCCAGCGCCTTCTTGCCCAGCGAGAGGAACCCCGTGGCCACGATGCCCCGGTACCCGACGCCGGAATTCGGGTCGGCGGCCAAAATGTCGCCCGCCAACTGCTCGCGCACGAACTCGTCGTACGGCATGTCGTCGTTGAACGCCTTCACCACATAGTCGCGATAGCGCCACGCGTGCGGATACCGGTGGTCCTCGTCGCTGCCCGTCGAATCGGCGTAGCGCATCACATCCAGCCACTGCCGACCCCAACGTTCCCCGTATCGCGGCGACGCCAGCAGCCGGTCGATAACTTTTTCAAAAGCGTTGGAAGACTTGTCGGCCAGGAAATCCGCCAGTTCCTTCTCCGTGGGCGGCAGGCCGGTCAGATCGAATGTCGCGCGACGCAACAGCGTCGTCTTGTCCGTCTGCGCCGCGGGCTGAAGACCATTCTTTTCGAGGTTCGCCAGAATGAACTGGTCAATCGGATTCGACGACCAATCAGCGCGCTTCGGAGCCGTGGAGGGCCCACCGGCGCGCGAAAGCGGCTTGAACGACCAGAACTGTTTATCCTCGTCCGTAATCTTGCCGCGCAGCGCGACCGGCCGGAGCCCGGTGCCCGACGCTGCTTGCGTAGCCGAAGCGTTCTGCGGCACCGGCGACCCCGCCGCCAACCATTCTCTAATGCTGGCGATCTGCTCGGCGGGAAGCTTGCCCTGCGGCGGCATCTTCACCCGCTCCTCATAGGACAGAGCTTTAAAGAGGATGCTCTTGGACGGGTCCGCCGCCGGCCCGAAAAGGCCGCTGGACTTGACTTCGGCGATCGCGTCGGTCGTGCTCAGGTCGATCCCGCCGCTCTTCAGCTTCGCGTTGTGGCAACCCTGGCACTTCTCGGCGAACAAGGGGCGGGCGTTTTTCTCGAAGAGCTCGGACTTGTCGAGCGCCGCCTGGGGGGACTGGGCGTAGACCGTGGCTCCAGCGGTGAGAAACAGCGGGAGGATTGCGTGGGCGGCGGCGTGGAGTTTCATAGTCTGGCTAGGCTGTGGACCCGCGGAGGCTTAAACGTTAACCGCATCGTCCGAACGTCCTCCATTGTATCTCAAAATCGGAGGCAACATCCGCCCCGTCCTGCCGTGAACCGCCCTCCGCAATAACGACCTCAGCCTGCAAGCCGAGCCGCGACCGCAACGGAGTGTCCAACGCCCTTCGACCCACCAATCCAGATGAAAACCGGCTAGGACCCCGTTGTAGAACTCCCCACATTGTTGTCAAGGGGGAGTCCTACAATAGGCTCAGAAATTCACCCGCAGGCTGAATTCCACAATCCGTCCGCCCGGATCGTTCGTGTTGGACAGGTCGCGGTAGGCCCCGGAAGTCTGCCCGAAGCCAGTGCCATTCACGCCCAGCGTGGTCGTGATGCCGTTGCCCGGCGTGAACAGCAGGAAGTTGGTCAAGTTGAACGCGTTGAGCGCCTGCATGCGGAACTCAACGTTCACCTTCTCGCCGATGTAGGTCTTCTTCGCCAAGCTGAAGTCCCACTTCTGCTGCATGGGCCCATACAACATGATGCGTTCGCCCATCTGGCCTGGCTGGTCGGCCGGTCCAATGTAGGGCGCGCTGCGGTCGAGGTTCGCGAGCGTCTTGCCATTCACCTCGAACGCGGCATTGGTGTTGTCGATCAGCGATTGCGGCAGGTACTCGACCACCCCGATGGGCGGCGTAGTCGCGGTTCCGGCCAGTGTCACCTTGCGGATCTGCATCATGCCCTGCAACTGGCTCAGAGTCATGTTGTGCAGGATTACCCCGGAATCGTTCTGGTTCAAAGTGGAACGACCGCTGGTGAGGCGGATCGGCGAACCCGTCTGGATCCGGGTGACCGACGCCAACTGCCAGCCTTCGAGGAACTTGCGGGCGACCGGGCTGGTAACGTGCGAGAAGAAATGGTGCTTCGGGCCGAACGGCAACTCATAGACCCAGTTCATCTTCACAGCCTGGCGAATGTCGAACGGCGACGCCGATTTGTCGTATCCGACATCGCGCAGCGTGGTGTAGCTGCCGCCGATCCCCTGGCTCTGCTCGTTCGAAATCGAGTGGCTCCAAACGTAGCTGCCTTGGAACAGCAGTCCGGCCGACATGCGCCGTTTCAACTCCACCTGCAGACCGTGGTAGTTCGAATTGCCGCCGTTCACCTCGATGTTGGCGGAACCGGTGGTCAAGGTCGGGTTCACCAAAAACAGGTTGGACGGGCTACCGGCCGCAGTCAACCGCCCCATGCGCGTCGCGTTGGTGGCGATGGCGTTGGCAAGCGCCCCTGCCTGGCCCTGCTCGATCTGCAGTGCGCTGGTCGCGTCGTTGTTGGCGGCAAGCGAGGTGAAGATCAGGGGTAGGGATGCCTGTCCGGGCAGCCCGACATACTGGTTCGACTTGGACCTGTTGACGGCCATGCAAACCGGGTCTGGGGTCGCGCAGCCCCTGGCCAGCGCCAGATTGTTCCGAGCCGTCTTGAACTCGCCCAGGAAGCCGTTCTCCACGATGTTGATTTCGTTGATGTTGACCTGCCTCCAGAGGTCCGTGCCGTGGTTGCCGACGTACCGCACTTCCAGCACCGTGTCACGAGTGATTTCGCGCTGGATGCCGAAATCCCAGCTCTGCACGTAGCCGGTTTTCAGATTGGGGGAGAAGTCGGAAACGCTGTTGGTGGCGGCGGCGGCCAAGGGGAACGAGGGCGTCGTGGGGGCAACACGGCTCGGCAGACTGGAATTGCGGAACAGGACGCTGCCAGGCGCGCCGAACTGCGCCGGGAAGTTGGTCGGATCCACGTTGAGGGTGAGGGTACGGCCCTGGTTGCCACCCCACAGCGCCAGCGTGCTCGCGTCCTCGCGGATCGTGTTGATGGCGTAACCGGCGCGGATCACAGCGCCGCCAAGGATCCAGCCAAACGGACCTTTGTTCTTCGGCGCGTTCCACGCCAGCCCGACCGACGGCGAGAACTGATTGTTCCGCACCTTGTAGCCGCTTTCACCAGGCGTGATGGCGTTGAACACAGGAGCCGCCCCGGTGAGCGTGCCCGGCTTGAAGAGGTTGCCGACGCCGGAAACACCCCAAACGCCCGCGTATCCGGGGCGCGTGTAGACCCCGTCGTCGTTGACCGGGGGATTCTGGCGGTCCCAACGGACGCCGTAGTTGAACGTCAGGCTCGGGCTCAGCTTCCACGAATCCTGGGCATACAGGCCGATCTCACGCTGGTGGTTGCGCACAACCGGCTGATTCGGACCGTAGGCCTTGCTGTTTTCGTCCGAAACAACGGAGCGGTTGATGGCCGAAATCCGACCCGTCAGCAGCGCGTAGAGGGCCGGCGCGTTGGTCTGCATGTCGGTCGCGTTGGCACCGGGGAAATTGGTGGCATTGAAGATGTTGGTGGACCCGGTGATGACCGGGTCGCCCGCCACCACGCCGAAGGCCAGCGTTGGGATGATCTGCGTGCCGTTCACCGAGGTCGTCCAAGAGTTGACCTGGGTGAAGCTGCCGCCGAAATTCACAAGATGCCCCGTCCTCGAGTACGTCAGGTTGGCGTTCCCCTGCTTGAGCGGCGTGTTGCGGCGAGTCTGGCCCGTCGTGCGATAAGGATTGGTGACGAAACCGAGCGTCGGCGCATATCCCTGCCACTGCGCGAAATCGCTGGGGGCAATGCCGTTGTTGAAGATTACCGTGCCGCCGGTGAGTCCGAAACGAACCTCGCTGACCAAGTGCGACGTGAGTGTGGAGCGCAACGCGGTAACCGCGGAGAACGCGATGCCACCCTGGTTCCCCGGCTCCGTGCCGTTCAGGACGTTGCCGGTACCCGGGAAAATCGGGCTCGCCGTGCCGATGTTCACGCCGTCCGGCCGACGGATGTTCGTCTGGTAGTTGTAGACGAACTCGAGGTGATGCTTCTCGGTGAGGTTGTAGTCGAGCCGCGTGGTGGGGAAGCGCCGGTAGTTGCCGCCCTTGCTCTGGAAGTCCAAATTGTTGCGGTTGTAGTCGGTGTTGGTCGCGATGCGGCTCTTCAGACCCGGCAGGCCGGTCGTGAGGGCGCCGATCTGCGACAGTGTCTTGGAAATGATCGGGTCCGGCGTGGAGGTGAATCCGGCCCCCGCCGCGATCTGGTAGAGGTTGACCGAACGCACCGTGCCCGCGGTATCGCGATAGCGGAAAATTCCGCTGGCGGCTTCCGGAGTGAGGACGGTGCCGGTGGGCTCGGTATACGTCTGGGGCAACTGGAAGGCCTCCATGTGCACGAAGAAGAACAGCTTGTTCTTCTTGATCGGCCCGCCGATCAGCCCGCCGAACTGGTTCATCACCAGATGGTCGCGCGGTTGGCCATTCAGGTTGTTGAAGTACGCGTTGGCATTCAGGTCCTGGTTCCGATGCTGCTCGAAGAGGCCGCCGTGGAAGGCGTTGGAGCCTGACCGCGTCACCATCTTGACCTGCATCGCACCTTCGGCGTTGCTGTCGGCGCCGGCCGCGGCGGACGTGATGGTCATTTCCTCGATCGAGTCGGCCCGCGGGAAGATGGCGTTGAAGAACCCGTCGCTGCTCTTGTTCGAGTTGTCCTGGATGTTGATGCCGTCGAGCGTCACGTTCAGCGCGCTCTGCGGCAAACCGTAGACGGATGTGCTGCGGGGCACGCCCGGAGTGGCGCTGCCTGGCTGGGTCACGATGAGTTCCGTCAGGTTGCGGCTGGTGAACGGCAGTTCGTGGAGTTGCCGGCCTTCCAGAGTGGAAGTGACCGTCGCGCTCTGCGTTTGCAGGATTTCCGCACCGCCCGTGACCTCGATGGTCTCGGACACCGAACCGATTTCGAGGCGCACGTTGGCGGTCGATGGAACGCCTGCGTCAACCTTCACGTTTTCAATCGTCACGGCCTTGAAGCCGGTCTGGCTGACTTTGACAGTATAAAGCGCCGTCGGAATGGAGGGCAGAACCCACAAGCCCTGCGAGTTGGTGTCTAGGTTGAAGTTTTGGCCTGTCTGGAGGTTGGACACCACGACTTTGGCGCTGGGCACGGCTGCCCCTTGCGCGTCGGTGACGGTTCCTTCCAAACGACCGGTCGTTACCTGGGCAAAACAAATGGACGACAGTGCCATCAGAAGGCACGCCGCAACGGAACTTTTCATCGAATCACTCCCCTGGGATTGAGGTAACCCTGATGATGGCAGTTCCGAAACCTTGGGAGTGCCCCTCGCTACTTGGCCTGTCTGCTTGCTAGTGTAGCGGGATCGCGGGGGAAGATCAAGGGGTTCCAAGAGACCGGGAGTAAAGATCTCCGTCGACGCGGCACCCTTTACTTCGCAGGCGCGACACGCTTCAGTTCCTCAAACCAGTTCGACATATCCATTGCGTGCGCCGACCCCGACCGCCTCGCGACCATTCCCATTTTCATTCAAATCCTTGCGGGCCGGACCAACGCGATCCCATTCACTCTCAACAGAGCCCGTTGCCGTAACGGCTGTGCGAAAGTGCCTGCCGGAGCCCAATCGACACGCGTCCGCCCCCCCACCAAGCCCGTTGACCCAGCGCGTCGGCTAACCAAGAATGAATCCACCTTGCGATCTTTGCGTGCCTTTCTTCGCGTCCTTTGCGCGAACCGCGTTTTCCGGCGTTCTTGCAGGTCGTTGAAGAGGACCGGAAATCGGCAAACGATCACGCCCCAATCACCACACGCGGCGCACCGCGTAGGCGTCAAATATCGTTTCGTTGCTAATCAAAGGAATATTTTCAGCCAGTGCCTGGGCAATCAGCATCCGGTCAAACGGATCTTTGTGCGGCCCGGGCAATTGTCCCGCGCGAATTCCGTGATCCACCGAAACCGCGAGTCGCTCGAAACGTTCCGTCTCAGCCAAGCTTCGAAAACGGCCACCAGTTCGACCGCAGTCGGAAGTCGGCCGATCCGGACCTTCGTCGCGATCTCCCACGCCGAAGCCGCGCTGACCACCATCGTATTCGCCGGGTTCGAAATCAGGCGGATCGCCGCCGCCGACAACGCCGGATCGGCCGCCAACCACCACAAGAGCGCGTGTGTGTCCAACAAGGCACGCACCCGGACTCTACTCCCATCCGACCAGTTCTTCGGCGGGGAGAGGCTCAAAGAACTCTGGGCCAACCGACAGCACCCCCTTCAATGCCCCTGGCTGCCGAGCCCCTTTGACCTCGCCGATCGCAACCAGACGGGCCACCGGCGTGGGTCCGCGCGAAATAATCACCTCTTCGCCGTCAGCTGCAACCTGAATCAACCGCGAGAGTTGGGTCTTGGCTTCGTGAATCGTGACTTGCTTCATGATGGGTGCCTAGCTAACCCAGTTTAGTCCACTCTTCACGAGCAAGGTCGAGGCCCCTGGGCCTGTTCGGAGCCTGAGCCTACTAACCGGATTCATTTGTACATGCCTACTGACGCTCTGGGTGCTGCAGCTTGAAAAACAGCCTCGGCTAGCGTTGGAAGAACTGATCGACCTGGATCGGGCATGGATGCCGAGCTCGTCCGCAACGCATGCGAGCTTAGATCTCGTCCCGAGCTTGGCCGTGACACCAGCCCCAACCATGACGCTTGTAGCAGCGGAGGTTTCGGGGTGACATTCGCTAGCTCGACCCGATATACGCAACCAGAAAACCATGCCGGACTCAATTTGAGGAATTCAGAATAAAGGCCGAGATCGCCCCATCAGCCTGTTCCAATTGACCCGGGTGCCGCCTTCTTGGGCACCTCAACGGGTGGAGGAATCAACCGCAACCATTTTTCATCCGGTGGGGTCTGCACGTTCACTCCCTCCTTTCGCAACTGCGCGACCTCATCCTCTTTCAGAGAGGTGAAGATGATCGTTTGAAACCGGGCGTTGCGCGCAAGTTGCTTGCTGAGGAACTCAAGGAACCGGTTGCGGTGCCCCGGGTCGGGATTCTGTTGCAACGGTTCGTCGAGAATAACGATGCCGGGATGCAGCCCACCGCTGCTCGTCCCTGTAGCAGCCAGAGCCAATGCATATGCAGTCGTCAACCGTGAATGGTCGCTGGCCGAACCGAGAGACCGCAGTCGCCGATTTGCCAGATAGGGCACGTATTGCTCGTCGAGCGTCAACAAGCTCGCCGTACCTTCCCGTACCTCGCTGTGCACGAGTTCAACGAGGTACCTCCCCAAGGCATCAAGAAACGCCTGGCGACGTCCGTTAAGGCTCGCCGGACCGGACTCACGGCCAGACACAACCCGTGCATCCGCCACCCAACGATCAATCTCCTTTTGAAGCTCCTCGATCTCAGCGATGCTAGCCCGCGCTCTCTCGGTCTCCCGCTCTAATGCGGAGAGTTCGCCAACAATCCGGGCAACTTGTTCGCGTTCGGCTCCAACCGCAACCGTCACATTCATCAACACGCGCTCGGCCTCACGCAGTTCGGTATCGAGATTCATCATCGTGGCCTGCGAGGCTCGGAGTTCCGACTCGATCGACCGCGAATTGCTCCTCATCATGTCACGATCCCGCTTCAGAGCCTCGATATGCTTTCTGATCGACTCCGCCGACTGGTCGGTCAATCCAAACGTCACGGGATCAAGGTCACGATGGCAAGTCGGGCACTCGACATGATCCAGCCTCCCAACCCCAGTCTCTTTGAGCCGCAAGAGATCGCTCGCCGACTGTATCCGGTGGTCAAGACTACCAATCAACTCGTCGGCCTGTTCCTTCTGGATTCGCAACGTGCTGAGCGACTCATTCAGCTTATGGCGGCTCCGCTTCAATTCTATGGCGTTCTGGGATACCTCCGCCGGAGCCGACCTATTGTGACGGTCGGCTCCAAACATTGTAAGTGCCGTCCGAAGGGTGTCGGCGCGGATGGAAAGATTGCCGATTCTCGCCGAAAGATCTACATTCGCGTCATCCTTGAGCGCTACACGCAAGTTGCGCCGCGTCCAACGCTTGACGATCTCTTCCAGCGTCCCGCCACCGGTCCAATCGAGACGCCAATCTCGGCGTTCTGCCATGTTGGCAACGCGCTCGGCGATGCTGCGTGCAAGCTCACGCAGTGCGCTCTGCCGCTGTGTACTTTGGCGTTGTGCGACTCGCGCCCGAATCGCATCGGTGGATCCAAGCAAATACTCCACCGCAATTTCCTTGATCTCTAACTGGCCGTAGCGGCCGATCTGCTGTGCCTGAATTTCCGCCCACCCTTCTGTCTGGTCCACATAGAATGAAAGCACAAGGTTCTCAAGATACACTTCCGAGGCTGGCCCCTTGAACGTTGCGACCTCGACGCGTGGCCACGTGAGCCACTCAAGAAGGAACCGTTGCAAGCCGCCTGTCTCGTCTCTCATCGTGCCGTGCCGAGCGACAAGACGGCTTTCCCGTGCCGTCCCTTCTGCGTGCTCGGTCACACGAACATCAACGACATCACCCTTGATCGACCGGCAGAGCCCCAATCTGCGACCATCGCCATGAATCAGCTCGATCTCGCCCTCGGACGACAGCACCTCCGTATAGCTGCCGTCGGGCAGCTTCAAGCGTTCAAGGACAGCCTGCGGGAAGCAGCTGGCATCATTGCCGAATATCCCAAAGATCGGTTCGACGCCCAAGCACCATGCGACCGTTTTCGCTGCTAGCGATTTGCCAAAGGCGTTGTCTGCAGAGATGATTTGCAGCCCGTCCGGAAACTCCAGCTTTCCACCAAACGGCCCGGCTGCCGATTGCCCCCTTACGGCAATGAATGAGAGGCGAATCACATGCCCTCCAGCATGCGGACGGTCACGCGGACGTGGGCCAGTTCCTCCAAGGTCCGCCGTTCCGCTATAAAGAGGCTGCCACCTACCGCCGCTGTGTAGATCTTGGCCAAAAGCCCCGCATTGCTGCCAGCCCCAAGATGCGCCCCCATCCATTCCAGCGCACCACGAGCGACCAGAAGCGCCACCACGGAATCGTACATTTGATCCCCGAGAAACCCGCGTCGAAGCTCGTGGGCAGCAAACGATGTCCCGTCGCCCCGATGGCGCTCCAAGATCTGATAACCGGCAACAGGCGGGGCCGGATCGCGACGAACTGCAGAAGCTTCAGCTTTGTGGCGTGAATGCGACGTCCAGTCAAAAGCTCCCCCTTGGCGTGCAGTTCAAATGCGGCTGCGATCACAAAGACCCGGCAATCGAGATCATATATTGCTGAAGGGACTAGGCGCTCTGGTCGCACCCGGGGCTGGGCGTGGCTCGACTGCAGCAAAGCCGACAGGGTCTCGATTGCCGACGGTTCACGCATGTGCCGGGGCCTCCCAGCCGATGGGGCATTCGCCAATTAATCTGGCGACCTCGCCGGAGCTGATTGTATCGAGAACTGCGGGGCCGTAAGCTCCCTTAAAGTCCGGGGCCAACACGTCGGCCGCAATATCCTGCGCCCGACCCAATTCCGCCCACGGCCTATCCGAGGCAATCATCAGTTGCACCACCCTTTGCAGGATTCGGCGACGATCATCCTCAAGTGCTTTGTGCAACGTCGGCAGAGTTCCATCGAGCTCCTGCTCGAACGCAAGCGCCATGCGCCAATCAGACAGAAACTGCTGTCTGAGCCTTGCTATGCCTGGTGCCTGATGCGCCGGGCAGATCTTGCCCAACGAATTCATCTTGGCGTCGAAATCAGAAGGATTCTCTATTGCGACGCGTTCGGCTGCACTCTGCAACCCCTTCAGAAACCCGGCTTGCCGAGACCGGAAAATTGTAATCTCATCAACCGCATACCGCGCAGCGAGTTCCTTTGGCCCCCAGACAACGACAGACGCGCTTGGATCCACGTACCTGCAGGTGCTAGCTTCTCGGTATTTCTTGAACGCCGTGGCGATGGGAGCGAGAATCCGATGACTCTCGAACCAGTTGACGATCAGCTTGATGTGCTTGAGGGTCGTCCCGCTCGGCAGGATTGTCGCAAGCTCCTTGTTCTGAACCTGCACGATTTTCCTATCGTGCAGGTCGAGCTCGAAGAGCTTGCGCAGATCGCTCTTGAACTTTTCGACAATGTCTGCAGTGAGGTCCTTCGCGGGCTTGAAACTGTCGTATTCCGGCCCGTAGCAACAATAAGCGTGTTCGTAGTCGTGTGAGAGGCCATCGAGTCCCCCGTCGCCGTGGGGTTTCCGAGGGACCTCCTGAAAGCTGAGAATCGCAGTCCCCAGGCGAGCGCACACTTCGGACTGAAAGTCGTCCCCCGTGAGCTGGGTCAGGAAGCGGGCGTATTGATCGCTCAAAGCCATGTTGTCGGCTGGCAAAATATCGTCAGATCTTGCGAAACAGCAAGTGTATCAGAGGCAGCGGCCTTGGACAGCCCGACGTGGGTACCGCAAACCCGCTGGCCCGGCCCCGGCTCGTCCTGCCAAGCTGGGACCCCTCCGGCTGCCAGTGGCACAAATCCCCGGAGCCCCCTCCCCCCTCCAATTCGCCAGATCCTTACACCACCCACCCGCATTGAACTTGCCGCCGATTTGCGATAGTCTATTAGGCGGATGCGACTCGGGCTGCAAACAATCTGCTGGGGGGACCGACTCGAGAAGAAGCATTGGCCCGAATTGCTCCCCCTCATCCGCGACGCTGGCTACGAAGGCATCGAAGTTTTCCAGCATCCAAAAGACCTTCCAGACTACCCGGAGCTCGCCGAGCTTTGCCGCGCGAACAGCCTGGAACTTCTTGGATTTTCCGGCGGCGACCTCCCCCGCCGACTCCGCTACCTCAGGGGCGACAACTGGGAGTCGGTCCCCAAACCCGCGCAGGAGCCTTTTCTATACGTGGAGTCGGAACAGGAGGACTCCTTCGCCGGGGCGCTCGACGCCGGTTTCCGCCTAGCGCTCCACTACCACCACCTCAGCACTCTCCGAACCGTGGACCAGGCGTTGGCGACGCTCAAAGGTGACGAGCGCTTGTGGTGGCTCCCCGACACCGCCCACCTGTTCATCAGCCGCCAACAGCCCGACGCCCTAATCAAGCTCTTGACTGATCCCGACTTGGTGCCGCGTACCTGCGCCATCCACCTGAAGGATTGGTCTGCGACGTTCGGGAGGTTCTCGCAGAGCTACGCCCGCGGCTTTTGCATGCCGGGCGAGGGCGATGTGAAACTGGAGACGGTAGTCCAGGCTTTACAGAAGGATCTAGGCACCCGCGATCTGTGGGCAATCGTGGAACTTGACACCACCGAGGGGGACGGGGAGGATGTCGCGAGGGCTGGGGAGACCGTTCTAGGGTGGCTGAAGAAGCCACTGTCCAAGAACCGCAAACCATTCACCGTTCCGGGCAACGCCGAAGACCAGCCTTTGCCCGGTATTGCCGGAAAGCTCCTCCAGTTGGCTGCTGTCCGCACGGAAGGGTTCTTTGATGCCGTGGCGAAACAGGTTCGAACCGAGTTCCCGGCGGAGGAGGTATTCCTGTGTGGGGTATTGACCGAACAGGTCCTGGCTACCGTTCGAGGCTGGGATCCCCGGCCAAGCAAACATACAGCGGAATCCAAAACGAGTCGGGACTTGGCAAAGGGGATCGGCAAGGCGGCACTGAAAACGAGGACCTTCTCTCTCGACTTGAAACACAAGGCTGCTGCGCTCCCTGTCTTCAACTGCTTCAATCCCCACGCCGTTCGACACGTTCTTGTCTTCCGCTGGGCTGAGGGCCTGACCGAGGCTGAAGTGGGGGAGAAATACAATCGACCAGACTTGGCCAAGGCCTTGGCAATGGCCGTTGATACCCACATCGGCCACAGATGCAGGGTCATTGCGCTTCGCGCCGGTCGCGTCGCGGCCACCAAGGATACCCGTCGGCACGTCCTGGACGGAGTCGCAAAACTGATCCACGACGAACTCAAGTGCGACGGCGTCTCGGTCTTTGTTGTCAATGGTGCGAGGGATAGGCTGCTCGAAGGTGGTTCAACCGGTTTGGAGTGGCAAGACGCGAACAAACCATACTACGGGTTCGGGCAGGGCAAGACGGGCAGGGTGGCGAAGGACCGATCCTATTCGATCTACTACCACAACGCGGAGAACGCTCGCGATGAATCGACGGCACCATGTAGCTGGGAAAAGGATGTAAAGGACAGTAGCATCGACAGCGTCCTAGCCACGGCGTTCTTTGGCCAGCATGAGGAAGTTGCTGGCGTCGTGCGCTGCAGAAATCCTCACGATCACACCAACGTCCTTTACTTTTCCGAAGACGATCTAGCGCTCGTGGAAGCCGCCATGCTGGCAGTCCAGCCCGAACTGGAGACTTTTGCCCAGTACGAGACGGCAAGCACCGGCCACACGGCTCTTGTGCACGAGATTCGTCAACCAATCTATGCCATTCGAGGGGCGGTGGGACGCACCAAATGGCAGATCAAGAACTACGTTTGCTCGGACGCCGCGACGCAGAGGCCGGTCCACTATCTGGATTCGGTCAACACCTATCTCGATATCATCAATGAGCAAGCGACACAGTACAAATACTTCGTGGACCTGGTTCTGCACTCGCCCCACCTCGAACTCCGCCCAACGAAGTTCTTCGCTGATATTGTGGCACCTGCCGTCGATTCCTTTTACCCTCGATTTCAGAACGAGTCGCTGCCGGTCCGCAACGTATACTACGGCGACGAAGAGATGTGGCGCCTAGTACCTTGGGTCATGGTCGACAAGAGGAGTATGTTCCAGGTCGTATTCAATCTGCTGAGCAATGCCACTAAGTACCGCAAGCCCGATCCCAATGATTTCGGAATCCGCATATGGGGGCAGCGCGACGCACGGGGAGCGGTAATCCATTTCGAGGACAATGGGATCGGAATACCCTTCGACCAGAGGGATCGCGTTTTTGCGCGCGGTGGGCGAATCGTGGATGATTCATCGCGGGACACGATTCCCGGCTTTGGGATCGGACTTTGGGTCGCAAGAAGCATCGTCGAAGCTCATGGGGGTACGATTGACTTGACCGGTTACGGTAGCCCGACCCGGTTCACGATAAGACTGCCGGAACGCCGGGGATAAGGATATTTTGGAATGATTCTACTCGTAGACGACGACTTGGGTTCAACCCGGCACTGGATAGGCTTGATCGAGGATGCTCTGAAGCAGCCTGTCCGCCGGACCGACAAAGTCCAGATTGCGTATCGCGAAGCCGCGGAACAATCAACGCGCCTCATCGCGAACGGTACCCGCGACGGAATGTTCAAACTTGCCATTCTGGATGTCATGATGCGGGCACCGGGTGAGAACGAGTGGGTGCCGCACTCCCAAGGAGGCGCAATCACCGGCCTCGTATTGGCACAACGCCTCCGCGCGCTTCGCGGGTTCGAGAAAATCCCCATCATTTTTCTGACAGCGCAGTCGGACGAGTCGGTAGTCTGGGACCTGAAGGAGTTTCCTCAGCCCAGCGCCAACTTCAACAAGGGCTCAGTCATGCCGGACGATCTGTTGGACCAGATTCGGGAGTTCCTGCGGCTTCAGCCGTAGGTCGTGGTTCCTGCCACTGCCGCGTGCGCCGGAAAATCCGGACCAGCTCCGCGCTCCATGCAGCGATATCGACAGCATCAACCCGCGTAGCTGCCCCAACATACATGGAGTCCAGTTCTGCGGTCAATTTGCCGCGACGTCGAATTGCATCCAGCAACGCGTTATGCTGTTCGCCAGCAGCCTCCAAGAACGAACAGCCTGCGGCTTGGAACGTGGCAATCCTCGCTTGCGCCGCCTGCAGCTCTACTAGTCCAATCCACGGTGATGCCGTTGACCTTTCCAGTGCTGTGACCAACAGGAGCGCCCGGAGCTCTTGAGCTGTGAGGTGGACCCCATCGTATGGACAGTTTTTGGCCTATCCTTAATGGTGGCGGCTGTTGAACATCAATGGGGGAAGGCGGCATGAGACCGCCATCCACTCCGGCCTTGGCTGGACGCTCGGGTCGCATCCCTTGACCAGT
>CAIVPR010000166.1 GCA_903907865.1 uncultured Acidobacteriia bacterium
ACCCAGGCCCTCTTCCTCGCCTCCCCGGCCAAGCAGGGCATCCTCAACTGCACCCGCCAGTGGGGCAAATCCACCATGGCCGCCGTCAAGGCCGTCCACCGCGCCCACACCCGCCCCGGAGCCCTCGTCGTCGTCGCCAGCCCCTCAGAGCGCCAAAGCGCCGAATTCATCCTCAAGGCCTCCACCCTCGTCCGCCAGCTCGGCATCAAGGTCCGCCCCGACCCCATCGGCCGCCCCTCCATCGCCTTCCCCAACTCCTCCCGCCTCATCGGCCTCCCCGGCAAGGAGGACACCATCCGCGGCCTCTCCACCGTCTCCCTCCTCCTCGTCGACGAAGCCTCCCGCCTCGAAGACCGCGTCTACTTCGCCCTCCGCCCTATGCTCGCCACTTCCGACGGCGAAATCTGGCTCATGTCTACCCCCTGCGGCCGCCGCGGCTTCTTCTACGATGCATGGGCAACCGGCGGCGACGACTGGCAACGCCTCCGCGTCGTCGCCACCGACTGCCCCCGCATCAAGCCCGCCTTCCTCGACCGCGAGCGCCGCCGGGGCTCCCCCGCCTGGTACCGGCAGGAATACTGCGCCGAATTCGTCGACAACGGTGCCGCCGTCTTCGGCCGCGACATCGTCGAGGCCGCCATTTACCCCGAAGTCAAATCCTTCGGCCTGAAACTCAACCTCGGACCCCATTCCATAAGGTGAACAAAATGACCAACTACCACGACGTGATCGCAGGAGTTCAAGTCCTCCTCGAACTGGGCCAGCTCCGCATCGCCTGGTCAAGGAACTGGTGGATGTCCGCATGACCACCATGTCCCGCGGCCGTCTGTGTGGGGCAGGTTGCCAACCAAGGTTGCCAACCTGCGGCCGGGTCGCCGACACGGCCACGCGGCGTGAGCCGCGCGTCCTTCGCCCCCTGTCCATCACCACGCTGCGGTAGGGCGTGGGAATACAAATCGGAGGAATTGAAGAAAGCATGAAGACGCGAAACACAACTTTTCTGGCAGCGCTCGCGGGCGGCCTGCTGGCCGTCGGCAACCTGTCGGCTGGCTCGGTGACACTGACCCTGCCGCACTACAACGACGGAACGAATGGGCCGGTGCAACGGATCGACACTCTGACCATCACGCTGGACAACACGGACAGCAATGGCGTGGGGCAGTTTACCGCGTTGCCGGGGGACACGATCCACTTCGGCTTCACCGCGAGCTTTTCGAGCAATGTGGGCGACTGGCTGGCGATCTCGATCATCGGCTACGACGGTGCCCAAGCGTTGGGCACTCAACGTGGATACCCCGGTGGACACGGGAGAGACGCCGGAACCCTCGACTTGGATAATGCTGGTTTCGGGTGCCGGGTTGATGGGCTGGAAGCTGCGCCGCAAGGGTTAGAGCATCGGAGGATTTGGGGACTAGCCGCGATTCACCTGCGACCGACGAATTGCCGAGAATGCTTCGGGGCAAATCCCGTGGGTGACAGTGAGACCGTGGACCTGCTCGAAGTATTCTTCCAGCGGGAGCCACCGGTCCCCGACTCGCACCCTCTTGGTCCACGCGCATAATGCGATCAAGTTGCCTTCCGCTGGGAGTTCGCGCGGTGCGGCGGTGATGAAGGAACAATGCAGACCAGGCGCGAAGTTCGCCTGTGCGTGGAAGCTGATCGGTTGCGATTCGCCTCGGGGTAGCTGGATGTTGAATCGCCCTTGTTGGATGCCATCACGCAAAAAGGCCCTCCATTGGACATCAACCTCCTCCTGCCGGGCACCTTCGATGAACTCGCTCAGGTGGTGGCCCAGAATTTCGCTGCGAGTGCGTCCGAATAGTTCGCACGCCGCCAGATTGGCGTCGACGTAGAACGCGTCGTCGTCGGCTACCAAGATGCCGAGAGACAGATTCTCAAATAGCCGAGCGTATGTTTGCAGCATTTACAAACAGGTTAACCTAGAAACGGCAGTTGCCTGCGCTTCAGCGGAAAACAAGGCAGCTAGCCAAGGAACACGCACGCTTTGGGTACACCGAACAGACGCTTCCTCGCGGTCGTAAAGCCCTTGGAAACTCCATCAGGGGGGCGATTCGTCCGGGCACGGTTTCCCGTGCCCGGACACAACCCGCCAACTACGAGATCTTGACAGCCTTGAAGCCGCCCTTGGAGCGGTCGTACAGCCAGATGCCGCCGAAAACAATCAGCAGCGCCGCAGGAAGGATCGCGACCGCCTGGAACGAGGAGCCCGCCGCTTGCGCCTTGATCAGCTCCATCTTGTCCGGAGCGACGCTAGCGAGGTTTTGCGCCCCGCCGGCCAGTTCGGCGACCTTGTTGTCGAAGATCTTTCCCATGGCAGGCAGGACGAAGTTGATCGAAAGCGTGCCCGCCGTACCCATCAGCCCCATCAGCAGCGCGCCGCCGCGGGGAAAGCGTTCGGATGCGGTCGCCAGCATGGTCGGCCACATGAAGCAGACACCGCAGCCCCAGACGGTGGCGGCGAGGAGACCGGTGACCGGAGAGTCGGCGATGCTGAGGGCGACGAGGCCGATAGACGCCAACAGGCAAGAGACCCACAGCAGGCCGATAGGCGAAAGCTTGTGCGCGATCGGTCCGGCGAAATGCCTCGCGACGAACATGATGCCGCTGACGTACACGAGCAGGAGGATGCCCTGCATGTGGACGGTACGAGTCAGTGCGAAATCGACCCACTGGCCGGGTGCCAGTTCGGAGGCTGCGGTCAGGAACATCGAGAGGAAGAGGATCAGGAACATCGGCTTGAGCAATTCCTGGAACATCTGGCCCATGGAAATGCCGGAAGCGGCGCGCTCGGTGGGCGGGAACTTCAGGCCGATGCAGAGTGCCAGCACCGCGATGCCGGGAAGAAAGGCGATGGCGAGTTTCGCTTGCCAGTTGAGGTCCGTGAGCAGGTAGCCCAGAAGACCGCCCGCGATCAGGCCACCCGGCCACCACGCGTGCAGGGCGTTGAGCTTGGCCGTTTTTTCATCAGAGTAGATGGTCGCGATCAGAGGGTTGACGACGGTTTCCACCATGCCCTGGCCGATGCCGCAGAGCAGTGCCCCGCCCCAGATCACGTTGTAGACGCCCGCGCCGCTGGCGAGGCTCGACGCGAAGATGATGATCGCTGTGCCCGCGATGAAGCAGGCAGCCGAGAGCGGGAGCAACAGGCCCATGCCGATGATGTCGAGCAGCGGGCTGCCGATAGCGATGGTGACCGCAAATCCGAGGAACGGCACGCCGAGCACGGCTCCGATCATTTGGGCGGAATGGGCCCGGTCGATGGGGTCGAAAAAGATCTTTTGGATGTCGGTGGCCACGTCAGCGCGAAGGGACGCGGCCACCCCCGCAAGGAACAGCGCCAATACGCTGACGAGGAAAATACGGGACTTGTTGTATTCGGCGTGTCGATCTGCACTGCGGGGTGGGGTCGATGCGGTTGCGCTCATATCCGATTGAGCATATCGCATCGCGTTGGATGGCAAGGACCAGGGCTGGCGCAGCCGTGGATGCCACGGCCGGGTTGGCCTGAGTGGATGCCTTCGAGGGAAGGGCATAAGCGAATACGCGCCTCAAAGGCGCGGGCGGTGTAGTCTACGGCCTACTCCACGGGGTGCCATCCTGCCCCGGAACGGAAATCTTTGCCCGCCGCGAAGACTTGCGGTCCGACAATGCAAGCTGCCGCGACATTTTCAACTGCGCCCCCCCGAAATCGTGGCGGCAGTCCTGCAGGGGTGGGCCAGGGTCGTGATGGACATTGTCTAGCGGATTCTGCGCTCGATTTCGGCCTGAGTGTGGCGAAGTGCCGTCAGCAGCTCGTCCTCTCCGGGTACGGGGCTCCAGCCTTGGATTGGCATTCCGGGTTTGTAGACCATTGGCGCGTCCTTTTTGTCGAAGGGCTGGAAGCGGATCTCCGAGCCCCGATCCACCGTCCCGACTTCCACGTACAGGCCCTTTGGGGTTACACGGAGGAACGTGGGCTGGGGGAAAACGCCGACAGCCTCGGGACGCTGGTCTTTCGCCATCGTCTCCCCCAACGTGATGCGGATGACCTTGTCGCCCGAAGAATAGTACAGGGCTTGTCCGTCCGGCGACTCGTCCGCGTGCGAAGCGGGATCCTGTGTGACCTGTTGCGGTGCTCCGTCCGGCCTCTGGATGCGCCAGATCCGGTAGGGGCCGCCCCGGTTCGAGCTGAAGTACAGGTAGCGCCCGGTACGCGAAAAGAAGGGGAACTGCTGGTCGGCACCGTCATCCACGGCGAGCATCCGGGGCGGGACGCCCGGCGCAGCCACAAACAGCCGGGAGTGGCCGCCGGGCAAAGTGCCGGAGAAGCAGACCTGCTTGGAGTCGGGTGACCAGCGCGGTCGAATCGGAGGTACCGTGGTGGCGGTTCGTACTGCCCCCCTGCCGTCCGGATCGGCAAACCACAAGCCGGGTTTGCCGTCCCGGCGCGAAGTAAAGACCAAGTAGCGACCGTCCGGGGAGAGGTCGGGTGCCTCGTCGTCCTCCACCGTTTGGAAACTCGGCACGGGCCGCTCAGTGCCGGGGGTTATTCTGCCGATGAAGCTATGACCCAGCATGCGAACGTACACAAACTTTGCGGGCTCATATTCGATGGGAGAGCCAATGTTTTCCGGCAGGCCACCCATGGGCTCGACCTTTCCGCTATCGAGTGAGTAGCGCATCGCCATACCGACCGGCCTCGTGTAGTAGATCGACCGTCCGTCGAAACTCCACCTCGTATTGAGAAGGCCTTTCGCCAAGGTCGGGGCTAGCAACCGAGCGGGCCCGGCGGGCAGGTAGTCCGGACGGAGCGGCATCCAATAGACGGCTGCATCCAGGTTGCGCGCGCGATCGGAAATGAACGCGAGAGCCCGCCCGTCCCGCGAGATGGCGGGATGGAACGTATTGAGAGTCTCCACCAGCGGCTGCCGCGCACCCGTCGCCACCGAAACAAGGTGCAGGCCGAGCGGAACGCCTTCAGGGCTGTCGGAAATAACCACATTCCGGGAGTCGGGCGTCCAGGCCAGTCCCGTGACGCTGGTGTGGACGGTTGTGAGGAGCCGCTCCTGCTGGCCCGGTACCGCACCGACCGGAACAATATAGATTGCACGGGCCCCGACGGCAATGCGGCGGAAGAATGCAATCAACCGCCCGTCCGGCGACCATGCAGGACTGGAAGCTGGCTCCGGCCCGTTGGTCAGGCGGCGCGCCGCGTGGGTTCCGAAGCGCGCGGTAAAAATGTCATCGCGGCCCCGTTCGCCATCCCATACGAATGCTACCTGCTCGCCATCGGGAGAAACGGACGGTTGCCGCTGGGTTCCGGGCAGACTGATCACAGCAACCTCCGGTGAGCGGTGGCGCGACGCGTACCAGACAGGCGCAGCCACAAGCAGAGCAGCGGCCAAGAATCTCACCCAGGCAATGCGGCGAGCCGGAGTGGGCCCGGCAGCGGTTGCTGGCGCAACCTCGGGGACCGGCGGAGCCTCGGCAAACTGGAAGACCGGGGTGTAGGAACCCTTCGGGATGGAGATTCGGACCGGGCTGTTCCAGCCTTCGCTGGAATAGTAGGTGTCAAGGCCGGTGCGCACGCGAGTCATCTCGACACGTACTGTGCCCTCCGGGTCTCCGTCGGAGACCCCGCCCGAATCGTAAACTGCGGCGGCGATGGTGGCGGCAGTGACCGTGGCTGGCGGGTTGTCGAAGGCGCACCGGACGATAAAGGAGAGGATCGCCTTCCGGCGGGCGGACCGCGCAAAGGGAGCGCTAAGGAGAATGGCGTCGAGTTGCGCCAAGGCCCGGGCGCGAACATCGTCATTTTGAACTTGGCGAGCGTCCATGATCGGGTCGGGGACCCGTCGCGGCGGGTCCCTGAACGAGGATAGCAGGGGACCGCCTGTCGCGCAGCTTGTAACTCTCCGGTGTAACCCTTGCCAACCGACACATAATACGGGAGTTACGGGGCGAGAAGAGAATCTCTCAATGTAACTTGTATTGGCTTCCGCAGCTACTTACACTGGACCCCATGAGCCGATGCCGAGCGGGGAAGCTGGCGGTGCGTGTGGGTCTTGCGCGACGGTGTTTGCCTTTCCTGATCGCGGAGGCACCTGCCGCCGATGGCGGCGAAAGGAGGGCCCGCGAATGGACCCTGCGCTAGAAACACTGGATGGTAGTCAAACGGTGGGCATCGACCGCGCGCCCGACTTGTTTTATGAAGGCAACCGGGCAGCGGTTCTTGCCGCCCGCCTCCGGTCGGCGGCTTTCGCCGCAACAGTCTTCGCCGGATCGTTCCTGCTTTTCGTGATTGAGCCGCTTGTCACCAAGCGCATTCTTCCTTGGTTCGGGGGTGGTCCGGCGGTCTGGACGGTGTGCTTCGTCTTCTTTCAGGCTGCGTTGCTGGCGGGTTATGCCACTTGCCACTGGGTGATGCGGCAAACAAGGCCGGTCCAAGCAGCGTTCTATGCCGTCGCAATTGCGGCGACATGTTTGTCCCTGCCAGTCGAACCAGCTCGTTGGTGGAATCAGCCCGTGATGGACCCGACCCTGTCCATTTTCCGGCTCCTTACGCTGACAATCGGCCCGACCTTCCTCCTCCTTTCGTGTTCCGGTCCACTGCTACAGGCTTGGAAGCCGGTAATCTCAGCCGAAGCATCTCCTTGGTACCTTTTCGCGCTCTCGAATCTCGGTTCGCTCGCCGGTCTCCTGTCATACCCGTTGCTCATCGAGTCGAGGCTGGGTTTGCGCGACCAGATTCGATACTGGTCGACCGGGTATGGCGTTTGGGCCGTGGCGGCCATGATTCTCGCCGCAGACCGGTATTCCCGCATGAAAACGGAGCCGGATGCCTGCAAGAACGTAGCAGGCCCGGCTTTCGGCCTTCGGTGCATGTGGGTTCTGCTGTCGGCCTGCCCGTCGGCTCTGTTGCTGGCACTCACCGGGCACCTGACGCAAAACGTCGCCCCTGCTCCGCTGCTCTGGATACCTCCACTCGCGCTGTACCTTTTGAGTTTCATTTTGTGTTTTGAAGGGCGGGGATGGTACGTGAGGAAGTTGTTTGGCACCGCGGCTGGAATCGGGTTTGGGGTGGCCGCCGTATTGATCGACGATCGCTCTATTTCCGCCGGCATCGGTGCCGACATCGCGATCTGGTGCGGCATCGGCTTCATCCTTTTCATGGTTTGCCACGGCGAACTAGCGGGATTGAGGCCCGTGGCGGGGAACCTAACCACGTTTTACCTTTCCCTCGCACTGGGCGGAGCGCTTGGAGGGGCCTTTGTCTCGCTCGCGGCCCCGGTCGTCTTCCGCTCGCTATTTGAACTGCCTGTCGTGCTCAGCGTCACCGCCGCTGCGCTTACGGCACTGTTTTGCACGCAGGGTATCGGCCGCACCACCGGAGCAGCCTTCGTAGCGGCGGCGACGCTGTACGCGTCTTTCTTGCTCGCAACCGATCCCGTCGCCGGACCCAAGGACGGTTGGGTTATTCACGAGCGCACGCGGGCGCGTAATTTTTACGGGGCGCTGTCGGTGTCCGACCGTGAAGCGCCCACCGGCTCGGTCCGAATCCTGCGCCATGGAACCGTGGTCCACGGCATGCAATTGCAGGCTCCGCTCGATTCCCGCACGCCGACCACATACTTCGGCACGCATTCCGGGGTGGGTCTGGCGATCACGAGGTTGCAAGAACGCGGGCCGATCCGGGTCGGGGTAGTCGGCTTGGGGGCCGGAGTCCTCGCGACGTACGGACGGGCCGGTGACAGCTACAGGCTTTACGAGATCGACCCGCTGGCGATCCGCATCGCGAATTCGGAATTCAGCTTCCTTCGAGATTGCCTTGCCGATGTCGCGATTGTACAAGGCGACGCACGACTGTCTCTCGCTGGCGAGTCGCCCAAGGGGTTTGACCTTCTCGTGGTCGATGCCTTCTCGGGCGATTCGATCCCGGTACAACTGCTGACGATCGAGGCCTTTCGGATCTACGCACGGCACCTCGCGCCGAGAGGAGTTGTTGCCGTGCATGTTTCCAACCAGTTTTTGGCGCTCGAGCCGGTCGTGTCCCGGTCTGGTTTTCAAACCATTGGCGAGTCGAGACGCGTCCACGACGACGCCGTGGACCGCCCATTCGACCTTGCATCGACTTGGGTACTCATTTCGAGCGACCCAGGATTCTTCGATGATCCGCGGCTGATCAGCGCATCGGCTCCAGTTCCGCCGATGCCCGGGCCGCAAGCATGGACAGACGATTTCAGCGATTTGTACCATGTGGTACGACGCTGAAACCAACCGCGCGCGGCGGGTACTGCTGCGCGCAAGCAGATTCAGGAGAAGAAAGATGAACGTCAGAACATTCTTTAGGGGCGCTCTTGTAGCTGTTGTCTCAGCTACAATCCTACCCTTCGCCACGGCCGGAACCGTTGTGTATGATTTCGCGGGCACCTGCACTTTCGGATGCACCGGCACCATGTCCGCGATTCTCACGCTGCAGAATTACAACCCGGGCGATGCACTCACGGAGAACGAAGTTGTCAGCTTGGTGTACGCGTCGAGCGATCTCAGCGCTACGATTTCGTCGCTCGAGCCTGGCCAGTCCTTCACAAGTTCGATGCCAGTGACCACGGGCGGCTCGGTGTTTGTTGTCCAGGGAACGTATCCGGGATACATCTTTGGCACCGGTACGGCGGGAGGTTGGAGCATAAGTTTCCTCCACGACACGAAGGACAGTGCGGGTCCCAAGGATGTCGGCAGTGGCGGGACGTGGACACTGCAGTCGTCGGGTGTTCCCGAGCCTTCGGCCTTCCTGCTGGGATTGGCGGGAATCGCCGTGGCCGGAGTGGCCTGTGGGCTGGGGAGGAAGGGGTAGGGGATCAGGTGGTAGAGTGGCACCCGAGGTCCCCAAGGGTACCGATTCGTGGGTGTTGCAGCAAGGACGGAGCCAAGGCTCCGTCCTTGCTGCACGTCTGATGGCACAGCACGCATCGCCGAAAAGGAGCTTGGACGGCGCTCCCGAAAGTTCCGCTACCGCGCCATCTTTTTCAACGGCGCACGCCCAGCCGTAGCGGAAGCTGTTGAGCAGGCGCGGTAACTTGCAATGAGGTTGAGTTCGGGTGATGAATGGAAGCAGGCTCAGCCGAACGCGGAAGGGTCGCGGCGCTACCATGGAATGCATCCGACTCACCTTCCGGGAGAAGTAGATGCTCATCGCGCCGTTCCGAAAGTTGCCATCCTTAGCGGTGGCTTTGGCCGCCCTCGTGCTCGCCCTTGCGCCGGTTTCGGCCTTCGCCGAGGCCCGCCTTTTGCGCCAGCCGACTTGGCACGACAACAAGGTCGCCTTCAGCTATTTCGGCGACATCTGGGTCGCCAATGGGGACGGGGCGAACCCCGTCCGGCTGACAGACAACCGGGCCCGCGACGTCTATCCGCGCTTTTCGCCGGACGGCAAGTGGATCGCCTTCTCGTCAGACCGCGATGGGAACTACGATGTGTTCGTGATCCCGGCCACCGGCGGCAAGCCGAGGCAGCTCACGTTCCACACCGCTGCTGACTTGGTGGACGGCTGGACACCGGACTCGAAGAACATCGTCTTCGCCTCGGCGCGGGGAAACGGGGCGTTCCCGAACGTAGCCACGTTGTGGCAGATCTCGGCGGAGGGCGGCATGGAGTCGCCGCTGCCGACCGACTGGGGCTCGTACGGAAGCTATTCGCCCGACGGCGCGAAGCTGGCGTTCACGCGGCATCCGGCGGTGTGGTCGCGGCAACATTACCGAGGGGCATACAACGCCGACCTGTGGGTGATGGACGTTGCGGCAAAGAAGTTTGCCAAACTCGATGACTCCGATTACAAGGGCAACCACCTGTGGCCGATGTACTCCGGGAAGGGCGACATCTACTTCGTCGCCGACCGGCTGCCGGTCGAAAAGGCCCTCAAATACGCCGGGCCGGAGGTGATGAAATCGGTCAACAACATCTGGAAGATCTCGGACAAGGGCGGCACCCCTGTCCAAGTGACGCACCACACTTCGGGCAACCTCTATTTCCCGTCGATCTCGGCGGACGGTCGCACCATCGTCTACGAGGAGAACTTTGGACTCTGGAAGCTGGACACGGCGACGGGGAAATCGACCGAGATCAAGGTGGACATCCGCTCCGACGCCAAGGACAATGATTCGCGCCTCCGCACGTTCCGCAACGAGGCCGAGGAGTTCGACCTCTCGCCCTCGAACAAGCGCGCGGCGATCACAGTCCACGGCGAACTGTTCACGGTCGCGACGGGCAAGGGCAATGCTCAGCGCGTGACCGAGACTTTCTGGCGTGAGAAGGATCCGACGTGGTCGCCGGACGGGAAGCTGATCGCTTTCGTCTCGGACCGCACGGGGCGGCAAGAGGTTTGGGTGTCGGGCGAGTTGGGCAAGGACGCGAGGAAGCTGTCAGAAGATGATTGCGACAAGTCGGCGCTGGTGTGGTCTGGCGATTCGAAGTCGTTGTTGTGGGTGGGGACGGACCACAAGGTGCGGCGGGTGGATGTCGTATCGGGCAAGGCCGACGTACTCGCGTCAAGCGACCTTGGCATGGTTACCGGAGCGCAGTTTTCGCCAGACGGAAAGTGGATCAGCTACGCCAAGCCGGACGCGCTGACGCGGTCGCATGTGTTCGTGAAGAATCTGGACACGGGTGTGGAAACGCAGATCGGCGGCGACGAGTTCACCATCGCCAGCGGCGCCAAGTGGACGCCGGATGGCAAAAAGCTGCTGTTGCTGGGCGGCACGGGAACAAGTTCGATGGCATCGTTGAACCGCACCACGATGCAGGCGTATATGGTGGCTCTGGTGCCGGAGGAAAAGGGGCCGGACAAGGGCGTCGACACGGAAGCGGAAGCGGCCCAAGCCGATACTGCGACGGCGCGCCGGGGTGGTGGAGCCAATGCCAAGGTGGAGGTCAAAATCCAGTGGGCGGGGTTGGATCATAGGATCCGACAGATCGCGACGGTGCCGGGGTCGGTCAATTCGATCATTCCATCGCCGGATAGCCGGGTGTATGCGATGACGGCTTTCGGCGATGGCGCGGGTGGTCCGGCGATCTATACGGTCAACGAGGATGGTACTCGGTTGAATCGGCTATCGACGACGCCGACTCCGGATGCCGGGGCTGCTCCGCAAGGACGTGGCGGAGGAGGTGGGGGGGGAGCGTCGGAGCCCAAGTGGGCGAAAGATTCGCGGTCGCTCTACTATCTGCAGGGGCGGAGCTTGTACACGATTGCGGTGGCTGCGGGTGGCGCGTCGGATACCCCGGCGGCGGCTCCGGCAACCGGCGGCGGCGGTCGCGGTGGACGGGGAGGCGGTTTGGCGGCTGCGGCTGCACCGACAGGTGGAGCAACTCCGAGGCGGGTCGATTTCACGCTCCACATGGAGGTCAACGCCGAGGACGAGCGGCGGCAGGTGTTCGAGGAAGCGTGGCGGACGATGAAATACCGCTTCTACGACGCCAAAATGCACGGCGTGAACTGGAATCTGGCCAAGGACAAGTACGAATCGCTGCTGCCGCATATTGCAGGGCTAGACGACCTGCATGACGTGGTGATGGAAATGATCGGCGAACTGAACGCGTCGCACACCGGCATCACGGGCGGGTCGGAAGGCGATCCGCCGCGCGAGCCGGTCGTAACGCGATTCCCCGGCTTCGAACTTGAGCCGGATGCTTCCGGGTTCTACAAGGTTGCCCTGATCTACCACAAGGGACCAGCGGACCACGACTACGTCAAGCTGGCCAAGGGCAACTTCATCACGTCGGTGAACGGGAAGGATTTGCGCACCACGGACAACTACTGGCGCATGTTCAACCTGCTGCCCGGAGAGAAGTTCGAGTTCCAGGTGAACTCCAAGCCGACTGCGGACGGGGCGTGGAAGGTGGGTGTCGATCCGGTTCCGCAGGCGGCGCAGGCTGAATTGGAGTACGAGCGGTGGGTCGCAGACCGCAAGGACACGGTAAAGCAGCTTTCGGGCGGCAAGATCGGCTACCTGCACATCAAGGCGATGGACGCGCCTTCGCTGGCTCGGTTCCAGAAGGAGTTGACCGAGAATCTGGACAAGAAGGCGCTCGTGATCGACCAGCGCTTCAACGGCGGCGGGGGCATCGACCAGGAACTGCTGGCGATCCTGGTGCAGCGGCGTCCGTACGAGTCCTACCAAGGTCGCGATTCTGTGGTGCTGAACCGTCCCACGGCAGCGTTCTACGGGCCGATGGCGGTGCTGCAGAACGAGCGGTCGGCGAGCGACGCCGAGATGTTCCCGGAGGGTTTCCGTGCGCTGGGACTGGGCAAGGTGATCGGCGTGAACACGATGGGAGCGGTGATCGGGACGGGGGCGTTCACGTTGCTCGACGGGTCTTCCCTGCGGACGCCAAGTTTCGGAGTGTTCGGGGCACGGGGGCAGAATCTGGAGAACTACGGGGTGCCGCCAGATGTGGAGATCGACAATACACCGGCGGATTTCCTGGCTGGACACGACCGGCAGGTGGAGAAGGCAGTCGAGGTGCTGGCGGCGCAGATCAAGTAGGTTTTTTGGTGGGGTCTTTGCCTGGTTCTTTGCCCAGCAGCGCGGCGGGGTTTTCGTGGACACGCTCCCGGAACCGCCCGCGCATGCCGGAGCCGAGCGCTACGGCGGACTCGCCGAACTTGTCGCGGAGCTTGTCGGACGCCTCCAGTACCTTGCGCCAACGTTCGTTGCGTCCATCGTCTAGCAGGTCTAGTTGTCCGACCTCGTCGGTGAACCCGGAGGCGTGGATGCCGATGAGGCGGATGGTCCGGCAGCGCTCCCAGTTCGAATGGAGGAGGCGGCGGGACTCGTTGACAAGGTCGATGTCGAGCTGGGTGGGCGCTGGCAGGGTGTTGGCGCGGGTGATGGTGGAAAAGTCGGTATAGCGGAGCTTCAACTGCACCGTGCGGGCGTGGACCTTGTGCTCGCGCAGACGGCGGCCAACCTTTTCGGCAAGGTGGGCGAGGGTGGCTTCGAGGCGCTCGACATCGGCGGTGTCCTCGTTGAAGGTGTGCTCGTGGCTGATGGACTTGGGGTCGGCGCGGTCGGCCACATCGGCGTCGAACCAGCCGCCGGCATCGCGGCCTTCGGCTTTTCCGGCGAGCGCGAGGCCCCATTTGCCGAATTTTGCTTCGAGGAACGACTCTTCCAGGGCGGCGAGGTCGCCGATGCGACGGATTCCCATGGAGTGGAGGTTCTTTTCCATGACCTTGCCGACGCCGGGGATGCGGCGGACCTCCATCGGGGCAAGATAGGGGGCCTCGAGGCCGGGCTGCACCCAAAGGATGCCGTTGCGCTTGGCCTGGTCGGAGGAGACTTTGGCCACGAGGCGCGAGGAGGCGACGCCGATGGAGCAGTTGAGTTCGGTGGCGCTTTTGACGGCCTCGTGCAGCAGGTGGGCGGCCTTCATTGGCGGGCCGAGGAGGCGTTCGGTGCCGGTCATGTCGAGATAGGCCTCGTCTATGGAGGCCATTTCGACCTTGGGGGAGAAGTGGCCCAGGACTTCGAAGACGCGTCCGGAGTATTCGCGGTAGCGTTCGGGGTGTCCGGAGACGAAGATGGCCTGGGGGCAGCGCTGGTAGGCGGTGCGGAGGGGCATGGCGGAATGGACGCCGAATTTGCGGGCCTCGTAGGAAGCTGCGGAGACGACGCCGCGTTCGTGGGATTCGCCGCCGACTACGACGGGCTTGCCTTTGAGGGAGGGGTCGAAGATTTCCTCGACGGACACGAAGAAGGCGTCCATGTCGACATGGAAGATGACGCGGTTGGGTGTGGATGTCGCGGCCATGGGTGTGGGCGCTTCAGGTGTGCTGTTTGAAGGCTAGCACTTCATCGAGGCTAGGACAACCCTGGGAAGGCCTGCGAGGTCATGCAGGATTTGAATGGAACTCCAGCCCGTGAAAACGTCGGCAACTGCGTCGGCCTGGGACATTCCGATCTCCATTGTGAGGATGCCGCCGGGTTTGAGGACCCGCCGGGCTTCGGGGATGAGGCGACGGTAGATTGCAAGACCATCGGTGCCGGCAAAGAGGGCCAGTGATGGTTCGAAGTCGGCGACCTCACGCTGCATGGTGGGGCGGTCGGTTTCGGCGATGTACGGGGGGTTGGAGACGATGAGGTCGGCGGTGCGGTCGGCGATGGCGGCGAGGAGGTCGCTTTGGAGGAAGGATACCGGAGCGTGCAGTTGTCGGGCGTTGACGCGGGCGATGGCTAGTGCTGCATGCGAGATATCGAGACCGAGGACGGCCCCGGTCCAGCCTTCGAGCGCCAAGGTGGTGGCGATTGCGCCCGATCCGGTGCCGACGTCCAGGGCGAGGCCGGTGCGGGTGCCTGTATTGAGCGCGGTCTCGACCAGAAGTTCGGTTTCGGGACGCGGTATGAGGACGTCCGGGGTTACCCGGAATTCGCGCCCGTAGAATTCCTGGCGGCCTGTAATGTATTGGGTCGGCCTGCCGCCGATCCGCTGGTGGAGGTAGCGACCGTAGTGGATCCATTCGACCTCGCGCAGGGAGCGGTCGGAGTGGGCGTAGAACCACGCCGCGTCGGGGCGGAAGCCAGCAGGGTCCGGAACGAAAAGTGCATGGCCGAGGAGGAGTTCGGCGGTCAGGCGCGGGGCTTGGACTTGGGCGCGTTCGAGGATGTCGCGCCCTTGGGCTAGGGCTTCGCGGATGGTAAGGAAGCGCGTGTCTGCCGATGTGCCCACGAGGCCCAGTGTAGCTGGCGGATCTTGGTAGTATGTGATCAGCGGTCCTTGGCCGATCTCGAAATGCCCACACCAGAACAGATCGAAGCCGCCGAAGCGCAGATCATTGAAAACTCGAGGCGCATCGACTACTACATCGTCGAGTATTCGTTCGAGGTGTTGGCGGCAAAGATGGCCAATGGGGATCTACAGATCCCCGCGTACCAGCGCGACGACACCTGGGAGCCAGCGCGAAAGTCTAGGTTCATCGAGTCCTTGCTCATGAACCTGCCGATCCCATTCCTCTTCTTCTGGGAGAGCCCTACGGGAAAACTGGAGATCGTCGACGGCTGCCAGCGCCTCCGGACGATTCAGCAGTTTCTTGAGGGTCGCTTGGTACTCAGTGCTCCGCTCTCCCAGCTGAACCGCTTGGAAGGCTTCTATTTTACAGACTTGCCCTTGTCTCGGCAACGTAAGATCAAGAACAGATCCATCCGCGGCATTATCCTTAACGAGCACACCGCCGAAGCCGACCAGTTTGAAATATTTGATCGAATCAACACGGGAAGCAAGATCGCGAACAAGGCTGAGATTAGGCGGGGCATACTACGAGGTCCGTTCCTCGATTTGGTTGTCGCACTCGCCAAGGACCCTGCGTTTATGGCGTTAGCTCCTGCGTCAAATCAAGATGTGAATCGCCGGGAACGAGAAGAACTTGTAACGAGGTTTTTCGCCTACAGCGATGGGTTGACGGGATACAAGGATCGGCCTTCGCAGTTCTTGTCGGAGTACATGCGGGACGCCAATCAACGCTTCCAAGCGATGCCCGGTCTAACAGACACGTACGGAAGGCGATTCCACGAGACAATGGATTTCGTCGCCCGAGTGTTCCCACGTGGCTTCCGTCGGGCGAAAGATGGGAGCAAGACGCCCCGCTCCCGATTCGAGGCAATTGCGATTGGCAGCTACCTCGCCCTCGCCGAACGGCCAGATTTGCGTCACAACACGGTTGATGTCTCAACGTGGGTTGACGGTGGCGAATTCAAGGAAGTCGTGGGGGCCGACGGGGCCAATGCCATAGGGCGATTGCGTGGACGAATAAACTACGTGAAGGATCGCCTGATCGGAGCCGTGGGTGCCGCCACTTAGAGAGGCCTTTGACGAGCGGGTCGAGGAGGTGAGAACCTACCTCGACTTCTTGGATAACGTGGAAGGTGCGTTCTTGGAAAGCGTGAACAGTCACATCTGGCCCAAGATTACCGCCCCGCAGCAGCGGATCCTCTATTCGTCTGTATACTTGCAGCTTTACAATCTAGTCGAAGCCACCGTGACACACTGCCTCGCCGCAGTGTGTACGGCGACCCAGGACAGGTACCATCCAAGCGAACTTTCCGACAACCTTAGGCGCGAGTGGGTGCGGCAGAAAGCCCGGACGCATTTGCCCTCAAATCCTGAAACCCGGTTGGAAGACGCTCTCGGGCTTGCCAGAACATTAATTGCTCCCGAACCATTGTCGAAATGGAAGATCGAGGTTGGTGGCGGCGGGAACTGGGACGAGCAGGAAATCGATGACATAGCCCGGCGGCTAGACTGCACGATGCAAGTCCCATCACACTTGAAGCGTTTCATTGCAAATGACAAAAGAGCTTTGTCCGTGGTCAAGGATCGCAGGAATAGGCTGGCTCACGGTGGATTGTCCTTCTCCGAGTGCGGTGCCTCAGCGACAGCACGGGATCTACGAACGCTTGCTGACATAACGATCTCTTATATGTCTGCGGTCGTCGATGCTTTTCAATCCTACCTTGCATGCCAAGGTTTCTTAGTGCCCGAGCAACGCCGGAGCAATCCATGATCCGCGCAGTAGACCTCTTCTGCGGCATCGGAGGCTTGACGCACGGCTTGGTGCGGGGAGGTGTGGAGGTTGTCGCCGGTCTTGACCTCGATCCGCAGTGCCGCTTTGCGTACGAGGCGAACAATCGTGCGCAATTCATCCAGACCGATATCCGGAAACTCCCCGGCGAGTGTGTGCGCGTGCTACTAGGCACAGGAACGCGCACCCTCTTGGCCGGGTGCGCGCCGTGCCAGCCATTCTCGACCTATCGTCGATCCGCGAAGTCGGCGAGGCCGGACGAAAAATGGAACTTGGTTGCTGATTTCGGGCGTCTGGTACAAGAGACGCAGCCGGATCTGGTCACAATGGAAAACGTGCCGCAGCTTCGCGACCACGACGTATTCTCCCGCTTCCTGTCAAATCTCGAAGGATACAACGTCTGGCATGACGTCGTCCAAGTAGCCGCTTGCGGGATTCCTCAAACGCGCAAGCGGCTCGTCTTGCTGGCATCCAAGCTGGGGCCGATTCGCATGGATACTAGTTCGGCAAATCGCGATTCGACTACGGTAAGGGCCACGATCTCGCATTTGCGTAGTCTGGAAGCTGGCGAATTCGATTCCTCGGACCCAATGCACGCGGCCTGTTCGCTGAGTCCGTTGAATCTGCGCAGGATTCGGGCGTCAAGGCCCGGCGGGACTTGGAGGGATTGGGACCCATCCTTGGTCGCCACTTGCCATCAAGGCAAGAGCGGTGAAACCTTTCCGAGCGTCTACGGACGGATGGAATGGGATGCCCCGGCTCCTACAATCACCACCCAGTGCTTCGGCTACGGCAACGGGCGATTCGGCCACCCCGAACAAGACCGCGCCATTTCACTACGGGAAGCCGCGTTGCTGCAGACATTTCCATCCGACTACCGGTTCCTCCCGGAAGGTGCCAAACCTCAATTCAGCGTTATCGGTCGGTTGATCGGCAACGCGGTTCCTGTGAGACTGGGCGAGGTGATCGCACACAGTCTCCGGCAACACGTCGCGCAAGCCGAGGGGATTACGCCCCCTGGCCCTCCAACCGCAACTTCTCCGTCTGATAGAAACTCGTCAGCGCGTCCATGATCTGGTCCAAACGTCCTTCCATCACCAGATCCAACTGGTGCAGGGTGAGGCCAATCCGGTGGTCCGTGAGCCGGTTTTGCGGAAAGTTGTAGGTGCGGATCTTCTCGCTGCGGTCGCCGGTACCGACCATGGTCTTCCGCTCGGCCCCGATTGCCGCCTGCTGCTTCTCCAGCTCGATCTCATACAGCCGCGAACGCAGCACGCGCATCGCCTTCGCGCGGTTCTTGATCTGCGACTTTTCGTCCTGGCACGAAACGATCACGCCGGTCGGCAAGTGGGTGATGCGGACTGCTGAGTAGGTCGTGTTGACCGACTGCCCGCCGGGTCCCGACGAGCAGAACGTATCGACCCGGATGTCCTTTTCCTCCACCTTCACTTCGACTTCGTCGGCTTCCGGGAGCACCGCCACCGTGATCGCCGAGGTGTGGACTCGTCCCTGCGTTTCCGTCGCCGGGACACGCTGCACGCGGTGGACTCCGCTCTCGTACTTCATCCGGCTGTAGACCTTGTCGCCGCTGATCAGCGCCAGCACTTCCTTGAGACCGCCGACGGACGACTCGCTCGAAGACGTGACTTCCACCTTCCAGCGCCGCGTTTCCGCGTAGCGCATGTACATGCGGAAGACTTCATAGGCGAACAGCGTCGCTTCGTCGCCGCCCGTGCCGGCGCGGATTTCGAGCACGACGTCCCTGTCGTCGTTGGGGTCCTTCGGCAACAGGAGGACCTTCAACTCGTCGTCGATGGTGGCAAGCTGGGGCTCCAGATCGGCAACTTCCATCTCCGCCATCTCCCGCATCTCGGGGTCGGATTCGCCCAGCATGGCCTTGGCATCGGACAATTGCGAATCGACGCGCTTGTACTCGCGGTACTTTTCCACGATCTCCGAAAGGTCGCTGTGCGCTTTGGAGACCTTGCGGTATTGATCACCGTCGGAAATGATGGCCGGGTCGGCCATCTGCTGGGTCATCTCTTCAAAACGCTTCTCGATCTGGTCGAGCTTCTGTCCGTACTGCTGCATTTACGCGATCACCAATTCCCCGCCTTGGCGGGCTTCCAAATCCATTGCCCCTTGGAGGGCGCGCACGGCAATTTCAGCCTGGTCGTCGGTCGGGGGCTTGGTCGTGATGCGCTGCGTCCACAGGCCGGGTGCGGTCAGGAGTGACAGAAACGACCCGCGCTTCCGCGCCGCGAACCGGATCAACTCGTAGCTCACGCCGACCACCACGGGCAGCAGTGCGATGCGGATCGCCATCTTCTGCAGCATGCCCTGCACCGGGATGAACATATACAGGATCATCGAGATGATCATGATCACGAACATGAAGCTGGTGCCGCAGCGCGGATGCCAAGTCACGAACGTCTGGGCGTTGGCCACGTTGACCGGCTTCCCCGACTCGAAATTGAACACGACCTTGTGCTCCGCGCCGTGGTACTCGAACATACGGCGCATGTCCTTGGTCAGCGACATCAGCCACATGAAGGTGATGAAGATGGTCAGCCGGATAAGACCGTCGACCAGGTTGAACAGCACCTGGCCCTCGAAGCCCGGGGTGTTCAGCGCCGGGAGCAGCTTTGCGACCATGGTCGTCAGCTTGAGCGGCACGAACTTGTAAGCGAAGAGGAAAAAAGCCAGAGAGAAGACCAATTGCAGACCCATCATCCAGTTGGAGATGGGTTTTTCGTCGGTGGCGTTCTTTCCAGATGCGCCGTCTGACTCCTCGGCCAGCGCGTGGTTGGCGGAAAACTGGAGTGCCTTCATCCCCAGCGACATTGCCTGACCGAGCACGCCGATCCCGCGGAACACAGGCCACTTGAGGAACTTGTATTTCTCCGACGGGCTCTTGATGGGCAGTTCCTCCATCGCGATCTCGCCGTCCGGCTTCCGCACCGCAACGCAGTAGCTGTGGGGCGCGCGCATCATGACGCCCTCCATGACGGCCTGGCCGCCAACAAGGGTGGCCTCGCCGCCTTCAAGGACAGGAAGCATTTGGACGTGGGTAAACAAGCGCAGGAAATTGCGGACGGTCAATGGGGAAACCTCAACCTCTCAGTATAGTTGGATGCGGCGGGCGGGCCTTTCGGTTCGGGGGGGCAGGTTGCTGGTCAGTCGCGGCTCGGCACAATGCCGGCACTTTCAGGCTGTGACGCGACAGGAGCCGTCCTCCTTGGAGATTCCCCATGAGCAAGAACCGATTCAGGTGCGCCATCTACCCGTATCGGGGTGCAATCCACCCTCGGGATCCCAGCCGTACGCCCGTACCATCAGGTCGCGGGGAATTCGGAGCGCGGCGCACCTTAGAAATATGGCCTTCTCGGAGTCATTCGGATGCCGCGCCCGCACTCCGGCTTCCGCCATCGCCATCGCCAGTTCGGTCATCTCGAAGACCATTGTTATCTTCTCGTCCCCGGTCTTGGCGCGCATCAGATCTAGCCACACGCGCATGGCTCGTGGATCCGTGTCGCCAAACTCCGCTGGATGTTCCATCGCTCGACTTCCTTGCCCGATCTTAGCAACCACGCTACGGCACCTTTCCGAGTTGGCGCAGCGCCTCGACAGCTTGGCTGCGGATCGCGTCGTCCTTGCCCGCCGCCGCATGGCGGAACGCCGAAACCGCGCCATCCGCGTCCCCGAGCGCCACCAGGGCCGCACCTAGCTCCAGATGCGCGCGGCTGTTCTCCGGCGCGCTCCGGACGGCCTCGCGGTAGTGTTGGACGGCGTCCTTCGGCTGCTTCTTAGCCATGAGGAGGTATCCCAATAGGAGGTGTGAGTCAACGAAACCCGGGTCGGCACGGAGCGATTCCTCCAATTCCCGCTGGGCATCGTCCACGTGGCCGGTCCGGCCGAGCAACATCGCGAAGTTGTATTGGGTGGGCGCGTCGGCGGGACGGAGACGCAGAGCGGCCTCGAATTCATGCCGGGCTTCATCTAGCTTGCCCTCCCCCGATAGGAGTCCGGCGAGGTTGGCGTGGGCGTCGGCATAGTCCGGCTTGGTGCGGACGGCCTCGCGGAACGCGGCCTCGGCACCAGGGATGTCCCCGGCACCGAGGCGGATCGCGCCAAGGTTGTTGTGCGCTTCCGGCAGATCCGGGTCGACCCGGAGCGCACGGCCGATGGCGATTTGGGCGTCGGCAGTCCTGCCCAACGATTGATACGCGAGACCGAGTTCGTGCCACGTGACGGCCCGCGCTGGCTCCAGTGACGCTGCGCGTACCAAGGTATCTGCGGCATCCTTATACTGTCCCGACTTGCGCAAGGCCGTCCCCAGTTTCTGGAGTGCGTAGGCCGAGTTCGGATCACGGCGGGACGCTTCCCGGTACCACCGCAGCGCGCGGGCGAATTGGCCGTCGTTTTGAAGTGCCTCTGCCAGTTGGAGGTAGTACTCTGCCCGCAGGGGCTTGTGTTTCTCAATGGCGGCGGTCAACTGCGGAATGCCCGCCTTCACGTTGCTCTGTTGGATCACTTGGGCGACGGCGACGAGTAGTTCGTTTTCCGGCGTCGACGGGAGGGTCGGAGGGTAGTAGGTCACTACGCGGCCCCGGTATTCATCCCGCCGTTCCGATCGTTCGGCCAGCAAGTCCCCCGCGGGTCTCCGGCGTTGGACGAGGTGGTCGGTTGCGGCGGCGTGGATGACATCCTCGGTGCGGCGCTTGGGCATGTGGCAATCAACGCACGAGCCTGTGGCAGTGTGCTTCCCGGACTGCACCAACTTTTCGAACGCTTGGGCATGGCACTGGCGGCAGACGGCGGTGTAGTGGCGATCGGCGTCTTCCCCGCGCGGGACGTCGTGGGGATTGTGGCAGGTGGTGCAGGCGAGCTTCCCCGCGCTCTTCAGAAAGCAAGCCGATTGGCGGAGCCTGTAGACGGAGCTGACAATCTCGAATTTGTCCTGACGGCCCGCCTCCGGCGCATGGTCGAAGTTGACCAGGAAGTCACCGAGGGGCTCGCCGGGCCTGTAGGAGAACGCTGCCCGCTCGAAGCGCTGGAGCGCGTTGGGCAGGGGGAAGCTGGTGGATTCCAGATGGCAGACGACGCAGCCCTCCAGCTGTCGTTCAGGACTCAGGCGGGCCGGGTTCAGGATGGCGGCCCGAATCTCCTCCCGCTTCGCGCCCACCCGGCCCGCAATCTCGATGTGTCGGGTTCCCGTGCCGTGGCAGCGTTGGCAGTCGATCCCCTCGGGGAGGGGGCCCGAATACACCGGCTCGGCGAACGGCTTCTCATGGCCAACCGGGATCTTCGGGTAGGCGTTGTGGCAGAACATGCAGTCGTAGGTGATGGGGCGGCGGAAACCGTCGTGGCTGGGACGGTCGTAGCCCGGGTTCATGGCCAGATAGCCGCCTTTTTCCGCGTACCAGCCGAGGGGCAGTTCAACCAAGGTGTCGGCGGGTGTTCGGGTGATGTAGGTGCGGGCGTGGTTGCCGGAGCCCATCACGTAGTCGACGCGCTTCTCTGTGACGTTGATTTGCCGACCGGCGGAATCCAGTTGGTAGCCGCGCTGGAAGGTTGCGCCGTCATGCTGGACCATCGCGAAGTGCATATTGGAAGCTTGGTGGCCGTACTCGCCAAGGGCGATATCGGTCGAAGCGCGCGAAAACGACCGAGCCATGCCGGTCTTCTGGTATGTTTCCCAGACCTTCGGATGGCATCCGCGGCACAGACGGGATCCCTGGGCATAGGCGGAGTCGGTTAGCAGTCCCAGCGCGATCAAGAAGGCCAGTGCGAGGCGAAGCATCCAGAAAAATGGTATCAGGCCAGGCGTGGCTCCGGATCCGGGCGATGGCTGGCCGCATACGATTGTTGTCGCGTCCGGCATTGTGTTTTCCCGCGCATGGGAGTAAGCTCACTTGTGTGACCCGCCGCACTGCAATCTCCCTCTTCGCCGCCACGCTCGCGCGCGCCGCCGGACGCCTCCCGGCCAAAAAGAACGTGAAATGGGCCCTCGGTTCGAACCTCTGGAACTCGTTCCCGCAGGTGCCTTTCACGGACATCCTCGACATCATGAAGGACACGGGCTTCGTCGGGGTGCGCGTCACCCAGTTCCCGCAGATCCTCAAGAAGTACGACATCACCACGGAACAGTTGCGCAAGGACGTCGACAAGCGCGGCTTGAACGTGATCACCATCTCGTTCAACGGCCCGGCGCACGACGCCGCCCAGCGCGACACGTTCTTCGCCAACGCCAAGGTGGCGATGAACTTCCTGAAGAACTTCGACGCCAAGTTGCTGGTGGTTTTCTCGCCCAACCGCACTAATTTGAGCGAGCCCGGCTTCAAGACGATGTGCGAGACCTACAACCAACTCGGGCAGATCGCGGGCGAGATGGGTTTCCGCGCGGGGCTGCACAATCACCTCGGCCAGATGGTCCAGAACCAAGACGAGGTGGACCGCTGCATGGCGATGACCGACCCGAAGCTCTTCTGGTTCTCGCCCGACACCGCCCACCTCTACCTGGCCAAGTGCGACCCCGCCTACAACCTCGAAAAGCACAAGAGCCGCCTCATGATGATGGACTACAAGGACGCCCGCTTCACGAACACGGGCAAGTTCACGGACGACATCTTCGACCTAGGCGACGGCGACGTCGACTTCGTTGCCTGCCACGAGGTCCTGAAGTCGACCAACTACAAGGGTTGGATCTGCGTCGATCTCGACACGGCGCGCAAGGGTCCGCGGGTGAGTTACGAGCGGAGCGGGGCATATGTGGTCAACAAGCTGGAAACGATTTATGCTTGAAGTATGACCGCCGCCATTTTGCCATCGAAATCGATGCCTGTGATGCCGGTTCAGCCCTTGCAAACGGGGCCCCGGTTCCGCCATCCCGATAATCGCAAGCGGTTCACGCAGACCGAATTTGTGCGGATGATGGAACTTGGCCTGCTCGACGGGCAGCGGCTGGAATTGGTCGATGGAGACCTGATCGATAAGATGGGACAGAACCCTCCGCATGCCACGGCAATACAGCGGCTCACCCGATGGCTAGCCAAAACCTTCGGCCTGGACCTCGTACGAGCGCAGTTGCCAATCCAAGTTGCCGGTACTGATCGGGAATTTACCCTTCCCGAGCCAGACTTTGCCGTCGTACGGGAGGACAAGGCGGACTATGCCAATCGGCATCCATCGGGCACAGAACTGCTGCTCGTGGTGGAAATAGCAGACAGTTCTATCCAGATCGACCGAACGGTGAAGCCCAGCCTCTACGCCCGCGCCGGAATCCCGGAATACTGGGTGCTGGATATTCCAGGCCAACGGATGATCGTGCATCGGCATCCCGCACAGGGTGAATACACCGACATCGGCGTCGTCGACGCGATGGGCTCCATGGCACCGGAATCCATGCCGACGCAGACCGTATCCGTACAGTCCCTCCTGCCGTAAAGACTACGACTGGATCGCCCGCGCCAACCATGCCTCTGCCAAGCGGCTCTCGCGGGTGACGGTCGAGGTTGAAATCCCCAGAACTTCGGCGATTTCATCGCCCGTCAGGCCGCCAAAATACTTCAGCTGGATGAGCCGACTCTTTCGGGCATCGAATCTTTCCAATTCTGTAAGGGCATCGTCCAAGGCGATCAGGGCGGCACCGCGCTCGGGGGCAAATGAGAGCGCATCCTCCATCGCCACCTTGCCAGAACCGCCGCCGCGCTTCACAGCGTTGTGCTTTCGGGCATGGTCGACGAGGATTTCGCGCATCAGCGTGCTTGCGACCGAATAGAAATGCGCCCGGCTCTGCCATTCCTGCTGGTCGTGACTCACAAGGCGGAGGTAGGCCTCGTGGATGAGCGCGGTCGGCTGCAGGGTGTGGGCTGTGCGCTCCAACCGCAGTTTCGACGCAGCAAGACGCCGCAACTCGCCATAGACCGCGGGAGCGAGCCGGTCGAGCGCGGAACGGTCACCCTTGCACCAGTCCTGGAGCAACACCGTGACATCGTTGGCCCCCTCCCCCGTGTCCATTACTTGAAGCGTATCACCGCTTAAGAGATTTCTTGGGGCGCGGTCCCTATCGACGCTCGGGATGCGTGTTAGCACCGCATGGATGGCGCTCGTTGCGGGATCCCACAAATGAATAAGCCCACCCACCAGCGGTCGTCGATCCCCACAACAAAGCCACAATCCACGTGCCCAACTATGAGAGACCGGCGGCAGGAATGTCTCAACATTGGTAGACTCCAAATAGAAAAAGGGCGACCGAGGCCGCCCTTCCTTCCATCAAAACAATCGACGTTGGCTCACTCCCCGTCTTCGGGTTCGCGGCCTTCCTGCTGCGCCTTGAGGCGCGCTTCCTTCTTAGCGGCGCGCTCGGCTGCCCGCTTCACGAGCTCCGAACCCACCAGTTCCAACATGGCCAGTTCCGCGCCATCGCCCTTGCGGGGTCCGAGGCGGACAATCCGGGTGTAGCCGCCGTTGCGCTGGCTGAACCGCGCACCCAACGTGCTGAACAACTTCTGGACGGAGGCTGGCGTCGTGAGAAACGCTGCGGCCTGCCGCCGGGTGTGGAGCGTATCCGCCTTGGCGAGCGTGATCATCTTCTCGACCAACGGCTGGATCGCCTTCGCCTTCGGAACCGTCGTGACCACGCGCTCTTCCAGAACCACACTCGTCGTGAGGTTCTTCAGCAGGCTGTTGCGCGCGCCGACGTCCCGCTTTAGTTTTGCATTGCCGTAACCGTGTCTCATTTTGCGTGACCCTTACACCAGAAACTTTCTAAAACGATGCCGACTGGAGAAGACGCCGACTAGAAGTCGTCGTCCGGTTGGTCGTCACTGCCCGAGGCCGACGCCGGGGGAGCCATCAGGCGACCGTGCGAATCCGGCTTCATGCCGAGCGCGAGACCCATACCGCCGAGGATCTCCTTGATTTCGTTGAGCGACTTGCGTCCGAAGTTCTTCGTACGCAGCATTTCCGACTCGGTCTTCTGCACGAGTTCGCCGATGGTCTGGATGCCGGCGTTCTTCAGGCAGTTGTACGAGCGGACGGAGAGTTCCAATTCCTCGACGCTGCGGTTGAGCTGATCGCTGATGCGATCCAAGCTGCGCTCCGCGGGCTCCTCGGAAACTTCCGGAAGCTCTTCGAAGTTGATGAAGATCGTCATGTGATCCTTCAGCAGCTTCGCGGCGTGTCCGATCGAATCCTGCGGCGAAATCGCGCCGTTGGTCCAAACTTCCAGCGTCAACTTGTCGTAGTCGGTCATCTGACCAAGGCGCGCGGCCTCGACGGAGAAGTTGACCTTGCGCACCGGCGAGTGAACGGAGTCGATCGGGATGAAGCCGATGGCCAGATCCTCGTCGAAGTTCTTGTCGGCCGAAACGTATCCGCGGCCGGGCTTCAGCCGCATTTCGATGTCCAGCTTGCCGCCTTCGCTCACCGTGGCGATGTGAAGGTGGCGGTCGAGCACTTCAACGTCAGCGTCGGTCTCGATCTGACCCGAAAAGACCTCGCCGGGCTGGTCCACGACGATACGGACCGTCTTGGTACCTTCGCCCATCAGCTTGAACGGAACCTGCTTCAAGTTGAGGATGATGTCGGTGGCGTCCTCGACGACGCCGGGGATCGGGCTGAATTCGTGCTCGACGCCTTCAATGCGAAGAGCCGTGATGGCCGCACCCTCGATGCTCGACAGGAGCACGCGGCGCAGCGAGTTGCCGATTGTGGTGCCGAAACCGCGTTGGAACGGCTGGGCGGTGAACTGCCCGTAACGCTCCGTCAGAGTCTCGGTGTTTGCGACCAGACGCTTGGGTTTTTGGAAGCCCTTGAACATGTCTTTGATTCACTCCAATTCGCGGCCCGGCTTTTTCTCAATCCGCGCGGGCCGTGTCCTACTACGAAAACGCTTAGGAACTACTTCGAGTACAATTCGACGATCAGCTGTTCGTTGATCGGGATCTGCGTCAGCTCGTCGCGGCGCGGCGTGCTGATGATGCGGCCCTTCAAATTGTCGCGGTCCACTTCCATCCAACCCGGTGACGGCGCGTGAGCCGTGGCTTCGCGGGCGGCGATGATGGTGGGGTTTTCCTTGCTGGTTTCGCGGATCGAAATCTCGTCGCCAGCCTTGACCAACGCCGAAGGAATGTTCAGCTTGTGGCCGTTGACATTGACGTGGCCGTGGCGCACGATCTGGCGGCTCTGGGCGCGGCTCGTGGCCAGACCCATCCGGTAGATCACGCTGTCCAGACGGCGCTCCAAGCTGGCGAGCAGGTTTTCGCCAGTGATGCCCTTCATCTTAGTGGATTTTTCGAAGGTGTTGCGGAACTGGGTTTCCAGAACGCCGTAGATGCGGCGGACCTTCTGCTTTTCACGCAGTTGGAGTCCGTAGCCGACGATCTTCTGCTTCCGGTCCTTGCCGTGCTGGCCAGGAACGAAATTGCGCTTCTCGATTGCGCACTTTTCAGAGTGGCAGCGCTCACCCTTCAGGAACAACTTCATGCCTTCGCGTCTGCACAGGCGGCAGACCGGGCCTCTATAACGTGCCAAGTGTTACTCTCCTTCCGGTTTCCCGGAGTGGCTCTCGCCAGCTGATTCACATCAGGTTGTCACGTGCGGTTTACGGGTGTTGCGACCCTTCGTCCCGCTAGTGGTGTACAAAACAAAGCCAGTCCCCGTCCAACAGAACGGGGACCGGCGGGCAAAACATCAAACGCGGCGCTTTTTGGGCGGACGGCAACCGTTGTGCGGGATAGCCGTGGTGTCGCGGATGGTGCGAACTTCGAGACCAGCCGTCGCCAAGGCGCGGACTGCGGACTCGCGACCCGAACCCGGACCACTCACCCGAACTTCGACCGAACGCAGACCAACTTCGTTGGCCTTGTTGGCCGCCGTCAACGCAGCCTGCTGGGCTGCGAACGGGGTGCCCTTGCGCGATCCGCGGAAGCCGAGCGACCCGGCACTCGACCAAGACAGCGTATTGCCGTCGGGATCCGTGATGGTCACGATCGTGTTGTTGAACGTCGCCTGGATGTGCACCAAGCCAACGTGTACAACCCGTTTTTCCTTCTTTTTGACAACTTTTTTCTTGCTGGCCTTCGCCGGTGCTTTTGCCATTAGGTCTTCGTCGCTTTCTTCTTGCCTGCCACGGTGCCCTTACGCGGTCCCTTGCGGGTGCGAGCGTTGGTGTGGGTCCGTTGGCCGCGCGTGGGGAGCCCGCGCCGATGCCGGAGGCCACGGTAGGAGCCCATTTCGATATGCCGCTTGATGTTGAGCGAAACTTCCTTGCGGAGGTCGCCCTCGACCGAGCCCTCGTCTTCGAGGATCTGACGGATGTTGTTCACCTCGTCTTCGGTCATGTCGCCGATCTTCTTGTTCGGGTCGACGCCAATCCGGTACAGCAGGCTCTTGGCCCGCGTGCGCCCGATTCCATAAATGTAGGTGAGCCCGATTTCAGCCCGCTTCTTCGGCGGCAGATCGACGCCCGCAATACGTGCCATGTTTAACCTCTCCAGCCTTCCGCTAATCCGTTGTTAGAAATCAACCCTGCCGAAGCCCGTCCCGAAGGACTAGCCTTGGCGCTGCTTGTGCTTGGGGTTGACGCAAATGACCCGAACCACGCCCTCGCGGTTGATCAACTTGCACTTGACGCAAATCTTTTTGACTGACGCGCGAACTTTCATGATACCTATCCGATCTTCCTGACGATTCTACCCCGTGTCGGATCGTGTTCCGCGAACTCGACCTCGACCCGGTCACCCGGCAGCAGCCGGACCCAATTCCTCTTGGCCGCCCCCGCGCCGTGCGCGAGAACAACCGCCTTGTTCGGAAGTTCGAGCCGGAACAGCAGGCTCGGCAACTCCTCCACCACCACCGCCTCGACGGTCACAACAGCCCCGTCACGGCCGCGTCAAAACCCAAGGACCGTTGCTGGTGACCGCGACACAGTGCTCAAAATGGGCCGAATACGACCCGTCCTTTGCTACCGCAGTCCACTTGTCCTTCAAAACCTTCGCCTCGGGCCGGCCCGCGTTCACCATCGGTTCGATGGCGAGCACCATGCCCTCGCGCAATCTCGGATTCTCGTTGCGCCGGTCCACATAGTTGGGAACCTGCGGCTCCTCGTGGAGCTGCGTTCCGATTCCATGGCCCACGTACTCGCGCACGATCGAAAACCCGTTCGAAACCACATGGTCTTCGACTGTACCGCAAATGTCGAACAACCGGTTCCCTTCGCGAACCTTGTCAATCGCCAATTCCAGCGACTCCTCGGTCACGCGCATCAGGCGTTTCGCTTGGTCCGAAATTTCTCCAACCGCCACGGTCAGCGCAGAATCGCCGAAATAGCCGTTCAGGGAAACCCCTGTATCAATCGAAACGATGTCGCCCTTCCTCAGGATCCGCTTGGTGCTCGGCATCCCGTGGACGATCTCGTCATTGACCGACGTGCACAACACAAACCTGTACCGCTCGCCAGCCGCCGCGACGAAGTAATTCTTGAACGCCGGTTTCGCACCCGCGTCCTCCATCATCTTCACCGCCGCAACCTCAAGGTCCCACGTGGGGAGCCCTTCGGTAACCATTGCCGCCAACGAATGGAGGATCTCATGCACTAGCAAACCGCTGCGGCGCATTTTCTCCAGTTCGGACGGCGTCTTGCGAACAATCACGAATTCATTCCTTGCGCGGTGGGCAACCCGTCGGGTAGACCGGGGACAATCCCCATAACCCCCGCACGGATGCGCTCGAAGACCGCCTCCGGACGCTCGCGGCTCGCGTCCACTTCCAGCAACCGCGCACCCGTGTTCCGGAAATAATCAATCAGAGGACGGGTTCTCGCCTCGTACTGATCCAAGCGCTGCCGGACGACGTCCTCGCGGTCATCGTCGCGAACGGCCAGCACTGCCCCGTCCACATCACAAATGCCTTCCCGCAGGGGAGGTCTCGTGAGGGCGTTGTAGAGGGTTCCGCACTGCGGACACGCCCTTCTCCCTGTCATACGGGAGACAACTATATTGTAGTCCACTGCGAGATGAATTACCACCTCAAACCAGCCGACACCATTCAACAACGGTACCAGTGCCTCGGCCTGCTCCGGCGTCCTCGGGTATCCGTCGAGGATGACTCCCCGCGAACAGTCCGGTTCCGCTATCCGAATCCGCACCAACTCGTTGACCAAGTCGTCGGAAACCAACGACCCGGCCCTCATCAGACCGGCGATATCCCGACCGATCTGGGTTCCCCGGCGCATGTGATCCCGTAGCATGTCTCCGGTGGAGATCTGAGGAATCCCGAGCCACTGAACCAGAAACTTGGACTGGGTACCCTTCCCTGATCCGGGAGACCCAAACATCACAAAGGCAACAGGTTGCCGGGCTTCACCAACAGCCATCAGCCCGTGCTGCGACGACCGCGGATGCGGCCGGCCCGCGGCGTGAACCCTTCATAGTGACGCATGATCAGCTGCGCCTCGATCTGGTTGACCGTGTCCATCGCGACACCGACAACGATCAGCAGGGACGTTCCGCCAAAGTAAAACTGGACGTTCAAGCCTTCCAGGATGAAGCGGGGGAAGGTCTTGTCGATAATATTGCCGATGAACGGCAGGTGCTGCAGGTGAATCCCGGAGATCATGATGTCCGGAATCAGGCAGAGGATTGACAGGTACAACGCCCCGACAAAGGTAATCCTAGTCAGGATCTTGTTCATGTACTCCGCAGTGCTGCTACCCGGACGGATGCCCGGAATGAAGCCGCCGTACTTCCGCATGTTGTCAGCAGCCTCGTTCGGATTGAAGATGATCGAGACGTAGAAGAAGCAGAAGAAAACGATCAGGCCGATGAAGAGCAGGATGTACAACGGCTCGGCATGGGCGATCGACGCCAAGATGCTGCTGAGCCAAGAGTTGCCCCGGACGAACGGCGTGTCGCGAACCGTCTGCGGGAACGCCAGAATCGAGGACGCGAATATGACCGGAATCACACCGCCGGCATTCACCTTCAGCGGCATATGCGTTGATTGCCCGCCCATAACCCGCCGACCAACAACCCGCTTGGCGTATTGGACGGGAATACGGCGCTCGCCCATTTCAACCAAGACGATGAAGGCAACCACGCCAACCATCATGGCCAAAATCACAACGAGCTCGAAAACGTTCCACTCGTGCGTCACGAACACATTCGTGTAGATATTACCAATTGCGGCGGGCAGGCCCACCACGATGCCGGTAAAAATGATCAGCGACATCCCGTTGCCGACACCGCGCTCCGTGATCTGCTCACCGAGCCACATGATGAAGGCTGTACCGGTTGTCAATGAAAGGATGGTCAGGACGACAAAGCCGAAGCCCGGGTTGGGAACCACATTGTCCCTCATGCCCTGGAGACTCATGGCGATGCCGAAGGACTGCGCGATGCCGAGCACGACCGTCAGATAGCGGGTCCACTGCGTTATCTTGCGACGCCCCAGTTCGCCCTCCTTCTGCAGCTTCTCCAGCGTGGGAACCACGACGGTCAGCAGTTGCAGAATGATCGACGACGTGATGTAGGGCATGATGCCCAGCGCGAAGATCGACAGTCGGCGGATGTTGCCGCCGGCAAACAGGTCGAAGAATCCGAAGATCGAGCCACTCTTGCTGGTGATGAAGTCCGCCCAGCGGTTGACGTCGATGCCCGGAGTCGGCACAAAGCTGCCCAGCCGGTACACGGCGAGCAGGCCGAACGTGAAGAATACACGTTTCCGAAGATCCGGAATCCGGAAAACGTTGGCGATTGCCTCGAGAAGCTTTCCCATGTCTTAGAGCCCCGGTACGTGCTACCGGCTAGGCCGCCGCGCCAACGACGCGGACCTTGCCACCGGCCTTTTCAATCTTTTCCACAGCCGCCTTCGAGAAGATATGCGCCTCGACTTCGATGGCGCGGGTGATCTCCCCGTTCGCGAGAACCTTCAGCCCGTCGCCGAGCTTCTTGACAATGCCCAGTTCCGCGAGGATCGCGGCGTCGAACGTGTTGCCCGCGAGCTTTTCCAGGTCGCGCAGGTTGACGATGGCGAATTCCTTCTTGAAGATGTTGGTGAAGCCGCGCTTCGGCAGACGGCGGTGCAACGGCATCTGGCCGCCTTCGAAGCCGCGCATGATGCTGTAGCCGGAAATCGAGCGGGCACCCTTGCTGCCGCGTCCCGACGTCTTGCCCGTGCCCGAACCCATGCCGCGACCGACGCGCTTCTTGCGGTGCTTCTGGCCCTTCGGCGGTGTGAGTGAACTGAGATTCATGACAATATCCCTTTGGTTGATGCAGCGTGATACGGTCGGACTAGTCGACCAGTTCGAGCAAATGCGGGATTTTCTTGACGATCCCGCGGAATCCCGGGCTGTCGGGCCGCTCAACCACCTGGTTGACACGGCGCAGGCCGAGGGTGCGAACCATGACCTTGTGCTTTTCCGGCGTGCAGATGACGCTCTTGACCAGCTTGATCCTGATTGTGTTGTTGGCTTCCGACATCTTACATCTTCTCCGGGGTGAGTCCGCGCATCTCGCGAACCGCGTTTCTGTCGCGGAGCTGCTCCAACGCGTTGATCGTCGCCTTGACCACGTTGTGCGGGTTGTGGCTGCCGATCGACTTCGTCAGGACGTTGGGGATACCGCAGGCTTGGACCACCGCGCGCACCGGACCGCCGGCAATCACCCCAGTACCGTCCTGGGCAGGCTTCAACATTACGAGGCCGGCTCCGAACTTGCCCAGCACTTGGTGCGGAATCGTGTTATCGAGAAGGTTGATCCGGCGGAGGTTCTTCTTCGCAGACTCGATTCCCTTCTTGATGGCTGACGGAACTTCCTTCGCCTTGCCGACGCCGAACCCGACCACGCGGGCCTGTGCGTCGCCAACAACGACAAGCGCCGAGAAGCTCATGTTCTTGCCGCCCTTGACGACCTTGGTGACGCGGTTGATCGCAACCACGTTTTCCTTCAGGGTTACCTGTGCCGGATCGACACGCTTTACCGTTATGGCTGCCATTAGAACTCCAATCCAGCTTCCCTCGCCGCGTCGGCGAGCGCTTTGACACGGCCATGGTAGAGGTACCCGCCCCGGTCGAACACGACCTTGGCGATGCCCTTCTCCTTGGCACGCTCGGCAATCCGCTTCCCGATTTCGACGGCGGCCGTTACATTGCCGCCAGTCGCGGTGCCGGCGACTTTCTCGACCGTGCTGGCCGAAGCCAGCGTGACGCCCTTGGAATCGTCGATCACCTGGGCATAGATGTGCGCCACACTGCGAAACACGGCCAAGCGCGGGCGCTCGGTGGTACCGGCGAGCTTCTTGCGGATGCGCGTGTGGATGCGCTCCCGGATCTCGCTTCTGGAAATTGGGCGAATCATGCCTACCTCTTGTCTCCCGTAAGTTCGTGCCTACGCATTACTTCTTACCTGTCGCGCCGGACTTGCCGACCTTCTTCTTCAGAACTTCGCCGGTGTAGCGGACGCCCTTGTTCTTGTACGGGTCCGGCTTGCGCAGCGAGCGGATGTTGGCCGCGACTTGGCCCAGCATCTGCCGGTCGTGTCCCGTCAGCACCAAGTGGACATTCTTGTCGATCCTGAGATCAACCCCGTCGGGCAGCAGCAATTCGATCGGATGGGAATAGCCCAGGACGAACGTCGCAAGCCTCCCCTTGACTTCCGCGCGGTAGCCGATGCCGACGATGTCGAGCTCGCGCGTAAAGCCGGTCGAAACGCCAACCACGGCGTTCGAGGCCAATGCGCGGGTCAACCCGTGCAGCGCGGCGTATTCGTCGGACTCGCGCTCGATCAGCAGCGTGTCCCCGGTCCGCACAACGCGTATCCCCGCCGGCACTGGAACTTCCAGTGTCCCCTTGGGGCCCTGCACTATCAGATTGTCGCCGATGTCGACCTTCACTCCGGAAGGCACTGCGATCGGCTTTCTTCCCACTCTGGACATGACTTGCTCTTATTTCCCTTCGGCCTTACTGCCCAACCCCGCCCTCTCGGACCGGGTCTACCAAACCTTGCAAAGCACTTCGCCGCCAACGCCTTCCTTGCGCGCCACCCGGCCCGTCATCACGCCGCGGGGCGTGGTGAGGATGGTGATGCCAAGGCCGCCCTGAACGCGCGGAATGTCGTTCTTGCCCGTGTAGTTGCGGCACCCGGGCCGCGACACGCGCTGAATCGCCGTGATCACGGACGAATGGTCCGTCGCATACTTCAGGTAGATCTTGATGACCTTCTTCACGCCCTCTTCGGCGACCTTGTAGTTGGCGATGTACCCTTCCTCCTTGAGGATCCGGGCGATCTCGGTCTTTAGCTTTGAGGCGGGCACGTCCACCTTCGGATGCCGCGCCTGAATGGCGTTGCGCACCCTCGTCAACATATCCGCTATTGGATCACTAGTCACTCGAGTCTTGCCTCCTTTCTACAGGTTTCCTACTACCAACTTGCCTTGACGACACCGGGGATTTCGCCGTTCAGCGCCAACTGCCGGAAACACAGGCGGCAGATGCCGAACTTGCTCAGAAATCCGCGGGGCCGACCGCACCGCCAGCAGCGGTTCCGGTGACGGCACTGCAGCTTGGGCGTCTTGGCTTTTTGAGCCTTGGCGAGTTTTATGTCTTTCGCGATTTTCGCAGTTGTTGCCATCGAATCCCTCTTGTACTCCCTACGGCCGGAACGGCATGCCCATCAACTTCAGCAATGCCAGACCCTCGGCGTCGGTACGCGCGGTGGTCGTGATGCAAATGTTCATACCCTTGGTCTTTTCGACCTTGGAATAGTCGATCTCGGGGAAGATCAACTGGTCGCGCACACCCAGCGTGTAGTTGCCCCGACCGTCGAAGGCCTTGGGCGACACGCCGCGGAAGTCGCGGACGCGGGGAAGCGAAACGTTCACCAGGCGATCCAGGAACTCGTACATCCGGTCCCCGCGAAGCGTCACCATCGTCCCGATAGCCATGCCCTCGCGGAGTTTGAATGCCGCGATCGACTTCTTCGCCTTCGTGATCACCGGCTTCTGGCCCGTAATCGCGCCCAATTCCGTAACCGCGCCGTCCATCAGCTTGGCGTTGCCCGTGGCCTCGCCCAAACCGATGTTGACCGCGATCTTGTCGATGAGCGGCACCGCCATCGGATTGGCGTAACCGAACTCCCGCCGGAGCGCCGCCGTGACGGTCGTTTTGTAAAGTTCCTTCAGTCTTGCTGCCATTTGCTTGCTCGCTCGTTTCCGACTTCCCCGCCTACTTGCGGTCGAGAGGCCCGCTGCACTTGTGGCAGACCCGTTGGTGCTTGGTCTTGCCCGACTCAGCCGTCACCGCCACATGCTTCACACGCACCGCGCCGCACTTCGGGCACAGGATCATGACATTGGAAACCGCGATGGAGGCTTCGCGCTCGGCGATGCCGCCGGCGATGTTCTTAGCCGGATTCTTCCGCGTGTGCCGCTTGATCATGGCCACGTTTTCAACCGTGACACGACCCTTGGCGCGGTCAACATCAAGGACGCGACCGGTCTTGCCCTTGTCGCCACCCGTGATGACCTTCACCTGGTCGTTCTTGCGGAGCTCGATTTTGACCGGCTCCCGCTTGTCCGAAATCTTGGGTTGCCCCATATTAGATAACCTCCGGTGCCAGCGACACGATCTTCATGTACCGCTTCTCGCGCAACTCGCGGGCCACGGGCCCGAAGACGCGGGTCCCGATCGGCTCGCCGATTTCATTGATCAGCACGGCTGCGTTGGTGTCGAAACGAATGTAGCTACCGTCTTTGCGGCGCGTTTCCTTGCGCATCCTGACGATGACGCAACGCACAACCTTACCCTTTTTGATATTCGAGTCGGGTGCAGCTTCCTTTACGGCCGCCGTCACCACGTCGCCGAGGCCGGCCCGCAACCCGAGGCCGCCGCCGCGCGGCAGGATGCACGAAAGTTTCCGTGCGCCGCTGTTGTCGGCCACCTCGAGCATAGTCCTCATCCCAATCATGGCGAGTTCTCCTATTCCCCTCTAAACCTTAAACCTTGACGTCCAGAGCCGCGGGGGCCACCGCGCCGGCCAAGGCCGAGCGACGAACCACATCCTGCAACATCCAGCGCTTCAACTTGCTCAACGGACGACATTCCACGATGCGGACGATGTCGCCCACTCGCGCCGTACCTGTCTCGTCATGCGCATAGAATTTCTTGTGCTTGGTGACGATCCTCTTGTACAGAGGGTGCGGCACGCGCCGACTCACCTGCACGACAATCGTCTTTTGCATCTTCGTCGACACCACGGGGCCGACCTTTTCAGCCTTGCGCCCGATCGGGGCGCGCTCCGCGTCTCCGGCGACCTGAACTTTTTGTTCCGACATGGACTACCTGGCCTCCCGCAATTCCCGCTCGCGCAAATAGGTCAACAGCCGCGCCCGGTCCTTGCGCATCGTCCGCAACTTCGCCAGACCCTCGGTTTGCCCCATAGCCATCTGGAAACGGATGCGGAACGACTGCTCCGCATACTCGGCCAGCTTTTGCTGCATTTCCGCCGGGTCCAGCCCGCGCATGTTGTCCTTTTTCATTCCCGAAACCTCTTCCGTACCGCTCTCCGCGGGGCCTACTCGGCCTCTTCGCGCTGGATGAACTTGGTGGTCAACGAAATCTTGTGTGCTGCAAGCCGCATCGCCTCGCGGGCGATATCAGGCGCAACGCCTTCCATCTCGAACAAAATCTTGCCGGGGCGGATGACTGCCACCCACTCTTCCGGCGCACCCTTGCCCTTACCCATACGGGTTTCAGCGGGCTTCTTGGTGATCGGTTTGTCCGGGAACAACCGGATCCACACCTTGCCGCCACGCTTGATGAAGCGGGTCATCGCGATACGGGCCGCCTCGATCTGACGCGAAGTGATCCAACCGCATTCCATCGCCTTCAATGCGTACTCGCCGAACGACAGCGTCGAACCGCGCCACGCCTTGCCCTTCATCCGACCGCGCTGTACCTTGCGGTATTTGACCTTCTTGGGCATCAACATAATGTCTGTTCTCCCTGTTGCCTAACCAGACCGCTCCCGGCTTACTGCTTTTCGCCGGAATCGGTTCGGGGCTGCTCCTTCCAGGCGGGTGCCGAAGGCGATGCCACGGGGGGCATCAGCGGCGGAACCACCGGACTGCCGCCGCGACGCGCGGCGGCGGGTTGCAATTGAATCGGAGCGGTCGGCTCCGCTACCGGGGCAGCCGAAGCTGCGCGGTCGCCGAACGAACGGTCGCCCCCGCCAGCGCCGCCACCAAAAGCTGGACGCGGTCCACGCCGGTCACCACCGCGGTCGTTGCCGCGATCACCGCCACGGTCGGGACGGTCGCCACGCGGACGCTCGTTGCGCCGGGGCTCGCCGTCAGCCGGAACGGTGCGCTTGCCGTTTTGAAGAATTTCGCCCTTGTACAACCACGCTTTGACGCCGATGACGCCGTAAGTCGTGTTGGCCTCGCAGAAGCCATAGTCAATGTCGGCGCGCAGGGTGTGCAGCGGAAGCTGGCCTTGCAGGTACCACTCGGAACGGGCGATTTCGGCACCGTTCAGGCGGCCCGAAACCCGGACCTTGATACCCTTGCAACCGAATCGCAGTGCGGAATCAACGGCCTTGCGCATCGCACGGCGGAACGCCACGCGCTTCTCGAGCTGCAGGGCGATCGACTCGGCCACCAGCTGGGCGTCAAGCTCCGGCTTGTGGACTTCCTGGATATCGATGAACACTTCCCGCTTGGTCTTTTTCGCCAAGGCGAGCTTGAGCTTCTCGATTTCGGCACCCTTGCGTCCGATGATGATGCCGGGCCGTGAGGTCCGGATCGTCACGCGGAGCTTGTTGCCCGGCCGGTCGACTTCAATCGAACTCACGCCAGCCGACTTCAGCTGCTTGCGGAGGCCTTCCTTCAGTTCGAGGTCTTCTTGGAGCAACTGGGGATAGTCGCCCTTGGAGAACCAACGCGAACGCCAAGGCTTGTTGAAGCCCAGCCGGAAGCCGTATGGATGTACTTTCTGTCCCATGCTGTTGTGCCTTGGATCCTATGCCTTTTCGGCCAGTTTGACGACGATGTGCGAAGTGCGGCGCTGGTAACGGTAGGCGCGGCCCATCGGGGCGGGCCGGATCCGCTTCTGGCGCGGACCCTCGTTCACATACGCGGCCGAAACGTAGAGCTTGTCCACATCCACGTCCTCGTTGATCACGACCGCGTTGGCGATCGCGGACTTGAGGACCTTTTCCACGGCGGGCGCGATCCGCTTGTTCACCGTCCGGAGAGTGATCACCGCGTCGGCGGCATTCCGGCCACGGATCATGTCGACCACGAGCCGCGCCTTTTGGGGCGACACGCGGACGTGGCGGGCTTCCGCCTTCGATTCCGTTCCTACTTGAGTGTTGCTTGCCATGTCAGTTCCCTCTTGTCCCTTGGCCTACGACTTCGACGACTTCTCGTTCGTCTTGGCCACGTGGCCCTTGAAGGTCCGGGTCGGGGAGAACTCGCCCAGCTTGTGGCCGACCATGTTCTCGGTGACGTAGACCGGGATGAACTTCTTGCCGTTGTGAACGGCGATGGTGTGTCCGACGAACTCGGGCAGGATCGTCGAACGACGGGACCAAGTCCGGATCACCTTCTTCTCACTGTTGGCGTTGAGCGCGTCGATCCTCTCCTCAAGGTGCGAATCGACGAACGGGCCCTTCTTTACGGAGCGTCCCATTACTTCTTGCCCCTCCGGTTCACGATGAATTTGTCAGTGCGCTTGTTGTTGCGGGTCTTGTAGCCGCGGGTCGGTTGGCCCCACGGGGTGACCGGGTGACGGCCGCCGGAAGTCTTGCCTTCGCCGCCACCGTGCGGGTGGTCGACTGGGTTCATGGATACGCCGCGGTTGTGCGGGGCGCGGCCAAGCCAGCGGCTGCGTCCGGCCTTGCCGAGCGAAACGTTTTCGTGGTCGCTGTTGCCGACCGAGCCGATGGTCGCCATGCAGTCGGTTGCTACGCGGCGGACTTCGCCGGAAGGCAGCTTCAGCAGCGCGACGCCGCTTTCGCGCGAAACCAACTGCGCTTGGGTGCCTGCCGAGCGGGCCATCTGGCCGCCCTTGCCTGGCTTCAATTCGATGTTGTGGACGATGGTGCCGGCCGGGATGTTGGCCAAGGGCAACGCGTTGCCGGCCAAGATGTCCGCTTGCGGACCCGAGGAGATGGTTACGCCGACCTTGAGTCCGTCCGGAGCGAGGATGTAGCGCTTCTCGCCATCGACATAATGGAGCAGCGCGATGCGCGCCGAGCGGTTGGGGTCGTATTCGATGGACGCGACCTTGGCCGGGATGCCGGTCTTGTCGCGCTTGAAGTCGATGACACGGTATGCCTGCTTGTGGCCGCCCGAGATGAATCGCGACGTGACGCGGCCCGTGCTGTTACGACCGCCGGACTTGCGGAGGGGCTCGAGGAGCGACTTCTCCGGTGTTTGTTTGGTTATGTCCTCGCGCGAGACCACCGTCATGTAGCGGCGGCTCGGCGTTGTCGGACTAAATTTCTTGATCGCCATGTTGTTTATCCGGAAACGCTGTTCGGCTCCCTAACTACATCTCCGTGAATTCGGGCACGGCCTGCCCGGCTTGCAACTTCACGTACGCCTTTTTCCAATCCGACTTGTACGCGGCGAAACGGCCGCGGCGCCGGAGCTTGCCTTCAAAGTTGGCGGTGCGGACGTCTTCGACTTTTACGTTGAAGAGCTTTTCCACGGCCTGCCGGATTTGAACCTTGTTTGCGCCCGCAGCCACCTGGAAGCTGAGCGTGCGCTCGTCTTCCTTCTTGGTGATTCCCTTTTCGGTCACCAGCGGGCGTACGAGGACATCATAGTTGGACAATTGCATTATTCGCCTGCTTCCTTGCGGCCTACCGGAGCGGACTTGGCCAACGTTTCACTGAGCTTGGAGGCTGCGGCGCGGGACAGCAGGATCCGCTGCGCTTCCAGCAGGTGGTACGGATTCACTTCGTGGCTCCGAACCAAGCGGACGCCCTCGATATTCCGGGCGCTGAGCTCCAAGTTCCGGTTGTCGCCAACCTCGACCAGCAGCACCTTCTTGACATCACCAAACTTCGCCAAAGTCTGGGCAAAGGCCTTGGTCTTATGACCCGAAAGATCGAAGCCGCTGACCACGCGGATGTCGCCGTCGAGCAATTTGGCCGAAAGAGCCGAGCGCAATGCGCCCAACTGCATCTTGCGGGGCAGACGATAGGAGTAGTCGCGGGGTACCGGTCCGTGGACCGTGCCGCCGTGGCGCCACAGGGGGCTGCGAACCGAGCCCATACGGGCGCGACCGGTACCCTTCTGCTTCCACAGCTTCTTGCCGGAACCGGCCACTTCGTGCCGGGTCTTGACCTTGTGCGTGCCGGCGCGCTGGCCAGCCATGTAGTGCCGGACCGACTCGTACAGCAGAGCCTTGTTCACTTCGGCACCGAAAACCACGTCGGCCAGCTCGAGTTCGCCGACCTTCTGGTTGTTGAGATCCACTACGTCTACGAGCGCCATGTTAATTCTTCGCCCTCCGCACCACAACGTAGGCGCCGTTCGGGCCGGGAACTGCGCCCTTCACGACAAGCACGTTGTCTTCAACCACCACGTCGACCACTTCGAGGTTGCGCACCGTCACCTGTTCGTCGCCCATGTGTCCGCCCATCCGCATACCCGGGAAAACACGGGACGGGAAGCTGGACGAACCGATGGAACCTGGTGCGCGGTGGAACATGGAACCGTGCGAGCCTTCACCGCCACGGAAGTGGTGGCGCTTGACGACGCCGGCGAAGCCGCGGCCCTTGGAGATGCCGATCACGTCGACCTTGTCCTTGATCTTGAAGTCGCCCACCAGAACCTGGTCGCCAGCTTTGAGATCGCCCGAACCGGGGGTGTTGGTCTTGTCAAGGCGGAACTCGCGAAGGAAACGCGCTCCCTGCGCGCCAGCCTTTTCAAGGTGGCCCGTGCGGGGCTTGTTGATGCGTTGCGGCTTGATGTACTCAAGCAGACCGAGTTGGACCGCGTCGTAGCCGTCGGTCGCCGGGGTCTTGCGTTGCGTGACCGTGCATGGACCAGCCTTGAGCAGGGTCACTGGGACCACCTGCCCGTCGGGCCGGAACACTTGCGTCATGCCGATTTTTTTGCCAAGGATTCCTGGACTCATCTCTTTATTCCTGCAATCTTCGTTCCCGCAGACCGGCGCCGGCTCTCCGCCGCCCCTGCATAGACACCGGACTAACCGGTTGCCGCGGCCAACCGAATGGCCGCCGAGTCAAAAACTAGCCTTTTCCGAACGCCTTGATTTCGACGTCGACACCAGCCGGAAGGTCAAGCTTCATCAAAGCGTCGACCGTCTGCTGCGTGGGCTCCAAAATGTCCAGCAACCGCTTGTGCGTCCGGATTTCAAACTGCTCGCGCGACTTCTTGTCGACGTGGGGCGAACGGAGAACGGTCGTCACCGAGCGGGACGTGGGGAGCGGGATGGGTCCCGCAACCGTGGCCCCGGTGCGCTTGGCCGTATCTACGATTTCGCCGGTCGATTGGTCGAGCACCCTGTGGTCGTATGCCTTCAACCGGATGCGGATGCGATCTTTCAATGCCATTTTGGTCTTCCGAGTCTTCCTGCAACAACTACTACTTGATGATTTCGCTGACGGTACCGGCGCCGACGGTGCGACCGCCTTCGCGGATGGCGAAGCGGAGGCCCTTGTCCATGGCGACCGGGGTGATCAGTTCCACAACCAGCTGGACGTTGTCGCCCGGCATGACCATTTCGGTCCCCTCGGGCAACTCGGCCACGCCGGTC
>CAIVPR010000167.1 GCA_903907865.1 uncultured Acidobacteriia bacterium
CTCCCCTTGATCGCCTCAATCGCCACCTTCGCCTTCAAGCTCGGTGCGTAGTTCTTTCGGATTCGTGGCATCGTCTCTCCTTCATCTTCGATGCCGCCTTCCTCATAGGAGACCTGTCCAGAAAACGGGGTCCATTACACCCACCCGCCCGAAGTTCGGGGCCGATGTCGCTTCCCGCCGCCTCTGTTACGAATCTTTACATTTTAGCGTCGAGAGTTGTGAATGAGGGTGCTATACTGTCAATGTCAAGGATGGATCTATTCATGAATAAACGTAATCGCTTTCTCATGTTCTTCGCCTTTTGGTTTGCGTGTTTTGTGGTTTATGTGCCTGAAGCACGCTCCGGTATCATCGAAGTGCAGGTCAACACGCTGTTAAACCCGGGCGACTCCATGGATATTCTTGGCGACGACGTTATTTCCTTATATCGTTTCGTCCGATTTGCGCCCTATGAGCCCGGGTCAGATGCCATTCCTTGGTACGTCAGCATAGCGCGCGTCACATCGGCCGACGGAGCCGGAGGGCTCGTCGCGCCCGGCACGTTGATCGGTCCTTCCACGTTCTTTGTGGGCATGGTGGACTTCGAAAACCAGTTGCCGGAAGAACAGGCTTACCCTGGATACTACAATTACTACTATGACAACTTCGTATTCCCGCTCGATCAGGACCTGCTAATCCCGACACAGTTCGTCAACAACGGCGACTACGGCTGGATCGATCTGTCCGCACATTATCTGGGTCCAAGCAGTGGGTTCCAGATAACCGTAAAGAGCTATTCATATGACAATACCGGTGCAGCCATTCTCGCCGGTGCCGCCCCCACTCCTGAGCCCGGAACAGGTTGGCTGTTGACTCTCAGCTTGGGCATGGTGATTTACACAATCCATCGCCGTTCCCCCATGGAGCCTTCGGGCAAAGTATAACGGCCCGAACGTAGTTGTCTCCCGAAAGGTTGCAGCGTTCTCCACGCGCCCTTTAGCAAGGTATTGGACGCAATGGGGAACAGGGACGCCGGGTGAACCGCCCTTACGCCAGGTTCCCTAACTGCTCCAACACCACCTTACCGACGCAGCCGGGGAAGGCCATGCGTGAGCCGCTTCGAAACGGTACCGTCCGCCCGGTGAACCACCATCTGCCCCGTCGGGAGACTCAGTACCGACCGCCGGGCATCCTCAATTGCTGCCTTCTTGGTCGGGTGGACACGGCTGGCTTGGCCTTCAGCCTTGACGGCCCAGCCAGCATCCGTCCTCAACACATGGCAAGTCTGACTCAGCGTCATATCTCGATTATGTGCAAGCGGAGAGCCAAAATCCCGCTGACCCGGGACCCTTGTCACCGACCGCGAAAATAAATCCAGTCCCCCTCCTAACCCCAACAATCGAAACGCAAAACCGCCACTCCGCACCCGCCTTCTCTCATCCCCAAAGTTCGTTTCACACCCCCTCCATCGCTACAATCAACCCCGCGATGACAACCACGCCCCAAAACCCACACCGCCCCCGCTCCGCCACTGAAAGAAGCGCCGCCCAAATCGCCGCCTCCCGCGCCAACGGAGCCAAATCCCGTGGCCCCAAGACCCCGGAAGGCAAGGAGATCTCCGCCATGAATTCCCTCCGCCACGGCTGCCTCGCCAAGCTCACGGTCATGAAGGGAGAGGACGAGCGCTCCTTCATGAATCTCTCCGAAAACCTCATCCACGCCTTCCACCCCACCGACGAGCACGAGTGCAACCTGGTCGAGACCATGCTCATCTGCATCTGGCGCCGCAACCGCGCCCTCGCCATGGAAACCGCAGGCATGTCCCTCGTCGTCCTCAAGCAGGCGGGCATAACCTCCCCGACCCCGGATCCCCTCAACCCCCACGACATTTACTCCATCGCCTTCAAGGGCTTCATCACCAACCCCGCTGAAAGCCACGCCCTCGAACTCCTCCACCGCTACGAGGCCCGCCACACCCGGGCCTACGAACGCGCATCCAAGTCTCTCGACGCTTACCGCAAAGAGCGTCAAACGAACCCGAGCCCCTACGACCTCCCCGACCCCGAGCCGGACCCGGCACCGGACGCACCAACAACCCAACCACAAATCCAGCCAAACGAACCCGAGCCC
>CAIVPR010000168.1 GCA_903907865.1 uncultured Acidobacteriia bacterium
GCAAGGGAGTGTTTGTTCGATCCATAAGCATTGGTTCACCCACCGCTCAAGCTTAGCCAACTGCCACTCGATATAGCCCGGCGTGGATGTCCTAATGGACGAAGTGTTCACCGAGACCAAGCGCAGACAGGTTTTTCCTTCCGTGTCCGTGGTCGCGGATTAGTTTGTCGCCACCACGTACCGCCTCGTCGTGTAGGCGATACGGACATTGGTCGGATCGGTGAAGGTGATCGTGACTGGGCTGCTGGTGCCGCCCACCGCCAAGCCGGTCGGAATGGTGATGTAGGGAATTCCGCCCGACGTGGGAAGGCTTGGCAGCGTAACCCCCGACGGAAGCGTTGTGAAGAACACGTACACCGGGCCCGAAAGGGCGCTGATTCCGGTATTTGTCACCGTGATGGTGCCGGCGTATTTCCCGGTCGTTCGGTTCAAGACGAGTGCCGAGGCGGTCAACTGCGTGGCGCTCGTCACTTCCACCAGACCATTCACGGTCACGGTGGCCGAGGCCGAAACCCCGTCGCCCGCCGCGTTGTGTCCCACCACCGAATAGGATGTGGTCGAGGTCGGCGAGACGCTGCCGCTTGCTGCCGACGACGCGAAAGCAACGTTCGTCCAGGCATAGGACGTCGCGGGAGGCGTGCAACTTGCCGTCAGCGTGGAGGAGTCGCCCAGATTGATCACGGTCGGCGATGCCGCCAAGGTGCAAACGGGCACTGCCGGCTGGTTCACGGTCACCGTGGCATTGGCGGTATTTCCGGATCCGGCTCCGTTCGTACCACGCACGGAGTAGGTGGTGGTCGCAGTCGGACTCACACTGCCGGACGACGCCGTAGCCGCGAACCCGGAATTGGTCCAGGCATAAGACGTCGCAGCCGGAATGCAGGTCGCGGTCAAAGTCGAGGAGTCACCCCGACTGATCGTCGCGGGCGAAGCGGCCAACGAACACGACGGCGGCTGGTTTACCGTCACCGTCGCGGAAGCCGAAGAACTGTCGCCCGCAGCGTTGTGCCCGACCACCGAATAGGTCGCAGTCGAAGTCGGCGAAACGCTCCCGCTGGAGGCTGACGACGCGAAACCAGTGCCGGTCCACGTGTACGACGTCGCTGCAGGGGTGCAATTCGCCGTCAATGTCGAGGACCCGCCGAGGTTAATCGTGCCGGGCGAAGGAGTCAAACTACACGTCGGCGGCAAGTTCACCGTCACCGTAGCCGACGCCGAAGTACTATCGCCAGCCGCGTTGTGCCCGACCACCGAATAGGTCGCAGTCGAACTCGGCGAAACGCTCCCGCTGGAGGCTGACGACGCGAAACCGGTGCCGGTCCACGTGTACGAAGTCGCGGCAGGGGTACAGTTTGCCGTCAAAGTCGAGGACCCGCCCAAGTTGATCGTGCCGGGCGAAGGAGTCAGTGTGCAAGTCGGCGGCTGGTTCACCGTGACGGTAGCCGAGGCCGAAGAACTGTCACCGGCCGCACTATGCCCGACCACCGAATAGGACGCGGTCGAACTCGGCGACACGCTCCCGCTCGATGCAGACGAAGCGAAACCGGTGCCGGTCCACGTGTACGACGTCGCGGCAGGGGTACACGTTGCCGTTAGAGTCGACGACCCGCCCAAGTTGATTGTGCCCGGCGACGGAGTCAGTGTGCAAGTCGGCGGCTGGTTCACTGTGACGGTAGCCGAGGCCGAAGAACTGTCCCCCGCAGCATTGTGCCCGACCACCGAATACGTCGCGGTCGAACTCGGCGACACACTCCCGCTCGAAGTCGACGAAGCGAAACCGGTGCCGGTCCACGTGTACAACGTCGCGGCAGGGGTACAGTTTGCCGTCAAAGTCGAAGACCCGCCGAGGTTGATTGTGCTGGGCGAAGGAGTCAGCGTGCAAGTCGGCGGCTGGTTCACTGTGACGGTAGCCGAGGCCGAAGAACTGTCGCCCGCAGAATTGTGCCCGACCACCGAATACGTCGCGGTCGAACTCGGCGACACGCTCCCGCTCGATGCAGACGACGCGAAACCGGTGCCGGTCCACGTGTACGACGTCGCGGCAGGCGTGCAGTTTGCCGTCAAAGTCGAGGACCCGCCCAAGTTGATTGTGCTGGGCGAAGGAGTCAGCGTGCAAGTCGGCGGCTGGTTCACTGTGACGGTAGCCGAGGCCGAAGAACTGTCACCCGCCGCATTGTGGCCGACCACCGAATAGGTCGCGGTCGAGGTCGGAGACACGTTCCCGCTGGACGACGACGACGCGAAGCCGACATTCGTCCACGTGTAGGAGGTCGCCGCTGGCGTGCAACTCACCGACAACGTGGACAATCCGCCGAGGTTGATGGTGGTGGGCGAGGCGCTCAAACTACAGGAGGGCGGCAAGTTCGCCGTCACCGTTGCGGATGCCGGAGGTATTGCTCCCAGATATGTTCCACCGTATCCACTGGTCATCCAGCCAGTTCCTCCAGGAAGATACGTCGTACTGGCGAACACATGCTGTGCGGAACCTCCGTACATTGGCAGAGGTTCCGTGACCATCGGAGATCCTGTAACACCTGCCGTGAAACTAATCGGCAAACCGCTGACATTGGCCAAGGCACCAGCACCCGATGAAGCAAAGTCGGACGGAGTGATGGTTATTCCCGAATCTGTATATGTTCCGGCAGCCGTCGGAAGACTCCTGGCATCTATTGCCGCAACCACGTAACTGGAACCGCCCTGGTCGTATAGGATTAGGTTCACCTTCATAATCGCGAAAGTATCCCCGTCGGCCGGAGCCGTGGCATAGACTGGAGTGAGGTCCAACTTGGAAGTTGTCTCGCACTGCGAAATCATGTAGGATAGTCCGGCATTGGTTCCTCCCGGCAGGAATGAAGCCCAGTAACTTGCGGGACATCCAACCGGTCTGGGAGGGGCAGTTGCTCCATCGCGCGGATAGTATGTCGTCCAGGGAGACGTGGTCGCACTAAGGACGAAATAGCCGTTGGGGGCTGTATTCGTGGCCGCACCGCTCAAAGTGTATGTGGTGCCTCCCGTCGTCCAGTTAAGCTGGACCGGCGTTCCATACAACGAGTCGCCCGATTTCTTCCATGCCAATGTCATCGACGAGGCCGAAGTAACCACCAATTGCAAAGTCCCGGCAGTGGTTTGCGAATACGACGGATTCTGCAACGCAACTCCCGTTATTGCCCGCGTGGAATCCGTGTTGTAATTCCCGTTGGCATTGGTCACCAGTGCGTTGCGGTTGTATGCCACGACAGGATTATTGCTGGAGGGCGAGGCGCTGTCGTATGGGACTACGCTGGAACCTTGAATCGAGTTATAACCGATGAATGTCTCCTGGTCTTGTTGGGCGGAATGGTTTGACCCCGTCGGGCCGCCCCCCGCAGCAAGCCCGAACGCATTCCCGGTGCGGCTGTTGGGAGCGCACACGTTATTATAGAGTTTCACATTTATCAGAGTCAGGATTGCTTGGTCGGTGTCCCCTATGCGGAAACATGTGTCGTGTCCGAGCCATGTGTTGTTGTAGACGCTTAGCGCGTCAATGAAGGTGCTTTCGTCAAACCCGGAATCGAACCCGTCCAAAGCCTGTGAAGACAATCCACCGTTCCCTGCCATTATGTTATGGTCGAACACCAAGTTTGACACGGTTCCCCCGGAGTAACCGTTCTCGGTTCCCACCACCACAGTATGGTGCCAGTTGTACAAGAAGGCATTACCCGTATACCTGGTATTGGACGACATATGAATGCTGCGGTGGTTGCTGAAGAAGATATTCCGGTTGACTACGGCCTGTGTGGTCGCCGAAGAAATTCCCGTCAGTTCCAGCTGGTATCCGCCATAGGGACCGTCGCCGGTACCGGTTCCCGTGAACCTGTTGTCCTGCACCAACAAGCCCGGCCACAGACCAACTCCACCCGAAAAAGCATTGTCGGTTATGAAATTGTTGTTTGTAATTGCCACGTTGGAGTAGGTTCCGACAACACTGCTATTTTTCGCTATAATCTGTACCCGAGTGGCTTTGACGTAGTTGTTGCTGATATCGACGTAACTGGAGTTGCTCCAGAAATTGATGTTTCCGAAACCGTTCGAGCCTCCCAGGCCGGTGGCACCGGACGGGAAAATGGAATTGTAGCTGATCTGCAACGGAGTGGTTGAGCCTGCTGTCAGGCCGTCCGTCACGTCCGCCTCGGTTCCAATTCCCACCAACCCCTCGCACTGGCGGACCGTGTTGAACATGAACGCCATCTGCCTGTTGGTGGAGTTGTCCAGTTCCTTGAAATGAATGAACGACGCGAAGCTATCCTTGTATACATGCCTGAAATCGGCGTTGCCTATCACTAGGGAGTTGTACTGGCGTGTTCCCGTCGGTATCTCAATGGAGCCGCTGATGTACGCCCCCGCAGGGTCGTACATGGTGTAGAACGTCAATGACCCGGTGAACCTAATTCCGAATCCGTATGCCACCATCAAACCCCGGTCGTGGTCTATATAGCAACCAGAGGACGTAACGTCGGCGATCGACAGGAAGGTACAAGGCGTGCTGGTTCGGTTCGTGGCTCCCCAGTTGTTGGAGGTAACGTTCAGGCTACTGTCCCCCAACCTCCCCGGACCCGTTCCATCCGCGTTGCTCACAATAACCCCGGTAGCGCCGCTGACCATCGGCAATGTCGTTCTTGTCGCGTCGAAATATTCCTGAAGCGAGGATGGAGCCCATCTGACGGCCTTACTGTATGTCGGTATCGCGTTCCCCCGGACGAAAACCGGCTTCTTGACCCATAGATTACCGGACCCGGCATTGGAGATGGCCGCGGCAGTTTCAGTTCCGTCACAATACGGCCGGTCGCTGTTACCCCCTTGCGGCCAACCTACGCTGATCGAGAGATCGCTTATTTCTGTAACACAAAGAGGCGTTGATTCCGGCACTACGCACGTCGAGACGGTTCCACATATTTTACCTGTTCCCGTATCGGTGGAGCGTGGCATCAGTGGTGGCGTCGGAGGCGCGACTGTACTCGAACAACCCGCGTAGGGATATGAACACCCGGAGATTGCAGTCTGGGGAACGTCAATCTCCACTAGGTCTCCAACCGCGAGGGTGGTGGGAAGAGCGGTTGCAAAAGTAATATTCAGGCTATCGGCTGCCGACGCAGTTGCCCATCCTCCCCCATTCCCGGAACAAAAAGGAGTAGGATAGTCTATAGCATCCAAGCACCCTATGTACAGCCTTCCGGACACTTTGTAATTGGGGCTGTTGGCAACCTCGCCGAACTCTAGCTGGGCACCGGGCATGTACTGTTCCACTGCGTATTGATTGATCACGGCATAGTTATTGCCAGACGCGGAAGAACCGTGGACTTTCATCAAAGAGCCGGAATCGTGTACCAGCGCTCCATAGTTACCTATGCTTGAACCTGTTGCGTTGATTGTCAAAGAATCGGCCACGCATGGGTATTGGACGCAACCTAGCTCGATTCCTAGACCGGAAGTCACATGGACTGTGACTCCGCTATTGATAACAGCCGCGTCGTTGCGGTTAGCCGCACCGGGGACACGCGAGGAAAGTCTGACGGAGGCCTTGCCGTTAACCAGCAGTCCGCGCCCTCCCGTAGCGGAACATGTTCCACCGGAACCATCCGATATATTGGACCAAATTGAGGGGTCGTTCCAGTTTCCGCTTGATACTGCATAGCACTTTGCTGGGGACGCGGCAAAACAAGACGCCGCGCATAGAAGAAGGCTGAAAATTATTTTCATCAAGGAAGCACCGCCGGTTTAATAGAAACGATCACGTCGGAAAAGTTTGTAGGCCCCACGGCTGCGACCTGCAAAGAATGAGACCCTGTTGTCAGGGCGCAGTTTGCGTCGGCAATCCAGCTACTACTAAAAACGCCTTTCCCTTGGCGAAGGGTGGTTGCGGCCCCTGCGCCATTCGCACCGACTCCGTTTAGCCCCCAGTATACCTGCCACGCCCTGGTTGTACTGACAGTCTCAGAAATGTCCGCATATACGACGTCGCCGCAGGCATGCAATTTGCCCAGGAGAACGGTCAACAGGCTGGAGGACTTCGGTTGGTTGGAAAGGGTGTCGCGACTTCCGCTGCCTGGGTGCGTCATTAACAGACCTTCTCGTCACAGGACCTCGCTTTAGCGGCGAGGAGATAGACAGGGCTCTATTTCCCTGTTATGGTACCACCAGGTTCGGTGTATGGACAATTGTCCCGGGTACCGGTACCACATCGCGCGACCCCGATTGCCGCCGGTGCGGAAACTGGACCGCCACCATGACTGAGTTCCGGCGAAACCTTTGCTCTGACACGGTTGCCGATCCCCTCCGCCTTCCGGCCGCCGCTGCGGAATCCGCAGTGGGCCGCACTATTGCCCTATTCTTGATGACTTCGGCGCAATGCAGGGCATCGGCTATACTACGGCGGTGCGACGTCCGCCTTTAGCTTCCACCGCAGTCCTGGGTCTGGCGATAACTATCGCCTTCGCTGTCCGTGTTATCCCCAACTACCACTCGGTGATGACCAATGCGGGAGTCAATTTCCAGGACAACGACTCTTGGTACCACATGCGCGTCGTGCACAATATCGCCGCCCATTTTCCCCGTCAAAGCGGCTTTGATCCCTACGCCATCCTTCCGGGCGGAAAGAACGCGTACACCGATCCGTGGGACCTCTTCATCGCCGCCGTGGCCGGGCTGTTCGCGTTGGGAAGGCCTTCCGATTGGCTTGTTGACCAGGTGGGAGCGTGGCTGCCCCCGGTTCTGGGCGCGCTGCTCCCGATTCCCGTGTTCTTCCTCGCCCGGCGTCTTTTCGGTGACAGCGCCGCGCGCTGGACTGCCTTCGCGATGGCGGTCGTGCCGGGCACCCTCGTTTGGGAAACGCACCTCGGCATTCCCGACCACCACGTTGCCGAATCCATGCTCAGCGCGTGTGCCCTCGTTCTGTTGTGCGGTGCCGTGGAAAACGGGGGACGCCGACGGCTGTGGCGCGTCCTCGCTTCCGGGCTCCTGTTCGGGATCTACTTGTGCGTCCGACCCGCAGGCATCTTCGTTCCCGCCGCATTGTCCATTGCGGCCTTGGTCGAACCGGCCCTCGCCCCGTTTGTCGCCGCCGCACTGGCCATCGCAAGCGCCGTTTTTCTTACCTCCAGCGGCAGTATTTGGGCTGCGTTCACATGGCTCACGCTGGCCGGTTCCACCGCCGTCTGCCTGTTGGCTTGGGCGTTGGGTGCGTATTGGCGAAAGCGGGAGTGGCCCACGGCGTTCCGGCTTCCAGCGGTCGCAATCGCCGCCGCCGTTGCGGTCGGCATCGTGGCGGCAGCCCGACCCGCGGTTTTTGCCGCCATGGTGGAGACAGTCCGCCGGTACCTGCCGGGTAGCACCAGTTCCCAAAGCTATTCGGTGGGAGAATTGATACCGCTTTGGGCAGTACCCCCCGGTGGAGCCGGTTCCCTCTACGCGGCGTTGGGCAGTGTCTGGGTTCCCGCGCTCCCGGTGCTGCTGTATGGCCTTGTCACGATCTGGCGTCCACGGCGTCCGGTCTTCGTGCTGTGTGCGGTCTGGGCCTTGGTGATGACCGTCGCCGGGGTGCTCCAGATGCGGATGTGGGTGTATGCAGGACCCGTCCTCGCCGTGGCCGCCGGGGTGGGCTGCGCCTGGCTGATGGCCAGACTTCCCCGGTTCCAGACGGCGATCTCCCTATCCACCGCGGCCTTCCTTCTTGCCACCAGCATTCCACACGCGATCTCGATGAGCTACCAGGACGGCGGTCCCCGTCCGGACTGGCACCGCGCGTTGACTTGGCTCCGCTGGAACACGCCCGAGCCGATGGGCAATCCCAACGCCTGGCTGCAGTTTTGGCCCGCCTTGGGGCCGGGTCGGACCTTCGCCTACCCCCCGTCGGCCTACAGCGTCCTCACCTGGTGGGATTACGGCGATTGGGTCAACGCCATCGGACACCGCATACCGACCACCAACGGAACCCAGGAGAATGCCGCCTCTGTTTCCGCGTTCCTGACCGCCTCGTCCCCTGAAGCGGCCCGACAACTTAGTTCCCAACTGTCTGCCCGTTACGCCATGCTGAATTTCGAAGTGACCGACAAGCTTTGGCCCCCGATCGTGCAGTGGTCGAATCACAACGTAAGTCGGTACCAGCGGATGATTCGTGCACCCGGGCCTTCGGGTCAGCTCATGCCGCTGATAATCTATCTCCCGGACTATTACCGGACTATGGCAGTGCGCATGTACAACTTCGACGCGAAACCGATCACGGCCTCTCCGATACTTTCGGTCTTCGTAACCAAGCGGGTGCGCGACGCTTCCGGCTCGGTGGTCGAAGCTTTGGATTCCGAAGAGAAGTTCATCTCGGAGGAGAAAGCCCGGGAGTACAGGCTGCAGCATCCCGACAAATCGATGATCTTCGGCAGCCTAGACCCCATGGCGAGCTGCGTGAACGTGGAGGGACTGCCCTGGGTGAAGCGGGTCTTCGCCTCTTCTGAGCCAACCGCGCCAGGTACGGTAAAGATCTTCGAACTGATCCCGTAGAGCGCCCGAGCCGCCGCTGACCGCTAGGGCCGCGCCAAATACTTCTCGTAAAGCTGCTTCTGCCGGGTCTCCAGATCTGCCGGCTTTCCATTGATGAAGACCATCTTCACTTGAGTCATGGCCTCCAGCGGATCGCCGTCGGTCACAATCAGGTCGGCCACTTTGCCTTCGTCTATCGATCCAAGGATCTTTCCCAGGCCGAAGATCTCGGCGGCATTCAGCGACACTGCCTTGTAGGCCTCATCGTGCGGCAGGCCGAACGGCACCGCCGCCGCCGCCTGATACGGAAGGTTTCTGACCAGCTTGCCGCTGAACGTTCCAATGGAGAACTTGATACCCGCTTGATAGAGCGCCGCCGGTATCGTATAGGAAAGGTCGTAAGGATCGTCGCGGTTCAGCGGCAGCGATAATGTGGGACCGAGCACGACCGAAATATTGTGCGATTTGATGAGGGGCAGTACCTTGTACGCCTCGTAAGGGTCGGCGAGTATGATCTTGATCTTCTGCCTGTCCGAAAAGGCGATCGCATCGCGGATCTCGCGTTCCCGAACCGCGGTAACAAACATCGGCTCCTTGCCTTCCAGTACCGGGATCATCGCTTCGTAGCGGCGGTCGGGCTGCAGGTTGGCTGCCTTCGCCAGCTTCGCGCTACGATAGCGACGCGCTGCCTCGAAGAAGCCGTTGAGTTCCGCCATCTTCTGCTCGAACGCCGCCTTCGCCTGCTTGTAGGGGACGACCTCCTGCCCCGCGGCTGTCGTCGGTTCGTCATCGTCATCATCCGATTCGTGCGGCGGGATCGGCGTAGTCTCGATAGCCGGGAAGCGGATGTGGACGGCCAGCGAAGCCGCCACAGCCATCGAATCATTGGCCGAGCCGTCCAAATGGATCAGCGAAAGTTGCCCCGAAATCAGCTCGCCCTCCGGCATCTCCATCGCGCTGGTGACCCCGTTGAGGCGCGACGCCGGGATAAACTCATCCGCGGGGTCGACTGCTTTCACAGGATCCAGTTGAGGGTTGAACCGACCGATCTCTTCGGCGTCCGAAGGCCCGTGTTCCCCCGATTTCTGGAGTCCCATCCTGGAAGCCGAATCAATCATCCCCGGGTAGACCTGTTGGCCGCGAAGCTCGATTATTGCGGCGCCTTCGGGTGCCGACAGATTCCGTCCGACTCCGATAATCCTGCCGTTGCGAATCAGCACGGAGCCGTTTTCAATGACTGGTCCCGAGATGGTGTGAATGGTCCCGCCGCGCAGCAAAACGGCGCTACTTTCCGGCAGGTTCTGCTGTGCCGACGCAAGCGTGGTGGTTAGAATCACGAGACCCGCGACGCTTGGCATATGAGTGTACCGTAACAGTGGGACCCGGTCGGTGTCAACCCGGGAGTGCCGGACTGGAGTCCCCTGATCGCCGCAAGACCGCCGCGCTATGAAAAGGCTTCCGAGCCGCGCGCGAGCAAGCGGTCACCACATCGCAGCCCACGACGTCCTATCCGGGTATTTGACTAGACCTCGCTAGGTATTGCTTGCGCGGACGCGCTCACGTGCGCCGCGCGGAATAAACCACCCAAACCTGCTATATTCCAAGACATCCCCCGTATGCCGCACGACACGGACCGCTTCGACATCTTCGTCTCCTACGCCCGCGCCAACAACGCGGCCAACTGGATCTCCGACTTCGTCGAAAACCTCCGCGCCGAATACCGTGCCCTCACCGGCGGCTCCGACCTCCGCGTCTTCTTCGACAAGCACGACATCCAGACCGGCCACGACTGGCAGCACCGCATCCTCCACGGTGTGGCCGACTCCCGCATGTTCGTCGCCTTCCTCTCCCCCGAATACCTGAAGAGCGAATGGTGCCGCCGCGAATGGGGCCAGTGGATCGACACCGAAATCGCCAAGCACGTTTTTTCCGACGGTGCCGCCCCGGTCTACGTCGTTCCCGTGCCCGGCTTCGAGAACGCCTCCGAGGCGCTGGAGCAGGAGATCGCCAGCGTCTGGGAGCCCACCCACCTCGACCACCTGCGCCGCTGCCAGTTCGTCTCCGTCCAGCCCTTCCACCAAGAGGGCGTGCGGTTCCTCCTCACCGAAGACTTGCGCAAGGTGCTGGCCTCGCTTGCCAAAACCGTGCAGGAGGGGGCCGAGCGCGTCCGCGTCGGGGCCGAGAGCGCCAACACCGTCCCGCCCTACAACCGCAAGTTCACCGGACGGCTGGCCGAACTGGTGGACCTGCGCACGCGCCTGAAGAACAACGGTTCCGGCGTCGTCTGCGGCGTGCAGGGCTTGGGCGGCATCGGCAAGACCGAGCTGGCCTTCACCTACGCGCACGCCTACGCCAACGTCTACCCCGGCGGCCGCCTGTACGTGCCGTGCGAGGGCCAACCGGGCATCCGCCAGGCCGCACTGGCGCTGGGCGATTTCGGCCCCTTCCGCGCCGCCATCAGCGACGAGGAGCGCAAGACGCCGGACAGCCTCTTCGCCGCCGTCTCCTGCTGCCTCGCGCACCGGCTGGAGAGCTACGGCCCCATCCTGCTGGTGCTGGACAACGTCACCCACCCCGCCCTGATGGCCGCGCGCGAGACGGACCACCTCACCTGCCACGGCCCGGGACTGCACCTGCTCATGACCACGCGCCTGCCCGCGCCGGTGGACGCCGGGTGGGTCACTCTGGGGGCGCTGTCCGAGGCCGAGGCGATGGAGTTGATGGAGAAACACCGGCCGTTTGCCGACGACGCCGAAAGGGACGCGGCGCGCGGCCTGGTGCGTCGGCTGGGCGGGTTCACGATGGCGGTCGAACTGGCGGCGGCGTATCTGATGGTGCATGCGGAGGCCACGTACCGGTCGTTGGCGGCGGTCATCGGGCTGGAGGAGTTGGAGGGGATCGCGGCGGACACCGATGTGGAATTGCGGCGGCACCAGGAGAAGCGGTTGACGGCGGTGCTGGGGCCGGTGCTCAACGGGTTGGGGGACGCCGAGCGGCAGGTGATGGAGATGGCCGCGTTCCTGCCCCCCGATGCGGTGGCGCTGCCCTGGCTGCGAGCGTTGCTGGAGGGGGAGACGCCGGAGGTGTTGGTGCCGGTCGGGGCGGTGGCGGATCCCTGGGCCGGGATTTGGCGGCGGTTGGTGCGGTTGGCCTTGCTGAGCGAAGTTGGGGCGTCGGAGCCTTGGCGGGTGCGGGTGCACCGGTTGGTGCAAGAGGTGGTGAAGGGCCGGATGTCGGGGGCGCGGTTGGCGGCTTGCGGAGCGGCAGTGGAAGCGCTGGTCCGGGAGCGGGATGCGGTATTGCAGAAGACCACGCGCTGGATGGAGGCCCGTTGGGAGGTCGCGCCGCTGGAGGATTTGGCGAGGGTGTGGGCCGGGGCTGGACATGAGAGGGCGTCTTGGTTGCTGAACCAAGTCGGTCAACGACTCCGTTCTCTTGCGAAAAACACGCGTGCCGAGCCGCTGATGAGGGAGGCCCTCCGCGTCGACCGCAGAAGCTTCGGCCCTGACCACCCCGACGTCGCCATCCAACTCAACAACCTGGCGCAGTTGCTCCAGGCCACCAACCGCATGGTGGAAGCCGAGCCGCTGATGCGCGAGGCCCTCCTCATCGACCGCGCCAGCTTCGGCCCCGACCACCCCAACGTCGCCACCGACCTCAACAACCTGGCGCAGTTGCTCCAGGCCACCAACCGCATGGCGGAAGCCGAGCCCCTGATGCGCGAAGCCCTCCTCATCGACCGCGCCAGCTTCGGCCCCGACCACCCCGACGTCGCCATCCGCCTCAACAACTTGGCTGCGTTGCTCCAGGCCACCAACCGCATGGCGGAAGCCGAGCCCCTGATGCGCGAGGCCCTCCGCATCGACCGCGCCAGCTTCGGCCCCGACCACCCCAAGGTCGCCACCCGCCTCAACAACCTGGCGCAGTTGCTCCAGGCCACCAACCGCATGGCGGAAGCCGAGCCGCTGATGCGCGAGGCCCTCCGCATCGACCGCGCC
>CAIVPR010000169.1 GCA_903907865.1 uncultured Acidobacteriia bacterium
CAAGGTCGCGTGGCTGAAAAAGGAAGGCAAGCCGGCCTACCAGGAGGCCGCGATGGCGAAACTCTGGCTGAGCGAGGCGTTCGCCCAGTCGAGCATGGACGCGTTGCGGATTCACGGCGGCTACGGCTACACCACGGAATTTGAGGTCGAGCGCGACCTTCGCGATGCCATCGGAGGCACGCTCTACTCGGGAACGTCCGACATCCAGCGCAACATCATTGCCCGCCATTTGGGAGTCTGACACCGATGGCCCCGCTCCTATCCCAAATCCTGAATCTGAGCGCCGAATGTTGGCCGGATAACGTCGCAGTGGTGGACGGAACGCGTTCGTACACCTATTCCGAATTGGCGGAAGCCAGCAACCGGTTCGCCAACTTGTTGCGCGACGCAGGAGTGGGTCGCGGCGACCATGTGGGGCTGTATCTCGAAAAGTCGCGCGAAGCTGTGGCTGCGCTCTTCGGCATCGCGAAGCTGGGGGCGGCCTACGTTCCTCTCGACCCCGCGGCACCGGCCCGCCGCGTCGCTTACATGGTGAATGATTGCCGGATGAAGGCTCTGGTAACCGTTCCCGCCAAGTTTGCCGGCTTGAAGGAGTTCGTGGAGATCCACCGTCACCCTCCGGCTGTGATCCACGCGGATGCCTCGTTCGAATCGGTAAGCCCGCTGCCTCCCCCGGATCCTGGGACAACCGAGTTCGACCTGGCCCTCATTCTCTACACCTCCGGTTCCACAGGCAACCCCAAAGGCGTGATGATCAGCCACCGCGCCGTGATGGCCTTCGTCGACTGGGCCTGCAGCACCATCGGTGTGGGGCCCGAGGACCGGCTATCGAATCACGCGCCCTTCCACTTTGACTTGTCGACCTTCGACCTCTTCGCCGCAATCCGGTCAGGGGCGGCGGTGGTTTTGCTTTCCCCCATGCTTTCTCTCTTCCCCGTCAGCATGGCGAAGTTCATCGCGGACCAGCGGATCTCGATCTGGTATTCGGTTCCGTCGGCGCTCACGCGTCTGGTTCTATACGGAAATCTGCCGCAGTTCGACCTCTCCCGCCTCCGGGCGATCCTGTTCGCGGGGGAGGTGTTCCCGGTCCGATATCTGCGCCAACTGATGGAGTCCATCCCGCACGCAGCCTACTACAACCTCTACGGTCCCACCGAGACCAATGTCTGCACTTGGCACAAAGTCGACGCCCTTGATGTGGAACAAACGGAACCAGTACCCATCGGCAAGGCCTGCGAACACTATGAAATGTTCGTGTTGGACGAGGCTGGCAAGCTTGTGGCAAAGGGCGGGACAGGCGAATTGTGCGTGAGCGGGGCGGGGTTGATGAGTGGCTACTGGGGGTTGCCGGATCGCACCGCGCAGTCTTTGACCACCCGCCCGGACGGCACCGGCCTGATGTACCGCACCGGCGACTTGGTGAGCGAACAGGCCGACGGGAACTACCGGTTTCTGGGTAGGCGCGACAATCAGATCAAGAGCCGGGGCTACCGCATCGAGCTCGGTGAGATCGAAGCCGTTCTATATGGGCACCCGGCAGTTGAGGAAGCCTCAATCATTCCGATTCCCGACGACGAGATCGGAAATCACATCAAGGCCTTTGTCGTGCCACGCGGCGGACATACGCTGAATCAGAGTTTGCTGGAGGCATGGTGCGCGGACCGGCTTCCGAAGTACATGGTGCCCCACCAGGTGGAAGTCCGCACCGCGCTGCCGAAGACCTCCACCGGGAAAATCGACACGACCCGTTTGAAAGCGGGCCTAGCATGAAGGAGATTCGGGATTGAAAACAGATGTCCTGATTGTTGGAGGCGGCCCTGCCGGAGCCGCCTCGGCCCTGTTTCTGAAGCGCCAAGGGATCGATTCCCTGATCGTCGAGGCGGAAGACTTTCCCCGATATCACATCGGGGAGTCGATGACCGGGGCGGCCGGGCAGTTGCTCCGGGATCTGGGTCTGGAAGGGGAGATGACGCGCCTGCGTTTTCCCGTGAAGTGCGGCGTCAAGGTCTTTGGCAAAAGCAGCGCGGGGAACTGGTTTGTGCCGGTACGGGGGCGCGGTGCGGACGGCAACATGTTCGACGCCGAGACCTGGCAGGTCCGCCGCAGCGAGTTTGACAAGATGCTCCTCGACAAGGCGCTGGATGGCGGGGCAACGCTGATCCATGGAAAGGCGACGCGTCCCGTCATTCGCGACGGCGTCGTCAAAGGCGCGCACGTCAGCATGCGGGGCGGCGGCCAGTTGACGATCGAATCCGAAATGCTGCTGGACTGTTCCGGGCAGTCGACCTGGCTGGCGAATCTTGGCGGAGTGACGGGGCCGAAATACGTTGGTGCCTACGACAAGCAGATCGCGGTGTTTTCCCACGTACGGGGTGCGATCCGCGATTCGGGAACGGCGCGCGACGAGCGTAAAGACAATACGCTGATCTTCTACAAGGAGAAGTACCACTGGGCGTGGTTCATCCCGATTGATGACGAGACGGTCAGCGTGGGTGTGGTGGCACCGTCCAGTCTCCTTCCCAAGGGCGAGAGCCTGCACAGTTACCTCACGAGGGAATTGCCCGAACTGCATCCCGAACTCAAGCGGCGCCTGCCGGTGTTGGATCTGGTGGAGGAAGTGCGCGCCATCCCGAACTATTCCTACCAGGTCCGGGATTTCTGCGGCAAGGGCTTCATCTGCATTGGCGACGCCCATCGGTTTGTGGATCCGATCTTCTCTTTTGGACTGTCGGCGGCGTTGCGCGAGGCCGAGTTTGCCGCGTCGGTCGTGCGCGACTGGCTCGGAGGGAAGAACCGCGACGAGGCAAACCCGTTCGCTGCCTACCAGCTCTTCTGCGAGAAAGGCACCGACGTGCTCGAAGACCTGCTCGACACGTTCTGGGAGCATCCTTTCGCTTTCTCGGTGTGCGTCCACAACAAGTACCGCGACCTGCTGACGGACACCTTTGCCGGCCGCGTCTACGAACATGAACACCAGCCAAACGTCGCGATCCGCGACTTCCGGCGACTGCTCGGCAGGGAGGAGGAACGCGAACTCTCGTACCTGAACGGCAGTGCGTATTCGATTCCAATAGGCTCGCGCTATCATCCAGAACGGGCACCTCTTTGGGAAGCAACCCCCGGGGAATCGCAGGCGGCCTGACACCCACCACAAGCGCATGACACAAGATACTGAATCTACGATCGCGATCATCGAGGCTTTCATCCGCGAACGGTTCCTGTACGACAGGCCGGATACCGTACTCACTCCGGATCTGCCTTTAATGGAACAGCGGCTGATCGACTCGCTGCAACTCATGCAATTGGTCCAATTCCTACAGGAGAGGTTTGGCCTCCAGATAGACATTATGGACCTGGTGTTTGAAAACTTCGCTTCCTTGGACGCGATGGCGGCCTTTGTCACGAAGCAGAAGGGGTAGGAATCCGCTACCGCATGCCCGCCGCCCCGATACGCTTGTACGACTTTTTGCCGGAGACTTCCGTGCCCTGTTCCAAGATTTTGGCAGGGATGTCGGGCTCCGCGAAAGAACTTCCGGATGCCTTGCTCTACAGCGAGGAGGGATCGGGATACTTCGAGGCCATCACCCAGACCGCCGGCTACTACCTGGCGAGGACCGAGATTGCCATTATGGAGTCCGACGTTCGTGCCATGGCCGGGTGCATCGGAAAAGATGCGTTGCTGGTGGAGTACGGAAGCGGTGCCAGCCGCAAGACCCGCCTGTTGCTGGACGCACTCCCCAGCTTGGCGGGGTATGTTCCGATCGACATCTCGAAGGAGTTTCTGGTGACCGCGGCGAACCAGGTAGCCGCCGATTATCCGCAGCTCGAAGTTCTGGCAGTCTGCGCCGACTATGAACAGCACTTCGCACTACCAAATCCGGCCCGACCCTTCCGGCGGCGGGTCGGGTATCTGCCTGGCTCCACGATCGGGAACCGACCCCGCGCCGAGGCTTGCCGATTCCTCGGGAAGATCCGGCAGGACATGGGTCCCGCGGGCGGACTCCTGATCGGCGTGGACCTGAAGAAGGATCCCCGGATCTTCCTGGGGGCATACAATGAGAAAGAACCGGTGATCAACTCCTTCACTCTGGGGGCGTTGGCCAATCTCAACCAAAACTTTGGCGGCGATTTCGATCTGGAGCAGTTCCGCTTCCGGTCGCGCTACAACGAGTCGCTCGGCAGGGTGGAGATCATTCTGGTCAGCCTCGCGGAGCAGGCGGTTCGGGTCTGCGGCAGCACCATCGGCCTTGGCGACGGCGAAGAAATCCTGCTGCAGGTCGCTTGCAAGTACTCGGTGGCCGAATTCAAAACCCTTGCGGAGGAAGCGGGCTGGACGGCAGCGCAGGTCTGGACCGATCCCCGGGAATACTTCAGCATCCACTACCTGGAATCGGTATAGGTTTCCTGGGAGACAGCGCGCCGAACTCATGACCCACGACGAAAATCCGCAGACCGAGCCGATTGCGCTGATCGGGATGGGCTGCCGTTTTCCAGGTGGTGCCAATTCCCCCGAAGCTTTTTGGAAGCTGCTGCGTGGCGGTGTGGACGCGGTTGGCCCGATTCCAGAGTCGCGCTGGGACGTTGCGAAGTTCTATGACCCGGACCGTAATGCCCCCGGCAAGATGTATGTCCGCGAGGGCGGATTCCTGCGGGACGAGGAGTTTACCGGCTTCGACTGCGGCTTCTTCGGCATTGCGCCGCGTGAAGCGGCGAGTCTGGACCCCCAGCAGCGCCTGTTGTTGGAGGTGAGCTGGGAAGCCTTGGAAAACGCCGGACAAGGGCCCCGGCAGGTGGACGGCAGCCGCACTGGCGTCTTTGTCGGCACGTTTTGGGACGATTACTCGGCGGAGCGTTTCTACCTCCCGCCGGTGTCGGAAATCGACGCCTTCAGCACCTTGGCGGGGGTGCGCAGCATGACTGCGGGCCGGATCGCGTTCTTTCTGAACCTGCACGGTCCCTCCATACAGCTCGATGCTGCGTGTGCATCGTCGCTGCTGGCGGTTCATGTCGCGTGCCAGTCCCTGCGGCAGAACGAATGCGACATGGCGCTGGCTGGCGGAGTGAGCCTGATCCTTTCCCCGCGACTGCTGATCGGCAACTCCCGAATGAACGCTTTGGCGACCAGCGGTCGGTGCGAGGCCTTTGCGGCAGGCACGGACGGCTTCGGGCGTGGCGAAGGCTGCGGCATCGTGGTTCTGAAGCGCTATGCGGATGCGGTGCGCGACGGCGACACCATCCTCGCCTGCTTACGTGGGTCGGCCGTGAACTCCGACGGGCGGAGTTTGAGTTTGACCACGCCCAACGTGGCGGCCCAGAAGAGCATGCTGGATGCGGCGCTGGCCCACGCGGGAGTCTTGCCGGACCAGATTCAGTATCTGGAAGCTCACGGTACGGGGACGCCTTTGGGTGATCCCATCGAACTGGCCGCGATCGGCCAAGTGTTTGGCCCGACGCGCGAGACGCCGCTCCTCGTCGGCTCCGTGAAGACGAACATTGCGCATTTGGATGCGGCCGCCGGCGTGTCCGGGCTGATGAAAGTCGTGCTGTCCATGCGGCATGGCGAAATTCCGGCAAGTCTGCATTTCAACCGGCCCAATCCGTTTATCAACTGGAGCCGCCTGCCTGTCACCATCGCAACCAAACTGACTCCGTGGCCGGAGGGGCGCAAACTGGCCGGAATCAGCGCCTTTGGCCTGAGCGGCACGAATGTGCATGTCGTTGCGGAGGAGGGCCCGGCGTTGCCACTGCCAGACAGTGCGGTTGCGCGGCCCTGGAACCTCCTGACGCTTTCAGCGCGCGACGAGACGGCTCTGCAAAGTCTGGTGGAGCGCTACTCCGGGTATCTCAACGGCGAATGCGCGGGGCTCGGCGACATCTGCTACACATCTGCGGTTGGACGGACGCACTTTCGTCACCGCGTCGCCCTGTTGGCAAATTCAACGGATCAGTTGCGCGAGCAAGTCGCGGCGCTGCTGGATGGAAACCGGCCAGGTGGCGTCCGTTTGGATGGCCTGATCCGGCTCCGGCGCGGGCAGGAACCGGGGAAGCTCCGGATTGCTTTCCTGTTTACAGGCCAGGGCGCGCAGTACATCAACATGGGGAAGCAACTGTATGACACGCTTCCCGTGTTTCGACGAGTGATTGACCGGTGCGAGGAATTGCTGCGCCCATATCTGGCGGAGCCGCTAACCTCCGTGCTGTATCCGGTTTCCGATACGGGCAAGCTCTCGGACACCCTTTATGCCCAGCCGGCGCTGTTCGCGGTGGAATGCGCGCTTGCCGAAGTGTGGAGGTCGTGGGGGATCGAGCCCGACGTTGTGCTCGGCCACAGCACGGGAGAGTATGCGGCCGCCTGTGTTGGCGGAGTGATGGGGCTCGAAGACGGAATCCGGCTGGTTGCGGCAAGGGCGCGCCTGATCGAGTCGGTTGCGGGGCATGGTGCGACCGCGGCAGTGTTGGCGGGGGCGGAACCGGTTCGCGAGGTGCTGGGGCCCTGGGACGGGCGGGTCTCCGTGGCGGGCATGAACGGGCCTTTCGAGACCCTGATCGCGGGGGATGCCTCGGCGCTGGAGGAGGCCATAGGCGCTCTCTCGGCCGCCGGGCTCGAATGCCGACGCCTCGACATCCCGCATGCGCCGCACTCCCCGCAGATGGACTCCATTCTGGATGAGTTCGAAGCTCTGGCCGCCACCGTCACCTATTCGGCACCCCGCTGCCGATTTGTTTCCAACGTCACCGGCGGCGTGGTGGATGCCGTAGACGCCCATTACTGGCGGCGACACCTGCGGGAGCCGGTCCGCTTTGCCGAGGGCGTGGCGCAACTGGTGACGGAAGGCTGCAATGTGATGCTGGAAGCCGGTCCGCAACCCGTGCTGCAGTTGCTGGCGCGGCAGAACTGGCGCGGACCCAAGGGAGCCGCTTGGCTCAGTTCCTTGTGGTCCGCGCAGGAGGACTGGGCGCAGTTGCTCCGGAGTGCGGGCGAATTGTACGTGCGGGGAGCGAACTTGGACTGGGCCCGCTTCGAGCGCGAGGCCGGGTCGGTTGGCGTTTGCCGCAAGGTTTCCCTGCCGACCTATCCGTTTCAGCGGGAGCGCCAGTGGACGGATGCGCCGGTGGTGGCCGCAGCGGAGTCCGACGAAAGCGTGCATCCGCTGCTGGGGCGGCGGATCGATTCGGTGATCCTCGAACCCGGACAGGTTCTCTACCATTCCGCGCTGAGCGCGGTGGCCCCGGCGTACCTGAAGGATCATCGGGCGAACGGACACGTCCTGTTGCCGGGTGCCGCGTTTCTCGAAATGGCCCTTGCGCTTGGTCGCGGGCAGCTTGCGGGCGAACACTTGGTTGTGGAGCATGTGTCGTTTGAGCGGGCCCTGATTTTGGGCGAACACAAGCGGCAGGTCCAGTGCCTGGCGACGCCCGGTCGCGACGGTCTGAGCTGGCAGGTGTTTTCAAGCGCAGATCCGGCCTCGGATACGCCGGACGGCTGGACGAAACACGCTGACGGGCTGATTCAGAGTGGCAATTCGCACTCGCCCGTTGAGGCGGACCCGATGGCGATCCTGCAGCAGCGAATCCGGGACGTCGTGGACCCCGCTGCCCACTACGCGCGTTTTGAAGGGGTTCATCTACAGTACGGCCCGGAATTCCGGCTGATCCGACGGTTGTGGCGTGCGGACGCGGAGGCCAGCGTCCTAGGCGAAGTTCGGCTCCCGACCAACGCTGCCGCGATACCGGACAGGTATGTGATCCACCCGGCGCTTCTGGACGCCTGTCTGCAGGTCTCGGCGCTGCTTTTTCTGAATGAGGGCAGGGAAGCGACAGGCGATTCCGTCTACCTGCCCACCGGGCTCGACCGCTTCACATGGCTTCTTCCGGAGAACCGGAAGGCCCCAGTCGAACTTTGGTGCGCCGCCTCACTTCGGAACTTGGAAGCCGGGCACTTGACCATCGATCTGGTTTTGTACCAGAAGGACGGTATTGTAGCGGGGCGCATAGACGGCCTGCAGGTCCGAAAGATTCCGGCCAGTGCGCTCGCAGGCGCGGCGGACTGGCGGGACTGGCTGTACCAGGTATCTTGGCAGCTACAGGAGTTGCCGAAGCGACCGCTTCCGGAAGATCGTTCCGCCGATCACTGGCTGGTGGTAACTGCGGCAGAAGGGCTCGCCGAGGGGGTCGCGGGACGGTTGCGGTTGACAGGCGCTGGCGTCACGCTGATCCCACCGTCAGACTCAGTGGTGGAATACGCCGCCGTCCTCGGGTCCATCCAGCCGGTGACCGGTCTGTTGTACGGCGGGAGTCGCGACGGCCTAACTTCCGTCGCCCATTGCGCAGGACTATTGCATCTGATTCAGGCTCTGGCGGCAATCGGCTCCGTGCCCAGGTTGTATCTGTTTACGCGGGGCGCCGTCGCCTGCGGCCCTGTGCGGGCGCTTCCGGGGCTGGCCCAGTCGGGACTGTGGGGTATGGCGAAGGTCATCGGACTGGAGTATCCCGAAGCGGGACCGGTCGTGATCGATCTCGATCCCGCGGACGTGGACGACGCAGTCGACACACTGGTTTCCGAGTTGGCGTCGGGCGCGGGCGCGGACGAACAAGTCGCTTGCCGTGGCGGGATGCGCTATGTGTCGCGGCTCGCTCGCCACCAACTCGCGGACCCAAGGGAAAACTATCGCTGGGAGGTCGCCGACCGGGGCCGCTTGGAAACCTTGCGCCCCGTGCCCGCTCCCCGGAGGGACCCCGCCCCCGGCGAAATCGAGGTGGAACTGCACGCGGCGGGTCTGAATTTTCGCGACGTCCTGACGGCGCTGGACCTCTACCCCGGCAATGTCGGACACATGGGTCTCGAGGGTGCCGGTTGCGTGGTGGCGTGCGGGTCGGAATCCGGGTTCGCGGTGGGCGACCGGGTGATGGTGATCGCGCCCGGCTGTTTCAGCCGCTACCTTACTGTCGACGCCAAGCTGGTGGTCCGAATCCCGAACGGTCTGGCCGACGCCGACGCCGCCACAATCCCATCCGTTTTCGTCACAGCTTGGCATTGCCTACAGCACCTTGCCGGAATCCAGCAGGGCGAACGGGTCCTGATCCACACAGCAGCGGGCGGGATCGGACATGCCGCCATTCAGATCGCCCAGTTGGCGGGAGCGGAGATCCACGCCACCGCGAGTCCGACCAAATGGCCAGCACTGCGGGCGATGGGGATCCGGCATATCTACAACTCCCGCACGCCCGGTTTCGGGAATTCCATCATCGCTGACACGGAAGGGCGCGGTGTCGATATCGTATTGAACACGCTGACCTCGCCGGGATTCATCGCGGAAAGCCTGAGCGCGCTGGCACCGGGTGGGCGTTTCCTTGAGATCAGCAAGCGCGGGGTGTTGTCGCCGGAGGAGATGGCGGCGCAACGTCCCGATGTCCGCTACCATCTGGTCGACCAAGCCGAGTTGCTGGTTCGCGAGCCGGGGCTGGTGCAGTCGCAATTGCGGACTCTAGCCGATTTGTTTGCGGCGGGGCGTCTGAAACCTCTTCCGAGGACCACATTTGCCATGCGGGACATGGTCGCCGCCTTCCGCACCATGGAAAAGGCCCTGCACATCGGGAAGGTGGTGCTGACGCACCCGAAGACACTCCCGGTCGGATTGGACCCTTCGGCGACCTACCTGATCACCGGCGGTGTTGGCGGTCTGGGACTGGTCGTGGCCCGTGGTTTGGCTGAGCGAGGTGCGCGGCGGCTGCTACTTGTGAGCCGCCGGGCACCATCGCCCGAGGCTCAACGGAAAATCGACGAAATCGGTAGCCTCGGAGCAGAGGTGCGCGTCGCGCAGGCCGATGTCGCCGATGCCGGTGCGATGGGGCGGTTGCTCGCGGAAATCCCCTCCACAAAACCGCTCAAGGGCGTGATCCACGCCGCAGGCTCTCTGGACGATGCCGTGCTCGTCAACCAGAACGCCGAACGGTTTGCGCGTGTGATGGGGCCCAAGGTGGACGGCGCCTGGAATCTGCATTGCCTGACACTGGAATTGCCCCTGGATTTCTTTGTGCTGTTTTCCTCCGCGTCGTCGATGCTCGGAATGGCGGGGCAGGCGAACTACGCGGCGGCGAATGCATTTTTGGACTCGCTGGCGTTCCACCGCCAGGCGCTGGGCCTCCCGGCTCTCGCGATCAATTGGGGGGTATGGGCGGACGTCGGTTCGGCGGCGCAATTCGTCCCGCAATTGGCCAGGATGGGACTCAACCCGATCCGACCGGAGCATGGCGCGGAAATCGTGGCGGCATTGCTGGGCGAGCCCGATCCCCAGGTGGGCGTGATTCCCGTCGACTGGAGCCGCTTCGATTCCAGACGCGCGTTCTATTCGGGCTTCCGACGTCGGCAGTCCGCCCTCCGGCAGGAAACGGAGTCGCTGCTGCCGGAGTTGCATGGCAAGAACGACGGGGACAAGCGGAGTCGATTGGCTCTGTTTATTCAGACTCAGATCGCATCGATTCTGCGCTACGCGTCGGCCTCGCAGATTCCGCTCAAGCAGGGCTTCCGCGAACTCGGCCTCGATTCGCTCACGTCCATGGAGTTGCGCAACCGGCTCGAGGGAGCGCTGGAATGCCGTCTGCCCGCCGCAGTCATCTACAACCAGCCCAATGCTGAAGCACTGGCGGGTTGGTTGGTCGCGCACTTGTCAGGCGGGAAACCCGCTTTGGAAACCAAGGATGCAACGCCGGGTGCCGGGCTATCCACGGAGATCCGCGAACGCTTTGTCACCATTTCCGGGTTGCCGATTTGCATTTGCGAATGGGGCCACGAAGACGGCAGGCTGGTAGTTTGCGTCCACGGCTCCAGAGACCACGGCCTCAGTTGGGAAGACGTTGCCGCGCCCTTGGTCGCAGCGGGCTGCCGCGTCGTGGCACCGGATCTGCGCGGACACGGCCGGTCCGGGCACGGGGAAGCCTCCAGCCAATACCATCTACGCGATTTTGTCGGTGATTTGGCACAGCTTGTGGACGGGCTTGGCGGCGGACCGGTCATTCTGGTCGGGCATTCGCTGGGCGCGATCATCGCCACGCTCTATACCGCCGTTTCTCCCGAAAGCGTGGAGAGGCTGGTCCTGGTGGAGCCTCCGCTCTCGCCCCTGGCCGACGATGCGCAGAGCTTCACGGACCAGATGGCGGTCCACATGAAGGCTGCGGGAGAGGCCCGGAAGCACGAGGTAATGCCGGATCTGCAATCGGCCGCCGACCGGCTCCGGGAACTGACGCCCCGGCTTTCCGAAACGGAAGCCCTGCGTCGGGCCAGGCGTCTGACCGAGTCCAAGGAGGGTGGGGTCGCGTGGCGGTGGGATATCCGCTTCGATGGCCAGTCCCAATTGGAGGCCCTCTTTTCGGGTCTGAAAACCTCGGAATTCCTCTCCATGCTGGCAGGTATCCGGGCTCCTCTCACAGTGGTTTACGGAGAGGAGAGCGGCTGGATCAGTCCTGCGGACAAGGCCAAGATTCACAGCGCCCGACCGGACCTGCAGCCGATTCTGCTCACCGGCGGGCACAACGTTCATCTCGATGCTCCCCTTGCATTGGCGGAAGCGGTCCGCCAGGCTGCGGGCATCAACACCGGAGTTTCCGAATGCCAATAGTCACCGTTGCGCTCAGTAAGCCACTTCCGTCGGGCCTCGCCCCGGAGTTGCGGAGCCGGTTGTTTTTTGTGTCGCCCCAGATACTGGATTTCTCCCTCGTCGAAGCCGCGGGCCGCATTGAAGCTGTCATCCTCACAACAGCCGACGACGCCGCGCCCGATCTTGCCGACAAAGTCCGGAGAGTTGTGGCTGCGGATATCGCCAGGCAGAAGGTATTCAAATCGAAGGTCGTCTGGCGCTCCGAAGCTGGCGGCGGCTCGGCGGATACCCTAAGTTCCCAAGGCGATCTGTTTGAATCGCTGGTATCCGCCGGAGTGGCATACGAAGCGGGTGAAGGTCAGGTGGGGTTCGGGGAACCGCTCATCGGCCTGATGCACTACTTCGACCGCCGCATCACCCAAATTGCGCTGGCCATGCCGAACGCCCAGGAATTCCAGTACCCGACGCTTCTGCCCACCAGCGTGCTCGACGCGTTCGGGTATTTCGGCTCCTTCCCCCATTTCGCGATGTTCGTGACGAGGCTGCACAACGACATTGATGTGTACGAATCGTTCCGCGCCGACTACGCCGAACACGGGCGGATCCCGGAAACGCTGTTCTCCCATTGCGGGAACCACGATTACTGCCTCCCTCCCACCATGTGCTATCACACGTACCACCAACTGCGCGACACAACGTTGCCAGCCGACCGGGTGGTGACGGCCAAAGGCAAGTCCTTCCGCTTCGAGGCGAAGTACTACCGGGGCATGGAGCGCCTCTGGGACTTCACGATCCGCGAAATCGTGTTCTTGGGATCGAGGGAGTCCGTGGTGGAGAGGCGGGATGCTTTCATGCGTTCCACTTTCGCCTTGATGGACGAGTTTGGACTCTGCGGATTTGGCGAAGTGGCGAACGACCCCTTCTTCGTCACCCAGGATACGGCGGGCAAGATTCTCAACCAGCGCATGATGGAGCTGAAGTACGAATTGCGCCTGTTTGTGGACTCCGCCCGGACCATCGCCGCGGGTTCTTTCAATTTCCACGAGAACTTCTTCGGGGAATCGTTCCGAATTCGCCATCCCGATGAGGCGGCGATCACAACCGGCTGTGTAGGAATCGGCCTGGAGCGGCTCGTCTATGCGTTCCTATGCCAGTACGGGTTGGACAAATCGAAGTGGCCGGACTCGGTCAGAACGGGGGTAGCCGCCAATGGCTTTTGATTTGACGGAAGCGCAACGGTCCGCGAGGGAAGGTTATCGGGCCCTCGCAGCCGAGCATATCGAACCTTTCGCCAGCCAATGGGACCGCGACCAGGCCCTTCCGGGCGAACTCTTTCTGTCCCTCGGTAGTAGGCGCTTGATGGCACCCACGATTCCCGCAGCTTTCGGTGGCATCGGCATGGACATGATGAACTACGGCCTGTTTTCGGAAGAAGTCGGGCGGTGCTGCCAGTCGGTCCGGAATCTACTGGGAGTGCAGGGGATGGTGGCCCACTCGCTATTGCGGTTCGGCAACCCGGAGCAAAAGTCCCGTTGGCTGCCGCGCATCGCCAATGGTGAAACAGTCGCGGCGTTCGCGCTCACGGAACCTTCCATTGGCAGCGACGCGAGCAACGTCACGACGGCTGCCACTCGCACCGACTCGGGCTACTTGCTGAACGGTGCCAAGAAGTGGATCAGCTTCGGCATGAAGGCGGATGTATTCCTCGTGATCGCGCGGGCTCCCGGCGGGGTCAGCGCCTTCGTGGTGGAACGCGGGACGCCGGGCTTTTCCACGGCGCCGATCCCGGATCTACTCGGATTGCGGGCGTCGATGCTCGGGGAACTGACGTTTGCGGACTGCGAGATTCCCGCCGCGAACCGCATCGGGAAAGAAGGCATTGGATTCGCGTGGATCGCCAACACGGCGCTCGACTTCGGCCGTTACAGTACCGCCTGCGGGTGCGTAGGCTTGGCGCAGGCCTGTCTCGATGCCAGCCAGAGCTATAGTCTGGAGCGGAAACAATTTGGCGTGGCGATTCGGGAACACCAGTTGGTGCGGCGGCTGCTCACGAACATGAAGGCGAATACGCAGGCTGCGCGGCTCCTTTGCTACCATGCCGGGACCCTGCGGGATCAGGGTTCGCCGGAAGCCATTCAGGCGACCATGCTGGCCAAGTACTTCGCCTCCACGCATGTCGCGCAGGCGGCGACGGACGCGGTCCAGATCCACGGAGCCCAGGGAATCGGTTCCAACTACCCCGTGCAGCGATATCTGCGCGATTCCAAGGTGATGGAGATCATTGAGGGCACCACGCAGATCCAGCAGGTTTTCATCGACTGAGTTCTAGGCCACGGAAAAGCCGCAAACGGCGATGAACTTCTTGATGTTGTCCTCGCCCACCAACCGCGCGTCGAACTCAATTGCCACCGTGTTTCCTGGGTAGCTAGCCTTGACGCTCGAAACTCCTTTCAAGCCGCGCAGCATGGTCTCCAGTCCGACCGCGCACGTGATACAGGTGAAGCCTTTCACGGAGTAGTTCACGGTCTGGAGTTGGGTCTTTGCCGGCTTCTTTTCGGCCTTCAGTTCTACGGCTGCCGTCGTTGCCGCGGCGGCGCCGATGCGGGAGAAAAAGTTTCTGCGATCCATCCTATTCCTTCCTATTTGAGCCCTTCCTATTCAACCGATGCGGCCCCGGGCTGGTACTTCCAAGCCGTCTGGATACTCGCCTTGTCCGAGAAGCGGGTATCTGTGTATTCCTCGAATTCAATCTTCTTGTCCAGTACACCCGTTTCGATCATCAGGTCGCGGACCACGTCGAAGTCGGCCTTGCGCGGCGCGAGCGGGCTGTACATCACGCGCGTGAGGGGCTTGGTCAACGCCCACTGCAGCAGCGCCGGTTTCTGATTGTAGTAGAAGCGACCTACAAAATCCGCCGCGTTGTCGCGTTGCTCCTTGCCCTTTTCCAGCCACAGGCCGGATCGCGCGACGCCGTCCACGAGCAACTGCACTGCGTCAGGACGACTGTCGATCATATCCTGCCTCACAACCAGGACGCAGGACATGTAGTCGGGCCAGTATTCCTTGGCGTGAAACAGGACGCGGCCGAAACCGCCCATCTCCGCTTGGGACGGGAACGGTTCGCCCATCGAGAACGCGTCGATTGCCTTGGCTGCCAGTGCGCCAGCTACGTCCGGCGGTGCCATCTCGACCATCTTGAGCTCGCTCGGCTTGACCCCCCAAGCCTTCATCGCCCGGAAGACGATGAGTCGTTCATCTGAAAAGCGGCTGGGAATTGCCACCACGTGGCCGCGAATATCCCCGAAGTTCTTGATGGGGCCGTCCTTGTGGACTACGAAGGCACTGCCGTAGCGGTGGCCGAGATACACAATCTTGATCGGCACGCCCTGAGCCTTCAGCGCGATCGCGAGCGGAGCCACAATAAAGGCCGCCTGCATCTTGTTGGAAATAAGCGCTTCCTTGATCTCGGGAAAGCCCTGAAACATGCGTGGCAGAAAGATCTGTCCGGCCTTGGAGAACTTCGAGATATAGTCGGTCACCGGACAGGCCAAATGGCATGTGACCGGAATGAACGCGACGTTGAACTTTCGCTCCTTTGGCGGGAGGGAGTCGTTCATTATGGCCGCCCAATTCACATTCAGATAGCCGTGGGCACCCGTAATGACGGCGAGCCATCCCACCAGTCCGAGGGCAAACCGGTACCGGACAATCCATTGCGTGAACTTCATGGCCTAACCTTCATGGCGGAACCCCCACCGAATGGCCTTGACCGTTTCCAACTGTCGGAAACCAATATCGAGGCCCAAACCAATCAACCCGATCATCAGCATGGCAGCGACAACGAGATCATAGCGCTTGCCCGAATTGCGCGCGTCAATCACCAGATACCCCAGTCCTGAATCCACCGCGATCATCTCCGCAGCCACCACCACCAACCATGCGATGCCCAGAGCAATACGCAATCCGATGATGATCTGCGGCAGCGAGGCCGGAAAAACTACCGTCGCCAGCAAGCGCAGCGGACTCAATCCGAAGTTCCTGCCGGCACGCCGGAAGATCGATGGCACATTGCGAACCCCGTTCATGGCCGCCACAACGATTGGGAAGAGGGCGGCAAGAAATATTAGGAAAATGGCCGAGCGTTCGCCCACGCCAAACCACACGATCGAGATCGGGATCCATGCGATCGGGCTGATGGGCCGCACCATCTGAATCAGGGGGTTTACGACTTGGCTCGCCGCTGGATACCACCCGAGCGTCAATCCCAGGGGAATTCCAACAACCATCGCACTGCAAAAGCCTACGCCGACGCGTCTCAGTGAATCTGCGATGTACCCCCAGAGGACACCCCTGCGGGCCAACTCCGCCATCCCCTTTCGCACGTCGAGCGGCGAGGGAAACACCTTTGATCCGGTCCAGGCCACGCTGTAGTGCCAAGCAAGGAGCAACACCAAGCCCAGCAGCAATGGCCAGACGACCCGCTCCAGTCTCCTCGTCCAAGCGGTCGAGCTCATATCTTGTGGGCCAACCCAATCTCCTCGAAAATGCCATCGCGCAATTCCAAGTAGCGCGGCGAACTGATGTCGCGGGGATGGGGAATGTCGATCTCGACGATCTTCTGGATTCTTGCAGGGCGCGTACTCATGACAACCACGCGGTCGGCCAGTTGCACGGCTTCCTCAATGTCGTGGGTCACAAAGACGATCGTCTTACGCTCCGCTTCCCAAATCCGGAGCAGTTCTCCGCGCATGATCAAGCGCGTGATGGAATCCAGTGCCCCGAAAGGCTCGTCGAGAAAGAGCATGTCCGGCTTCACCGCCAGCGCCCTGGCGACTTCGAGGCGTTGCTTCATCCCGCCGGAAAGCTCTTGCGGGTAAGCCTTTTCGAAACCTTGCAAGCCAACCAGTTTAATGTAATGGGCGATTCGCGTTTCGCGCTCCGCCCGTGTCAGACGGAATAGTCCGAATCCAACATTGCCTTCCACGGTTAGCCATGGGAAGACACCGCGCTCCTGAAAAACAAAGATGCGGCGCGCGTCGGGGCCCTTCACGGATTCCCCATCGATCATTACCGTGCCGCTGGTCGGCTCCAGAAAGCCGGCGACAATATTCAGCAGCGTGGACTTGCCGCATCCAGACGGTCCCAGCAGGCAAAGGAATTCACCTTCGCCGACATCAAGGTCGATGTTTTCGAGGACGGCAGTAGTGTTTCCGTCGCGCTTAAACGACATGCCTATGCCCTTGGCGCGCAGCTTCGCGTCGATAGCCTTCTTTGCAGTGCTCGCCTGCATCAATCCTCCGAATATCCCCAGCGGAATGCGCGGACACTCTCCAGTGACCGCATGCCCATATCCAACAATAGGCCGATTAACCCGATTGACACCATTCCCGCTACAACCAGGTCATAACGGTTTCCCGCATTGCGGGCATCGACGATCAGGAAGCCCAGCCCTGAGTTGACGGCGATCATCTCGGCCGCCACAACCACCAACCAAGCAATACCGAGTGTAATACGAAGGCCCAAAATCAAACGGGGAATAACGGCCGGATACAGGACGCTGTACACCAGGCGCACAGGGCTCAGCCCGAAGTTGCGGCCTGCATTCACATACACCGCTGGAATACCTTCCACCGCATTGATTGCGGTGAGTGTCAGCGGGAGGAGCGAGGCGAGAAATATGAGGAAGATCGCCGCGACGTCGCCCACACCGAACCAGAGGATCGAGATCGGAATCCACGCGAGCGGCGAGATTGGGCGCAGAATTTGCAGGAACGGGTTCAGAGCCATTTCCAAGCGCCGGTGCCAGCCAATCGCCAATCCAGCCGGAATGGCAATAATTGCGGCCAGGCAGAACCCCCAAGTGACGCGAAACAACGAGGCGACGACGTATTTCAGCAGCAGCCCGCGTTGGATTAGCTCCACAAATCCACCCGCAACCTGCAGGGGATCGGGCAATAAATGGACTGCCTGCCGGTTCACGGCGACGTGCCATGCGGCGAGCAGAAGGACGATGAATCCTAGTGGCCGGAGCCGGACGAGGAGGTTCATAGGGAGGGGCCCACTAGAAGGCAATCATCATTGTAGCGCGACAGTCGGCATGGCCACGCCGAATCCGGGGCATGCTCGCAGACGAACGCTTGGACGCCGTGCTCAGATCCGCGGCGGGGTGGAGTAGCGGCTGTACTGGTCTGTCAAATGGCTGTAAGCAGCCCGCTGGGCTCTAATAATGCTCGTCCGCAAGAAGTTCCGTTGGTCGTCGATGAATTCACGGTCTTCGGCTGTCGTCTCCAACAGGGCACTTTCATAGCGCTGGATGTTGATGATTCCCTCCAGGCGCGGTATGAACTCGTCATGGAAGTACTGTTCCGCCAACGCTCTCAGACTCCGCTGCTTGTCGGGATCGAGGGCGTCGAAGCCGGGCAATTCCTCTGCTATTTCAGCAATCGCGTGATGCAGGAATTCTGCGTGGGTCATGAACAGACTCGCGTCCGGCGGCGTTGAGAACAGGTCGGATTGAGCTCTTGAAGGAAAATCATGGCGGTGAGGGTGAGATTCGAACACGTGCAACTCATATGGAATCTGCAACTTGCAGAAACTGCTATACCAGCAATGCCGCGATTCCCGTGCACGACACCCTTGTCTCATGCAAGATGAGCCTGAGCAGGCCACTGGAATCTCACACAAGATGAGCCTGGGGGCTAGTAGCGGGATGCTGGGGATTGATCATCAGCATGGACGAACGGAATTGAGCAGCCTGGGCCAGATGGAGGCGTTTCTGGCAGGGAGCGTGGCGATGGAATTCGCCGGGCGGAGCCGCGACGAGGTGTATGCATGGACGGGAAGACGGTGGAACGGCATCATTACGGAGCCCTGAGCCGGGAGGAAAAAAGTCTGGTGCGCCGGTATCTGGCGCGCATGAGGGGATTGGGTCGTGCGCAGGTCACACGCCTGATAACCGGCTATACCGAAGCGGGCGTGTGAAGGCGGCGGTTTACGAGCCGACGAAGCTTGTTTTCGAGGATCATGTAGATCTCCGAATCCGAGGGTTGGACCGCGACCCCTTCGAGGCGGCGTTGGAAATCGGCCCGCTCTTTCTCCTCCGTGATTTGGATCTTGACCTGTCCGGTGCCGACATTGAGGGCCGCGAACAGGTTGAGCACGCCTTGCGCTTGTGCGTGATCTTCATTGCCCGGACCACCGCCCCACTGTCGGTTCGACATACCCGGAGGGCCGTTCGATGCTTCTCCGCCACCGACGGCCCGACCCGGTGCGACACGCCGGGGGCTGCTGCTGCCGCATCAGGGCGAGCACGCGGTCCCGGAACTCGCGGCCGTATTTCGGTGGCTTGGCGGTACGGGGCCGATCAACCAATCCCTTCGGACCCAAGAGCGAAAACCGCTCGCGTTACTTGGAAACCGTCGGGATCGAGAACCACACTCGGCCACCTGCTGGATCTCATTGCCATCCATTCGGGTCGGGACGATCTGCGACCGCTCCACCATCCGTGCCTGCCCGGTTCGGCTCCCCGCAAGTGCCTCCAGCACGGATCTGTCCCAGGCCGAGCACTCACTATGCCAGCGCATGTCTGGGTATCGCCAAATATTCTAATACAGGAATGTTCAAGCGCCATTAACCACTGGCACTCGTCCACTTCATCCGGCCCGTCAGAAGGTCGCGACCGGGTGTAACCATCGCCAGCCCCAGCTTGTGTCTCCATGTCCAAGCCGTCTCGTAGCTCTCCAACCCAAGCACCCGCGCAAACCTAATGAGCCGGCACCCTTCTTCTGTGGCGAGACCCACCCCTGGCCAGGAAACAAACCGGCAACGCGTGCGGGTGTCTTGGAAAATCGTGTTGGGTGCCACCGAAGTCTGGCAGCCGCAACCGGCGCAATCAAACACGACTCCCCGCACCAGCTACGATTTGCCCCCTGCGCCCCTTCGCGGGGCGCGGGCTGCGGAAACCGTCAGCCCGCGCAACCGCGCCAAGTCGGCGTGACAATCCATTTCCGTCACAAACCGGGCCTCCAATTCATCAAGCTCTAGGAATACCGTTCAACCTCTGCCACGCCATCTTCCTGCCCCTTGGTGCGACTGAGTCAAACAGATACCCATCTGCCACCAATCCGCCATCGCCTGCCCGCGCGATTCGTGGGTTCTGGCCGTAGTGGCCGGCTTCGATAGTCCGGCGTGGCTGGATCTGCGCGCTCTTGAGAGAAATCGCGGTGAGCCGGGTGCTAGTTCTGAGCAGGGTATCGACGAATTTGCGCCTTATCCTTCGACCATGGACCAAGATCCGACCGAGCGCGCAACCGACTCTGTACTCTCGAGTGAGTTCACGGGGTCTTCAGTCGACGTGGACTGGATCGGGGAGCCCGCCGCCTGTCTACCTGAAGACGTTAAGAGGATAGGAACCACGGTTGGCGGATGGTACATCCAAGAAGAATTGGGGGCGGGCGGATTCGGGCGAGTATTCCGGGCAATCAGGGCGGGCGGTATCAGGATCCGGCTAAGGTGCCAGAGGGCGTCCCCGTCGCGATCAAGTTTCTCGATATTCTACCGTGGGCGGACAGCCCGTTCAAGATGGAGCGGGAATTGGTCCAGAAGTTCGACCACCCAGGCATCCCGCGCTATTTCGATGTGGGTCGAGACGACGCCAGTGGTGTGCCGTATCTCGTGATGGAATATGTTCAAGGGTGGCACATCACTAGGTACTGCAGGGAGGAGCGCCTGGGGGTGGAGGGGTGCCTCGATCTCTTTGTTCAGTTGTGCCGCGTGGTGGAGTACATCCACCTCACCATGCCCCACGGCGATTTGAAACCTGCCAATGTTTTGGTAACTACGGGTGGCAGGCCCGATGCACCGGCACAGATTAAGGTCCTCGACTTTGGAACCGGTTATACTCCGTCCCACATGAGTCCCGAGCAGGGCTTGGGCGGGATGGAGTTTGGCGAGAACGTGGGCAAACGGTCGGACGTCTATTCGCTTGGGGTGATCCTATACGAGTTGCTCAGCGGTCGACTGCCGATTGCGGGCTTGGACCGCGAGAGCTTCCCGAGCAAGATTCGCCAGGTAGTCCAACCGGCCAGCGGAGTTGCTCCCGAGGAACGGCGGAGGGCTCTTCGGGGCAACCTAGACGCCATCGTGCTCAAAGCTCTGGAAAAGGAGGCCACCCAGCGTTACGGACTGGTGTCGGAACTTCGGGAGGATCTAGAGAGGTATCAGAAGGGCTTCAGTGTCAGCGCGAGGGAATGCCCGACATGGGAGTCGATCTGGCGGTTGTCCTTGAAGAACAAAGCTGCAGCGGTTCTATTAGCAGCGAGCGCGGTGTGCCTCACGGGCGGTATGCACCTCAGCGGTATGCGGATGATCGATTACCAAGCAAAGGTACGCGACGAGGCCAACGAGGCCCGGCGGATGGTGTTTCTACTCACGGAAGGACTGCCGATGATCGAGAAGAGCCTTCCGGTAGGTCCGCCGGGAGGCCGCGCGCGGATTTGTGTCGCGGCTGCCCATAGCCACCTCTTGAAAAGCTTGGAGTCGCTGCCGGAGGCCACGCTGCCAAGGTTGGAGCCAGCATTCATGGAGTCAGCCGTAGTCGCGGGTCAGCTATTGCTTGACTTGAACGAACCGGCGGAGGGACTGAACGCTACCGACTTTGCCATAGCGAGGGCCAAGTTCCGCCAACAAAGGGAGCCCAACGAACCGATTTGGAGTCGAGTCTATGCCAAATTGCTGCGATTTAGAAGAGCGGCATTGACCCCACTGGAACGCGTTGCCGGAATGAGGGGCGCGGAAAACCAGTCGGCGGCGCTGGAGAGGAGGAGCCGATAGATGGCGGACCCTAGATGGAACGGGAGCCAAGCAGGGATTTGGAAGCTGGAACGCCTGCTGCACGCCAGCAGCGATGCGCAGGTTTATCGCGCGATCCGGACGGACGGGGAGATCGAGCAGTCCGCCGCAGTCAAGGTTCGGCTGACGACGACCGAGTCCTGCAAGCCTGAATACGAGTGGTTTGAGTCGCGAGCGTTGCGTGAGATCAGCAGTCCCGGCGTCGTCCGGTACATTGACCACACGAGGATCGAGGCTGGTCCGCCCTGTATTGTCATGGAGTATGTTGAAGGAAAGCCCATCACAGATTACGCCGATGAAATGGGCCTATCGATCCAAGGCCGCTTGAAGCTATTCGGCGAGGTTTGTTGCGCGGTCGCCGCAATACACGACAAGACTTGGATGCACTTAAACATCCGGCCAGCCAGTGTGCTCGTCAATATGGCGAAGAACGTCCGGGTGATTGGTTTTGGAGCGTCCCGCCGCCCAATCGACCCTCTGCCGGCGTTCGAGGCGGGTGCCTACTCGGTGCCCGAGTTAATTCGCCTCCTCGCTATTTCGTGTGGGTGTGAGGGGTTGAAGGGGGGCGGCTTGGGAGCCGCCGTCCACTCCGGCCCCGGTCGGCGCTCGGGTCGCATCCCTGCGTTGCCCTACCCTCCGACCAGGCAATCCGATTGTACAACTG
>CAIVPR010000170.1 GCA_903907865.1 uncultured Acidobacteriia bacterium
AAATTTCTGCACGCTGCGAAGGTTTTGCGGGCGGGTAATACAGGGCGGCGGCGGCGCAACGGAATACGCGCCTTCAGGGCGCGTGCGTAGGTTGGCAACCTCCGCGCAGGATGCCATCCTGCCCCACAACGGAAATTTCTGCACGCTGCAAAGGATGCCATCCTGCCCCAAATCTTTGCACGCTGCAAAGTAGTTGCGGTCTGGCAATGCAATCGGAATCATCGCAACCTGCAAGAAGTCGGGCTTAGCTAATATGCAAACCAGCAGCAATGGCTGTGTGGTGAAATTCAAGATATGCTGCGATGCCTGTCCGCCATTCTGTTCACCATCCCGGTCGTGCTTTCGGGACAGACCAAGTTCGAATACTGGCCGGGGACCGCCTACGACCCCTCGGTCCCCACACAAAAGCAGGTCCTCGGGTATGACCCGGGTGAACGGATCTGCCCGCCGGCAGATATCGTCCGATATCTGGAGGCGCTCGCCGCGGCGAAGCCGGACCGGATCAAACTTCGCGACTACGGCAAGACGTGGGAAGGACGGCGGCTGGTTTACGCCGTGGTCGGGTCGGCGGCGAATGTCAAGCGGCTGGACGAGATCAAGGGCGGCCTCGGCAAGCTGGCCGATCCGCGCAAAGCCTCCGAAGCCGACGCCGCCAAGCTGATTTCCACGTTGCCAGCGCTGGTTTGGCTGGCGTACGGGGTCCACGGCAACGAGATTTCGTCGCCGGACGCCGGGCTGATGATGGCTTACCACTTGGTGGCGGCTCGCGGCGACAAGGTGGTGGACGGGTTCCTGTCGAAGATCGTGGTGGCCATCGATCCGCTGCAGAATCCGGACGGGCGGAACCGGTTCGTCAACAGCTTCGAATCCTCGCTGGGGCTGGAGCCCGACCCGTATCCACTGGCCGCCGAACACACCGAGCCGTGGCCTGCGGGCCGCACCAACCACTACTTCTTCGACATGAACCGCGACTGGGTCGCGATGACGCAGCCGGAAACGCGCGGGCGGATCGCCGCGATGCGCGAGTGGCACCCGCAGGTGGTGGTCGACCTGCACGAGATGGGCACCGATTCCACGTACTATTTCGCGCCGCCGTCCGATCCCTACAACCCCAATATGACGAAGTGGCAGCGGGACTACCAGGTCGATATTGGCAAGGGCAATGCCAAATGGTTCGACCAGTTCGGGTTCAGCTATTTCACGCGCGACACCTACGACGCCTTCTATCCAGGGTACGGCGACAGTTGGCCGGTGTATACGGGGGCGATCGCGATGACCTATGAGAACGGTTCGACGCGCGGGCTGGTGGTGCGGCGGCCGTCCAGCGACATGACGATCACCTTCAAGGAGACCGTGCGGCGGCATTTCGTGTCGTCCATGGCGACCTGCGAGACGACCGCGCAGCACCACGACGACGTGCTGCGGAACTTCCACGAATATGGTCGGACGGCGGTCGAGGAAGGCACGTCCGGGCCGGTCAAGGAATATATCCTGCCTCGAAGTGGGGATACAGCCAGTGTCGACAAGCTGGCCGGGATGCTGGTGGCGCAGGACGTCGAGGTGAAGCGGGCGCTGGCGGCCTTTACGGCGGACGGGAAGCAGTATCCCGAGGGCAGCTACGTGATTTCGCTGGCGCAGCCGGGCAAGAGGCGGATCCGCGTGTTGCTGGATGCCAATACCGTGATGGACGACAAGTTCCTGAAGGCCGAGGAGGAGCGCCGGAAGCGGCGGCTCTCCAGTGAAATCTACGACGTGACGGCGTGGAGCCTCCCGCTGCAGTACAACGTGGCCGCGGTGCCGGTCAACGCGGTGAGCGAAGGGCGTTTTGTGGCTGTCAAGGAAGGCGAGCTTCCCGTGATCGCGGCTCCATCGAAGGCGTCGGTGGCGTACTTGGCACCGTGGGGCACGGCGGCGGCGGGTCGGTTCGTCGCTGCGGCCTTGCGGGCGGACATCCGGGTCTACGGGACCGACAAGCCGTTCACGCAACTGGGCCGCACCTATCCCGCAGGAACGCTGATCATTCCGGTGTTGGAGAACGCGGTCTCGATCCATGACACCGTGGCCCGGTTGGCGAAGTCGACCGGCGCGGAGGTGGTGGCGACGTCCACGACTTGGGTCGACGACGGGCCGAATTTCGGCAGCCGGAACACGCCGCTGCTGCGCAAGCCGACGATCGCGATCGCGTGGGACCAGCCGGTGAACGCGACCTCGGCGGGGGAAACGCGGTTCGTGCTGGAGCGGCAGTTCGGGTATCCGGTGACGGCTGTGCGGATGCAGAACCTGGGGTCGGCGGATTTGCGGCGCTTCAACGTGATCATCCTGCCGGACGTCGGCGGGGGCGGACGGGGCGGCGGGGGCGGCGGCTACGCGGAAACGTTGGGTCCGAACGGCATCCAGCGGTTGAAACAGTGGGTGTCGGACGGCGGGACGTTGATCGGGATTTCGGGCGCGGTCCAATTCCTGGCGGACCCGCGCGCGGGATTGCTGGCGGTCCAACGCGAGGACCGGGTGCCCGAAACGCCGGCGGCCTCGGGTGGGCCGGGACGGGGTGGCGCAGGCGGTTCCGGCGCTGCCGCGGGGGCTGCGGCCACGCCGCCCGCGAGTGTGCCGGGGAAGATCCTCGCCACGGCGGCGGATCTCGACAAGGCGATCCAGCCCGATTCGGAAGCCCCGGAATCGTTGCACGGCGCGTTGGTGAAGTGCGTGGTCGACAAGGAGCAGTGGATCAGCGCCGGTCTCCCCGCGAGTGTTTACGCGATGGTTTCCGGACGGAACATCTTCACTCCGATCAAGATCGACAAGGGCGTGAACGCGGTTACGTTCGCGGCTCCGGAAGAGCTGGCTTCGAGCGTTAGCGGCTACATGTGGGACGAGTACCGGAAACAGTTGGCGTTCAAGCCGTTCGTGATCGTGTCGCGGTCGGGCGGGGGCAACGTGATCGGGTTCACGGCGAATCCCAACTACCGGGCGGCGATGGACGGGCTGAACGGACTGCTGCTGAACGCGGTCTTTCGGGGTCCGGCGCACTCTTCGGGCCAGTAGGGCGTGGGTTCCTTGGCACGTTAGGGCGAATAGGACCAAGGCCACGAGGGCTATCGACAGGCACGCCGAAGAGTGGGCGTCGAGAGGATTCCCGACGGGGCTCGCGGGAGTGCGTGCGCCACGTATCGTTTTGGGGATGTTGTGTGGCATGGGCTACTTTCTGCGCCTGGCGAGGCGGGCTTGGCGCTTGAGCCAGCGGGCGGAACGGCCTGCGGGGGCATCGGGCTTGGGGTTGGCGTGGTGCTCGGGTTCGTTTCGCGGATTTTGATGTTGGGTTGGTGCGAGCGTGGCGTGCCCGGGTTCGTTTGGCTGATTTTGACGTTGGGCTGGCGCAAGCGTGGCGGACTCGGGTTCGTTTGGATCGATTTCAGGTATTGCGGGCGCATTGGCGGTCGGGGGCGGCTCGGGGCTCGGGTTCGTTTGGCGCGATTCGTGGATGTCGCGTCCGGTGCCTTTCCGATAGTCGCGGAGAGCTTTGGCTGCGCGTTCGTAGGCCCGGGCGTGGCGGGCCTCGTAGCGGAGGACGAGTTCGAAGGCGGGACTGTTGGACAGGAGCGTGGTGAAGGCCTGGTAGGTGGTGGTGCCGGCGTCCGGGGACGTGGCGCTTTGGGCGGCGAAGTCGCGGTTGGATTTGATCTGGAGGGTGACAGCTGCGGTCTCCATGCCGACGGCGCGCATGCGTCGCCAGGCGGAGAGGACCATGGTGTCGAGGAGGTTGTTTTCGTATTCGTCAAAGTCCGAACCGGCATCTTCAGACAGCGCACGTCCAGCCGCGTCGAGGTATCCGCTGCTTGTTCCAGCGTCTTGGCGCGCGGCTCGTGCGCTGGCTGGCGCAAAGGCCTTGTGGAGGGATTCAGAGAGCTGGCGGAAGGCGGTTTCGGATTCGCCTTCGATGAGCACCATTTTGGCGAGTAGGCCGTGGCGGAGGGAGTTCCGGGACGAAGTGGAGGTTTGGTGGGCGCTCGTTTGTGTCTGTGGCCGGGGCTTGGAGGTGTCTTGAGTCGTGTTTGTCATCGCGCGTCGATTGTAGTGCGCGAGGGGGGCGAAAACGAACTATCGGGGGTGGGTGGTGGGGCTGGGAAATGGACGGTTTGGCTTGTGGTTTGTTGGGGTTGCGGGGAGGCCGGATTTATTTTGAGGGGACGTGAACGGAGTTTGGGGGGAGGGGGAATTTGGGGGGGAAGGTGGCGTGCGATCTGGTGCGGTTGCGGTTCGGCTTGGGGATTCTGTCAGATGGTTGAAGGGACGATGCCGTCCGCTTGGCGGGCCAAGGCGCGAACAAGGGTTCCGTCCGGCTCGTTCAGTAAGACCTAGCCAGATAGGCTGTGTCGAAGTAATAGGTCAGGTGCGGTCTTGTTCCAAGATGAGGCCGCTGTCCAGGGTTTCGGGGCTGGCCATGATGAAAGCTTCGCGGTCCGGCATAAGGGGGCGGGGTTGGTGGGTGATCGGCGTGAGTTCCGCGACCGGGATTGCGCGGCGTTCGATGATGAACGACTCGCCTTCGACGACATCGCGGACGATCTCGCTGGTGTTCACGCGGAGTTCGGGGGCGGAAGAAGACGGCATGTGGCGCAGCATAGCACAAGGACGCGGGACCGTCGATTTTTCACGCAGGGAACGGTGCGGTGTTCCGCAAGAACGCGGCCTTCCGGGCCTGAAGCCGTGCGCGGGCCACGTCGCCGGGAATTCCGAGGCCTTGGTCCAACTGGGCGAGGCCGCGCGCGATCTTTGCGTTGATGGCGTCCTTTTGTTGATGGAGGAATTCCTCTTCCAGGGCGAGGATGTCGAGAGCACGGTCAACATATTGTTGCGGGGCCGAGCAGGCACCGGAGATGATGGCGTCGTCTATCAGCTTTTGGTGCCTTGGGGCGATGGAGACGGACATGGAGTCGGCGGGCAGTGGGATGCTTCTTTAGGGTAATCCCGTTTGTAGGGGAGAGCAAGGGGGTGGAGGCAAGAGAGATGGCCTCTGCGAGAAACAGTTGCAGTCGATACGGCATGAATTTTCCTCGCTTAACTTGGTGCTAAACTTTCAATGCAAATGGGGTATCGCGAGTTCTTCGAGCGTTTGACCGGGCACGCCCCCTATGGATTCCAAGCGGATATCGGCGAGAGGATTCTTGCGGGCGAGTCGCTGATCTTCCGAGCGCCTACCGGCGCAGGTAAGACTTGGACGACGGTTGCACCGTTCCTGTATTCCCAGCGGCATGGGCAGAGACTGGCCGACCGGTTGATCTATGCAGTGCCTCTGCGTTCACTGGCGTCCGGGCTGCACGCAACGGTCTCCATTGCGCTGAAGAAGCAGTTTGAAACTTGCGACAAGGGCAAGGAACGCGCGTACGGGGGCGCGGAGGTCTATTGCAGCCTCCAAATGGGCGGCGAGAAGAACGACCCGTTCTTCGAAGGCGACCTCGTGTTCTGTACGATTGACCAGTTGCTGTCGGGCTACCTTATGATGCCCGTGTCGCTACCACCCAAGCTGGACAACATCGTGGCGGGGGCGTTGATCGGCTCGCTGGTGATTCTGGACGAGGCGCACTTGCTCGATGCCGGAGTGGCACTGGGTACGGTGATCGAGATGATGAACCGGCTGAAGGGGCTAGTCCAGTTCGTTCTCATGACGGCAACTATGTCGGATTCGAGCATGGCGAAGCTAGCAGGGATGATGGGTGCCAAGGTTCCGAAGCTTAGGGTAGATGAGATTCGTAGTCTTCCGGTGCAACGGACCAAGCGCCGGACATGGGCGTGGCGTTCCGAGTTGCTGGATGGTCAGGCGGTAAAGGCAGCGCACCGAGGGGACCGGACGTTGGTGATTGTTAACCGCACAACTCGGGCCCAAGACTTGTATTGGGAACTGGAGGCGGCTTACCGGGGTAGTTCCACGAAGGTGGCTTGCCTGCACAGCCGGTTCTTCGCGGCGGACCGGAGGGGGACGGAGGACCAGTTGCAATCGTGGTTTGGGCGAGACGCGACGGAGACGAATGTGATTCTGGTTACCACCCAGGTGGTGGAAGCCGGACTGGACATTTCGGCGGACCGGATCCTCACCGAATTGGCACCGATGAACGCGCTGGTGCAAAGGGCGGGGCGAACAGCTCGTTACGTTGAGCGGTGTACCGGCGAAGTCGTGGTGTTCGAGGTTGAAACGGACCGCCCCTATGAGGACAAGGCCGCATTCGACGCGACCCGTAAGTGCCTAGGTAGTTTGTGGGCGGAGGGCGAGAACATCGACTTTGAGCGCGAACAGGCTTGGGTGGATACAGTGCATGGGCGCATCGAGTCGGATATACTGCGGAGATACGCCAATCTGCGGCAACGGGAAAAGAATGTGGAGGAAGCGATTTCAACCGGGCACCGAGGAAAGCTGGGCGAGTTGGTCCGCGACATCGATACGGTAAGTGTGCTACTGAGCGCAAAACCCAGCGAGGTAAGGTTTGGACGCGAGATGTGGCCGAGTCTCCTCAGCGTTCCACGGACGTCGATCAGACAGTTGGGAAGGAGCATTGAATCCGGGTCGGGCGCAGTGTGGATGGCAAAGTCGCCAGATGACGAGGGCAGTTTGGCGTTGTTTGACTGGCTACCGGTTGAGCATGCGGCCAGTTTGAGCGGGGCTTGGCTGATTGCGCTTGGCCCGGCAGTGGCTGCGTACACGGAAAAAGCGGGGCTCCGGCTTTGCCAATGCGGCAACGAGAAACCGGTCCGGTACGAGGATTTGCCCCAGTATCCCAGGTACAGCTACAGGCGCGAGACTTGGATCGACCATGTCTCGCGGGTGTTGGAGCAGGGGGAGAGGATGGCAGGCGCGAACGCGGTTGGGTCTCGGCTCCTAGACGCTCGGTTGGAGATGGACCCCGGTAGAACCGAAGACTTGGTCCGGCTTGCGATCGGGCTGCACGACTTGGGGAAACTGACCGAGGGCTGGCAGGCCAAGGCTTGGGAGTGCGAAGGCGGGTTTGGAAAGATGCCGGGGGAGGCATTGGCCCATACGAACAAGGAGAAGGGGCAAAAGGGGCCGGTGATGCCTCATCATGCAGTGGAGGGGGCTATGGCTGCGCGTGATTTCCTGGAGAGTGAATTGGGCGATACGGCTTGGGCGGTGGCACGCGCAATCGCCGGGCACCATTCCGCACGTGCCGCCAATGCGGATGCGTTCGTGATGGTTCCCGAGGCGGCGGAGCTGGTGCGAGGCTTTGGCTGGAACGGCTTTTTTATGACTGGTCGCGCTACGCTTGCGGATCGAAAAGATTTTTCAGAGCAACTAGCTCGTATATGGGAAGATGAGAACGAGCATTCGTGGCAGCTGTACGCATACCTTGCGAGGCGGCTGCGATTGGCGGACCAAGCTGGAACCGCCGCCGGGGTTTCGGAAGAAAGCAAGAAGGCATGATCCGGTACGTGGACAAGACGACAGGGACTTACGCCGATACCCTTGAGGCCGTTGGGTGGGCCAGCCTCATGGACGAACTGGGCGTTCGCGCGGTATCGATTGTGGACGAAGGCGGCCGCTACAAGGTGGAGGGTCGCGGTGAGGTTGATTTCGCGCGTCCAGCAACTCCGGGTTTCGTGTTCGTTTTCGACGCAAAGAACGCGGCACCCGCGAGCATCGACGACACACTGGACTACGAGAAGGAGCGGGAGAAAGAGAAGGTTGCCCGCGAGTTCCGCGAGGCCACGAAGAAGAAGGCCTCAAAGCGCGGCACGGGGCAAGCGGCAGATGCCGGAGTTCTGGCGACTCCCGAAGAGCCGAGTCCCAAGCTGAAGCTGGCGAAAATGATTTCGTCGATGCGCAAGGGTTGGAACGCGGACCGGGAGCTGGCTTGGTGGCTGCACAATAATCCCGAGGCTGCGCAGCAGTGGGTTGAATCGGAATGTTCAGGGACCGCCTGCTCCGAGAAGCCCGAGTTGTCAAACACGCAGTTGCTCAACCCCGCGACAGGGAAGGGCGTGAGCAGCGCAAAAACAGAAGCACGCTCCCCAGGATCGGTTCCCGGTGTGCTAGTCAATCCGTTCGCGGAATGGATGAAGATGCGGGGAATGTGGACTTCGATGGCGGCTTACCGCAGCGGGGACGACTTCAAGTTCATGGTGCTGGACCCGGCGGACATTTCCATTGAGGCCCTGAAACGGGTCGGTCGCGAGCTGTCCGATCTGAACCTCTGGGGTGGCGTGCGATTGGACATCGAGTCCTCGCTGAAATGCACGCAGATCCTGATCATCAACTCGGAGGGATTTCATGCGGAGGCCGTCGTTTCCCTTAAGAAGAGGACTCCGAGGAAGGTAGTTAGGGGCCTAAGGCAAGCGTTCTTCAAGAGCTTGGGCACGGCTGCGGCTCTAATGAACGAGGCGATCCTACCGCTTCCCGATTGGTTCAGGATCGATAGCCGGGATGATGCGAACGCGTATCTGATGATCATTGGCGAAGCTATCGGAGAGCTTGGCAAGGCCCGGGGCGGTTGCCTCGGAGTATTGGACGAGGATAAGAGCGACGAGTGCTCGGTGCTCCAACTGTATAGGAACTGGCTGGCGACTGGCGATTTCACGGACTTGATGGAATTCCATCATGCCTTCGGGCCATTGATGCTGAGGAAGGGTGCCGCAGGTGAATACACTCGGCTATTCAGCAGCGAGATTTTGAGCGATTTGTTGATTCGGAGTTACGAGGAACAACACATGTTGAAGGAAATCGTTGAGAACGAGGGGTTCCTGAGCGTCGCGCGCGCGATCCGGAACACGACCATCTATGCGGTTGGGATGAAGTCGAGCAACCGGGAGGTCCAATTCGGGCTGGCGCAAAAGTGGAAACAGAAGATGCGGGCCGGAAAAGGCGAATTCTCGATCGTATTGGCGGAATTTGTTCAAGCCAACAACTGGGAGGTGGCCCACAAACTGAAGGGCTTGGGACACCAGATCGAAGTGGCGGACCTTGACAAGGTGTGCGAGCTGGTTGAGCGACATGGCGAGGAGCTCGTCGGCTCGTTGCTGTTGGCGTATGGGTATTCACGCGCAGCCAAAGTCGGCACCGACGCGGTGGACATCGAAGAAAAACAGATCTGAAGAAAGGGTAGCCATGTACAAATCCATAAGCGTTTCCGGGCTGTTGACGATGGAGCTTCACTCGCTGAACAACGAGGGAAGCGAAGGTAACACCATGATGACCCGCATGGTGGATATTGTCGTGAAGGGCGAGGACGGTGAGGCCCACAAGCACACTGTAAATGCGGTCTCGGGAGACATGTTCAAGCACATCCTTGTCGAGCACTTGACGGCGGAATCCAAGAACATGGGGCTGAATCTGAGCGAGGGGTGCCGGATCGGGAATCCCAACCGGATCCAGTATGACTGGGATGGCAACCCGTTGAAGTATTCGAAGGAGTCGAAGGACGGTGACATCCTGAGGGATGCCATTACCGCGTGCACTGTTACCGACTGCGCCGGGACTCTCATCACGAGCGATCTGGGGAAGTCGCGGTCTATTGCCCGGAAGTCTTGCGTCGAATTCGGCTGGGTTGTTGGGAGGCCGGAAGCAGTGACGACGGACTCGTATTTCCACGCCAAGTTCGTGGCGGAAGGCCGCGGCGAGGGTAAGGGCGAAGGTGCCAATCTCGGGCAGAACATCTTCCACCGGCCGGCGTCGTCGGGCCAGTATGCGGCGGTGCTGAATATCGATCTTTACAAGGTTGGGCGGAATGACATCACGACCGAACAAGTCCATGACGAGGCCGAGCGGAAGAAGCGATGCGAGGCACTGCTCAAGGCGGCGCTGTCAACATTCGTGAAGCCGACAGGTGCACACCGGAATACCCAGAATCCGCATATCGTTGATTTCTCGGGCGTCATCGCCGCTTCGAAGTCAACGGTGCCCGCGCCCTGTGTATCGGCCCTGAATCCGGCCTTCGAGAGCCAGGTGGAAGAAATCGCCACGGCGATGAACACTGTGAATGACCCGGCACCGGTGGAGACGTTTCGGTTTGCTGATCTAGGCGCGTTCGCCACACGGATGGCTGAGATCATCCGGGCCGGCCGGTAGGGGTTTGGCATGTCAGTCGAGGAACAAGTCTGGTTGGTGGCAGAGTATGAGCCGGTCAGCCTCTTCTCGTTGCGGATGAGCAACACGACGAGCAAGGGCGGAAAGACCTTGGTGGTGCCGACGCCGTACGCGGTGAAGATGGCGCTAATCGATGCGTGTTTCCGGGCTTACGACGGGGAAGAAGCACAGCGGACAGCGCGCAGCGTGTTTGATGCTTTGAAGGGGCGGCGCATCCGGTTCCGTCCCCCGCCCCACTGCGTGGTGCAGAACACGTTTGTGAAGGCGCTGGACGCGGAACGCGACGGCGATTTGCCGTTCAAGCAGACGATTGTGTACCGGGAGTTTGCGGCGTTTTCGGGTGGGACTTTGGCGGTGGCGGTCGAGGTTGGCGGGATGTCGGAGGCGGACTGCGCGTTGGTCGAGAAACTGTTCCGGCACATCAACTCGATTGGGAAGCGGGGAAGTTTTTGGCAGTGCGTGGGGGCGGGACGGACGTCCGGGCCGATTCCTGACGGGTATACGGCTGCGCTCCACGGCGGCGAGTTGAACCGGCCGGAGTTGTATGGCATGGTGCAGGTGTTGGACGACTTCGGCGAGGAGTTGGTGAAGGCCAAGGACGGGTTCGAGCGGATCAGCACGTATGGCGAGGGGAAGGTCACGCTGGGTAAGCATCGGGTGTTGGCTACCACGGCGGTGCCGTACCGGGTGGAGAATGCATCGAAGCGGCATACTTGGTATCGGCGGGTTGTGGGGTAGGGCGCGTCGTTCCGACGCGTGGCGGTGTCGGCGACCCCGCCGCAGGTTGCCAACCTGCCCCACACGGCCAGCAAGACTTGCGATACATGGGGATGCACTCGATGAATATTAGCGCGAGAATTCGTACTGACGGGACAGTGGTGGAAGTGCTGGGGGACGGGAGCGAGCGGGCTTTTCCCGAGGCGGGGGTGCGGGAGATGTCGGCGGAAGAGCGGACGGCTGCGGCTTGGGCGGACGAGGATGGTCGGCCCATGACGGAGGGGGAAGCGCGTACGATCCCGCTGGTTCCGAGGACGAAGATTTTGCGGCGGGCGCTCAGGTTGACGCAGGAGGAGTTTGCAGTGAAGTACCGGATTCCTCTGGGAACATTGCGGGATTGGGAACAAGGCAGGTGTGTGCCGGACCAGACGGTTCAGGCATATTTGCGGGTGATTGCTTGCGATCCAGAGGGGGTGGGGCGGGCTTTGGGGGCACGGTAGGGTTTCCTAAACCGGGGAAACGGGCGTCGAGACGATTCTCGACGCCGCACGCAGATTGCGTGCGCCACGACGGCTGGCACAACAGAAGTCGGTTGTGCCGGGCTAAAAGCCTGTAGCAGACAAGAATGCCTGCCCTACAACTATGATTTCGCCTTTGCCCCAAACAGCTTGGCGTCCCACTCCCGTGTAGCGGGCCGCTTCGAGCCACGGGAGGAATTCGGCGAGGTCGCCTTCGTATTCCGCCGTTCCGACGAAACCTCCGATCGAGTGGGTTTGGCCGGTGCGGGAACTGCGGCGGTCGCGTTCCTCCCGGCGCATACGGCAGTCCGTCATCCTCACCAGTGCAGCCCTCTCGTTGCTCCCCTGGAAATCCAGTTCCAGCGGGCCCGCGCCGTAGAGTTTCCGCAGGTTGGCGATGCGGTCGCGGATTCTGGCGAACAGAACTCCGAACTCCGGGCGATCAACGACACGGTGGATCTGCTTCAGCTCCAGCGGGGTGACGAATTCCACCCGTATGCGCGGCGGGGCGGTCGGATCGGGTTCGAGCGAAAGGGTCACGGGCTCGGCCAGGCTGGACATGGTGTGGGTAGAGGCGGAGTAGAGTGTCGCTCCGGGCAGATGTCCTGCGGGCGTTTTTCCGACGGGCAGGCGGCGGACGGTGCGGAGTTCGGCCTTGCCGCGGGACGGGCCGAGTCCTTCGCGGGCGAGGGCAGCGAACGTCAGGACGAAGTAGGCAAGGGTGTCAGGGTCGAGGGAGAAGAGGTTGAGGTCGAAGTGGAACGGGTCGCCGGGACGGATGGCGCGCCCGTCGAGGTGGCCGGCACGAAAGACGAAGGGTCGGGGCGGGTCGGCAAAACCGCTGGGACCGGGCCCTTGGGCGACGGGTTCGAAGACGGCGGCGTAGGGGCAGAGGTGTCGGATTTCGCAATGACGGGAGTCGGCTGATCGTCGACATTCCGGGACACAGGCGATACCGCGGAAGATGGTGCCGAGAGCTCCGCGCAGGACATTGGTCGCTTTTCCGGGAGGGAAAAAGATAGAATCCAAGCCTACGAATTCGAAGCGGAGCGGGTAGAACTGGAAATCCACGTGTTGTGGCCAGTATACAAGGGCGGAGGCCGCGGAATCGCGGTAGGATACAAGGGGAGAGTTTATCCGATGGCTAGTCCCGCCTTTTCACTGGAAGCGTATTATCCGAGACGGAAACCACCCGCATCGGCGCAATTCAACTGGATCACGGAGCGCTTCGAAACAGCGCCCGAACAGTTGGAGCTGGACTTGCCACTCCCGGACGATGTCGAACTGCCGACCGACGACACGGTGACGCTGTTGGCCACGGAAAACGGCGCGCAGTTGCTGGTGGCGGGCTTCGGGCTGTATGTGGGCAAGAAGGGCGAGCGGATCGTGGTGAAGAAGGCGGGCAAGGTCTGCGCCCAAGTGCCGTTCATGCGGGCACAGGAAGTGATCGTGGCGTCGCGCGGGGTGAGTTTCTCCTCGGATCTGTTGGAGGAATTGTGCTCGCGGGGGATTCGGGTCGCCGTGATGTCGTCGTCAGGGAGGCCGGTGGCGCTGATCACCTCGCCCATGCTGACAGCAACAGTGGAGACACGGCGGCAGCAGATGGGCGCGGCGGCGACGGACCGGGGGGCGGAGTTCTGCCGGTGGATCGTGGCGGGCAAGCTTCGGAACCAAGAGAAGCTGCTGCGGTACTTCGCGAAGAGCCGGGATGGTGAGCGCAAAGCGGAGTTGGAAAAGACGGCGGTGGTGCTGCGGAGGCTGAGGAAGGATGCGCTGGAGGTTCCGGGAGGGTCGGCGGACGCGGTGCGCCCTGTGCTGCTGGGGTTGGAGGGGACGGGCGGGCGGATGTACTGGGAGCGGGTGGGGGACATGCTGCCGGACGAGGCAGGATTCGAGGGACGGCGGAAGGCGGGTCCGGGGGATGCCGTGAACGCGGCGCTGAATTACGGGTACGGGATCTTGTATTCGCATGTGTGGGGGGCGGCCATGAACGCGGGGTTGGAACCGTTTGCGGGATTCATGCATGTGGACAGGAGCGGGAAGCCGTCGATGGTGCTGGACCTGGTGGAGGAGTTCCGGCAGCCCGTGGTGGACCGTGCGGTGCTGACGTGGCTGAACAAGGGCGGGCGGCTGCGGCTGGTGAAGGAAATGCTGGACGGGGAGTCGAAGGAGGAAGTGGCAGCGCGGGTGTTGCTGCGGCTGAACACGGCGGAGCGGCATCGGGGGAAGGACCACGAGGTGCGGTCGATCATCCAGATGCAGGCGAGGTTGGCGGCGGCGGCGATGCGGGGGCATCGGGAATACCGACCGTTCGCATTCCAGTGGTGAGGGGGAATTGGGGTGGCGCGGACGAACCGGTATGCGAGCGTGTTGCGGCCTTTGCTGGTGGGCAAGGGGAGTCCGGAGGTGTCGGTGGTCTTGCTGTATGACATCGAGAGCGACCGGTTGCGCACGCGGGTGTCAGAAATTTGTTTGGACTACGGGCTGCAGCGGATCCAGTACAGCGCGTTCTTCGGGAAGCTGAACCGGAACCGGCGGCAGGAGTTGGCGCTGAAGCTGCGGACGGAGGTGGGGGAGGAGTCGGCGCGGGTGCGGATGGTGCCGGTGTGCGAGGCGGATTTGGCCGACATGTGGGTATTGGACCAGTACAGGCGGGATGCGGACGAATTGAAGAAGGTGGCGGAGGCGGGGGCGAAGAAGGAGCCGGGATTGCGTGTGCTGAAGCAGGGGGAGTGAGATGGAATTGCTGGCAGTGACGGAGTTGCGGCAGTGGACGTATTGTCCGCGGGTGGTGTATTTCCATCAGTTCATGCCGGGCGCGGGGCAGATGACGTACAAGATGCGGGAGGGGCTGCGGGCGCAGGAGATGGTGGAGGGGTTGGAGATGCGGCGGACGCTGCGGCGGTACGGACTGGAGGAGGCGGTACGGGAGTTCGGGGTTTGGTTGCAGTGCGAGAGGCTGGGGCTGTCGGGGAAGCTGGATTTGCTGTTGCGGGGCGAGGGGGTGGGAGCGGTGGTGGATTTCAAGCTGACGAGCGGGGAGGTTGGCGAGAACCAGCGGATGCAGTTGGCGGGGTATGCGGAACTGGTGGAATCGGTGATGGGGCTGCGGGTGGAGAGGGGATTCATTTACCGGATACCGGATGACAAGGTGTTTGCGGTGGAGGTGACGGATGAAATGCGGCGTCGGGTACGGGAAATTGTGGGAGCGGTGGCTCGGATGAGGGAGCAGGAGGAGATGCCGGAGGCGACGGAGGTGCGGGGTCGCTGCGCGGAATGCGAATATGCGAACTATTGCGGGGATGTGTGGTGACGCGGTGGGGGTGGATGGTGTAGGATTGTCTCAGATCGGGCGGGTTTGGTGGCGGTTTGGGGATCTGCCGGGTTTGGGGTTGCGGGATGGGTGGTAAAGTGTTTGTTTTGTGGTGGTTGTGGAGCTCTTGTAAGGCACGCCCCTATGTGAAGGGGACTGAAACTATCCCTCGCCTGGTCGTTCGCGGCCTTGTCGGGATCCTTGTAAGGCACGCCCCTATGTGAAGGGGACTGAAACGAGAACTTCTGGAACTTCTGCCTGTTGTTGTTGGCCTTGTAAGGCACGCCCCTATGTGAAGGGGACTGAAACTCCTGGCAAAGACCGGCGCGAACATGAAGCCGACAGCTTGTAAGGCACGCCCCTATGTGAAGGGGACTGAAACAGAAAGACGAGGGCGGTACACGGTCCGGCCGCTTTTCTTGTAAGGCACGCCCCTATGTGAAGGGGACTGAAACTTAGAAGCATTATATGCCAAGGACGTTGTCATAGGCCTTGTAAGGCACGCCCCTATGTGAAGGGGACTGAAACCGAGGAACGCCGCAACCTCCGCTTCCAGGCGCTTGACTTGTAAGGCACGCCCCTATGTGAAGGGGACTGAAACTGAACAAGTTCGGGCGCAACGACGGCAGCGTAACCTTGTAAGGCACGCCCCTATGTGAAGGGGACTGAAACCAATAGGTGAGGTAGCAGACAGCCGCCGACACGTACCTTGTAAGGCACGCCCCTATGTGAAGGGGACTGAAACTGAACCTGGAAGGCCAGAGCCTTGGCGCGAACCGGGACTTGTAAGGCACGCCCCTATGTGAAGGGGACTGAAACGGTATGGCGGAGAGGTCAATCGCACGCCGCGCGGCGCTTGTAAGGCACGCCCCGATGTGAAGGGGACTGAAACTATAAGGTACGCGCGCAATTGCGCGCCTATAACGCCTTGTAAGGCACGCCCCTATGTGAAGGGGACTGAAACTCGAGGGCAGTCCAAGCGGCGTGTCTCGACGGGCTCTTGTAAGGCACGCCCCTATGTGAAGGGGACTGAAACCCGAAACCAGTCCGATGGTCAACGCTGCCAAGCCGCCTTGTAAGGCACGCCCCTATGTGAAGGGGACTGAAACTCAATGGGTGCACCGCGTTACGGGGGTCGATTATAGCCTTGTAAGGCACGCCCCTATGTGAAGGGGACTGAAACATCCGATTCCTTGTTGGATTGTCTCCTCGCTGACCTCCTTGTAAGGCACGCCCCTATGTGAAGGGGACTGAAACCGATCAGCTTCCACGTCCAGGCCTTGCTGACCGGCTTGTAAGGCACGCCCCTATGTGAAGGGGACTGAAACGGGAGGTCTATCTTGTTGCGGCCTTGGCGGCCGGCCTTGTAAGGCACGCCCCTATGTGAAGGGGACTGAAACATGA